>CAJULV010000004.1:35893-113377 GCA_910587555.1 uncultured Acetatifactor sp.
GGACCTCTTTCCGGTTTTATCCCATCCCGGCTCGCTCACAGGGACCTCTCTCCGGTTTTATCTCATCCCGGCTCGCTCACAGAGACCTCTCTCCGGTTTTGTCCCCTGCCGGCTCACTCACAGGGACCTCTTTCCGGTTTTATCCCATCCCGGCTCGCTCACAGGGACCTCTCTCCGGTTTTATCTCATCCCGGCTCGCTCACAGAGACCCCCATCTGGCTGCGAAGCCCGCCTGCAGTCATCTCCTCCTGCCGGCTCGCTCACAGAGACCTCTCTCCGGTTTTGTCCCCTGCCGGCTCACTCACAGGGACTGCTCTCCGGATTTGTCCCATGCCCTCCTGGTGGGAAACGATCCCCTGGGAAAACGTCAGTCTAAATGAAAAACCGTCTGTAAATCAACGCTCACAGGGCTGTTATCCGGATTCGTCTCCATAATATCCGCCATGAAATCCCACCACTTGCGGTTGATGGCCGTATCAGCCCCCTTCGCCCACAGCGCCTCATCCGCAATCTCAATGTAGCCGAACAATGTCAGTGTCTCCCTGTCCAAAAAGATCGTGTAGTTCTTTCCCCCGTGTTCATGAATCATGTCCTGCATCTCGGGCCAGAGTTCATTGTGCCGCTTCTCGTACTCCGCTTCTCTGCCGGGATAAAGTTTCATTTTAAAACCCTTTACCATAATGACAGCCTCCTTCTTTAAATGGTTTCCGTTGTTTCCTTTACCGCCTGCCCATATTCCCGTCCCTTCAGAATTGTGCGAAAATCCGGACGCCTGTTTAATAAAGCGCAGTATCAGGCACGGCTCCGGACGCCGGAAAGAAATACGGTATAGTGAAATTATACGCCATTAAAACGCGTATGGCAAACGGAATTTAAGAATTCATTTTCGCCCGGAAACTGTGATATTGCGGCTATGATTCGCCAAGAACTTGAACATATCAACAAACAATGAAAAGAACCGGAACCTCCTTGACAATGTCCGAAATTATGTTATCCTTACCCTTAACCATATTTACAGGGCAGGCGTCTGCCGTATGGACCCATGATATTCCCTGCGGGAGCACACTGCCATATGGACCCATGATATTCCCTGCGGGAGCGTGCCGCCGTACGGACCCATGGCATTCCCTGCGGGAGCGCACCGCCGTATCGACCCATGGCATTCCCTGCGGGAGCGCACCGCCGTACGGACCCATGGCATTCCCTGCGGGAGCGCACCGCCGTATGGACCCATGGCATTCCCTGCGGGAGTACACCGCCGTACAGGTACGAAGCCGGAAGCTATTCCCTATGAGAAAACGTGTACGGCAGTTCCGCCGGAAATCGAAGGGTAATCGCCCGAAAAATTATCACAAAGGAGCATAAAAACCGTGGCAGCAATTACGGACATCCATGAAAAATATATGAGAGAAGCCCTGAAACAGGCGAAAAAGGCTTATGACCTGGGAGAAGTTCCCATAGGCTGCGTCATCGTCCACCAGGGGAAAATCATCGGGCGGGGCTACAACCGGCGCAATACGGACAAAAGCACCCTGGCCCACGCGGAAATCACCGCCATCCGGAAGGCCGGCAAAGTCATCGGCGACTGGCGTCTGGAGGAATGTACCATCTACATCACACTGGAACCCTGCCAGATGTGCTCCGGCGCCATCATCCAGGCGCGCATCCCGGAAGTGGTTATGGGCTGTATGAACCCCAAAGCCGGATGCGGCGGCTCCCTGCTGAACATCCTGGAAGATCCCCGGTTCAACCATCAGGCCGCCGTCGAAAGAGGCGTCCTGGAAACGGAATGCTCGGCCCTGCTGAAGCGCTTCTTTACGGAGCTGCGGGAGCGCAATAAGCTGGAAAAGCTCTCCCGCTCTCCGAAATGCCCTCCCCCGCAAAATATTTGAAAAATGCCTTGCAAATTTTAAATCATTATGATATCATTTTAATATCATATAAACCCGGAGTAAATGACATTGCTTCCTGCAGCGCGGCAGCGTATCCCGCCGCAGGTAAAGCCGGCATTTACCGCGATTTTTACAGACATAAGAAAGCGAGGCATTCTCATGAACGAAAAAGTATTAAACGGAAAAAAGAACGGCATGTCCGTACTGTTACTGGTCATTCTGGCATATATCATCGGCATTGCCGCCATTGTCTGTTCCGGCATCAGCCTGGAGCAGGCACCCAACGCCATGAATATCGCCGGTCTCGTAGTCGGTATCCTGATTGTTTCCCTGGGATGGATATTCCTCCTGGGCCTGAAGGTGCTGAAGCCTCAGGAAGCCCTGGTGCTGACCCTGTTCGGAAAATATGTAGGCACCCTGAAGGAAAACGGCTTCTACTATGTCAACCCCTTCTGCGTGGGCGTGAATCCGGCCGCCAGGACTAGGCTGAGCCAGAGCGGGGACGTATCGGAAGCCGGGGGCGGGCTGACCGCAATTATGAACAGCGTCCAGGGCGCCGGTGTCGCTGCAGGCGAATACAGCAATAAAAAACTCTCCCTGAAAATCATGACCCTCAACAACAGCCGTCAGAAAATAAACGATTGCCTGGGTAATCCCGTGGAAATCGGAATCGCCGTCACCTGGCGCATTGTGGACACGGCAAAGGCGGTTTTCAACGTGGACAATTACAAAGAATTTCTGTCCCTCCAGTGCGACAGCGCCCTGCGCCATGTGGTACGCATCTACCCTTACGATGTGTCCGCCAATGTGGATACCACCGGCGACGGCGTAGCAGACGAGGGGAGCCTGCGGGGTTCCAGCGAAATAGTCGCCCTGCGGATTCGCGACGAAATCCAGTCCCGGGTAAAGGAAGCCGGAATCGAAATCGTGGAAGCCAGAATCACCTACCTTGCTTACGCCCCGGAAATCGCCGCAGTCATGCTGCAGCGCCAGCAGGCTTCCGCCATCATCGACGCCCGCAAGATGATTGTTGACGGCGCGGTGGGAATGGTGGAGATGGCGCTGGAACGCCTGAACCAGCATGATGTGGTACAGTTGGATGAGGAACGGAAGGCTGCCATGGTCTCCAACCTGCTGGTGGTATTATGCGGAAACCATGATGCACAGCCCATAGTCAATTCAGGGAGTTTATATTAAAATGGCCGATACCAAGAAACAGGTGCCCTTGAGGCTGTCACCGAAGCTGTATGACGCCGTTGCCGCCTGGGCGGAGGATGATTTCCGCTCGGTCAACGGGCAGATCGAATATCTTCTGACGGAATGCGTCCGGCAGCGCAGGAAGAACGGAAAATATGTTCCGGATGAACTGGATGTCCCTCCGGATCTGGATCTGTAATTACCCGTCACCCTATACCACAGCAATGTCTTATCTGCTTTTCCGTAATTGTCTGCCTTCGGGCAACCGCTCCTCACATCACATGTCTGCCTGGCAGCCGCCCAAACAGGGTACTGACCAGGCAGTTCTTATTGGTGCTTCCCCTCTAACCAGCCAATTCCCCGTAGGAAACTGACGGGGCATTGCCGACGGTAAAAAATGATTGACAAACGATAATTTCCATGTTACCATGACCTTGCAATTATCGAAAAACAATAATTTTGGAGGCAGCAACATGGAATACATCACCTTTCCCTGGAAACAATTGGGGACTGCACTGCGCAGGCTCTCCCTGTCCGGCTCCGCAGGCAACGCGGCTGCCTGGGTCCTGTTTTTCATCATCGGCGCCGCCCCGCTGGCAGCGGCAGCCATCCTGTATCTCAGGCGCCGCAGCTGCAGGGCGGACTGGCTTCTTCCGGTGCTGTCCGTGATGCTCTATGCCGCCCTCTGGTTCTATGTCAATCCTTCCTACATGAATGTATACCTGTCGCCCCTACCGCTGGGTGATTTTTCCGGATATCTCCTTGGAACGGTCCTGTACAGCCTCCTGCTGACATGGCTCCTGCTCCGCTGCATCAGAAGCTTCGAAAAGACGGGATATCGAAGGCTTCTGTTCGGCCTGCAATTACTTCTCTATGCTTATATCCTTATTCTGGCAATGGAGTCCCTGTGGCAGGGCGTCTCGGCCTTCACCGCACCCTTTCAGGAATTAAGCGAAAAAAATTCCGCCGCCGGTTCGCTGCAGCTGAATGTCACCGCCTTTTTCCTCATTCTCCAGGCGATCACCCGGCTGCTGCCAAAAGCGGCGGAACTCATCCTGCTGGCCATGGGCGCCGGTTTCCTGCGCAGCTTTAGGCGCGCCGCCTTCAGCGCGGACACCGGCGCCAGGCTGGAGCGGCTGCGCATTACAAGCGGGCGGCTTCTGGTGCTGCTTCTGGTTTCCAATGTGGGCATCAGCCTCCTTCAGCTTGCCTTTTCCGGATTGCTTTTGAGCAGCTCCTACATTATCACCTTCCCGCTGGCGGAAATCATCGTGGTACTTGGCATCCGGATCCTGAGCCTCCTCTACCTGGAAAGCAAGCGGCTGAAGGAAGACAATGACATGTTTATTTGAGCAGAAAACAAAGGAACAAGATAAAATGGCAATCCGAATCAATCTGGACGAAATCCTGAAAGAACGCCGCATGACCTCCAAGGAGCTGTGCCGGCTGATAAATATCACCGAAGCAAACCTGTCCATCCTGCGCAGCGGCAAGGCAAAGGGCGTGCGTTTCGGCACTGTCAATAAAATCTGCTACTATCTGCAGTGCGATGTGGGAGACATATTAAAATTCGACGGAAAGCTGGACGATGAGGAAGAGGGAGCGGATGCGCCGCAGGACAGCACATAGAAAAACGGTAGACCGTATATCAGAAAAAGAATCCCAAGAGAGAGCGAGGTATCACGAAGAATGAAGCAAACACAACCCTATAATCCCGAAAACAGGAAACCGGAAAAAAACCAAGGCGGCAAGATGCCGGGCACAACTCCCGAAGGCGATACCTTCAAAGCCTCCTCGCCCCGCCTCCCCGCATTCTTCCTCTGCTGCGCCGCTCTCCTGCTTCTCTGCGGCGGGCTTCTTGCCTATGCAAAAGTCCCGCTGGCCCTGGCGGAAATCCGGACGGAGGAAGACCGGCTGGCAGGCATATTTGTCACGGAAAATCATATCCCGTCGGCTGCGCCGCTGGTCGACTTCAATGTCCACGGCGAGATTGTCATAAAAGAACAGGAACCTGTGAAAATATACGGCATGATCGGCGGGGACAATTCGCAGAAACCCGTGGTTTTTCCAGAGCTGGAAGGCTTCGGCATCTACAATCTGATGCTTCCGGATTCGTCGTCTCAGGTATCCTCCGGCCATTATATCTGCGATGATGCCTTTACAGATCTCCACTTCACTGTGTCCGACAGCGAAGAACACGCGGAAGCCTCCCTGTATACCCGCACCGGACGCTTCTGCCGCTACTACTTCAACCCGGTCTACCAGCAGGAAGACGGACGTCTGTATCTGCTGCCGGGAAGCGGTATTTCCTCGGATTCCCTGGCTGCCGGAGCGGAATGGAGCCAAAGCCTTGCCCAGTCCAGAAGCGAAAGCTTCAACGGCACGGAAGAGACATCTGGTTATCGTTTTACCGTTAAAATCGTTTCGGCAGATGCCCCTTCCGGCGCAGAACTGATCCTCATGGGCCAGGATAACCATGCTTTGCGGATTTTGTCGGACGCCGAACTGGATTTGCTTTTTCAGCAGGATATGCCCCGGTTGGAAATTCCTGCCGATGTTTCCTACCTGGTTCTCCGCCAGCACAAAAGCGGAGGCGGCGGCTTCCTCCATACCCTTTATGATCGGGGAGCGGAATCCCTTGAATATATGGTTGCTGCAGATGACAGTTATCTGCATCCCCGCTCCCTGCCCCTGATATGGCAGTGAATGCATATCCTCACCCAATATAGGTAGGCGCGTTCTTCGGGCTTTTCCCCTTGATTACATTATGGTAATACGAATAGGTCATGGGATCGTCCTTCTTCAGGATATCCGCATCCAGAACCTTGCCCAGAAACACGGTATGGGTGGATGTCTCCATTTTGTCTGCCACTTCGCATACGATATAGGCGCAGGCATCGGATACCACCGGAAGAAAGCCCTTCACGGTATGCTCCACCTCGTCAAACTTATTGCAGTCCTTTCCGCTCCTGAAACCGAAGGTACCGATAATCCCCGGGTCGGAATGCTCTCCCAGGATGGATATGGCAAATTTCCCCGTGTCCTGGATACACTGGTTTGTGTAGTTGTCATGGTTGATGCTCACGGCGATTGTGGCAGGGCTGGAAGTAATCTGCATGGCGCTGTTTGCCGTGCAGCCGGTAGCCCTCCCCTTATCCCATGTGCTGACCACATATACTCCGTACGATAATTGATGAAATGCGCCCTTGTTCATAATCTGATTCTCCTTTCCCATTCGGCCTCTTCCTGCCGAGATTAAGGTCATTATAACATATTGCCCTCATTTGTGCGAATCTTTTTTGCTTCCGGCAATTTCCGCCTGTACGAAAGCGGGAATGCCCCGGTCTCAGGCAGTGGGAGCAGAATCCGCATAATGCTGTGCCTGGGCGTTCCACAGTTCATAATACAGCCCGTCTGCATCGGCCGCAAGTTCATCATGGCTCCCGCGCTGCACCAGCTCTCCCATATTGAAGACAACTATATCGTCACAAAACCTGCAGGAAGACAGCCTGTGGCTGATATAAATTGCCGTTCTGCCGCCTATCATTTCATTGAATCCGGAATAAATCTCGTATTCCGCAATAGGGTCCAGGGCGGCGGTAGGCTCATCCAGAACGATGATGGGCGCATCCTTGTACAAGGCCCTGGCAATGGCAATTTTCTGCGCTTCCCCTCCGGAAACTTCTACGCCCGTTTCCTCGAAATCTTTGTACAGGCAGGTATGGATGCCGTCATGCATCCGGGAAAGCCGCTCCCCGAATCCTGCCCGCTGCAGGCACGCTTCCACCCTGTCCGGCTCCGCGTCCCTCTTTGCCGCCACATTCTGCGCCAGCGAAAAGGAAAACAGCTTATAATCCTGAAATACCACGGAAAACAGCTTCCTGTATTCTTCCATGCCGAAATGTCTGATATCCACTCCGTCCACCAGGATGCAGCCCTCGGTAGGGTCATACAGACGACAGAGCAGCTTGATAAATGTAGTTTTGCCGCTGCCGTTCTTTCCCACAACCGCCAGCCGCTCTCCCATACGGAATTTCATGGAGATATGCCTCAGCACCCAGTTCTCAGAATCCGGATAACGAAAGGAAACGTCGCAAAATTCCACTTCATGGGGCGCCGGCACATCCGCAGCTTCCTTCGTTCCCGCCAACCTCTCCGCAGCTTCCTTCGTTCCCACTGGTGTCTCCGCGGCTTCCTCCGTTCCCGCCAACCTCTCTGCAGCTTCCTCCGTTCCCGCCAACCTCTCTGCAGCTTCCTCCGTTCCCGCCAACCTCTCTGCAGCTTCCTCCGTTCCCGCCGGCGTATCCAGAAATTCAAAGTATACTCTCATGACATCATTATTGGTGCGCAGCCGGGTCAGTGCCATCACCAGCCCCGTAAAACCGTCGGTGAACTTACTGATGCTCCCGATATAAAGCACCACCTGCCCCACGCCAATCATACCGGCAAGGGCGCGCAAGCCCACAAACAGATAGACAATCGTACTCAATACCACCGTGGAAAGGGCAACCATGCCGGCATACTTTGCCTCATTCCTCGTCTGCCCGTTCATCATATCCACCCCGGTGTCAAACAATGCCTTCGTTTCTTCCCGCAGCATTCCCGCCTCATGATAAATCCGGACATCCTTTCCGGTATGATAGGTCATAATGTGATTTTCCAGATAATACATATAAACCCGGTTCGCATCTGTGGCCTGCCTCATCAGATTATGGCTGTTCTCCATCATCTTCCTGCCAACGCCCATCCCCGCAAAGGCATTGGCCAGAACCGCTGCCGCCAGCAGTACCGCTGCAGGCGGTGACACCGCAAATCGCAGAATCCCCGAAGCCTCCCCCTGAAAACGGGCCGTAAAAAGGCTCATTACAAAAGCTATGGAAAATATCACTGTAAGCGCCCTCTCCGCCAGTTCCCGGAACTGGTACAGCACATTTCCGATTCCCTCGCCCCCCACATTCGAGAAATCCTGTATCTGCTGCCGCAGCCGGTGGATTCTGGCGGACTCCACATCCGCATAGTCCATCTCCATCATCTTGCCGCTGAGTACCATCTCGCATCTTGACCAGAACCTTGCCTGCAGATAATTGATGTAATGGCGGAAGAAGCTGCCCGACAGATGCACCAGCAGCGAGGCCGTGATGGTAACCGCCGCCAGGACCAGCAGCTGCCCCAGTTCCATTCTGTCCTGGATCCCGTTAATCATCACTGACGACATATACATCGTAATAAACGGGGACAGCGATACCAGTGCAGACTGCAGCAGCATCATGCCCAGAATTCCGGCCGATATTTTATGTATCAGCCTCAACGACCTTGCAATCAGTGTAATGTCTTCTCTCCATTTCCTCATTTTCTCTCCTCCCGGTAATAACGGCTCTGAATTTCATACATGGCCGCGTATTTCCCGCCCAGCGCCATCAGCTCCTCGTGGGTGCCCTCCTCCGCAATCCGCCCATTCTCCAGATACAGGATTCTGTCGCAGAATCTGGTGCTGGATAGCCTGTGTGAGATAAACACGGAAGTCGCTCCCCTTGTCAGCTCATGATATCTCTGATAAATCTCATTCTCCGCCACCGGGTCCAGGGCGGCGGTGGGTTCATCCAGCACAATGATGCTGCCGCCCTTGTACAGGGCCCTTGCCAGTGCCAGCTTCTGCTTCTCTCCGCCTGAGAGGTCTGTTCCCTCCTCGCGGACGCCTTTCATCAGTATGGTTTTTTCCTTATTCGGAAAACTGTCTATTTTCGGCTTAATTCCCGATAATTCCAGCACTTTTTCCAGTTTCTTTTTATCTATGTTGTCCTCTTCACAGAGAGCGACGTTCTTCTCCACAGTGGCAGGCATGAGATGTATATCCTGAAAAACCGCCGAAAACAGCGTATAATATTCATCCCTGTCATAGCTGCCCACATCCTTCCCCGCCACCATAACCTGTCCCTTCGACGCATGGTACAGGCCGCACAGCAGCTTCACCAGCGTGGTCTTGCCGGCGCCGTTGGACCCCACCAGGGCAATCTTTTCCCCCTTCTTCACGGTAAATGTAATGTGGTCGATGGTGGGGACATCACTGCCCGGATAATAAAACGAGACATCCCTGAACGAAATTTCCGGCGCTTCCGCAGGCAGCTTTTCCCCCTTTCCCCTGCGGAAAGTATCCTTGATATCCAGGAACGCCCGTATGTCACCGAAGTTCAGGCAGGCGCGCTCCACTTCGCCGTAATACTGTATCAGCCCCAGCAGCCAGGAAGAATACTGGGAAATCATCCCGAAATAAAAGACAAAATCCGCTGCGGACATCCCCTCCTCCAGAATGCGGTAAATCAGGAAGCCGTAAGCAGCCCCGTCCCGGACAAAGGTGAGCAGCCCTGCGAACACATCCACCCCCATCCCTCTCGCCTCGCCCTTCTTATACCAGCCCATCCGCTCCTTCAGCAGACTCTCGAACAGGTCTTCCAGCCAGCCCCGCATACCGTACAGCCGAATGTCCTTGGCATACGCCGCCTCCCCCGCCTTGTTCCGAATATAGCCCAGCTTTCTGTCCAACGGCACCCAGTCATCCTTGTGGCGGTGATTCCAGGCATTGTTGGCCTTGTTTACAAAATAGGCTGCCAGGGTCATGACTGCCAGCAGCGCCACCAACCCGGGACTCAGAGCCGCAATCAACGCCGAATACGCCACAAGCCCCATAAGGTTGGACACCATGTTCACAAGCTGGCGAAACAGCTGCTGTGTTCCCACGTCGGAATTGTACAGGCAGCCAACGGCCTTCTCCATCTTCGTCTGTCCGTCCGGGCTTTCCAGGTTTTCATAATCCATATCCATGGCCTTTTCACCGCATATGGTAACATACTGAATCCGATTCAGCATGGAACCCCAGTTCACCTTTGCATCCATTACCTTGTTCGCCAGATGCAGCACCAGCAGCACTGCGGATGCTGCCAGAATATTCGCCGCCAGCCGACCCGGAGAGATATCACTGTTGACCCACCTCACCATATTGGAGGAGAGATAAGTGGTGCAGAGTGGCAGCAGCACCAGCACCGGCATCTGCAGGGCCGTCACCGTCATAAGCCATTTATCCAACTGCCAGGCTTTCCGCAGCATGAACGCAAGATTGCCTCTCAATGTATATTTTGCCGAATGTGAAGATTTCTTTTGCATGGCATTTTACCACCCTTTCCCGAAGCCGTCTTTCCTGCCGGAATCGTGCCCTGTACGGAAACACATCGTTTTCCGAAGCAGGAAGAACCCGTTGTTTTCCGGCGGTTCCTGACATCAGTATAGCGGAAAAAAGGGGGAAGTAAAGGGCTTTTGTGCATGAGGTTTGTATCGGGAGATAAGAGGTCAGATTCCGGTGCCGAACGTAGATGTTACGAAATTCCGCAAAACTCCAGAATCGAGCAGGGGAGATTTTATCCCCACTCGCCGCGCGGCCCGTGCGCCGCTTCCGCAGCAAACCCCCACTGCACGGGCCTGCGCATAAAAAAACAGAGCTGCCGAAGCACCTCCGTTTTCCATGTTCCTCCAAAACACCCGGACAGCCCGGGCGCACACCATTGCCCCAATGTGCAGGACCCTGGTAAGTGCTGATTGCCAAAGGATGAATGCAATGGGGGGCTAATCCGCTGCCGGCATGTACACCCCCTTAAAGGCACGGTAGGTCCTCGCCATGCCCTCCTCCAGGCTGATATAGGCGAGGCCCAGCTCCCTCCTGCCCTTTTCACCGGAAGACAGCTCCGACTCCTCCGGCGTAACCGGAAACGGCAGGGGAATTCCCATTCGCTGTGCCTCCGCAGCCGTAACGGGAAGCGTTTCCGCCTCCACGTCCGCAGCCGTCTTCAGCGCCCGGTAAAAGTCCTCATAGGTAACCGCCTCCCCGGGGCACAGATTATAGGCCTGCCCGTAAGCCGCCGGGTTCAGCAGGCACCTGACGGCTGCATCCGCCGCGTCCTTCACATATACAAGCTGAAAGGTTCCCGCCGCATCGGTGATACGGGGCAGCACATGATTCTGCACCATCAGCCGAATATATACCGATTCTCTGGGCGCATAGTTAAATGGCCCGTAGATAAATGCCGGACGCAATACCGTATATTCAATTCCTTTTTCCCTGCACGCTTCCCGCAGCTCCTGTTCCAGCGCCACCTTCCCGGTGATATAGGCTCCCGCCTCCCCGGGAAACTCCCTGGCCTCAAAAGGCGCCTCTTCCGTCTTCACGCCTCCCAGCCCCCGCCGATATACATCCAGCGTACTGATAAAAATATACTGTTTCACCGATCCCCCGATATTGCGGAGAACCCGGGCAATATCCCCTTTTTCATAGGCGCAGAAATCAACGACGGCATCTATGTCTTCGCAAATCTTCCCCCACAGTGCCGCATCCCTTCTGTCGCCTTTGATCTGTTTCGCCCCCAGGCTCTCCACAGACAGGCTCCCCCTGTTCACAACGGTAACGTCATGTTCCTTTCCCGCCTGCATCACGAATACCCTGCCCAGAAAATAGCTTCCTCCGATTACCAGCAATTTCATTTTGATACCTCCGTCCTGCTCTTTTTGCTTTCACTGTTTCAAGTTTACTTCATTATCGCTGCAAGAGCAACCTGTTTCTCCGGAGCAATCGTCCTAATTGTTGCCATAGCTACCGTTTGGATCGTCCGTGAAAACTCACAGAGTTGCGGCTATTGCTTTTTCAGCCAAACCATGCTATGATGAAAACGCCGTCGGCGCCTTTCCCGTGCGCCTGAAGGCAGACCCGGTTACAACAGGAAGAAACGGAAAGGAGCCTTCTATATGAGAAGATATGTTAAGTCTGCATAGCACTGGCTATTGCAGAAACAGCAACAGAACCCGCATCTTACGGGGCTGTCCCATGTGAAAATGTTATAGCCAATGCTTTCCTGAATTGTCACTTTCCGCTCCGTCACGGGACGGTGTGCGGATATTATGAGGAAACAATCTGTTTAGGAGGCAGACATGGGCTATATAAGAGCAGAAGAAATTCTGCCGGTTGAAATTATCGAATTGATTCAGCAATACGTTGACGGAACAAACATATATATTCCCCGAAAGCAGGAAAACAGGCAGGAATGGGGGACGAAAACCGCCTATCGCCTGGAACTCCGGGACAGGAACCGGCTGATTTACAGGGATTATCTGTCCGGCAGGCGCATTGATGAACTGGCTGAAGTTTATTTTTTATCTGAAAAAAGTATACAAAGAATTCTCAGACAGGAGAAACTCTCACATGGAGGGCTGGCCTAAGGCCGGCCCTCCGTTTCCTTCCGAAATTCCATCGGGCTGCATTTCACCGCTTTCCGGAAGACACGGTTAAAATAATAGATATCGTTGTACCCGGAGGAAAACGCAATCTCCGTCACGGAATCCGATGTGTTACGCAGCAGCTGTTGTCCAGTTCCATGAAAGTCTTGGAGATATAATCCAGCCCCCCAATCTCAGAGTCGCCTGCACATAGGAAAAGTTCTCAAAAAAAGACAGCACAACGAACTGTATCTCCGGCTTCAACCCTTGGTGCCTCTTCCGATTTCACTGTTGATGGTCAGAATGGACTTTCCATGATAAAATCCTTCCAGGCAAAGGCGAACATACCACAGCCCGATTCCGGCCGTATCCCCTTCCCCGTTATCCTCATAGCAGAAAGG
Organism: uncultured Acetatifactor sp.; assembly: GCA_910587555.1. Classification (GTDB taxonomy): domain Bacteria; phylum Bacillota; class Clostridia; order Lachnospirales; family Lachnospiraceae; genus Acetatifactor. Next base: position 48,639 of record CAJULV010000004.1, read on the forward strand.
GCGGTCCTCAGTCCCGTGCATCTGATTGCGGTACACGGGCCGCCCATTAGGACACAGTCGGCTCTCCCTCATCCCCCAGCGTCTCCCGCAGCTGCCCGAATGTCTTTTTCTCAAATTCCTGGACGGAGATGGACTTTTTGTTCGGATTTGCAAATACAAATATTTTGTCTACCGTTTCCAGATAGTTCTGGATTTTGTCGTTGGTGGCGCTGATGAGGGCCTGGAACCCCAATCCCCGTATCAGCTGGATACAGCTTGCCACCTTCTCCGCGTCCATCTTGGAGAAGGCCTCGTCCAGAACCACCAGGCGGATGGAAGGATTCCGCAGCTGCCCCGGCTTCAGGTCAATCTTATAGGCCTGGGCAAAGCTGGCCAGCAGCGCTACGTAAAGGGGGTTCTGCCCCTCGCCGCCGGAATTTTTCTTAATCATCCTGCTTAAACGGATCTTGATGACTTCGTCTTCGTTCCGGATCAGCTGCTGCATGTCAAAGGAAAGGTAAGTACGGTAATCCGCGTACCGCTCCATATTCCGCCTGGCTTCCTCCAGCTCCTCCGCCCCGGCGTTCTCCGGTGGGATGAAGATGCTGATTAAGTCATTTATCATGGCCCCGTAGTGGTGTTCATGCTCTATGGTAAAGAGATTCAGCTGATTGTCCAGCCCGATATCCAGGTCCGAGGGATTGACCTCCAGGGACTCATCCATAAACATATCGTAATACCGACCGTCCGGGCCTTTGTTTTTCCCGATGACAAACTGGTACTTATCCTTTCCGAAATCCAGACGGCTGATAATCCGGTTCAGTTCGTCCTTCCGCTGCAGGGCTTCCTTGATGGCACTGCGGATTTTATACATAAAATCATCCTTGAAATGCTCCACCGCCGTCCTGGCCTGCTCCGCTGCCCGGCTTCGGAATTCCTCCAGGCGTTCATTGTCCAGATGCAGGAGAAGCTCCTCATAATCCCCGTTCTCCTCCGCAGTGGGTGAAAAATTCCGGTTCTGGTAAGTGCGCAGGTATTCGCTCCTCAAATCCACCAGGCGGTTCATCTCCCGCTGCCGCCTGTCACCGGCCCCGGCAAGCCGTTCCAGATAATCCTCCCGCAGGGAATCAAACCTCGGATTCTGCCGGGCGGACAGAATCGCTTTCAGCTCTTCCTCCAGCTCCGGTTTCACCGCAAGGCTCCGCTCCTTCTCCACCAGTGCCTCATTCAGCCTTACCAGATTGTCCTGCTCCTGCTTCCGGTTTCTTTCCAGGTCATAGGCCGTTCTCTGGAGCCGGTTCAAAACCTCCTTCCGCTGCTCGCACAGTTCAAGCAGGGATTCCCGTTCCTGTTTCCAGCGGCCTACATCCCGGGAAGACAATTCGGCCAGTTTTGCCTCCAGCTTCGCCCGCTCGGCCTGCTTTTCCCCGAGGGCTTCCATATCCCGCTTCCATTCCAGGTATACCTCCGGCTCCTGGCCCAGATGTTCCAGTCCCAGAAGCCCTTCCATCTCCCTCACCGTGTCCTCCAGGGGCGTAACGGCCGCCTCCAGGTTTTTCAGGCTTTTTCTTATCAGCTGTATCCTCTGGTTCACGCTGCTCTTTCCGATATAGGCGGCTGTGGTGTACAGGGCAGGGTTGATATGCTGAATCCGGTAATTGTGGTAGGACACGCAGTTTTTCGTGACGGCAACGCGATAATTGCGCAGTTCGTCCACATCCCCGCACTTCATCACCTTCCCCAGAAGAAAATTCACATAGGCCTGCGCGTAAGGGTTTGCGGCCTTCACCTCCTCTGCCAGGGAGCCGCCTTCCACCTGTTGACGGCCTGCCGCCACCTGCTCCGTGTCCACCACGGCCACCCGGCAGAATTTCTCCCTGTCCATTTCCTCATAAATCTTCATAGCCAAACGGGCATACCCGGGTTCCACAATCACCGAGAGTTTGTTGTAGCCCAGGTAGCCCTCCACCGCATTGCGCCACGCCTCGTCCCGGATATCCAGAAGGTCCGCCAGGACGTCCACCCTGACGCTCTTCCCCGTCTCCTGGTGTATACGCTTCTGCAGGATGTCCCTGGCCTGCTCCAGTTCCCTGGGGTATGCCTTGTTTCCCGCCTTCAGCTGTGCCAGCTCCTCCCCGGCCCTCTTCATTTTCTTCCCCAGCTCCCGCAGTTCGCTCCGGGCATCCTGCTGCTGTTTGACGGCATCCCTGCGAACCTCCTCCAGGTCGCTTTTCAGCCGCCGAAGCCCTTCTTCCGTAATCTCGCCTTTCCCGAAAGCCTCAATGTCCCACAGTGTGCGATTGGGCACGCTGTCCACATCCTCCCAGGCTTTCAGGGCGGCTGCGGCCTGCCCCCACCTTTCCCGGCTGTTTTCCAGGCGCTCCGTCAGGGCGTTTAAAGCCAGAAGCTGCTCCCTCATCTGCTCATACCCGGTCATGGTGATGCGCTGCAGCAGCTCGTCTCCCTGCCCGGCCAGCTGTCCGATGCGCCCCTGCTCCTCTTCTATGGCCGCGGCCGCTTTCTTTCCGTCTTCTTCCAGCGCCAGAAGCTTTGCCCGGCACGCCTCCGCCTTCAGCCCGTCCTGCATGATGTCAAGCCTGGCGCCGTAATACCCGTAGGCTTCCATTTCCCGCCCAATGGCTGCCACTTCCCCATGCTGCCTGCAGATTTCCTTCAGCTTCCCGATTTCCCGGCAGGTATCCTCAATCTTCTGCCGCAGGCGCCCGTACTCCATAACGCTCTGCTGCATATCTTCTATATGGATATCCTGCTCCATACAGATATATTCCTTCACAAACTCTTCCAGCTTGATATTCATGCGGAAAGGAATGGCCCGCTTAAACAGCAGCGGGAATTTCTCGGAATCCAGGCCTCCCAGGTATACGTCGTAGAGCTGCTTGCGGAAGCGTTCGTTGTGAGAGCCGAAATAATATGCCTCCCTGGGAAAATTCTCCAGGAGCCACATTTTTACTTCCTCTATGGCCATGGCGCGCCCTGCCCCATTTTCGCTATTTCCCTTCACCCGGTACGCATGGTCCGGTATGGGTCCCTTATGCCAGAAAAACATTCTGGAGACCTCGTTGGAAGCCGCTTCCACGTCAAACACCACCCCGACGCACTGGCACTCCCCGGTATCCGTCCTGCGAAGCTCCAGCACGATGGCGGATGAGAAATTGCTGTTCCGCAGATAGGAGAAGCTGTTGTCCTCCCCGATGTTCACCATGCCCCTCAAGTATTCAATAAGGCTTCTGTCCGAGTCGTCGGCGGCCGCCTTGTTAAAGAACCCCCTGCCGTCCGTATTTGCGTAGAGGACAATCTGCAGGGCGTCAATCACCGTGGATTTACCGCTTCCGGAATGGCCTGTAAAAAAATTAATCCCCTCATGGAACGACAGGGTTTTATGTCTTATGTAGTGCCAGTTGTTCAGGCATATTCTGGACAGCGCTTCAAAGCTCTGGTTCGTCATCCTCCTCATCCCCTTCCGTATATGTCTCTATCAGCGCCCTCACGTCATCCCCCATCAGCACTACATTCACCGTGGGATAGATGACCAGGCGGCTCTGCCCGTCCGTTTCCTCCAGGATGTCCATCGGCTCGATCAGCTGATACCGCTTCAGCAGCGCAAGGCAGCGCCGTATCTCCGTCATGGACGGCTGTTTCCGCAAAAGCCGGTAGGATCCCAGCTTCTCATGAATTTCCCCCAGGGAGGCCACCGCGTTGACGGAAGTGGATACCGCGGACATCCGCTCATCGTAGAGCAGCTTCAAAACCAGAATATACAGGGTAGCCAGCCTGGGCAGCTTCTCCCCCGCCACCTGTTCGCCGCGGATGTAGATGACCCCCATCTGGCTGTTTTCCATAACCTCTATATCCATGATGGCAAAATATGCCTTCACAAATTCCATATGCCTGGTACACTGGTAATAATCTTTGTTGATTTGATACCGCTTTGTTTTTCTGTCATATTGCCTCTCCAGCAGGAAGGTCTGCCTGTACAGCCGGCCGATTACCTCCGTTACCTTCCGCTGCTCTTCCGGCGGCAGTTCCTCGTAGTAATTTATCATATCTGCTCCCTTTCTCTGCGGTCCGGCGCGCTGTCATGCGCCGCAGGACTGTTTTTCCGCCTCCGCGGCTTTTCATCCCTTCGGCTCTTTTCGCCGGAACACCAGCGCCGGGTATCGGTACTTTCCGTTGTCGATTTCCTTCCCTTCCTGCTCTCCGGCCAGAAAAGGACTGTCTTTTCTGACAGAACTGTCATAAGCCAAAACCAGTTTCTCAAAGTCCTCCGGAGAGGCGATGGTATCCTCCGTCACCTTCAGGCACCCGTTCTCCATTTTCTCCAGAACGAAAGCCTCAATCTCCTTCCTGCTGTACCGGTTGCGAATCCGGTTCAGCCGCAGGATTTCTTCCCCTGACAGCTCCTCCGGCTCTTCCTCCGCAGTAAGCGCCTCCGCAAAATCCGGTCTGGGGCGCCGTCTCTTATAGAGGGACTTCTCCGATAGCAGCGCCGTCCGGGACAGATTGAGAATTGCACTGATCCGGTCCGTCTCCCGCTCCTGCGCCTCTTTTCCCGTTGTCTGGGACAGATGGTTCAGCAGCCGGATCACCAGCCCCTTCATATTGTCCTCCCTGTTCAGCAGATAAGTAAGCCTGGTAACCGTAGCCCGTATATACCGGGTGTGCTCCCTGTCCATATTCATAATCCGATGTTCGATGTCGTCAAATCCGCGCTCAATCATGTCCAGCTGTTTTTCCAGCTCTTCGGGACGGATATCCAGCCCCCGGAGCCGTTTGTTCCGCTCGCACACCTGCAGAAGCCACGGGGAATCCTGCCGCATCTCCCCCAGCCACTTCTTGATATCCGCCTTATAGAGGTAGAAATTATCCGATGTCTTCAGGATATGGTATTTTTTCCGGACAATCTCTTCCACATACCCGTCCAGATGCTCCTTCAGCAAGTCACCGTAAGCCTTTTGCTCCAGAAGGCTGGAGAAAAACCTGTCCATATTGTGAAGCATATCCTGCAGCGTCTTGTTCAGCCGCCTGGTATTCGCCAGGGCCGTTTTCAGCAGGGAAATATTGGAGCGCGGGTCATTCTTAAAGGCGAACAGAATCCCATAGACATTCTGGATATACACCTGGGCTTCATCCTCGTCCTCCCCGGCCAGGTGCGCGAACGCGTCCACGAACACCGCCGCATAATCGGGAATGACGATATTCACCGTCATGGTCCCGTAATCCTCCACCTTTCTCAGCCACCCCGCCCGCAGAAGCCAGTTGAGAATCCGTGTGGCCAGCGGCTCCAGCAGGTCCAGGTCATCCTCCGATTCCTCCTGCGCATAGTCCACTTTCTGCCGGGCAAAATAATCGCTTAATGCCTGGATGCAGATTTCCCTGCTGAGATAATAATTGCTGTACTGGTACTCCTCGTTCACCTGCAGGAGCGCCTCTATATAAATCTGCCGGTTCCGGGAGCGGAACAGCCCCCAAAATGACTCCGGTATCTCCGAAAAATGGTTTGTCATCTTTATGTACCCTTCCCGCCGTCAGGCGTTCCATACGGCCGCCTGTCTATTTTAGCACAAGCGCATCTGTTTTTCCATCGGCTTTTTCCGACTTCTTCCCCTGCGTACGGCATATGCACCGCCCCCAAGAAAAAGACGCCTGCATTTTACCTGCACGCGTCCTCTGTCCGATTCTTTTCTTCCTTTCAGCCCTTCCATTTCAGCCGGTGCAGCTCCCCTTCCTGCTGCATCCCGGCGAAGCCGTTCTGCCGCAGCGCCTCATACAATACGATAGACACCGCATTGGACAGATTCAGGGAACGGATGGCGGGCAGCATGGGAATCCGGATACAGCCCTCCTCATGCTCCACCAGGATTTCCTCCGGAATCCCGGCGCTCTCCTTGCCGAACATAATGAAGTCGTCCGCCCCGTAAGTCACTTCCGTGTAGGCATGCTGCGCCTTCGTGGTAGCCATCCAGATTTTCGCCCCGGGATGCCGCTCCATGAATTCACGGAAATTCGTATACCTGTGTACTTCCAGCTGATGCCAGTAATCCATCCCCGCCCGTCTGATGGATTTCTCGTCCAACCGAAAGCCCAGCGGCTCTATAAGATGAAGGGCCGTGCCTGTAGCCACACAGGTTCGCCCGATATTTCCGGTATTTCCCGGTATCTCCGGCTGATGTAATACGATATGCATTGCTTTTCCCTCTTTCCCGGCCTCCGAGCCGCCGCGGCACCTCTTCCCTCCGGAATCACCGGGAGCAATCCGGCCTTATTCCGCTGTCCGCCGCTCCGCCCGCAGCCGCCCGATAAATTTCTCCAGCCTTCCCATTGCAGTCTTCAGGTTCTCCAGGGAGGAGGCATAGGAAATCCTCAGATACCCTTCGCCGCAGTCCCCGAACGCATTCCCGGGTACCACAGCCACCTTCTCCTCCTTCAGGAACCTCATGGCAAAGTCATCGCTGGACATGCCGAATTCCTTAATACAGGGAAAAATATAAAAAGCGCCGTAAGGCTCAAAGCACGACAGCCCCATCTCTTTAAAGCAGTGTACCAGATACCTGCGCCTCTGGTTGTACGCGGTACACATCTCCGCCACATCCTCGTCGCCGTTCTTCAGCGCTTCGATGGCTGCATACTGGCTGGTGGTGGGAGCGCACATGATGGCAAACTGGTGAATCTTAGTCATCTGCTCAATAATATTCTCCGGGCCGCAGGCATAGCCCAGCCTCCAGCCGGTCATGGCAAAGGCCTTGGAGAAACCGTTAATCAAAATAGTGCGCTCCTTCATCCCCGGAATCTGCGCTATGGACACATGTTTTTCCTTGTAGGAAAGCTCGGCATAAATCTCATCCGACATGACATATATGTCATTTTTTATCAATATCTCCGCGATTTCTTCCAGATCCTTCCGCTCCATAATCGCCCCCGTGGGGTTATTGGGGAAAGGCAGCACCAGAAGCTTCGTTTTCTCCGTAATTGCATCCTCCAGTTCCCTGGCCGTAAGCCGGAACTCATTTTCCGCCTTCAGGTTGATGATAACAGGCGTCGCCCCCGCCATCACCGCACAGGGTTCATAAGACACAAAGCTTGGCTGGGGAATCAGCACCTCATCCCCGGGATTGATCATGGCGCGAAACCCGATATCGATGGCTTCGGAGCCGCCCACGGTGATGAGGATTTCCTTCATGGGATGCTCATAGCGGATCCCCTGCTTTCTGTAAAGATAATTGGCGATCTCCTCCCGCAGTTCCTTCAGGCCCGCATTGGAGGTATAAAAGGTCTTCCCCTTCTCCAGGGAATAAATGCCCTCGTCACGGATATGCCATGGCGTATCGAAGTCCGGTTCACCCACCCCCAGGGAAATGGCGTCCTTCATCTCGCTGGCAATGTCGAAAAATTTCCGGATACCCGAAGGCTTGATTTTTACAACCTGTTCTGATAACGGATTTTTCATGGGGTAATCATCTCCCTTTCATCTTCTTTTTTCCTGTCCAGCACCGTGCCGTGGTCCTTATATTTCTTCATGATAAAATGGGTGGCTGCGCTGAGTACGGAATCCAGGGTGGAGAGCTTATCCGAAACAAACGCGGCCACTTCACGCATGGTCTTTCCCTCCAGGATAACCATCAGGTCATAGCTGCCGGAAATCAAGTATACACTCTGAACCTCGGGATATTTGTAAATCCGCTCCGCCACGCTGTCGAAGCCCTGGCCGCGCTGAGGCGTCACGCGCACCTCAATAAGGGCAGTCACCTTATCCTTGGAGGTCTTCTCCCAGTCAATCAGGGTGTGATAGCCGCAGATGATGCCCTCCGCTTCCATATCCGCCAGCTCCTGGGCGATCATTGCCTCTTCCGTTCCCAGAAGGACTGCCAGTTCCTTTAAGCCGATTCGGCTGTTCCTCTCGATTATCGCCAATAATTCTTCTCTCATTTTCCCATCCTCCCTTTTCAATAGGCCGTAAAAGCCGTTTCTTCCCGCCTCTCCTGTCTCGAATACGGTCTCATTTTACCACAGACGCAATGTCTCGGCAAGAAATTTCGCCTCCGGCAGCCCTTTTTCCCTCCCTCTCCTGGGGTTTTGCCCCGAAGCACATGCAAATGTGTCCTGCGGGATATGCGTCACGGCCCGGGGCAATTGCGGCGCAGAGAAAAAAGTCATGACCGTCAGCCGAACTGCCTGTGCAGCACCCTCATGCACAAAAGGGCTGTGTCACATGTATATCCCGTCTCTTGCCGGCCTGTTCATATACCTGATTTCTTCCCCGTTATGCAGAATTCTTTCCCTGCCTGCCGTAACCTTCCCCACAACTGTCGCGGGAATCCCCTCCGCCTTCAGTGCCGCCGCCAGCTCCCGGCCGTCCCGGCACGCCATAATCAGGCAGCCCCCCGACATCAATTCATAGGGATTCACATTGCAGCACTCACAGACCTCCACGGTCTCCTGGCGAAGCGGGAGGCTGCGCATATCCACGTCCAGCCCTACGCCGGATCCCTCCGCAAATTCCCACAGCGCCCCCAGAATTCCGCCCTCCGAGGCATCATGCATGGCGCGGACACCGTTTTTAACAGCCGTCTCCGCCTCCGGAAGAACCGACAGATACCTGCCGAATCCCGCCGCTTCCTCTACCAGATAAGCCGGATACCTGCCCGACAGCTTCTCCCGGCTGCGCTTCGCCAGCACCGCGGTTCCCTGAAGCCCAATCCACTTGCTGAGTACGATATCCTGGCCCGGAACTGCCTTTCTGCCCGCATGTTCTCTATCGTCGGCAGATGCCTTTCCCGGCAGTTCGGATACACCCTTTGCTAACGTATGCCCTGGACCGCTGGCAAATGCTCCCGGCAGTTCAGACACGCCGTTATCGAACGCGCGTTCCAGCCCGCCCATAGATGCCTTTCCGGGCGGTTCGGACGCCCTGTCGTCGCTCCCCTCTATCGGCACACCGTACCCCGTCACTACCGCCACCGGGGATACCACTGCGCCGCTGACCCGGCTCTGCCCCCCGGCAATCTCCAATCCCAGTTCCCTGCATTTCCCTGCCGCCTCTTCCGTCAGCCCCCGGAGTACGCTTTCCTCAGAATCCTCCGGCAGCAGCAATGTAAGCATAACTGCCCTGAGACGGGCGCCCCCGGCCGCTAAATTGTTTGCGCACTTCTGTATCAGATCTGCCAGCGTCATAAAGGCTTCCCCGTGCTGCGCCTGCGTCGTCTCGCTGCCTGTCAGCCCTCCTGCCAAAACCACGGCCTCCTGCACACAGCTCACCAGTTTTCCTTCTTGCGCAAAAAGGAAAGCGGCGCAGTCCTTCCCGATTCCTGCACCGCCCTCTCCTCTCTTACTTATCCCATTGACCTGCCTTAAAACAGAACGTTTCAGCACATTCTCCGGCACTTTTCCCGCTTTCATGCACCTTCCTCCATGCCGGGCTGCCCTCCCGGGCTTTTTTGCCCCGGCGGCTCTGATTCCTCCGCGCCAGGCAAGGCTTCCGTCCCCCTGCTCTCTGCTCTCTGCCCCGGCGGCTCTCATTTCCCCGCGCCAGGCCCCTTTGTCTTCCTGCGCAGCCTACTCGTCACCGCTCTCATCACTGTTCTCCTCCGGCGGAGCCGTCAGAATGGCAATCACATTTTTCACATGATCCAGATTGCCGGTGCCAATCGCCGCCATAATCTCCTCATATGCAGCCGGATCCTCTGTGGCCGTACCCACGGTACCGCTTCTGGGCACCATCTTGTAGCTGCTGCTGTTCACCTGGGTGCGGCTTACTTCCGTGCCGTTCTCCAGCACCACCTTCCACAGCCGCGCCTTATAGCCGATATGGGCGCTGTCGTACACCAGGTATCCGAGCGGCTTGGAGGTATCCGCATACAGCATGTCGGCAGGCGGCCTGTTCACCTCCAGCACCTCACTCTCATAACGCACCTCCCGGCCGGCATCCCGCGTCTCCTTACCGTAGATGGTAAAGGTAATGCGTTTATTCTGTGTAATCCCTTCAATATATACCGGATATTCCAGATTATTTACAAACTTAAAATCCTTTCCCGAACTCTCGGCAATCGCCGCGTCGGCAGAAGGGTCTACATAGGTCACAATCATGGAATGGTTGTTGCGTTCCGTCACCTCCAGCTCCGCCAGAAGCACCGCATTATAAAGTGTGGTAGATACCTGGCAGATACCGCCCCCCAGGCTGTCCACCACCTTGCCGTTCATATAGGAGCCTGCCATGTAATAGCCGTTTGCCTGGCTGAAAGGCGCCACACTCTCATAGGTGGAGAATTCCTCTCCCGGATACAGAAGCGTGCCGTTGATCAGCTCACAGCCGTTTGCAACATTGGCGCTTCTGTTGGAGCCTGAAGAACTGTAAGATGTGGTAAACGTTCCCAGCACATCCTTCACCTGTGCCAGTTCTTCCGCAGTCCCCCTCGGCTCCTCCACCTCCACATCCAGGGCGATGGTACAGGGCTGGCCGTCCCAGTCCTTCATCAACCGCTCGCTGACCCTGTCAACGGAAGTCTCCACATCCAGCGCATAGCCGGTGCGCCCGCCTACCACGCGGAATTCCCCGTTCTCCCTCACCAGCGTAGCGTCTTCCGCCTTCACATCGTACTGCGCGCATCTCTCCAGCAAAATATCACTGATTGCCTGTAAATCGAAGGAAATCTCTATCGGCAGCACCAGATTCTCTTTCTCCAGGTCCTTCAACAGCTTGTACCGCTCAATCACATTTCCCCTGCTTCCCACCTCTGCCGCTTCGGACACAAGCTCCGGGTTCGCCCAGTAGACCCCCAACTCCCCGGCCGTTACCGTCACTTCCGTATCGTCGGCCGCAAGAAGCGTGATTTCCGTGTCCTCCATGCCTTCCACATAGGACTCCACTGCCTGGGATGCCTCTGCGGCAGTCATGCCGGACAGGTCGATATCACCTGCAAAAATTCCTTTTTTAATGGTATCTTCGGCCTGTGCATCCACCTTCATCCCGAAGGCCGTCATGCAGCCCAGCAGCAGGACGGCAGCCTGCGCCCACCTTATGCCTCTCTTCATTTCCATACCTCCCGCCCGCTTCAGCGGGCCTCACCGTTCACCTTCAATAAAACATGGACGCCACCAGCGGCACCACCATTGCAAGCACCAGCAAAATGACAATAATAACGGAAATACGCTGATTTTTCTTCTTATTATTCATATTAAACATAATATACTCCTGACTGCTCCTTTCCGGCCCCCCGGCATACGGCATCCGCCTGCCGCAGAAGACATCCCCTGTCATTCATCAGCCTACGAAACAGATTATATATGAATTCGAGGTATTTGGCAAGCTTTATTCCTTTTTCCCCCTTCCCTTACGGCGTTTCCTTTGCTATACTGGAAACGGCGGGAATGGGCAGGCTTTCCCCCGGCAGTTCAGGCATGCCGCCCCCCGCAATGAAACACAGGAAAGGAAAACAACATGAATTTCGGATTTATCGGCGCATTTATTCTTTTTACCATAATCATTTCTTACAACCTGAAAAAACAGGCCCGGAAAAAGCGCAGGGACGAAGAAGACTTCTGGGCAAGGGAGTCCCGGGCAAATTCCGTCCGCCGCAAGTCCCTGGACGGCCTTGTCTACATCCCCGTGCCGCTGGAGCAGCTTCCCACCCACCTGCTAAACGACAATAGCACCGTGCTGGAATGCATCGAAACCCTGGAGGCCCTCTCCTCGCAGAAGATTGTCAATCTCACGGGATGGAGCAATACGGACCTGAAGCTGGAATACGGCACGGCAAATATCACGGCACTGTCCGAATACGACCAGAACTATACCCTCCTGGTCCGGACCCTGCAGAAATGGGCCGATGAACTGATTGCAGCCGGGCACGAGACGGAAGCCTCTGTTATTATGGAATTCGCTGTCAGCACCAATACCGACGTCAGCAGTACTTATTACCGTCTGGCGGATTACTGGATTTCCCTGGGAGAAAGCTTCCGGGTAGAACGCCTCATACACATTGCGGAAGGCCTGCGTTCCTCCAACCGCGACGCCATCATAAGGCATCTGAAGGAAAAATGCTGACACTGCAGCAGGCCCTTTTTACACTATGCCGCCAGCCCGAAGTACACAAGCACCACAATTCCCAGCACAATGCGGTACCATCCGAATATCTTAAAGTTATGTTTTTTGATATATCCCATGAGAAACCGGAGTACGAACAGGGATATGACAAAGGATACCACTGTCCCCGTTATCAGCAGCGCCAGTTCCGCAGACGTAAATTCGAAGCCGAACTTCACCACCTTCAGCAGGCTGGCGCCGAACATCACCGGAATTGCCAGAAAGAACGTATACTCCGCAGCCACGGTCCTGGATACGCCGATGAGCAGCGCGCCCACAATAGTTGCGCCGGAGCGGGAAGTACCGGGGAAAACGGCCGCCAGCAGCTGGAAGACACCGATGAGCAGCGCCGTCTGGTATGTAATCTGGGACAATTTCCTGATTGCGGGGCGCCGTCCCCTGTTCCAGTTCTCTATCACGATAAACGCCACACCGAATACAATCAGCGCTATGGCAACAGAGGTGGGATTATAAAAAAGCTCGTCAAAAACATCGTCAAACAAAATGCCGATGACGGCAGCCGGCACGCAGGAAATCAGAATTTTAAACCACAGAATCCAGATATCCTTCTTGAAGTATGACATAATGCCTGTCCCGCCTTCTTTCTCCCTTTCCGCCCTGGTCAGTGCAAAGGGCCATATTCTCCCCCAGAACAGCACCACCACCGCCAGGATGGCCCCCAGCTGGATTACCACGTCAAACATACCGAAAAATTCCGCGCTGACATTTCCGCCCTCAGCCGCCGTCTTAAAAGGCATGATACTCTCCAGCAGGATCAAGTGCCCCGTGCTGCTGATGGGCAGCCACTCTGTAATGCCCTCCACGATTCCGTAAATGATTGCCTTGATGATTTCTATCATATCCGCTCTCCAATCTCCCGTTTTCTGCAGGGCCGTATTCCGTTTTATGCCGCACTGCCTGCCGGAAACCCCGCTTTTTTGAAACACTTCCTTCATTTAGCATATGAATGACGGCATCCGTAAATTCCCGCGACTTTCCGTTCCCCTGCATCGGGCTTTAGGCTGCGCACAGGGCTACGGCTGCCTTGCCCCATATTATAATGGAATCCGCCGAAAAATACAATTCCCTGTAATATTAATTTTGTGGAAACGGCGGTTTCGCACACAGCACTGTTGCGGCGTCGGCGAGCGAGCAATCACCTGACGGCTCCCGGCGGGTGTCCCCCTTACTTCTTCAGTTGACAGCACTTTTTTTCAGTGTTATTCTTGTAGCTGGATGAAACGGTTCCAGATTGTCCTCCATTCGGCTTTAACAGGGGCAACTCAGTGGTTCCGGCTCATTGACAGTGAAAAAACACATCTCGGAGGTGACAGCAATGTCAGTACAGGGAGAAACAAAGGAAAAGACAAGAATCAATATCCGGGAACCAAAGCGTTACCGGGTAATCATGCATAACGACGACTTCACCCCCATGGAATTCGTGGTGGAAATTCTCATTGATATTTTCCGCAAGGAACTGCCGGAAGCGGAACACCTGATGATGATGGTGCATGAAAACGGCAGGGCTGCCGTAGGTTCCTATTCTTATGACATTGCTGTCACAAAGGTAAAAACCGCATCGGATTGGGCGAAAGAGGAAGGGTTCCCCTTTCGGATGACGGTGGAGGAAGCATAAATTGTAAAATAGTTTACAAATGATTGATGAAGCGTACTGTCATGGGGAAGCATTCCGGATAAAATGCCTGTCTGCTGCCCGAAACACTCCACATGACAGTCCTGGGAGGGTATCAATATGTACGTATCGCCTGAAGTGGCAGAACTCCTCAGCCAGGCCTTCGCGCTGGCTGAAAACGCCCGGTTTGAGTACGTTACTCCGGAGCTGATCCTATATGCGGCATGCCGCAATAAAGCCTTTGCACAGGCATTTCAGAATTGTGACGGAAGTGTCAGAAGGCTCGATTTCCAATTAAAGAGCTGGCTGGAAGAAAATATGGAACAAATGCCCGAAAACGACGGGGCAGAAGATTCCGAAAATGCGCCCGAATTTTCACAGGGCCTTGTCTTTGTGCTGTCCTGCGCCTGGGAAGCGGCACAGAACAGCGGAAAGTCAGCAGTGGAGCTGCCCCATGTGCTGCATGCAATGTACAGGCTGCCCGAAAGCTACGCGGTATATTTTATGCAGCTGCAGGGAGTGGAGCAGGCAAGGCTGCTGCAGGAAATGACAATCGCCGCCCAGGAAAACGCGGAGGGGAAAAACGCCGGACGCAGAAGCCCCGGACCGACAGGCGGCAGCCGCATAAAGGCACAGGCTAATACACCTGCGGATAAAAACTTATCTGATGATGAGGACGGTCATTTTCGGCGCGGTTCCCTGTATGACGCCCCGCCGGATGAAGACGACGGCGCCTTCCCGTACGACTTCCAGGCTGAGGATGGGTATGAGGAGGAAGATGCCCACACCTGCTTCTGGCAGCAATATGCCTCCTGCCTGAATGATCATCTGGAAGATGTCAATCCGCTGATCGGGCGGCAGGAAGAGCTGGAACGCACCATGCAGATTCTCTGCCGCAGGGAGAAGAACAATCCTCTTCACATCGGCGAACCCGGCGTAGGCAAGACCGCCATCACCTACGGGCTGGCGCGCATGCTGGAGGAAGGAACGGTTCCCGAACCCTTATCCGGCTCTAAAATCTACGCCCTGGATTTAGGCAGCCTGCTGGCGGGCACCCAGTATCGGGGAGACTTCGAGAAACGCTTCAAGCGCGTCATGGAAGACTTAAGCCGGGAGGAAAAGCCCATTATTTACATTGACGAAATTCACAACATCGTGGGCGCAGGCGCAGTTAACGGCGGAACCTTTGACGTCTCCAACATGCTGAAGCCCTACCTGGCAGCCGGGCACATCCGTTTCATCGGCGCCACCACCTACGAGGAATACAAGAAGCATTTCTCAAAGAACAAGAGCCTGGTACGAAGGTTCCAGAATATAGATATCAAGGAACCCGGCGTAGGGGATACTGTCCGAATTCTGGAGGGCCTGCGTGAAACCTATGAGTCCTTCCACGGCGTTGCCTATGAGGAAGGCGTGCTGGAATATGCCGTGGAGATGAGCGCCAAATATATCAACGAGCGTTACCTGCCGGACAAGGCAATCGACTTGATAGACGAGGCCGGCGCCTACCGCCGTATGCACCCTGCGGCGCAGGAAAACCAGCCTGCGGCAGAGGAAGGCAGCTCCAGGGTGCAGCACCCGGAACGGGAACGCCAAGCCGTGGACAAAGCCCTCATAGACGAAATCCTGTCCAAAACCTGCCAGATTCCCAAACAGATAGTGGAAAATGACGAGACACAGCGCCTCGGCACCCTGGAGGGCCGGCTTCTGAGCCGCATTTTCGGACAGAATGAAGCCGTATCCCAGGTAGTCAACGCCGTAAAATTCGCAAGGGCAGGGCTTCTGGAAGAGGGAAAGCCCCTGGCAAGCCTGCTGTTCGTAGGACCCACCGGTGTCGGAAAAACGGAAATTGCCAGAAGCCTTGCGGAAGAGCTGGGCATCCGGCTCATCCGCTTTGATATGAGCGAATACGAGGAAAAGCACGCCGTTGCCAAGCTCATCGGCGCCCCCGCCGGATATGTGGGTTACGAGGAAGGCGGACTGCTCACGGAGGAAATCCGTAAATCTCCCCATGCCGTCCTTCTGCTGGACGAAATCGAGAAAGCCCACCCGGATATCTACAATATCCTGCTGCAGGCCATGGATTATGCCACTCTCACCGACAACCAAGGAAGAAAAGCGGATTTCCGTAATGTTATCATCATTATGACGTCCAATGCCGGTGCAAGCCGAATGGGAAAACACGGCATCGGCTTCCAGGGTAAGGATGTCAGCACCGAAATCCTTCTGGAAGAAGTGAAACGCGTCTTTCAGCCGGAATTCCGCAACCGCCTGAACCGAATTGTGGTGTTCAACAGCATGGATGAAAAAATGGCGGAGCAGATTGTGGAAAAGAAGCTGGGAGAACTGCAGAAAATGCTTCTGCGCAAAAAGGTAGCGCTCTCCGCCGACGCGCCGGCGAAAATGCTGATAAAGCAAAAGGGCATCAGCGCAGAATTCGGCGCCCGGGAAATCGAGCGTGTAATCCAAAGCGAAATCAAACCCCTTCTGGTGGACGAGATGCTCTTCGGCGCACTGAAAGACGGCGGAAACTGCAGCCTGGCCGCTGACGGCGAAAGCTTCCGGCTGAACCTGTCACCGCAGGCAGATGAAATATCCAAATAAACAATTCCATATTTTTGACGATCCGGCAAAAACAACTTGCTTTTTCGGCAATAATATGTTATATTTTTGTAAAGGTCCCCGGTCAAAAAGGGCGTGAAGAATAAGTCACAGATTTTCAGAGCGTAATTAAAGAAAGGAAGGCTATCGATGAAACACATGCGTATTCCCCAAAAAACATTTATCTTAACGCTGTCCCTGGTTATTATCATCCTGTGTGGTGCAATCCTTTTCACTGTAATGAACAAATCCGCTAATACTGTGGCGCTTGATTTTGACGATTTGTGCAAGGTGGAATCAATAGAATTCGCAAATCAGCTATCTCATCTGGATAAGGTAGATCACGCGCTTGTACTCATAGAACCGTTAAACAATGAGATAGACAGAGTGTACATAACCGTTCAGGTTGAAGATGAAATCAATCATTCGGAGATCGACAATATATCAAACTATATCGGAAGCCATTTCGAAGAACTCGATGAAGATCAGATTTTGATCAGTTATCTTGATTCGTCATACAATTTACGGCATTCAGTTCCCGAACTGACCAATTAGAAATAGAGGGGCTTTTTTGTCCCCGTTAAGGTATGGCATAACAGGCCGGTGGTGTTTCTTACACCGCCGGTTTTCATTGTCCAAAATCTGATCAGCTGTTAATGATATGGAAATATATGACGATATATACGGTAGAAATCCGATGATAGGATCTTGTCTCAAATTCTATTATATAGCTTATACTTTTATAAAAAGGAGTGATGACAATGGGTGTTAGAATTAATGTAGATTCCAGGCAGGATTATTCTTATCTGTTCCAGAACCTTTCGTCCGGCGGAATGGGCAATCTGAATTTTCTTTCGGATTACGCCAGTATCAAAAACGGCAGCTACGGCAGGCTTATGAAGGCCTATTACGGCACGGGCCAGGCTTCAAATACATCGTCTGACGGCACAGGCAGAAGTTCCTACAATATTCTCGAGAAGCTTGAGCAGGAAAAGCGGAACCCGAAGGTTTCCAAGGATGTACAGGAAGCAAATTCCAGCCTGACATCGGGGCTTTCCACCTTGAAGAACTCGATTGCAACCCTGCAGAATGACAGTACTTATACAGGCACAGACAATGGCCAGAGCGCCGCGGACAAAGTAGTCTCTGCCGTGAAATCTTTTGTGGAGGATTATAACAAGGTGGTGACCGCGGCAAAGGGTTCCACCCTGACAAACCAGACCGCCTATGTGACAAACATGATGAGCGCCACGTCCGCAAACGCCGATAAGCTTGCGGAAATCGGCATCAAGGTCAATGCCAGGGGCACGCTTGACCTCAACGAGGCAAAGCTGAAGGCGGCGGATATCTCCAAGGTCCAGGAACTGTTTTCATCCGAAGATGTCATGAGTTATGGTTCCAGGCTTGCGTCCCGTGTGCATTTTGCAGGTACTTCCTCTACATCCGGCACAGACAAGACTACCGGAACCAATACCGAAACGGACAAGAAGCCCTCCGTATCCGGCGCGGCAGGCGTCAAGGCTGACGGCAAGGCGCTGGCATCCGCCGAACTGTATGAGAAGGTTACGGATAAGGACGGCAATGCAGGATACGATATCGGGAAAATTTTTGCCACTGCAAAAAGCTTTGTCAGCAATTACAACAGCATGCTGAAAACCGCCGAATCCAGCACGAATTCCGGTGTAATCGCGAATTTATCCTACATCAGGCAGAAGACGGCCCAGAACGCGGATGCGCTGAAGCAGTTCGGAATCAACGTGGACGCAAAGGGCAGAATGACAATCAATGAAGACACCTTTAAAAAAGCCGATATGGCCCAGGTGCAGAAATTTTTCAAGGACTACGGTTCTTCCGTTGCCGGCAACGCTTCGCTTGTGGATTACTATATGAAGACACAGGCAAATGCCGCTAACGGTTATACCGCTGCCGGCGGGTATAATCTGCAAGGAAGTTCCGGTTATACCGGCGTCATCTAACGGGTCACGGAAAAAATTATGCCAGTTTACAGTCTGAACGAAAACGAAATCTCTTTTCCTCTCCCCACTCTGGCCCGGCAGGACGGCCTGCTGGCCGTGGGCGGGGATTTATGCGTGGAGCGCCTCCTTCTTGCCTACAGTCACGGAATCTTCCCCTGGTACGAGCCGGGGGAGGATATCATGTGGTGGTGTCCGAAGGAGCGCTTTGTTATTTTCCCGGACGAGATACATATCTCCCGTTCCATGAAAAAGTTTATGAAAAAACATACACTTGACTTTCGCCTGAACCGGGATTTTGCCGATACCATACACCGCTGCCGGATCAAACGGGAATTTGAGGAAGGCACCTGGATCACCGACGAGATGGAAGAAGCCTACTGCCGTCTCCACCGGGAAGGTTACGCCGTCAGCGCGGAAGTCTTCCAGGACGGACGGCTTGCCGGAGGACTCTATGGCGTGTGCCTGGGAAAATGCTTTTTCGGAGAGAGCATGTTCTCCGAGACGGAAAACGGCTCCAAGATGGCTTTAATTGCCCTTGCTCAATTGTTATCGAAAAATCGTTTTCTCCTTATCGACTGCCAGTTTCATACGGAACACCTGGAGAGCATGGGCGGACGCTTCATCTCCTGGACGGAATATGACAGGCTGCTGCGGCTTGGGACGGAAGTATACTGACTTCCGCCCTTTTTCCATATTACATTAAGCCACAGCCGCTATCCGCCTGCCCCGTCAAAGCGCTTCTTACAGGTTCCCCTGAACCCCGCCGTCCTCCAATTCCTGCAGTGCCGTCTCCGTCTCCAGCAGGCGTTCCAGCAGGGATTCCTGGTTCTGTTCCTCCTGATCCAGCTGCGACTGCAGCTCCATCAATTTCTCATAGTCAGATGCCAGCGCCGGGTCCATCATCTGCAGCTTCAGTTCGGCCGTGCGCTCTTCGCTCTGTGAGAGCTGCAGCTCATATTTTTCCTGCTGCCTGGTCAGGCGGGATTTTATCTTGCCGGGGCTGTAGTAGGTTTTCCTGTCGAAAACGTCCGATAACGTGGGCGTACTCCCATTTCCGGTACCGCCGCCCCCATTCCCTGCCGTCCTGCCGTTCCCGGATACCCCTCCGTTCCCGCCGGAGCCGCCCGATCTGGCCAGCCTCTTCTCCTTCTCATGGAGGTAATCCTCATAAGCATATGGATACTGTACTACATCGCCGCCTTCAAATTCCAGCACCCCGGTGGCAATCTGCCGGATAAAATACCTGTCGTGGGACACAAAAAGGACCGTCCCGGAGAATGCCGCCAGCATCTGCTCCAGCGTCTCTTTTCCAACGATGTCCATATGGTTGGTAGGCTCGTCCAGAATCAGCAGATTGGGCCTGGTCTGGAACATTTTGCACAGGGCCAGGCGCACCCGTTCCCCGCCGGAGAGCTGCCCCATCTTCTTCTCCACATCTTCCTGGGAGAAAAGGAAGCTGCCCAGGGCGCTGCGCACCTGCTCCCGCTGCAGGAGCGGATAGGTTTCCCAGAAATTCTCCAGCACCGTCTGCTCCGGCTGCACATAGCCCGACACCGCCGCCTGCTGATCGAAATAGCCCCACTCCACATTTGGCCCGAAGGAAAAGCTGCCGCCCAGCGGTTTCACCAGCCCGGTTAAGGTCTTCAGCAAAGTGGATTTCCCGATGCCGTTTTCCCCGATGACAGCCAGCCGCTCCCCCTTGCGCAGCGTGAAAGAGACACGGGAAAGTTCCGTATCATAGCCGATACACAGATTTTTTGCCGTCACCACCTCCGTATAGCTTTCCACCCTGGGCTGGAACAGTGCGTGAAACGCCCTGGTGTCAAATCTCCGGGGCTTCTCTATCTTCACCATATGCTCGATTGCCATGCGCTTGGACCTGGCGGCCGTCACTTTGGTGGGGGTGTTCTTCCACTTTTCAATCCACTCCGTAAGGCGCCGTATTTCCTTCTGCTGGGCCTCGTAATCCTTTTCCTGCTTGACCAGGTCCGCTTCCTTCTGTGCCAGGAAAGCAGTGTAATTGCCCGGATACCGCCTGATGCGGTGATATTCAATCTCGTAGGTCACATCGATGACACGGTCAAGAAACATCCTGTCATGGGAGACTATGACTACGGATTTGTCGTAATTTTTCAAATATCCCTCCAGCCATTCAATGGTGGGAAGGTCCAGATGGTTGGTAGGCTCGTCCAGGAGCATAATGTCCGGCCGGCTCAAAAGCAGCTTGATAAACGCTACCTTCGTCTGCTGCCCGCCGGAAAAACTTCCTATAGGCCGCTCCAAATCCTCCAGGGAAAACCCGAAGCGCTGGAACATGATTTCCATGTCCTGCCGCCAGGTATAGCCCCGGAGGGCTTCCATCTGCTTCTGGAGCGTATCGTATTCATGCAGCAGGGCGCTGTCCTGGCCGGACTGCAGGCGTTCCTCGATCTCCTTCATCCTGGATTCACAGGAAAAAATAGGCGCAAAGGTCTTCCTGATCTCCTCTTCCACGGAGATTTCCCCCTCCGGAAAGCTGATCTGGTGCAGGAAGCCGATTCGCTGCTTCCCTGCCATGGTGATACCGCATTCCTCGTCGCTGTCCAGGTTATTCATGCGGATATCCCCGTTAATCAGCTTCAGCAGGGTGGTTTTGCCGCAGCCGTTCCGCCCTGTCACCGCGATTTTCTCATTGTCGCGGATTTCAAAGTTTACATCCTCCAATATGGTATCCGCGCCGTACTGTACCAGCGCATGCCTGATTTGATATCTCATGAGGTATTGCCCTCTCTTACCGATTCTTCTATGGTTCTGCTTTTTATTTTTCCAGGAAAGCCGTCAGCTCCTTATAGGAAGCCGCCGCGTCCCTGTAGCCCTGGCGGTACAGCTTCTTCAGCTTCTCCTTATCCTTCTCCACCCGCTTCACGCCGCTTGGCTTCTTCGGGCGGATGACAAATACCTTTCCGCTTTTGCGCAGTCTCTCGATATACGCAAGGTCCTCGTTATAGCTCAGATAGCGCTTCGCCGTCAGCTCCGCCACCTTGGGATACCGCCAGTACCACAGGCTTGTCAGCAGGCGCATCAGCCATCCCGCCTGTCTCCGCACAAAGCCCGTCTCCTTGGTCATGACTATCACATGCTTCCGGTTCCCGTCCGTCACGGATTTCCGTATGGGGATGGAATCGCTCAATCCCCCGTCCAGGTACAGCCTGCCGTCAATCTTCACGTTCCTGGACACCAGCGGGAGGGATGCGGATGCCCGGATTTTGACCAGATCCTTCTTCATATCCCGTATCCGGAAATACACCGGTTTACCGCTTTCAATATCCGTTGCCACGCTATACGCCTTTCCCTGATACTGTCTGAACGTATCATAATCATAGGGATTCAGGAATTCCGGAACCAGGCGGTAATTCATCTCCACGTTGAATAAGTCCCCGGTTGTCAGGAGGCTCCACATACTGCAGTAATTTTTGTCGCCCAGGTAATCGACACAGACATCAAATGCCCGCCTCCGCTGCTTTGACAGATAGCTGCACATGCTGCACGCCCCCGCGGATACCCCGTACACGCTGGAAAATTCTATCCCCTTATCCAGGAAAAAATCAATCACCCCGGAGGTGTAGACGCCCTTCATCCC
This sequence comes from uncultured Acetatifactor sp., assembly GCA_910587555.1. Lineage (GTDB taxonomy): Bacteria > Bacillota > Clostridia > Lachnospirales > Lachnospiraceae > Acetatifactor. Next base: position 70,544 of record CAJULV010000004.1, read on the forward strand.
GCCGCCCTCCAGTATGAGTCCTGCCTGATACATAACACTCCCGCCTTTCTCAAAACCAAACGCTAATCCGGACCCCATGGCTCCCGTCACGTTTTCCCGCCTTACAAGTAATTCTCCTCCACGAACCGGCGCAGCGCCGCCAGCGAACGCTCCACCTTCTCCGTGTCGATGCAGTACGCCATCCGGAAATATCCGGGCGCCCCGAACGTATCCCCCGGCACCAGCACCAGGTCATATTTCAGCGCCTTCCGGCAGAATTCCTTCGCGTCCTCCTCCAGCGCCTTCGGAAAGATATAGAAGGTGCCCCCAGGCTTCACGCAGGTAAAGCCAAGCTTCGTCAGCTCCCCGTAAAGCAGCTTCATATTCGTCTCATATACACGCAAATCCGCGGTCTTGTCCAACACCTTTGCCACGGCCAGCTGGATGATGGAAGGCGGGCAATTATGCCCGATTCCCCTGGAAATCTGCCCGCACATGTTCACCATGGTTTCCGCGTCCCTGCAGTTCGGGTTCACCGCCACATAGCCGATACGCTCTCCCGGAACAGACAGCGATTTCGAGAAAGAATAGCACATGACAGTATCGTCATAAAAAGCCGACACACATGGCGCGTCCACTCCCTCAAACACGATCTCCCGGTAGGGTTCATCGGAAATCAAATATATGGTATGTCCGTACTCCCGTGACTTCCGGCGCAGCGTCTCCGCCAGCCTCTGCAGCGTCTCCGCGGAATACACCACGCCGGAAGGGTTGTTCGGCGTGTTAATCAGCACCGCCATCACCTTCTCCGTGAGCATTTCCTCAAATTTTTCGAAATGAATCTGAAAATTCCCCGTATCCGGCGGCACCACCTTCAGCATGGCCCCCGTCAGATTCACATAAGGGCCGTACTCCGGAAAGTAAGGGGCAAACGTCAATATCTCATCCCCCGGCTCCGTCACCAGCCGGAATGCATGGGCCAGGGCGCCCGCAGCCCCCACCGCCATGAAGATATGCTCCTTCCGGTACGGCAGCCCGAAGCGCCGCTCCAGGGAAGCCGCCACCGCTTCCCGGACGCTGGTAATACCCAGGCTGGGGCTGTATCCGTGAAGCGCATTGGTCTCCGTCTCGGACAGCATCTGCACCATGCAGTCCGTAAACGCCTGCGGTACCGGCACCGACGGGTTTCCCAGGCTGTAATCAAACACATTCTCATATCCAATCTCCTGTCCCCTGGCTGTAGCGAACTCCGACAGCTCCCTGATGACAGACTTTGCCGAAAGCATATCCTTATATTTCTGAACCAACATACGTAATCCATCCTCCCGTTATTCCTCTTCCGCCCACGCAAGAGCACACTTCACGGCCCGTTTCCACCCCTTCAAAAGAGCCTGCCGCTTCCCGTCTTCCATTACAGTTTCAAACACTCTGCCAATCTGCCAGTTCGCCCGGATTTCCTCCCTGTCCTTCCAGTAACCCACGGCAAGCCCCGCCAGGTAAGCTGCGCCTAACGCCGTAGTCTCAATGCATTCCGGCCTGTGAACCTGCGTGTCCACAATATCCGCCTGGAACTGCATCAGGAAATCATTGGCGCTGGCTCCCCCGTCCACTTTCAGGCTCTTTAACCGAATACCGCTGTCCTGTTCCATAGCCTGCAGCACATCCGCCGTCTGATAGGCTATGGACTCCAGTGCGGCACGGATAAAATGCTCCTTGGTACAGCCCCTGGTCAGTCCAACCACGGTACCTCTTGCATACTGATTCCAATAGGGCGCTCCCATTCCCGCAAAAGCAGGCACAATATAAACCCCGGCTGTATCCTCCACAGCCTCGCAGTAACTCTGGGTCTGGGGCGCATCCTTAATCATCCGCATGCTGTCCCGCAGCCACTGTACGCCTGCTCCCGCCACAAACACGCTCCCCTCCAGCGCATATTCCGGCTTCTCGGAAGTCCCGGCGGCAATGGTAGTCAGGAGGCCTGATTTGGAAGCGATGGCATCTGTCCCCGTATTCATCAGCAGAAAACATCCTGTCCCGTAGGTATTTTTCACCTCGCCCTTCTCAAAGCAGCACTGGCCGAACAATGCCGCCTGCTGGTCCCCGGCCGCCCCCGCGATGGGAATCTCCCCGCCCAGGACGGAAGCCGCCGTATGCCCGAACACATGACCGGAAGGACACACCTTGGGAAGAATGCCGGCGGGAATCCCGAACCGCTCCATGATTTCCTCATCCCAGCACAGCCTGTGGATATCATACAGCATGGTCCTGGAAGCATTGGTGTAATCCGTCACATGCGCGGCTCCCTTTGTCAGATTCCAAATCAGCCAGGTATCTACTGTACCGAATAAAAGTTCACCTTTTTCCGCCTTTTCTTTTGCGCCGGGAACATTCCGCAGAATCCATGCAATCTTGGACGCGCTGAAATAGGCGTCCGGCACCAGTCCTGTCTTCTCCCGTATTTTCAGGTCAAAACCGTCCTTTTTCAATTCCTCTATCATGTCCGAGGTACGGCGGCACTGCCACACAATGGCATTATACACGGGTTCCCCTGTATTTTTATCCCACAGGATTGTAGTCTCCCTCTGGTTGGTGATGCCGATGGCGGCAATCTGCTCCGCGCTTACCCCCGCCAGAGCCATACACTCCGTTGCCACCGCCAGCTGGGAGGACCAGATTTCCTTGGGATTATGCTCCACCCAGCCGGGCTGGGGGTAAATCTGGGTAAACTCCTTCTGTGACATGGAATGGATATTCCCTCTTTTATCAAATAAAATACAACGGGAACTGGTGGTTCCCTGATCCAGTGCCATAATGTAATTTTGATAATAGAATCCTGTCTTGGATTCTATTATATATCTCTGCATATGCTTCGCCTCCTATTCCAGTTCCGCAAATCTGTAGGTATTTCGACCGCATCCTCAAACAAGTATATCAAAAATAGCCAAAAAAGGGAACAGAAAATAAATGATTTCTGTCCCGTAATATTTTTGTAATTTTATAAATTTCTCCCGACGAGGAACATTTCCTATAAGCGCAACACCCTGCTGCATTTCGAAATGGAAGTTTCCCTGTGTGTCACCATGATAAACGTTTTTCCTTCTATCTGCTCCAGCAGAAGCTCCAATATGCTGCTTTCATTTTGGTAGTCCAGTGCCGATGTTGCCTCATCGAAAATGATGATCTCCGGGTCCTTTAACAGCAGCCTGGCGATCAGCAGCCGTTGGCGCTGTCCTCCGGACAGGCGGATCCCGTTCTCCCCGATCACTGTCTCAAAGCCCTGGGGCAGCCCCTCTATAAACTGCAGAATATTGGCCCTGCTACATGCTTCCTCCATCTCGTCCTCATCCGCATCGCTTCTGCCAAACAGAAGGTTTTCCCGGATAGTCAGGTTGAAAAGGCTTGTCTCCTGCATCAGGAATCCAACCTTCCCATAAAGCCATCCCCTTTCCAGGACATCCATGGAGCATCCATTCCACAGGATTTCTCCCCCGGCAGGAGTCAGGATGCCCGCCATGAGCTTGATCAGCGTGCTCTTCCCACAACCGCTCTCCCCCACGATCGCAATGCTCTCCCCCCTGCGAACCACCATGCTGAAATCACGAAGGATTTCTGCATCTTCATAGGAAAATGTTATCCCCCGAAGCTCCAACCGCTCAAATCGCCCCGGCGCCTCGCCCCTCTCCGGCTGCGGGAGTCCCATGATCTCCTGAACCCTCCTGACAGACTCCTCCAGATCCCCCCGCATCATGACATTGTCTGCCGCCTCCAGTAGCCGGTTCGCAAAATCCCCATAATACTCTATGAAGGACAGCAGCACCGGTACCGTTGCCATATTGTGGATAGCCAGGATGCCCCCCAGCAAATACAGCCCCATTTTTGTCAGGAATACATCCTTGAACGCCAGAAATGTGCGGTTCATAAACCAGCACATATGCGCTTTCAGGAACGCATTCCCCATATCCTCCCAAAGCCGCCCGAATTCCCTGCGCCGACTCTCTCCCAGATTGTTCGCCTTTATTTCCTTCCAAAAGTACATATTATGAATCATGAAATCATTATATTCCCCCTGGATCTGCCTTAACTTCCCATATTCCAGGCTGCTCCTGTCTTTGATACGGCGCGTGACCAAAAAAGAAAGCGGCAGCAGCAGGAAACTAACCGCCGCCAGGATCCAGTTCAGGCGCAACAGAATCATGGCTGTAATACAGATATTGAGAACACCGGTCCAGAAATCCAGCTTCCTTTCGCAGAACAGCACCGCATTTTCCGTATCCTTATGCAGCCTTGCCTTCAGCTCCCCAGCCGTGTAGCCCTGCAGCGTCCCTATATCCAGGCTTCCGTATTTTTGAAAAACTCTCCTCTTCCACGCTTCCCGCATGGAGGGAAAAATGGAATTGTAAATTCTCTTGGAAAAGACCGAGACCACTGTCCTGGCCAAAAACGCCGCCACATATAGCCCCATTACCACCCCCAGCAATTCCAGCTTCCGCGCCGTCATAATTTCATCCAGAAAGAGCAGGTAAAAGCAGGGCGGCAGCAGCCCCAAACCCTGGCGCAGGAACTGCAATACGGTATACAGAAGGATTTTCACCCTGTACTCTTTCACTGAATTCCAGAAGAATTTATTCATTTTGCCGTTCCTCCCTCCCGCAGAGACTGCTGATATTCTTCGAACAGGGTTCTGTACAGCACGTTTTTCTCCATCAGCTCCCTGTGCGTGCCGATGTCGCTGATCCGCCCATGCTCGATCACCGCAATCTTCTCCGCCGCCAAAATCGTGGAGAAACGGTGCGCTGCAGACAATATGGTAGTATGCGGCAGCCGGCTGTAAAGAAAGGCATTTACTTCACACTCCGTAACCTCATCCAAAGCCGATGTAGCCTCATCCAGCAGCAGGATCCGCGGATTGCGGAAGATACATCTGGCAATGGCAATCCGCTGCTTCTGCCCGCCGGAAAGGCTTCTTGCCCCGCTGCCCACCACTGTGTCCAATCCATCCTCAAAGGACTCCGCCAGCTCCTTTAATTTCAGCCCCTCCAATATCTGCCAGATCCGCGCATCCTGGGACTTGTCATCGGACAAGGCAATGTTTTCCCGCAGGCTGCCGCGGAACAGCCCGTTGTCCTGTTGGACCACTCCAATCTGGTTCCTGAGGCTTTCCAGCGTATAGTCCGCCAGCTCCGCCCCGTCTATCAGGATTTTCCCCTCCTGCGGTTCGTAAAAGCGGTAAATCAGCTGCAGGAGCGTGCTCTTCCCTTCACCGCTCTTTCCCACAAAGGCAACCCTGTCCCCCGGGTGTACCTCCAGACTGATCTGCTTCAACACCATTGCTTCCGCATACCCGAAGGAAACATCAGCAAAGCTTATGCCGCCCTCCCTGATACATCTTTCCTTCGCAGACAGCGAATCCTGTTCCACCTCCCAGGACAGAAATTCCTCCACCCTCCTTATCCCTACCATGTTGGCGCTGATATCTGTCAGCTTCCTCCCAAGGGCATTAAAATAAGCCGCGCAGCTCGAGAAATAAGCCGCGCAGGCCACAAACTGCCCCACGGTCATGGTTCCCCTGCACACACTGAAGGCCGCAATGCAATAAATGCAAAGCTGCCCTGCCAATGTAAGCATCTCGTTCACGCTGTCCGCTTCCAGCCCCAGATATCCCGCACCTATCTCTTCCCGGATCACGTCCCGGGTTTTTCCCTCATAATCCTCCCCGGCCTTTGGCAGGGCGCCCAACAGCCTGATCTCTGTCAACCCCACCATCACTTCTTGTATCCAGGCATCCGCCAGGCCCATCTTATCCCGTATCCTTTCATGCCGCTCTGTCAGTTTTCGGGAAAAATACCGGATGGAGTACGCCATCACCGGCGTCATGACAATGACCATCAGGCCCAGGAAAAAATTCGTATAAATCGTATATCCGACAGAAATTCCCAGCTGGACGAAATTCGCCAGCACATAGAACAGGCTGCGGTGAATGAATTCCAGAAAACACTCCGTGTCATCCTGAATTCGCTTCATCACGTCCCCGCTCCTGACCTGCGCCAGAATGCCCGCCTTCAGGCGCAGCAGATGTTCGAAGCACTGCTTACGGATATCCGTGACATAGGAGACCTTCAGATGCGCCCACAAATAATTCAATGCCATGTGACCGCACTGATTCAGAAAATAAAATCCCGCATACAGGAAAAAGCAGCCCAGAAATCCCCTCAGCTGCTTCTGATAGAAAATCTGATCCACTATCTTCCCAATGGCATAAGGGAACATTCCCCCTGTCACGGTGGCGAAAATAATGGTAAAGAACAAGCAGCTGAACCGAAGCCTATATCCCCTGGTGGTCTCTAGTAAATAACGCATAAAGCAATGCCTCCTACGACAGAAATATACTTGGGAGCACATTTATCCGCCATTCCCTGGTATAAATACTCCCAATCTGCCTAACATTTACAAATAAATAAATTGTTCTTTTCATACTTTCTTTGCGCAATCTCTTCTTCAGACAGAAGAGAAACCTTAAATTTGAACTTCTTTTCTAATCTTTCCTCTGTTATTTTAAAAATTTCCTCCAGCACTTCATTCTCTTGTATTCGTGAAGGTGCCTGTATGCTTCCCCCGCGTTCTCCCTGACTGCCATATACAACAACTGCTGTCTCTTTTTCCAAGGGAGATACTCTTACAGCGCAGCCGTGAATCACAGCCGTACGGCTTCCGTCAGCCTGACCGTCGCGCCGCCCTTCACTTCCACAATCCTGCGGTCGTCCACCTGCAGCCACACACTGGCGGCGCTGGGATTGTATACAGCCTCGTTGTCACCGGAGAATTTCAGGCGCTTTGCCGCATCCATGTAATCGATGACTTCGATATTCGTGGCGTACCAGATATCCTCTCTGCCGCCCATGTACTTACAGAATTCTTCGATTACCTCCCAATTGTTCCTGTCGTCAAACTCATAACTGTGCCCCCACACATACATAAGCTTCAGATACTGCCGCTTTGCAAATCCCGCGAAGAATTCCGCCTTCTTCATCAGTTCCGGGTCATTGTGATGGCAGGTGGGATGCCACTCCAACGGGTCTGCGGGCAATTCGTAGTCAGCCTTCGCCTCCACCACCCTGGCGTAGGCAATGCCCAGCTGGCCAAACAGCTTCTTGATTTCCTCACTGTAGGAGCCGTTGGGATAAGCATGCCCCCGTACCAGGGCACCCGTCAGGCTCTCCAGCCCCTTTCTGTCCTCCAGGATTTCCCTTGCCACCTCCACCAGCGGGCAGCGTGCAATGGTGGGATGGGTCAGGCAGTGCGTTGCCACCTCATGGTTGCGGTACAGTTCCCTGACCCGCCCTTTCTGAATGCGTTTCTCATCCCCGTCCATTAAACCGTAATTGAGATTAAAAGTTCCTCTGATTCCGTATTTAATAAAAATTTCCACCAACCGCTCATCCTGAAGCCTCCCGTCATCATAGCTCATGGTGAGCGCCTTTGCCTTCCCCTCCGGGAAACATGTGTATATTTTCATTTTCCTCTCCTTCCTGCCCCATGCAGTCTGCAGCACCCCTGAAATCTGTCTTTCCGCAGCTCCTTCTGTCAGACTTCCGGCCTTTCTTCAGCCGGTATCCCCACCGCCGTTCACAAAACCACTGCTTACAACCTGATTTTTATTATAGCCGCAAAAATTGGAAAGTTCAATGCCTAAATGCATCCTGCTCGATTCCGTTTTGTATCCGCATGTATCCATAGACAAATGGCCAATATTTTGATATACTAAATTACATTGCCGGTGTACGCAAGGCTTCCGATCAGATTGCTTTCTCAGGAGACATAAACGCTGTACACCTCTACATACCGGAATTTGATTCGGCGTTTACCGGAACCCTGGCTATGTCGCTTTTAGCGGGTTGTTCTTTGCCGGCCGGAAGAGTGAAACAGAAGAAAAGTTACGGCTGCAGGATTCAGAGGACAGGACCGGAAGTGATAAGTTTATAAATATACGGGATTCCGTTCGAATTTAAGTGAACGCGAGGGAGGATAATGAAAAACAAATTTAATCTTCATGTCATATCGGACAGTTTATACTTTTTAAAAATCATATGGAAGATTCACCCCAGGCGTGTCATCTTCAGTTTTGTGGGGCAGATTTTTTCTTACATGGAATGGGCCTTTTTCAGTGTGGTTTTTATGAAATATCTTTTCGGCGCTGCGGAATTAGGCAGAGGCTTTCCGGAGACTGCCGCTTTTATTGCCATTTCCATGGGGGTGATTTTTCTCACAACCGGTTTTCAGATCTGGATGAAGGAGCGGTATGAGCCCTGCACGGACCCGCTGCTCTATGAAAAACTGAATGAAATGCTGTTTGAAAAGGCCACCAATGTGGATATTGCCTGTTATGAGGACGCGGCCTTTTATGATACCTATACGAAGGCGGCTTCCCAGGCCTATGACAGAGCCCAGTCCGTACTGAAGAATACTTCGGGTATGATCGGCGCTTTCGGCGCGTCTGTCTATGTGGTTGCCACCATTTTTTCCATCCACTGGGTTGCGGGCCTGTTCTGTTTTCTGCCAATGATCGGGAACTTTTTCTTCAGCAAGGTGATCAACCGCATTGAGTACGAAAAAAGCATGGAAGTCATACCGTACACACGCCGGCAGAATTATGTGAACCGTGTGCTGTATTTGTCCAGATACGCAAAGGAAATCCGCATGACCAATATCAAAAATGTATTGGACGATACCTATGACGAGGCATATGAAGGCATCCTGGGGATTACCGCCAGATACTGGAAGCGGCTGTGCGGTTTGGGGCTGATGCGGGGCATCCTATGTTTTCCTCTGGTATTCGAGGGAATGTGGCTGTTTGCGGCCTACTGCGCCATTGTGACCAAAACCATCCTTATCGGAGATTTCGTGGTACTGGCCAACGCCATAGTCAGCACCACATGGATGCTGTCTGATTTGACAGACAGAATCGCCCAAAACTACCAGAATGGTCTGTTCGCCAAAACGTTAAGAGAATTTATGATGTACCGTGCAGATATTCCGGAAGACGCGGATGGTCTTCCCGTGCCGGAAAAGGTGGAAACACTTGAACTGCGGAATGTCTCTTTCCAGTATCCGGCCCAGAAAAAGGAAGGGAAATACGCCTTATCGCAGGTGAATTGTACCTTTACCGCAGGCAGGCGCACGGCCCTGGTAGGCCATAACGGCTCCGGCAAGAGTACCTTGATCAAACTGCTGATGCGGCTTTACGATCCCACGGAAGGAACGATTCTGCTAAACGGGGTAGATATCCGCGAATTTAATCTGCAGCAATACCGCAGGCTCATCGGAACCACTTTTCAGGATTTCGAGCTGTTCTCCATGAGCGTGCTGGAAAATGTGATCTTGGGAAAATTGGAAACGGAGGCCCAGCGGGAGGCGGCCATGGAAGCCCTGCAGAAAAGCGGCGCCCTGGAGCAGATGGAAAAACTGGAAAAGGGCGTGGATACTGTCCTGACCAGGGAGTTTGACGAGAACGGCGCAGTTCTTTCAGGCGGGCAGGCCCAGAAGATCGCGGTGGCGAGAACCTTTGCGAAAGATGCCCCTGTGGTGCTTTTAGACGAACCGTCAAGCGCTTTGGACCCCATGGCAGAGTACCAGATGTACGAGACCATCATGGACCTCTGCGGCAGGGAAAAGGACAAGATTGCCATTATTATTTCCCACAGGCTTTCTTCCGCGGCAATGGCAGATACCATCTGTCTTCTGCAGGACGGCCGGTTAAGGGAGCAGGGAACCCATCTGGATTTGATGGAGAAGAAGGGGATTTATGCGGATATGTTTATGAAACAGGCTGAGAGCTATCTGCAGAACTGTTGAGGGAGGAAGTTTGAGCGTAAACTTCACGGGGCTGTCCCAGGAAACGTCATAGACACCGGATATAGGTATATCCGGATACTGAATATCCTGAATCCTGTACAGAATTTTTGAATTTCGCAGCCCCCAAAGCGCAAATATTGATTGGTATGCGCGGCCCAGGCGCGCAGAGGAGTATAGAAATGTCAGAACAGAAGATTACGATGAAAAGAACCATTTCCAACAATTGGTTTTTATTGAAAATCGCCTTGCAGGAAGCGCCGCTTTTTACCATTGAAGAGCTGACCACCCGGGCCAGGCATCGGCTGATTGTTTTTATCGAACATATTTATATGATCGGGTACATTATCAACGCGATTCAGTATCAGAAGCCTTTTATGGAGGTGTTCTGGTTTATTGCCGGGGTTTTTACCTTTGTTATCGTTGTGGCCCAGATTCTGCCCAATTATGTAGACACAAAGCTGAAACCTGTCTCCAGGGAAAAAATCCGCAGGCGGATTCGTTTGGAATTGTACCGCAAGGCAGCGGAAATGGATTTGAAAAATTACGACGATCCGGAATTCTATAATGAATTTGTCTGGGCCATGGGCGAGGCTGCGGAGCGGACCGAAGCCGTAATCGGAAGCTGCGCCGCTTTGATCGGGGAGACCGTGGGCATTTTTGTGGTGGCAGGTTATGTCCTGAGCCAGGATTTGGCAGGCCTCCTGCTGACCGGCGTTTCCGTGGCGCTTTTACTGCTGCTGTCAAATCTCTATAACAAGTACAGGATGCGTTTTCGGGAAGAAATCAGGCCTTTGGAGCGGAAGCGGGATTATATCAGCAGGGTGTTTTACCTGCCGGAATACGCCAAGGAGCTGCGCCTGAGCAAGGTGAAGCCCAAGCTTTACGAGGAATTTCAGGAGGCTTCAGCGCAGATTCTGGATATCTCGAAAAAGCGTACCAGGCGTCTTCAAGTATTAAAAATGTGTATTCAATATGGCTGCAGCAACCTGATTTTTGACGGCATCTACCTGACCTACCTGATGTTTCAGACCCTTGTGAAGGAAGCCTTCGGCTACGGCACGGCAGTGGCTTTATACAATTCCTGCGGAAATCTGCGGAACTGTTCCCGGAGCCTGGCCCAGGTGCTGACCGAATTTCCGGAGCATGGGCGTTATATTGAAAAAATACGGCATTTTCTGAACTGCCCGGTGGAAATCCGCCAGAAGGAAGAGGCAAAAGCCGTCCGGGAAGAATTTGCGGAGCTGAAACTGGAGCATATAAGCTTCTCTTATCCGGGAGGCGCTTCCGTGTTAAAGGATATCAACCTGACGATCCGCAGGGGCGAGCGGATTGCTCTGGTAGGGTATAACGGCGCGGGAAAGTCCACTCTGGTGAAGCTGATCATGCGGCTCTATGACGTGACTTCTGGAAAAATTACCCGAAACGGAACGGATATCCGGGAACTGAGACTGGACGAATATCGGGAGCAGTTCGCCACGCTGTTTCAGGATTATCAGCTGTTTGCCGCCACTCTGGGCGAGAATATCGTGATGGACCGGAATCCCGTGGAGGAAAAGAAGGCGGAGCCCCTGCTTCAGAAAAGCGGCTTCGACAGGAAATTCGCCAGCCTGTCCCAGGGATATGCTACCCCCATAACCAGGGAATTTGAGGAGGATGGCGTATTGTTTTCCGGAGGGGAGGCCCAGATGGTGGGCATTTGCCGGAGCCTCTACCAGGATGCGTCCATCATTGTCCTGGATGAGCCTTCCAGTGCGTTGGACCCTTTGAGCGAGTACAATCTGAACCATACCATGATGAACCTGGACAGGGAGAAAACCGTGGTTTTTATCTCCCACAGGCTCTCCACAACCAGGCTTGCCGATAAAATTTACATGTTGGAAGACGGGCGGATTGCCGAGGTTGGTTCCCATGACGAGCTGATGCGGTTAGACGGAAAGTATGCGGCCATGTTTCGGCTGCAGATGGAAAAGTATCGCTGACCCGCCAGGCAAAACCCCCTGCCCACCCGTCACCCCTTAACGCTCCCCACAACCATCCCTTTGACATAATACCGCTGCAGGAAAGGATATACGCACATAATCGGCAGCGCCCCCAGGAAAATCTGCGCTGCCTCGATTGTCTTCTCGCTGACCCGGGCCATGCGCTCCAGCTGTTCGGGTGTCATCAGCGCTTCCACATTATTTTTGGACTCCATCAGAATCGTTGCCAGATAGGTCTGCAGCGGATATTTATCCGGCGTGTTCATATACAGATAGCCGTCCATCCACACATTCCAGTTCGCAACCGTGGCAAACAGAATAATCGTTGCCAGGGACGGCAGGGAAAGCGGAAGGAACACCCGCAGCAGCACCTGCATCTGGCTTGCCCCGTCGATTACGGCAGCCTCCTCCAGTTCTATGGGAATACTCCGGAAAAAGTTCATCATCAGTATCATGTACGACACATTCATTGCCCCCGGAAGCGTCAGTGCCCAGATTGTGTTCATCAGCTTCAGCTTGCTGATGATAATGTAGGCAGGTATCATGCCGCCGTTAAACAGCATGGTAAATACAAAAAACCAGGAAAATGCGGTGCGCCCGCGGAACCGGCTGTCAGGTTTCGACAGCGGATAGGCTGTCAGGATCACAAGGATAATGTTTACGGGAACCCCGATGCCGACCCGCAGCAGCGTGACCTTCAAGGACTGCCAGAACTGCCCGTCCTCCATAACATAACGGTATGCCGACAAATTAAATCCCACCGGCCATATCCCTACATTTCCGGACACCGCCTCGATTTTCTCCGAAAAGGACAAGGCGATGACATGCAGCACCGGTATCAGGCAGATCACCACCAGCACAGAAAGAATCAGGTAGTTCAGAATACGAAATACGGATATTTTTTTGCCTTTCATCACATGCCCCCCTTTTAAAATACCTGATAGTCAAAATATTTAACGGCAATCCGGTAGGAAACTGCCACCAGCACAAAGGATATCGCCGATTTCATCATCCCCACCGCAGCGGACAGGGACCACTGATGATTGACCAGCCCCAGACGGTACACCAACGTATCAATGATGTCGGCGCTTTCATATACCATGGGATTATACAGGAGCAGAATCTGCTCCATGCCCGCACTGAGTACGGAACCAAGGGAAAGTACCAGCAGCATCACCACAATGGGGCGAATGGTGGGAAGCGTGATATGCCAGGCCTGCTGCCAGCGGTTCGCGCCGTCCAGGGCAGCGGATTCATGAAGTGCCGGATCCACATTGGTGATTGCAGCCAGGAAGATAATCATATTGTATCCCATATCCTTCCATACATCGGATACAATTGCAATCACAGGAAACCAGCTGTTGCTGCCCAGGAACATGATGCGCTCCATCCCAAGGGATGTCAGAACGCCGTTTACCATCCCATCGTATTGAAACAGGCTGCGCAGGATACCTCCTATCACGGCCCAGGACAGAAAATAAGGCAGAAAAAACACGGTCTGGGAAACGCGCTTGAACCGAATGCTCATAACCTCGTTCAGCAGCAGTGCAATCACCAACGGCACCAGCAGGCGCAGGACAATCTTGCTGATGGAAATCACCAGCGTGTTGCGCACCACCGTCCAGAATGTGGGAATCATCAGCATGTCCTTAAAATTCTGCAGCCCCACCCAGTCCGACCCCGAAAAGGATTTCAGGGGTGAGAAATTCTGGAATGCCATCACAATCCCAAACATGGGAAGATAGGAGAAAATAAGTACGAATACCACTCCCGGTATCATCATGAGATAAAACGGATATTGCCGTTTCAAATGCCCTTTAGGGGCGGCGGCCTTTCGCGGCCGCTCTTTTTTGTATGCCATATGAAAACCCCGCTTTCTATTTGTATCAGTTATTTTCCGGCATTTCCAATGAAGTGCCCCCAATAACCTCTGGGATGCTTTATCCGGAAATATTGAGAAAAGAGCGGCCGGATGCACCGGGACTACTGTGTAATGCTCTGATACTGCTCATTCACTTCTTCCGTCCAGGCCTGTCCGCCCATCTCGTTCCAGCTTTGTCTGAAGCTTTCCCAGTCGGCTTCTCCCTTCTGCCCCATGATATATTCCACGATGAAAGAGACAGACATGTCAGAAAGGGTGGCAGAGACACGCTGCTCGGTTTCGGTAGCCGGGCCGTAATAATAAGCAGGCTCATACTCACCGGTTTCCCGTGCCGCAAGTCCTACGGCAATTCCCATATCCTCCGAGAGGCGGCTCTTGTACATGCCCCATGCAGTGCCCAGATTTTCGCAGGCATTGCCGTGGGTAAGGTAGTCGTTCATGTACCCGTACCATTCCTGTTCCACATTTGTGATCAGCCCGGAAGGATCCTGCGCCTCATAGGCAGCCCTGATATTCTCCCGGTACTGCTTCCATGGGGTGGGGAAATACATATACACCGGCAGATAGAAAATGGAAGCCCCGTTTTCAGCCAGATCCCTGCCCTGGAAAACCGATTTGTCAAAGGTGGAGTTCCCATTGGCCGCCAGCGTCAGGTTCAGAAGCTTCATCAGGGCAGCCTCTGCGTTCTCCGGCGCGTCCCTGGTGACAACGTTGAAATGATTAATGCTCACCTGATTCATGGCCGGCTTGCTGCCGATATCGGCAATATTCAGTTCGGCCCATTCCGCTTCCGGATTTGCATCCTTATTCTGGTTCAGCGGCCATGCCGGAATGTAATAGGTACCGAAGGCAGCCCCCACCTGGTCTGTGGTAACACGCTCATTGAACTGATCGGAATTCCATGTGGCAAAATCCGCCGCCAGGGCGCCGCGCTCATATAAATCCTTCAGCCCGTTCAGGGCGTCCAGCATTTCATCCTGTACAATCCCATTTACCAGGGCGCCGTCCCGCATAATCCACTTATTGGGATACGCCCCATAACACTGGAAATATGCGCTTAGGGCAAAATTGGTGTTCAGCACGCTGGAAGTCGTCCCCAGTCCCACCGTATCCTTGCCGCCGTTGACGGAAGCGCCGTACTCGGCAAGCGCTACCAGCATATCGTTCATTTCCTGTACATTCGTGGGTTTGCCGGTCCCTATGGCGTCCAGCCAGTCGGAACGGTAATACAGCCCCGCCACACTCTCGGAAGTATCCAGCTGCGCCGGAATACCGTACAGCCTGCCGTCACGGGAAGAATATCTTACGGCTTCCTCGCCGAAGCCCTCCACCGTATTTTTCAGTTCATCGGACGCGTAAGTCTCGTAGGCGTCTGTCAGGTCTCTGAGATAGTCACTGGACATAAATTCATAGAAATTGCCGCTGTCCAGCATTACAATATCCGGGATATTGCCTGAGCTGATCTGGAGTGCCAGTTTTTCGGAAAACTGGTCATTCGGTACCATCCACAGGAAATTCAGTTCTATATTCAGTAAATCCCTTGCCGCTTCAACCAGGGCATTTGTCTCCGGCGTCGTTCCTTCCTTAACGCCCCCATCGGCGTCCCAGCCCACAACCACATCCAGCTTCACCGTCTCCTCAAAAGGTGTAAGCCAGGGGGCGTCCTCCGCCGCGGCCTGGGGTTCTGAAGTGGGTTCTCCCTGGGATTCCTGGGAAACATCCGATGCGTCCGATGCTTCGGACGGATTGGATGTTGCTTCCGGTGCGGAGGGTTCCTGTCCGCAGCCGGATAAAAGCATGGGGGCCGATACCAGGGCGGCCATCATCACAGCACCAAACTTCATTTTTTTCATAGCATGTCCTCCTTCATATTCAACAATGAAACTGCGTTTTCGACAATTTTATTGTAACTTTTGTACAGAATCCTTTCAATCCATAACTATTGACATGAAATGCCGTTCTATTTACTTTCCCCATCGGATGTTTCGGGTATATGCTCCTCAAAAAACTGCCGCGGCGTCCTGCCGGTGTTGCGCTTAAAGAACAGAATAAATGCGGAGGGCGAAGCAAATCCCGTACGTTCGGCCACATTTTTCACCAGTTCCCCGGACAGAATCAACCCCTGGGCATGCCTTAGCTTCACTTCGTCGATGTACTCCGAAAGCTTCCTGCCTGCGTGCGTCCGGTACAGACGGGAGAGATAGGAAGGGTTAAATCCCGTCATCCGGGCCAGCTCCGTCAGGGACAGATTGTAGTCCTCTATATGGGCTTCTATATAGAGATTAATCCGATTGATAACAGCCTCCGTATTATGCGCTTCATTCTCTGCCCGCTGCCTGCAGAGTTCACCGCAGAAGACGGCGGTTTTCTCCATAAAGGCCTCCGGTTCCGTCCGGTTTGCGCCGTGCAGAAATTCGTCCAGCATATGGGCAAGGGCCTGCTCGTAGGAGGCTCCCATCCTGTTCTCCCGCAGAAAGCTCAACAGCAGCGTAAATAACGTCAGCTGCTGCTCCGAGTGAAGCCGTGCGCTCTGCAGCAGCCCGCCGGATGCCCCGAAATACAATGCAAACAATTCCCTCACCGATTCCGGCGTTCCGGTATGGAGCTGCTGCCCCAGCTGATGAATAAACGTGGAAAACTGAAACCGCTCCTGAAGTCCGCCTCCCTGGTTTAACAGCACATCCGAGTAATCTGTCTCATCCACGATAATCAGCTTCCCCGCATCCCGGTATATCATATAATATATATCATTTAAACGTCCGTACTTTTCTACTATTTCGTCAAATCCGGCGGCACAGCCGATAACCATGCTCACTGCCAGACCACAGGCATCATCTATCTGCTGCTGAATTGCCTCAAACAGCGCATGGATATAGCTCCCGGTTCCCCGGCGCCCGGCGGCATTCTTTTCCTGAAGCAGCCACACAAGGGTCCCCTCCTCGGGAAGAAGCAGTTCAAAGGTAAGCCCCGGGGCCTGGCCTTCCAGCAATCCGGCAAGCTGCTGCAGAACCTGCATTCCCTCCGCCGCCTGATGCAGAAGGAATTTTCCCAGCACCATAAAAACCGGCCGCCCGGTGTCCAGTTCCAGCGAAAGCACGTTATCCTGCATCGGAAAGTCCCGCCAGCTGCCTCCGCCCCGGAGCATGCTTTCCAGCGCGGCACGCTGCGCAAAGGCACGCATTCTGCCCTGTTCCGTCTCGGCGCGCAGCTCCTCCGCGCACATCCGTATCTCCTTGTCCACCTTCTCCATCACCACCTCGTCTCCTTCCGTCTTCAACAGATATCCCCGGTAAATGGAAAACTTGGACGCACGGTGAATATACTCGAAATCATCAAAACCGCTCAAAAATATGAAATGGGTCCTGGGCCAGAGCCGTTCCGTTTCCTGTATCAGTTCCAGACCGTCAATGTCCGGCATCCGCACATCGGACAATATGACGTCCACTTTGTTGCCCTGGAGGATATTCAGCGCGTGTTCCCCGGTAAAAGATTTCATGATGATAACACTGTCCCCATATCGCTGTTCAAACTGGCTGGCCAGCCCTTCCACGATATTCGGTTCGTCGTCTACGATCAAAAGTGTCTGCATAATCCTAATCCTCCTGATTTTCCCTGCGGGGAAGTATAAGTGTGGTGCAGAAGCCGCCCAGGCTCCCATGGGACACCGTCAGGTCTCCCCCTAAAAGCCGCATACGGCTTTTCACGTTTTTCAGCGCCGTCACTGCCCGGTTCTCCCCGCGGTCCTCCAGGTATGCCGACAGCGCCTCCATATCCCGATCGGCACAGGCGCCGTTGTTTTCCACATAGATTGCCAGTTCTTCCGGGCGTGTCTCAAAGCGCAGCCGGATAATGCCCCCGGTAATTTTCTCCACCCCATGGTTATAGGCGTTTTCAAACAAGGGCTGCAGCACAAACCGGGGCACCTCCATTCCGGCGTATTCCCGGGGCAACGGCTCCAGTTCCACCTTAATCCTGTCTCCGAAGCGGATTGTCTGTATCTCCGTATAGTCCTTTACATTTTCATATTCCATGGACAGGGGCACCACATTCTCGCCGCTGCGTGTGATATAACGGTAGTATGAGCTGAGACGGCGGCTCATCTCCGCCACGCCCTCATTGTCCTCCATTTTCGCCATCCGGTATAAATGGTAAAAACTGTTGTAGAGGAAATGGGGGTTCACCTGGGCCTGCAGAAATTTGATTTCCGACTGATAGGCCAGCAGCTTATTGTTGTACACCTGTTCCATGGATGCCTTCAGCTTATCGCTTACTCCCAAAAACGCGGAATACAGAAAATCCATATTGTTGCCCGGGGGCTGGGACAGCCGTATTACGCCCTCTTCTTCCAGGCTCTGCACTTCCCCCATAAAACGGTTGATGGGCTGTGAGATCATTTTCCGGATAATATAGAAAAACAGGCTGACCTCCAGCAGCAGGAATGCCGTAAGGACAAGCTGCCAGAGGGAAAAGGGCCTGGAGGCATTGCGCAGTACCTTCCTGTCCACATAGCCGCATACCCACAGATCCCGTTTTCCCACGGGAATGGCCATCCGCAGATATTCTGTCCCGGCAATCCCCACAGTGTCCTCATCCGCCCTTTTCTCTCCCGCTTCCCACTGCCCCACTCCCTTCTCCAGGTCTGCCCGGAATTCCGCTTCCGGCAAAAATGCATTCCCCGCACTGAAGAAATAGAGGCTTTCTGTCCGGGCGGCTCCCAACAGGCATATCAGGCCGTTCTCAGAGAACCGATGGCACCATTCGGAGATGACCCGTTCCGAAAACCGCACCCGGATCACGGACGCCTGTTCGGTACTTGATATGTGCATGGAATCCGAGGCCAGATACAGCTGTCCGTTCACCGTCAGCAGCAGTTCTCTGCCTCCCTCTTCCCGATATTCCTGTATGAAGTTTTCATCTTCCTCCGAAAAATCTCTGTAAGAGCCGTCCGATGAAATCACCTTGCCCAGCCGGGGCAGGAAAATACTTGCGTCCTCAATGAGTCCGCTGGCGTTCTGCAGGGCGTACATCAGTTCTCCCACCCGGAGAACCGTGGTGTAGATTCTGGTGAAGGCCGCTGTGGGCGCGGTAAGTTCCATCTGCCGGACGTCCGGACGTGTGGCGGCATAATTAATCTGAAGCTGAATGCGCCCCAGCTCATCATCCAGCTGTTCCGCCAGGGAAGACACTCTGGATTGATACATCTGCCGCACCTCCAGGAACGCGTCCCGCTCCAGTTTTACCGTAACCCATATTCCCACAATATAAATACTGACCACAAAGACGAGAAACAATCCCAGAAGCCTCCGCGGCAGGCTGAAGGCAAATGGTGTCCCGCTTTTCCGCTTCCAATTCCGACTCATTTTCTTTTTCTCCCGATTTCGGTTCCGCAGCCGATGATACTGCTTTTTCCCGTTATTATACAGCAGCCCGGCTGTAATTAACAGATCGCGGCGGCTATATAAGGATAATACCCTTTGGTCCCGGTGATTGGGATGCCAAATTCTTTACATTGCATCTCAACCTGTTTACCTGGGGTTTTCGAATCCGCTCCTGTGTTTTATGATAATAAAATCCATGGGAATTATTCCCCGTCAAACCGCAAATCGTCAATGTATGGAGCCTGTCTGAAAATTGCTTTCCGCCGGATGCGGGGACATTTCCGTACCGCGGCGGACGGCGGACGGAAATGTCCCCACGGATCAATTTTCGGACTGGTTCCGCAAAAAACAGGAGAAATCTGCCATGCTGAATGATGCTCAAAACAAAAAACTGCTCTCCAAGCTTGCCCGTACCCTGGAAATTTACGAGCCTTATGTCTTCACCGAAGCCGCCGTTCTCCCCTTTTCCATGTACGAGACAGAGGAGCGGCTCCACGCCATGCCCGATGCCGCGCTGTTCTCTCTCCCGGAACACCGTGAGGGAAAGTCCCTGTGGGGCGGCCCGGGGCGCTATTGCTGGTTCCTTGCCGATTACACCGTCCCTCCGGCCCTGGACGGACAGGCGCTGTATCTGTATCCTGATCTGGGCGGGTATGAAGCCCTGCTGTGGAAAAACGGGGTTCCCTGCGGAACCTTTGCCACCAAAATCGCAGTGACGCGCCACGGGAACCATTACTGCGACTGCGTCAGCCGCCATGCCCGGGCCGGGGAACGGCTCCGGCTGGCCATAGAGTTCTACGCCGGGCATTATGTCATCGGGGAGCAGCCTTTCCAGCAGCGTCCGGTTTCGGATTTCCGTTTCGAGGCAAAAAGGATTTCCATCTGCACCAGGAATCAGGACATACTGGACTTTCTGCTGGATCTCCGGGTCCTTGTGCAGCTTGCGCAGAAGCTTCCAGGGGAATCCTTCCGGCGGGCCGGCATTCTGAATGTGCTTACCAAAGTACATCAGATATTGTATTATGACCCAGCCGCCGTTTCGGAAAGCGTCTGGCGTCCCGCCCTGGTACAGGCACGGTGCTGCATGGAAGCGTCCCTGGCCTGCCGCAACGGGGAAAGCGCTCCCAAAGCCGTACTCACCGGCCACAGCCACATCGATACCGCATGGCTGTGGCCCATGGAGGAAACGGTAAAAAAGCTTGCCCGTACCATTTCAAATCAGTTCAGCCTGATGGAGCAATATCCGGAATACCGCTTTATTCAGAGCGCTTCCTTCCATACCTGGCTGATGGAGAGGCAGTATCCCTCCCTGTTCCGGCAGATACAGGCGTATACGGCAAAGGGACGGTATGAGCCGAACGGTGGGGTGTGGGTGGAATGTGACTGCAATCTTCCCTCCGGAGAAGCCCTTGTGCGGCAGTTTCTGTGGGGGCAGCTCTATAACAAAAGCCGCTTCGGCATGGTTTCGGATGTCTTCTGGCTGCCGGATACCTTCGGCTACAGCGCAGCCGTTCCGCAGATTATGCGCGGATTCGGCATATCCTGTTTCCTCACCACCAAACTGGCCTGGAATGACACCAATGTCTTTCCCTATGACACCTTTGTGTGGAAGGGAATCGACGGCTCCCGGGTGCTGACCCACTTTTTTGTCATGGATACCTGGCCCGACGCGGCCGGGCTGCTGGAACGGGTGGACGGCATGGGGTATCAGGACTGCATCCGCAGCAGGCAGGCATCAGACAGCAGGCTCATCGCCTTCGGCTATGGGGACGGAGGCGGCGGTCCGCAGTTTGAAATGATAGAAGCTGCCCGGCGTCTCACTGATCTGGAAGGCTGCCCCAGGGTATCCTACGGCTCCGTAAGCGGCTTTATGCACGCCCTTGCATCCCGGGAAGCAGAGCTGCCCGTCTACGACGGCGAGCTTTACCTGGAGCTGCATCGGGGCACCCTCACCGCCAAACAGCAGATTAAAAAGAATAACCGTATGGCGGAAGACGCACTGCGGCTGCTGGAACTTCTGGAATGTCAGGCTGCCGTGCGGGAAGGACGGCCGGCTTCGGGCAGAGATTTCATTCCTCTGTGGAACACCCTCCTGGTAAACCAGTTCCACGACATCCTGCCCGGCAGCTGTATCAGCGAAGCCCATGCGCAGTGCCTGGCCGAAATGCAGGCCATGCTGGACCGGGCGGATGCCATGCTCCGGGCCGTTCTGAAGGATACGGCGGACAAAACTGCCTATACCGTGTGGAACCCCCTGGACGAGGCATGTGGGGATGTCTTTTATCTGCCTCCCTTAAACGGTCTTGTTCCAGAAGACAATAACGTGGTAATCCAGGAGGTTCTCCGGGCTGACGGCACCCCCGCCGCTGCGGTACAGGGATTTTCCCGGCCGGCTTTGGGCAGCGGCGTACTGCGTCTGCATCGTCCGGAATCCGCTCCGGCACCCCAGCCTTCTCCCTTCCGTTTTGCGGGCAATGTACTCACCACGCCTCTGCTCCGGGTGTGCTTTGACGAAACGGGGTTTATTTCCTCCCTGACCACGCTGGCAGACGGCATGGAATGGTGCGGCGGTCCCTTCGGCCAGCTTCTCTGGGGCGAGGATGTTTCCGCTGGCTGGGACGGCTGGGATATCGATGCCGACTGTATGATGAAGCTGTCGCCGGACGCCCGCCTGCTGGAACGCAGCGTCACTGCCGACGGCCCGGTTGAGTTCCGCATCCACAGCACATACGCGGTATGTGAACACTCTCACCTGACCCAGGATGTGATATTCCGCGCCGATACAACGCTGGTAGAGTGGGAAAATGTCCTGCACTGGAGGGAACGGCACCGTCTGCTGAAAGCCGCCTTTCACACCAATATCCGCAGCGCGTATGCCCGCAACGAAATCCAGTTCGGCTGTATCCAGCGCCCCGTGACCCGCAACAACACATGGGAACAGGCAATGTTTGAGGTGTGCAACCATCGTTATACAGACTTTTCGGAGCCTTCCCGGGGAATCTGTATCCTGAATGACTGCAAATACGGCATCAGCATGGACGGCGGGACATTTGCGCTGACCCTGGCCAAGGCGGGCACCCGGCCGGATACCGGCGGCGACGCCGGCGACTATACCTTCCGTTACGGCATCCTGCCCCATGAGGGGGGTTTTTCTGCCGCCGTCCCCCGGGCCGGCATGCGGTTCGGCCGCCTTCCCTTCACGGCGCCGGGCATCCTTGCACAGCCCGCCTTCCTCTGGACAGACCGGCAGAATGTGGTGGTGGAAACGGTAAAGCCCTGTGAGGAAACCCAAAGCGCCCTTATCCTTCGGCTTTATGAATGCGAGGGTTCCAGGGTATCCGCGCACCTCCGCACAGGTTTTCCCATTTTACGTGCCGAATTGTGCGATATGATGGAGCGGACGCTTGAACAGCTCTCTCCGGAGCGCCCCATGTTCTTCACGCCCTTCGAGATTAAGACACTGAAACTTTATTACAAGACAGAGAAAGGAAGCCTATGAATATACAGAATAAAACCATTTCCGCCCAGGCCCGGAAACAGGCCGCCGCCCTTTTACAGGAACTTACCTTGGAAGAAAAGCTGCGGCAGCTGGGCTGTACCATGCTCTCGGGCTGCGGGGAAAACCTTGCGGAAAAAGACCTTGCCGGAGGCATCGGCGAAATTGCGCTGCTGGATATCCGCATGGAACCCCGGAGACTTGCCGGGCGGCTGCGGGAAATTCAGACTTATGTGATGGAACATTCTCCTCACCGGATTCCCGCCCTCTTTCACTGCGAAGCCCTATGCGGTCCCGTGGTGCCCGGAGCCTGCCTCTATCCCGCTCCCATCGGCCTGGGTGCCACCTTCTCGCCGGAAACCGTATACGGTATGGCAGACACCATCCGCCGCCAGATGCGGGCAATGGGCATCCTGCACGCCCTGTCCCCTGTGCTGGACGTGGCCAAAGACCTGCGCTGGGGGCGCGTAAACGAAACCTACGGCGGAGACCCTGCTTTGAACGCCATGATGGGCTGTGCCTATGTAGACGGAATACAGGGTGAAGATATGCGGTCTGGCGTAGCCGCCACCGCCAAGCATTTTTTGGGCTATTCCCAGACCATCGGCGGGCTGAACCTTACCCGCACATTGGCGGACAGGCGGGAACTGCGGGAGGTATTTGCCACGGTATTCGAGGCGGCCATACGCAAAAGCGGTATCCGCACCGTGATGAACAGTTATTCCGAGTGGAACGGGCGTCCCGTGTGCGCAAGCCGGGAGCTGCTGACGGGCCTGCTGCGCACGGAGCTGGGCTTCGAAGGCCTGGTGGTCAGCGACTACCGTTCCGTCCAGCGCCTGCTGCCGGATATTCTGGCTACAGCGGAGGAGATCGGCGCTGCGGCGCTGCAGTGCCTTACCGCCGGGCTTGACATGGAACTGCCTGACAGGCTGGGGTATTCTGACCAACTGGCCCGGATGTTCCGTGACGGCCGTGCCGACATCACATGGCTGGATCAGGCCGTGCTGCGCGTGCTGACACTGAAGTTCGAACTGGGGCTGTTTGAAGAGCCTTTCCCGGAATGGGAACGCTATCCGGATGCCTTCACAGATACCGGAGCGGCAGAACGCACCGCCACCCGCCGAAGCCTGACGCTGACGAAGAATGACGGCATCCTTCCCATACGGGATAAAAATATCCGCATTGCCGTCATAGGACCCTGTGCCGGCAGCCTGCGCCTGCTGTACGGCGGCTACACAGTGCCTTCCATGATGGAAATGTTTCAGGTTACGGAGGATTCCTCACAGATGGCAGGTGTGGTCCTCACAGGCGCGGCAGGTTCGAAACGCAAATACGACCTTGCCGCAACAGACAAGGCCATTCGGGAGGCATATCCTGACGCAAAGACGATTTTGGAAGCACTGCAGTCCTGTTTTCCCCATTGTACCTGGACACAGGGCTGTGACTATCTGGATCCCGTCCTGCAGGACTTTCCCGCTGCCCGGGCCGCCGCCCTGGAAGCGGATGCCGTGATTCTGTGCGTGGGCGGAAAAAACGGCTGGGGCCGCCACTGCAATACCGGAGAGGGCAACGATTCCGCCTCCCTGGACCTGCCCGGCGCGCAGGAGGCGCTGGCGCGGGTGGTTCTGGAGTCCAATTCCCGTACCGTAGTGGTACACACGGACGGCAGGCCCCTTACCAGCGAATGGATTTACGAGCATGCCGCCGCTGTCCTGGAAGCTTATATGCCGGGCACCTGGGGCGGAATGGCCATCGCGGAAGTCATAGCCGGGATATTTTCGCCCGCAGGCCGCCTTCCGCTGGCTCTGCCCCGCTCTGCCGGCCACGGACCCGTATTTCATGGAGAGCATGCGGGTTCCGCCGGGGAAAGCTTTGCCGCAGGCGCCCTGAACCGGGACGGATACCTGTTTTCCTCTAATGCGCCCCTGCGCCCCTTTGGTTACGGACTGTCTTATACCGCCTTCTCCTATTCCGGCTTTACCCTCTCCATTGCGCCGGACGGCACGGGAGAAGCCTGCGTCACCGTATCCAATGTGGGCGAAACGGACTCCGACGAGGTGGTTCAGTTTTACGCCCGCGATGTAGTCGCATCCCTAATCCGCCCTGACCGGGAACTGATGGGAGTCTGCCGTGTTCCGCTGGAGGCGGGGCAACGCAAGACCGTACACTTCTCCTTTCATCTGAATCAGCTTGCCTTCCCTGACGAATACGGCGTCTGGCGGCTGGAACCCGGCCAATTCCGGTTTTTCGTCGGGGGACACAGTGCCGATATCCGGGCGGAAGCAGTCTATACCCTGGAAAACGGACGCGTCATTGAGCCTTCCGGACGGGAATTTTTCGCGGAAGCTTCGGTGGGGGGAGGCATGTGAATCTCAAAGCCCGTACCCGCTTTTCGCCATGCACCGTCAGAGAAATAACAGAACTGCCGCCCCTTCCCTGCAGAGGAAAACGGCGGCAGCAGCCCCACGGCATTTATTCACTTTCCAGTTCCAGCACACAGGACGCCCCTGCAAGCGGAAACCGGAATACTTCCCTGGGGATATCCCGGCGGCAGTCATACCCGATGACCTCGTGGCTCCGCATACATGCAGCCGCCACATGTCCTGTGCCGGACAGCACGGCGATATGCCGGGGCCAGTCCCCTGTGCCCCATTCCGCCCGCCTGGAAAGCCGTCTTCCGTCCCACTGCCATGCGGCAAGGGTATTGGGACCCCGATTACATACATACAGCGTCCCTTCCCTGTCCAGGCATGCCCCGCCCGGCCAGTTGGAAACGGCTGTCATGCCGCTGGCAGGCTCTGCGGCTTTCTTCTCCCCGTCCGTCCCCAATATGCTGACAGTGCCGTTCAGTTCGTTCACGCAGGCCAGGCTTCCGTCCTCCAGCATCAGAACCTGGCGCGGTCCGCTCCCGTGAGGCTGGCGCAGATACGCCGCCTCCCCTTCCGGAACCCCCTTGTGAAGCCCGTATCGATACAGGCAGTCGTTTCCCAAATCGGCCAGGTACAGTACATTTTCTGCCGTATAGGCCCAGTGGGCATGTGCATCCTTCCTTGAAAACGTCCACAGTATTTTAGTCAATTTTGCATCCACGGCAAAAAAGTCCCCGCTTTCATAGCAGGAACCAAAAAGGACCTCTCCCCAAGCATGTAAATGGCACAGCCCCCGGCCCGGTACGGCAAGCCTGGCGGCAGGCTTCAGGTTTTCTCCCTGAAGCTCATATGCCGTGATGTCCCCGCCGTCCTCCCGTTCCGAAGCCGCATAAATCCATCCGGTACCGCCCCGGCAGCAAAAGGAAGGTCTCTGCCCGTGACACATGCCGTACACTTTCTCCCCACGTCCTTCCGCCTCCACGCGGTACAATGCAATATCCTCTTCTCCCGGCGCTCCATAGCCGGATACCAATATCAGGCTTTTTTTCATATTGTCTCCATTCTGCCCCTGCGGAAGCCGCCGCATCGGGCTTTGCCTGCCAACCATTCCCGCTTTTCCCGCCAGGGGCAGGGCGTGACCGGCCCAATGTATGCTTCCGATTCTATGTTTCCTGCCTCAATGCGGCTGACGCCTGCCCGGCCGGATGCCGCCCCTTAAAATGCCGGATGGAAATCATGTGCCTTAATGCTGGTTCCTCCGTCTGCAAGAATGCACTGTCCCGTAATATAAGCCGACATATCCGATGCCAGAAACAACACCGCGTTTGCAATATCCGCCATCTGTCCCCGGGGAAGCGGCTGGCATCTGTCAAGTGCCTGTATGAACGCGCTCTTCTGCTCTTCGTCCATTTTCTCCGTCTCGTCGTACATCACGTCGCTCATCACCACACCCGGACAGACCGTGTTGACGCGTATCCCGTCCGCCGCGCAGTCCAGCGCCATGGCACGGGCGGCGGCATTCATGGCCCCCTTTGTACCCGCATACAGCAGATTGGTGGGCTGTGTCATCATGCTGTGTATGGAGGATATGTTCACGATGCTGCCGCCCTTTCTCCCACGCATCCCCGGCAGAAAGGCACGGGCAAACCGCAGTCCGCTGAGATAGTTGGTTTCCAGCAGGCGCGCCATATCCTCATCCCTGTACGCATCCGCAGCGCAGTGGCAGTTCACCCCCGCAGTACATACCAGAATGTCGATACCGCCGCTGTCACGCAGAACTGCCTGTGCAGCGTCCTCGCTTTGGGCCGCATTTGCAAGATCGATAATATATCCACGGCATTCCGGCATTATCTGCCCCAGTTCCCTTTCCGTGCGCAGGACATATTCTTCATTCCGGCCGCCGAAATAGACTGCCGCCCCCTGACGGGCAAACAAAAGAGCAATGCTCTTGCCGATTCCCCGGGCCGCCGTGGTGACAAAGGCCTTTCTGCCTTCCAGTAATTTATTATAATCCCGGATTCCGCTTTCGTAAAGCTTCAATTCTCTCATCATATCAGAACCTGCCCTTCCCTGCCGGATGCAGTATAGGTTTCAATATCAAAACGGCGGAGCAATTCCTCTATTGCCTGTCTGTCTCCCCGGGCTGCACGCAATTCCACATCCCAATCCAGGCCGCGGTACTTTGCCGCCTCCGGCTGTGTCTCAATAAAATGAAGGAATTCGGCCATCATTTCTGTTCCCCATACCGGCGCATCCACATCCGCCGTGGTATAAATCCCCCGGCGCAGCTTCGGAAACGCATACATATCCCTGGCCTGCATTTTATATGCATTTTCGATAACCATGTCCACCATATGGCTCGGCACAAACAGCACGCCGTTTTTCGTCCCGATGACGATGTCTCCGGGAAGGCACAGCGCCTGGCCGATACGGCAGGGTCCGTTGAATGCGGTGATCTGGCAGTCTCTGATCGGTGTGGGGTCTACTCCCCGGTAATACACCTGCACATCCATTTTCTGCATCTGCTCCACATCCCGCACACCGCCCCAGACAACGGCGCCGCCTGTTTTGGTGCGCGCCTGAATGGCCGTAGTCAGATTCCCTCCCACAAAGGTACCCTTGAAAATCTTATCATACAGGTCGCATACCACCACATCCCCTTCCTGAAGGCTGTCAATCACCCACTGGTTGCAGTCCCCCTTCCAGCCCTTTTTCCCTGCGGTATCAAAGGCAAGAAAGCGCAAGTCAGGGCGCTGGGGCATGAAGCAGCAGGTAACGGCACGTCCATACAGCTTTTTTCCCTCATGCAGCGCATGCAGCTCTCCCTGAAACTGAAAACGGTATCCGCTGAAATACAGGGGATGCCAGATCTCTTCCTGTGTCAGTGTTTTCAGGATTTCTATTTTGTCGTCCTCTACTCTGGGACGGCCGTCCGAAAAGCGTCCCCCTTTCCAGTCACGGGTCAGCTCTATAATTTCTTCCCTATCATTCAATATCATATGGTTGCTCCTATTTTAGTTCCGCAGTTTCTTGCAGAGTGCTGTTTTCCAGTTCCGCAGTTTGCTGCCATGTGCCAGATATGGACTCTATAATCTTCACTTCCACATCGTCCAGCTGCGCAGCAGACCGGGGGCCTTCCAGTACGCATCCGGTGCAGTCCTCCAGTCAGGCATGCTTCTCGCCTCGGGGTCAAACACCACTTCGCCGGCCCGCAATGTTGCAACGCACTCCAGCCTTCCCTCTCCCGTAAGCCTGGCACCGCCGCAGTCCATGAACCCAAACCTGCCTTCCCGCCGGCGCAGCACTGCAATATCCGCACAGGCACCTAAATCCAGCGTCCCCAGCTCGGTATGAGAAACGGCCAGCGCCGGGGCACGCGTTATGCGGTACAATACCTCTGTGAGCGGCATTCCCATGGCCAGGAATTTGCCTGCCACGTACAGCAGGTCAATGACCGGACCCGTGACATTCTGGTGATGCAGATCCGTAGAAATGGTGTCCGGCCAGAATCCCTGTTCAAAGCAGTTTACCGCCTGGCGGAACCAGAAACTTCCGGAGCCATGACCCACATCAAACAGGATGCCCCTGGCGCGTTGGGACAGAATATAGGGCTGCAGCTTTCCCTCCCCGTCCAGGAGCGGGAATTGCTGGGCAAATACATGGGTATGGATATCTCCGGGTTCCAGCCTGGCCAAAATGGCCGGATAGCTGCGTTCCGGCACTATGGGAATACTGTCCGCCATCACACATTTGCCGCACAGGGAAGCTGCCTCCCGCGCACCGTCAATGGATGCCCATGTTGGATGTGCGGAATCTTCATGCTCTGCTCTGTAATGTGCACTTTTGATTCCAACCACGATATCGGGCCATGTCTGCGCCACTGCTGCCGCAATTTTCGGGTTGATATCTTCCACTGCCTGTTCGGAAGCCGGATAGTGCATCCCCTTGGCCGCTATGTCTATAAACGCAAGTACACGCAGTTTGGTGACATCAATTACATTTTCCTTAAAATCCCCGAAATTCCGCCACCCACAGGTTCCGGCATCCACCGCCGTGGTCACCCCGCAGCGAAACATGTGTTCTTCCGCATTTGTTGTACGAAGCGAATCTTTCGCCGGATAAGGAAACATGGGGTATATATGGCAATGCAAATCAATCAGCCCAGGCGCAACGATACAGCCCTCCGCTTCTATTATCGTATCCGCATCTGACGCGATGCCCTGTCCACGGGCAGCAATTTTCCCGTCTTTTACCGCCACGTCCTCTTCCTCTATCAGGCCTGTACAGGGATCGTACACCATACCGCCTTTTAGAACCAGGTCATAACTTGTCATCATTGTCCTCCTAATTTAGTCGCTGCGCGACGGCTCTTCAGTATAGAGTCCCTGCGGCGTCTGCGTGACACCTCTAAAGCGTAAAATCCTCACAGCGCTTTCTGTCCCGATATTTGTCCGAAAGTACAAATATCATCTCCACCTCCACCGGGATATTGTGGTTCGGCATATTCCGCGTTCCCATCACAGTCCGGGCATGCCGGCCTCGTTCCTGTAAAATTTCCATACAGGTATCCGAAAAGCCCTCCGCAACCTTTTCCGGATTTTCAAAGTCTCTGCCGCAATTTACCAGTGCCAGCGCACGCACCATATGCCGGATACAGTCCAGGCTCCCGTAACGCTCCTGTACTGCGCGCAGCAATGTCTTCGCGCACTCCGCCGCTGCCTGATACCCCTCCTCCGGTGTCAGTTCCTCTCCAATCCGCCCTCTGTACAGCGGCTCATATGTATTGATATCCTCCGGTCCATGGCCGGAAACGTATACAATTCCCCCCGCCTCACGGATGGGAATCAATGGTTTATATCTTTGAAAACGCTGTACCGTCTCACAGCCGTTTTCACAAATCCTATGTATGGTAGACATCTTTTTCTCCTGATTATCAGTCCCGCAATTGTTCTCCTGATTCTTTTCTCCGACAGAACAATCCTGTCCCAACTTCTATCTGCGTACTTTGATGATGGCGTCAACGCATACCGGCATATTACCTTCCAGCACATAGGCTCCCATGGCCGCACGGGCATGCTGGCCCCGGCGGCCGAATACTTCCACCATCAAATCCGAAAAGCCGTTCATCACCGGAGGCATATTGTAAAAATCGCCTGCACTGTTTACCAGGCACAGGGCCTTCACAAAGTAATCCACCCTGTCCAGGCTGCCGATATATGCCTGCAAAGTACGCAGCATATTTAAACCGCACAGTCTGGCAGCTTTATACGCTGTCTCTTCATCTATCTCTGCACCTACGCGCCCCACATAGACAGGTTTCCCCTTCTCATCCACGGGATAATGTGCGGAAAAGTACAGCATATCGTCCGCAAATACCGCTTCCGCCGCTCCCTTCCCTCTCCAGTCGGTCTGCTGCAGCACAATACCCAGCTGCTCCATTCTTTTTTCGGTAGCTCCCATATTATCCTCCTGTCATCGTCCCACATGACAACCCTAAAGTTCTTTTCCCCGCTCCATGGCTCTGCCGCCTAAAGCTCTCTTCCCCGCCCCATGACTCCACCGTCTAAAGTCTCTCCGCCGCAACCCGCATCACCATTCATTTCTGTTTGAAGCCAGATACCCGGCAGTACATCGGAGCAGAGTGTCGCATACTTCCTCCACCTCTCCGGGCGTAAGCATCAACGGATTCAGAATGATGGTATTCTCCCGCTCGTCAGAGCCGATATACACCCCTTCCGCCTTCATTTCCGCACAAAGCCAGGCAGCGCTTCCGAAAGGCATTTCCCCCAACACTCTCGGGAAATCCTGTCCAACAGGTCCCTCTTCCTCCCGCCGGACCCGCGTAAAACCACATGTGTGCAGCGTCTGTTCAAACCGGATGCATGCGGCCAAAAGGCGATGCCGTTCTTCGTCCGTATCCCGGGCCATATAAACCTTTACCGCAGCATAGAGTCCGGCCATAGCCTCACGGGAGGTTTTGCAGCAGCGGCATACGCCGTCTGTGGGCGGACCCCAGCGCCGGCACCGCGCAATCCATTCCCGGCGTCCCAGA
Organism: uncultured Acetatifactor sp.; assembly: GCA_910587555.1. Classification (GTDB taxonomy): domain Bacteria; phylum Bacillota; class Clostridia; order Lachnospirales; family Lachnospiraceae; genus Acetatifactor. The sequence goes on from CAJULV010000004.1 coordinate 101,528, forward strand.
ATCAGACCGGAATCCTGCGGCCCGCGCAGTGTTTTTCCCCCGCTGAAAATTACCATATCCGCTCCCATTTGTGTAAATCGCCACAGGTTTTCCGCCGGAGGGTTCTGCGCCGCCGCATCCACGATTACCGGCACTCCATGCGCATGGCCAATCTCCAGTACACGTTCCAGCGGCAGCGAGCCGTCCCGGCCATGATAAATGAAATAAGCAATTGCCGCCGTTTTTTCCGTTATGGCATTTGCCAGTTCCGCTTCGGAAGGCGGCATGCTTTCCTCTCCCAGGAAAACCAGCTTCGCCCCCGCAGCTTCAATACATTTATCATAAGGGTTATGCTGCGCGCGCTGGAGAATGATTTCCCTGCGGGTCCCGCTTTCCGGCAATGCGTGGTATGCCTCTTCACTGTCCAGAGCCATACATGCAGCCGCACATATCATCAGCCCGCCTGCCGCCCCGTTGGAGATATAGGCTCCCTCATTCTGCGTAAGCCCGGCGATGGCATCACCCGTCTTTTCCTGTACCTCTGCCAAATCCACCATACTGCCCGCAATCTCCGCCATTGCGCGCAGGCTTTCCTCCCCCATACAGCTGGCTCCGTATTTTGTAAATGTATCCTGTGCGTTGATATACCGCCGGATACCCAGTTCTTCAAAAATATCCATAGCTGTCAATCCTTTTTCAGAAACGGATTTTCATTTACCCATGATCGGTTTTTCCGTCCATCCGAATGTTCCGAAAAGCTGGCAAATACATCAATGACTTCTGACGCATCCGCCTCTTCGCCGCTTTCTGCCAATCCCCCATCCAACGGCAGCAGCTTTAAGGCCCTCCAGGCATTTTCCGCAGCCTTCCACAAGGGCAGATGGGCGGCACAGCAGGCATCGGTTACCGCATATCCCTCCTCCACCCAGCGCCGTTCCGCCGCGGCATACCTCTCCTCCAGCAGGTTGTCCACCGTCAGCCCGTCCGCCGCGCCTCCGTCATCCAGAAATGTACGCAGACAGTTAATACATGCCGTCACACGGGGATGATAGTACCCCTGAATCAGCTCGTGGTAATCACGGCTGGGATAATCAATCAGATTGGGAATGGTCTTCGCAAAAGTAGTCCCCATATCCCGCATCCATCCGCGGAAGTCTTCCGGCATACAGTCGGCACCCGAGACATCCGGGTCACAGGGACGCCCTCCGTAACGGCGGACTTTGGTTTCCACATAGGACTCCTCATCCTCCCCTGTCATCCGCTCCAGCTGTATCAGCAGCTGCTCCAGCAATGCGGCGTGCATTTCAAACGCCGGATGCAAATCTCCCTGCCATTCCCCCCGGTTCAGAAACAGTTCGAACAGACAGCGCAGATGCATGTTAAAATATTCCGTAATATACTGCCGCATCACATCAAACATATCTCGCCCCGCAAAGCGGTTTTTCTCCCCCTCCGGCAGGGCCGCCATAGTCTGCATATACCGATCCAGAAGACTTGCCACCTCATGCGATTCCCTTAACGGCACCTGGCGGCGCTGGGGGCGCACCAGATAGCAGCGCTTCTGATAGCGGGCATGGGAACTGTCCCTGTGGGAATAGACGGCCCTGTGCAGAAAACCAAGCGCCTTCACCCCGGTTTCCGCGGCACCCGCCCCATAACGCTGCAGCGCGGTTTTCCGTAAAAAACCCTCCAGTGTAACGTCCCCCGGATTCCATGCCAGTTGAAATAAGAGGTCAAAAAAATGCAGACTGAATCCGCACAGTTCGGTGCAGTTTCCGAATCCCTCTCCGCGTTTTACGACACTCCTGTCAGTTATTTCCCTGGCAGCTTCGATATGGCGTTCAAAGTCACCGTGCAGATGGTCATCTCCTCCAAATTCATTCAAAGGCTCCAGGATATAACGCGCCCGGCGCAGAGGGCCGTAATTCGCATCCCGATACATAGGTTCGCGGAAAGTACTGTCCGTCTCCTTCCTGTTTGGCCATAAATCCAGAAAATATACCTCCTCCGGCAGCGCGTCCACAAATCGCTCCATGACTCCCGGCATTGTCCAGATACAGGGCGGCGTGTTCGCCCTCACCCCCCAGCCGTCGAAGAAAAACCGGGCATCCGGAACTATCTCTCTTATGGCTTCATATGTATATTTTGCAAAATCCAGATTGATCCGGATAAAGTCTTCTATGTCTGTGGATATATGGTGCTCCGAGGGCGGGCATGCCGAAAAATGACGGCATGGACCGTAGGTCTCTATCCATGTCTCCACAAAAGTCTTCACAAAGGTTTTGTACAACGGTTCATCCGGATAAAGATAGGGTACCGTCTCTGCTTCTGCCTCATCATCCTTCACCCACTCACAGCCAAAGTACCTGGCGTCTGGATATACTCTGCGGAACTCCGGACTGGTTTCCTGGGGCATCATCTGCACCATGGTCTCGATTCCAAGACTGCGGGCATATTCCGCAGTATTCCGGACGATCTCCATCCTGGCAATATCCCCCGGTGTAACAGGCTCTGTCTTTACCCCCATCTTCTGGAAAGTACGCTTGCGCACATAGGTATTCCAGCTGTAAAACCGATAAGAATTTATCTTGTTATGCGCATACATGTCCAATTCCCGCCGGCGCTCTTCCGCATTCAGAAAGGCTCCGAAATTATACACCCACTGCCCCACCGTATGCCGGAACCGAAATGCCGAACGTTCTACCAATGTCAGATCCGGCAATTCCAGGTCCGGTTTTTGCGTATAAGAATCCCCGTCATAATAAAATCCAACCCCAAACTGTTCCTGAAGCAGATGACATACACTGTAATGCACGGAGCGCTGATTTGAGCCGCCAAGCACCAGCACTTCGCCCCGCACCGCAATGGCAATGCAGTCATTTTCCGTCTCACTCTCTCCCGGCAGCACATGCTCCCGCTCCTCAAAAGCGCGAATCATCCCATGGGTAGCCGGCCTTCCAACCAGGATCCTGCCGCCCGGCAAGGAAGCCGCCTCCCTTTCCCGTGCAAGCAAAAGCCTCGCCCCGCTGATTTTCTGTATATACAGACACAGCTCCTGCGCCGCATGGGTCTCCAGCCAGGTTGCGTTTTCGCCCAATATGACACAACAGCATGCTGCCCCGTGCTCCGTAATTTTCATATGCAGTTCCTCCTCGTTTTCTTCACACTACCTTTTGTTGGTTCCTTTTTTCTGAAACCTTTTGCCGCTTCCTTTTTACCGGCGCTTCTTTTCGTAAAGCTTGGGCGCTTCTTTTTACCGGCTCTTTTTTCTGAAAGCTTTGGCGCTTCTTTCCGCATGGTTTTAATTTCTTTTTGCCGGTAGCTTTCCTTCTGTCTTCAGTGTACCACGGCTTTTTCTGAGGCTCAATCAATAGAATTTGACAACAAATCTCTAATTTTTGATGCGGGTAACATGTCTCGAAAAATACAGCTGCAGTGCATAGTGCGGCTGCAAGCGTAGAATTGCCTGACCAGGCAGATATGCTGTAAGAGCAGACAGATTTCATGAGAGAACCTGTCAAAGGTTATTCTTCCATATTATAAGGGGCTGTGGGGAAATGGTACACAATATACAATCATGATTTCCCTTACGTCAGAGTATCATAAGTATATTGTATAAATACAGCCATTTCCCAACAGCCCGATTTTCAATCATCTACAATAATAACGACAAGCCTTTTCTAGCGGCGCACCCATTTTCCGAATAGGGTCTTCTTATATTTCGCCAGTTCCGCTTTGGCTTCCGGATGCTCCCCGGCCTTCTGCAGGTAGCCCACTCCCCTGGAAATATCCGCTGCAACCCCCAGCCCGTTGGCATAAATAACACCCCGCAGATAATCCGCCTCCCAGTAATTCCAGTCTACCTTATCCAGATACTGGCGTGCCCGGACATAATCCTGCGGCGTCCCCCAGCCGTTAAAGTGACATTTTGCCAGGTAAAAAAGACCGTATTTGCTGCCCTTATCGCAGGCAAAGGTTAACAGCTCCACAGCCTTCGCATAGTCCTGCGTCACCCCTTTCCCGAGGAAATAAGCTTCGCCCAGCACATTGTGACTGCTGATACTGCCGCCGGGAAGTTCCTTTTCATAACATTTAACGGCATATGCTTCATCCTTTGAAGTCCCGATTCCCTGGAAGTAGCAGCGCCCCACGTCGCACCAGCTTCCCGGTTCACCGCCCTCAGCCGCCTGTTTGAACCAATAAAGCGCGTCCTCCTTCCGCCCTTCCTTCTCCAAATCCTTGGCATAGATGGACTGGTGCAGCGGATGGCCATACTCCGCCCCGATTTTCCACAAATCCCTTGCCTTCTCCGGCTGGGGCAGAATAATATCCTCATCCCCCTGGCTGTAATAGCGGTTCAGGTTGTTGGCCGCAAAATACATGCCGCCCCGCAGAGCCTTCCAGAACAGGTCTTCACATTTTGAAATATTCTCTTTCAGATACGCCTTCAGTGACGCATTATCAGGAAAAGAATCCTGATTCTTGCCCTGAATCCGGAGAAAATCCCACCAGAAATAAGCGTTGGCAACTACATATTGGCAGAAGGCATCTCCTGACTCCGCCAGCTCCTGTGCCTCTTCAAAAGCCTCCTGCAGGCTGCCGAAGGGCATCTTCCGTTCCGCCTCCGGTGTCAGCTCACCCATACGCATCGATACCAGTACCCCCAGGGCACTGCCCTGTTCTACGGATTTATGTAAATAAGCTATCGCTTTGTCGTCATCCTCTGGAAACCCGTGTCCGGACCACACATATTGATGCCCACAGTAGCATCTGCCCAGCACACAGCTTGCATCTCCGTCCCCCGCCGCGGAGGCCTTCTCCAACAGGGCCAGCGCCGCCTTGCCCCGTCCTGTCCTCTCATTGTAGTAGATATCCTGCAGCGCCTGCTTTACCTCGCTGCTCAGTTCCTTTCCCATTTTCCTTATGCTCCTTTCCATACAGTTGTTTTTGATATCTGTTGTCACCTTGTAGCCGTCCGCATATTATCGGGAATGCTGAACATATTTTATCATAATGAATGCAAATTTTCTATCTTAATATGGCAAATATCCTGTAAATATCCTGTAAACATTCATTCCTACACTGAAATGACTATTTCCAACGCAGTTACAAATATCAGCGTAGAATAACATTGAAACGGCTTCCGGGCAAAATGCCCTTTATCAGCCAAGCAGGGAAGCCGTATCTGTAACAGTTTCCGTCAAATCATTTGCTTCATAAGCAATAGACGCTTTCGATAACAGCCTTTCATTGTCCCACGACTGTAATAGACGGCGTTTCTTTCTTGCATTTCGGACAGTAGAGCGGGAAATTCTTCATCATTTGCGTTTACCAAGCAAATTGGAAGCCGCAACAATGGCAGGGAATACGACGGCCGCAACTACCCAAATTATCCAACTATTTCCCCAATTATTTGTAGAAAGGCTATATCCTAAATATACGGCAGCAGCAATTGACCAATATACAACCGAAATATTCGTTGTGACAGATTGCTTTTGCTTTTTCTCCTTTGAATAATCGCCCTCCTGTAAAAGTTTTTCATAGCTTGCCCATACTATTCCGCTGCGGATAAAGAAAACGACACCAATACCTGCAATAACAAAAGAAGCAGAAAGCATAACCGTCAGCAGTAATTCATTTTCATCATTAAAAATAGCTCCTCCAAAAAGAGGGATGAGCGCCATAATACAAAGACCAGCGCCTATTATGTTATTTCTTGTATATACTTCGTTATATTGTGCTTTCCGTTCTGCAACCATTCCGCTAACGCCATATTCCGTTTCAAAAATTTCTTTTTCTAAATAATCATATGCTGCGGTTTTTCTACCACTTGAAATAAACAAAGCAACTGCTATTGTGACAAGAAGAAGTAAAACAATCATTCCAATTCCTTCAGCCACATTATCTCCCAAACTATATTTTGGAACTTCGCTGACCGCTCCTAATATCAATAGACATATAGGTGATAAAATACACAAAAAAGTTGCCAATGCTATTGATTTTGATGTTGTAGCTTTGACAGAAAGAAAGGCGTTTGCTTCTTCCATAGATACCCGCCTTAGCTTTGACACTTCATCAGATGGTATGGTACATTCCTCATCTTCAATTTCATCTTTAAGCAAATAGTCTGTGCTTACACCAAACAATTCTGAAAGGCGAATCATTTTCTCAAGATCTGGAACAGACTGAGCTCCTTCCCATTTCGAAACGGACTGCCTTGTAACATTCATTTGTTCAGCTAATTCCTCTTGTGACCAACCTGCTTTCTTTCGAAGCTGTGTTAATTTGTCTGCAAAAATCATAACGATATCCTCCTTGTGTGTTTGTTATGCGTATATTTTATCTTTTTTCCAGGTTGCTCTCTACCAATCAGCACCATGCAATGTGTCAACTGTCAGTTGCATTCATAATATCATTGAAATTTTCACTTAGTTTTTACCTGTTTTGTATATATTTCCTATTATAGTCATTTAAATAACCCCCATCAACAGGAAAGCTATTTATTCAAAAGCGGCAGAGATTTCTCCCTGCCGCTTTCTGTACTTATGCAAAGGTAATTTCGAGGCCGGTAGCAAACGCCGGAACGCCGCAAGGAAGAAAGCGCTGGAAGCCACGGCAAACGCTGAAAAGTTTCTTTATCTCACATGCGCAAAAAAGGCCGGTATCACACCAGCCTCACCTTGTCCAACATACGCTCCGGAAGCACATTTTCATAAATGGAATAGTATTCCGCAAAAGCAAGTTTTCTCCCGAACGTGAGTACCTCCATCTCCACCCCGAAGAGATCCACCAGCAGCCCAGTGGGCACCATGCCGTTTCTGAGATAAAATGACTTTCTGCGTATTCTGTCCCTGGCATTGTCCGCAGCCCGGGCTTCCGGACCGGTTGTACGCTCAATCTCTACCACTACTTTATCACTGCCGTAACGCTCCCGCAGTTCATGCAGGGCAGTACTTCCCAAGCCGCTTCCCTGGCAATTCGGCTCTATCGCGAAATAGTCCAGCAATGCCAGTCCGGCAGAGAGAATCATAATTGCCAGCCCGCAGAACCCACCCGCTTCATCCTCAATTGCCAAAAACTCGCACAAGCCTTCCTTCTGCTTCTCGACCATCAGTTCGAAAGGCTTCTTTTCCGATTTCGGAAAGGATGCTTCGTACAGCACCCTTATCTGCTCCAATTTTTCTTTACTGACCGCATCTTTCAACATAGCAGCATCTATTACACTCCCGTCTTACTTTTCAGCAGAATATCCGCCTCGCTCCTGTCAGGCATTTTCGGCAGAATCTCCGCCTTGCTCCTGTCTGGCATTTTCGGCAGAATCTCCGCCTTGCTCCTGTCAGGCATTTTCGGCAGAATCTCCGCCTTGCTCCTGTCAGGCATTTTCGGCAGAATCTCCGCCTTGCTCCTGTCGGGCATTTTCAGCAAACCGTTCTCACGCCGTCGCCTCGCGGTGGACCTGCAGCTCATACAGCTTCTTGTAAATGCCGTCCTGGGCCAGCAATTCCTGATGGGTGCCCTGTTCCCGGATTTTCCCCTTATGCATGACCATGATACAGTCCGCATGCTGAATAGTGGAAAGCCGGTGCGCTACCATGATGGTGGTACGGCCCTGCATCAGCTTTTCCAGCGCCTCCTGGATCAGCAGCTCCGTCTCGGTATCGATATTGGCAGTGGCCTCGTCCATGACCAGGATGCTGGGCTTGTGGGCCAGTGTCCTGGCAAAGGACAGCAGCTGTCTCTCTCCCGCCGAAAAAGTAGCTCCGCGTTCGGTCACCGGCTCCCGGTAGCCCCCCGGCAGCTTCTCTATGAAATGGGACGCATTCACATATTCCGCCGCTTCCTTCACGTCCTCCAGGGTAATCTCCTCATTGTGGAGACGGATATTATACTCAATATCCCCCTCAAAAATAAACACATCCTGCTGCATCTGGCCGATGGCGCTGCGGAGCTGCTTCCTGCTCAGCTTTCGGATATCCACGCCGTCAATATAAATATTTCCCCGCTGGATATCGTAATACCTTCCAATCAGGTTCAATATGGAAGATTTACCGGCCCCGGTAGCCCCTACAAAGGCCACCTTTTCTCCCGGCTCAATGACAAAGGACACATCCCGCAGCACGTAATTTTCATTGTCATAGGCAAACCACACATGGGAAAATTCAATCCTGCCCTTAATCCCGGGCAGCACCACCGGGCGCTCATCTTCTTTCACCAGCGGCTCCTCGCTCATGATGGTGAAAATCTTCTCCGCGGAAGCGATGGAGGACTGCAGCGTGGAAAACTGCTCCGCCAGTTCCTGTATGGGTTCGAAAAATGACTGGATATACTGTGCAAAAATATACAATGTACCGATGGAAATCACGCCCCCCAGCACATCCCTGCTGCCCACGCCCAGCACAATCATCAGGGAAATAATGCTCAGGATATATATCAGCGGCCGGAAAATGGCAAATACCATCATCTCCCTGTAGCCTGCCCTGTACAGCTTGTGGTTCTTGTCGTCAAATTCCTCAAACTTCCGCTTTTCCCGTCCGAAGATCTGGATGATGCGCATCCCGGAAATATTCTCGGACAGAAAGGTATTCACATCCGTCAGGCGCGTCCTGGAGATACGGTAGGTCTTCCGGGCAATCTTGCGGAAAACCACTGTCAGCACCGCCACAAAGGGAAGAAGCACAAAGGAAATCAGCGCCAGTTTCCAGTCCAGCATCAGCATCACAACCGCCAGTCCTATGATTTTAACAATATTTCGGAATAATCTTACCAAAATTCCGGAATACATCTCGTCCAGCGCCTCCACGTCATTGGTGACGCGGGTCACCAGCCTTCCCACGGGAGTCAGGTCGAAATAACGGCTGCTCAGGGACTGGATATGCGCGTACAGCTCCTTCCGCACGGTGAGGATAATACGCTGTCCCGTCTTCTGCAGCAGCCAGGTCTGGCTGATATTGAACAGAAAGCTGAGCGTCAGTACAATCCCGTATTTTACGGTGGTCTCCAGAATGACATCGTAATTTCCCTGGGTCTCAAACAGGTCGATGGCATCGCCGATCAGCATGGGGCGGTACAAATCGAACCCTGTCAGCACCAATACCAGAACCAGGCACACCGCCACCCAGCCTGCATAAGGCTTCATATAAGAGAGCAAATGCAGCAGGGCACTGCCCTTATAACTGGCATCTATCTTATCATCCGTCAAAGTACTCATGGCTACCTCCCCCCTAAAACTCCGTCAATTCCTGCTCCAGCTGCTGTTTCTCATAAATATGGGCATAGAAGCCTTTCTTCTCCAGCAGTTCCTCATGGGTACCGTACTCCGTCAGTTCCCCTTCCGTCAGCACCGCCACATGGTCCGCCTTCTGCAGCGTGGAAATACGATGGGCAATGATGATAGTGGTCTTACCCTTCCGCAGCTCCATCAGGTTCTCCAGAATCTGCTCCTCGGTATCCGTATCCACCGCAGACAGGGAATCATCCAGTATCAGCACCGATGCATCCATCAGCAAAGCCCTGGCAATGGAACTTCTCTGCTTCTGCCCGCCGGAGAGCGTGACCCCCCGCTCTCCCACAAGCGTCCTGTATTCCTCGGGAAATCCCATAATATTGTCATGGATACAGGCTGCCTTGGCCGCCCGCTTGATGCTGGCGCGCAGTTCCGGATGGTCCCGCAGCCTCGCCTCCAGGCCGAAGGCTATGTTTTCTTCCAGCGTATCCGAAAACAGGAAATTGTCCTGTGGCACATAGGCCATATCCCGGTGCAGGACCGCCAGCGGAAACTCCGTAATAGGCCTTCCGTCCACCAGAAGGCTTCCCTCCGCGCAGTCATAGACCCGCAGCAGCAAATCCGCCAGGCTGGACTTTCCGCTTCCGGTACGCCCCAGAACTCCCAGCATCTCTCCCGCCTTTACGTGGAGGCTCACGTTCTTCAGCACCGGCTCCTCCCCGTCCGGATATGTAAATGTCAGGTTGTTCAGCGTCAAATCCCCTTTGATATGTACATCCTGCATGTCCGGGCCAGGCGTATCCCCGTCCCCTGGGGCTTCCGGAAACTTATCCACGATATCCGGTTTCTCCCGGAAAACGGCGGAAATCCGCTGAAATGCCGCTGCTGCCTGGCTGAAGTTATTGATGCAGTCCCCGCAGGCAATCATGGGCCAGACCAGCATGCCGATATAGGAGTTAAATGCCACAAACTTTCCGATGGACACCTGTCCATCCAGGACCATCTTGCCGCCGAAGACCAGCGTCACCAGCAGGCTGATTCCCGTGACGGCATCCAGTGCCGGGCCGAACACCGCCCGCAGCTTTACCATGGAAAGATTTTTCTCCATGCTGTTGCGGCTGGCTTCCTCAAATGCCTTAAAATCCTCTTCCTCCTGAACAAAGGCCTTCAGCACACGCACTCCCGCGATGCTTTCCTGCACCTTGTCAGACAGCCGGGAAAAAGCTTCCTGACGCCTGGTCTGGCGTTTCTTAGCCTCGATCCCGTAAAAATAACATCCCACGGCCACCAGCGTCAGCGGTACAAACGCCATGGCAGTCAGCCGGAAATCCACATAGGCCACCATGCGCAGCAGCACCATGACGGTCATCACCACCGCGTCAAAGGCAGTGACCACCGCCGGTCCCACCGCCATGCGGATGGCATTCAGGTCATTGGTAAACCTGGCCATCAAATCTCCGGTCTTGTGGCTGTTGAAGTAGCGCGCGGAAAGTGTCTCCAGATGCCCGAACATATCATTACGCAGGCGGTATTCGATTCCCCTGGCCGCCCCGAAGATGCAGAAACGCCATCCGAACCGCCCCAGCATCATCACCGCGCCGGCGGCGAACAGCTTCGCCAGCAGCACATTCACACCGCCCTGGTCCAATACCCCGTCCGACAGCCCGTCAATCACTTCTCCGATAAACTGGGGAATATACAGATTCGCCACATCCACCAGCAGCAGTATGACAACCCCTGCCATATAATGCCATTTGTACCTTAATAAATATGGAATCAGGGACAGGGCTTTCCCCATCAAAGAATCTTTCTTCTCCATTTTATGTCATACCTGCCTTTCCTCGCTGCCGTCCAACATCCTCACCGCCTCCCGGGACATCACCGCATCTACGAAATCATGGATATCTTTTAACTTCCTGTCAAACACCATGCCCCCGAAAAGCATCTCCGTACTGTGCTGGTCGGACCCTGCGGTCATGGGAAAATGATACTTTTCCGCATAGGCAACAGCCATATTATCATATTCCAGACACGGCGGCTCGGCCTTCATCCCCTTGCCGAAATTAGCCGCATTCATGCCCTCCACGGCATCAATGTACTCCGGATACAGGCGAATCTCCGAGATATAAGAAGCTTCCCTGTAGGGGTGGGCATGGCAGACAATCCCGCCGCCCTCATGCACCAGCCGAAACTGCTCCGCCACCGTCGCGTCCCGTATCTCCGGATGGGCCAGCAGCCATGCTTTATCCAGGCCGTAAATCAGAAATTCCGTTCCGTCATAGCAGGACTCCCAGCCGAAGAACACCTGCAGCCCCCTCTTCGCCCCTTCGGCCTTCGCATGTTCATACCCCCGGCAGAAAGCATTCACCCATTCACTCCATGGAAGCCGCCTGTCCAACGCCGTATTTCCGTAGAAAAAATGGTCCGTGACGATAATTCCCGTATAGCCATGCTCCGCGTAAGCCCCGGCCATCTCCGCCCCTGTACTGCACCCACAGGCACTGCCCTCACTGGTATGCATATGTGTCTCATATAAATAACCTTCTGTTTTCATGTTACTCCCCCCATGCCGCCTTTGGCAGCTCAAATAGAAGTGTGAAACTTAATCGTTCTTAGGCAGTGTCTTTTGCTGCCTTAGAACGATTTTT
>CAJULV010000005.1:0-53016 GCA_910587555.1 uncultured Acetatifactor sp.
TCAGTTGGTAGAGCGATTGATTCGTAATCAATAGATCACGGGTTCGAGTCCCGTCAGAAGCTTTTTATTGTGTCAGATATTTTCTGTTTTCAGAGCGTGATTCCAAAATATTTCATGTTTTCTTTTATTTTCAAGCACAGAATTAGGAAAAAAGATAGAATTCGAAACAGGGCAGGCGAATGGTATACGGCAGAGAAGGGCAATGTTTTATCGTTGATGTCCCTGTTCTATGTAAGGCCGGAAAGCAGATGCTTTTTTGGCCTTTTCCGGACAGGTTAGAGCTTGAACCTGATCTTTATCTGATGTTCTATGATTTGAACGGATTTGTAAAACCCGAGCGCAATGACGCACAGTATAATGATACTTGTGATTACCATATCCAGTTGGAATACCTGTGACCCGTATATAATCAGGTATCCCAATCCCCGTCTTGCGGCAAGAAATTCCCCTATGATGACGCCCACCAGTGCCAGCCCGATGTTTACCTTGGCAGTACTCAGCAGCGTGGGGACAGATCCCGGAAGCACCACTTTTGAGAAGGCATCCCGCCTGCTGCCGCCCAGCGTATAGATAAGCGTTATTTTTTCGGCATCTACCTGCTGAAACCCTGTGTACAGGCTGATAATGGAACCGAAGACTGCCACGGATATTCCCGCTACAATGATGGTTCTGGTACCGGTGCCAAGCCATACAATAAACAGGGGAGCCAGAGCCGATTTCGGCAGGCTGTTCAGAACCACCAGGTAGGGTTCCAGGATCTCTGACAGCTTGGCGGAATACCACAGCAGTGTGGAGACAAGCAGGCTGAGCAGCACCACCAGGAGAAAACTGAGAAGGGTCTCAAATAGGGTTACCCCGATGTGGGACAGCAGAGAGTTGTGCTTCAGCTGTTCTGCAAAGTTCTTTGCTACCCTGCCGGGACTGGAAAAGAAAAAGCTGTCGATCAATTTCAAGTCGGCGCTGATTTCCCAGATTGCCAGAAAGAGAAGGAAAAGGATGGTTCTCCAGGAAGCAATTTCATGGTGATGGCGCCGATGATTCTTCACAAATTGTTCCTGCCTGGTCAGCTCCTGTCCGCTTTGTTTTTTTCCGGAGTCCGCTTTAACGCTGTCAGCCTTTTCCTTAATTTGAAGATTTTGTTTCATGTGTCAAGTCCTCCCATAGCAGATTGAAATACTGTTGAAATTCGGGGGCATTTCTGGCGGCCAGGGGTGAATCGTCTGCCAGAGTGAGTTTGACATTTACCTCGTTTTTTACCACTGCCGGACGGCCGGAAAGTACGATAATTCTGTCTGCCAGGCTGATTGCTTCCGACAGATCATGGGTGATAATCACCATGGTCTTTCCGGCAGCCCGGATCAGGCGGCAGATATCCGCGGACACGAAGAGCCTGGTCTGGTAATCTAACGCGCTGAAGGGTTCGTCAAGGAGAACCAGCTGGGGTTCCAGGGCCAGTGTGCGTATCAGGGCTGCCCGCTGTTTCATTCCCCCGGACAGTTCGCTGGGACGTTTGTCCCGAAATTTATCCAGCCCATAGTCTGTCAGAAGCCGCTCCACCGTTTCCAGATGCTCCTTTGTCATGGCATGGTTCAGTTCCAGCCCCAAAGTCACATTGCGATAGACGGTGCGCCATTCAAAAAGGTGGTCCCGTTGAAGCATATAGCCTATCCTGGGATAATGCAGTGTTCCGTCGGGATTGTTTACTACAATGGTGCCTTCCTCCGGTGACAAAAGGCCTGCGATGATGGAGAGAAGGGTTGATTTTCCGCAGCCGCTTGGACCCACGATGGCAATGAACTCCCCTTCACGTACACCGAAGGAAATGTTTTCCAGTGCTTTCGTCTCTCCGTGAAGGCTGTGATAGGAATAGCCTATATTTTTTAATTCCAGTATTTTGGGCATACCTTTTTTCCTTGCCTTTGCTTTTTATAATAATGTATGAAAAAGACGGGGAATGGGTTCGGCTTTCACAGGAATCAAAGAACGAATATTAGATAATATTAAATCATAATTACGTTTTGATTGCGCAGATTTCTTTTTTATGGTAATATCAATGGGAAAATTATTGGGAATGGGGCGGAGGGACTTTACCTTTTCGTGCCGCCATGCAACGATTTTAACAGGAGGAAGGTCATGGCACAGCTATGGGGAGGGCGTTTTGTCGGAGAGACGGACAAAACAGCCTATGATTTCAATGCATCCATTGGTTTTGATAAACGTCTCTTTCAGGAAGACATCGAGGGCAGCATCGCCCATGTGACCATGCTGGCGAGACAGGGAATTCTCACGGCCGGAGAGCGGGACGCCATCTTGGGCGGACTGGAAAAAATCAGGGAAGATATAACGGCCGGGAAACTGGAGATTGACCATACCTGTGAGGATATCCACAGTTTCGTGGAAGCGCATCTGATCGGGCTGATCGGGGATATCGGGAAAAAGCTTCACACCGGCAGGAGCCGCAATGACCAGGTGGCGCTTGATATGCGTCTCTATACAAGGAAGCGGGTGCTTGGGACGGACGCGCTGCTGAAAGAACTTCTGCGTGTACTCCTGGCTGTTATGGAGGAAAACATAGCGACTTGTATGCCGGGCTTTACCCATCTGCAGAAGGCACAGCCCATTACGCTGGCTCACCATTACGGCGCCTATTTTGAAATGTTCAAGCGTGACAGACAGCGTATGACGGATATTTATAACAGAATGAATTACTGTCCTCTGGGAGCGGGTGCCCTGGCAGGTACCACATATCCGCTGGACAGGGCGTACACGGCTTCCCTGCTGGGATTTGCCGGACCTACATTGAACAGTATGGATTCCGTATCCGACAGGGACTATCTGATTGAATTTCTCTCTGCCCTGTCCACCGTCATGATGCACCTGAGCCGGTTTTGCGAGGAGATTATTATCTGGAATTCCAACGAGTACCAGTTTGTTGAAATAGACGACGCCTATTCCACCGGAAGCAGCATTATGCCCCAGAAGAAAAATCCGGATATTGCCGAACTGGTGCGGGGCAAAACCGGGCGGGTATACGGGGCGCTGCTGGCCCTGCTCACCACCATGAAGGGCATACCGCTTGCCTACAATAAGGACATGCAGGAGGATAAGGAATTGTCCTTTGATGCCATGGATACGGCGGATAACTGCCTGGTGCTTTTTACGGGCATGCTGCGCACCATGAAATTTCGCAGGGAACGTATGGAGTCCAGTGCCATGAAGGGCTTTACCAATGCCACCGACGCGGCGGATTATCTGGTGGGAAAAGGGGTACCTTTCCGGGACGCGCACGGAATTGTGGGCAGGCTGGTTTTATATTGCGTGGAAAAGGACACTTCCATTGAAAAGCTGTCATTAAACGAACTGCAGTCTGTAAGCGAATATTTTCAGGAGGATATCTACGATGCGGTATCCCTGAAAACCTGTGTGGAAAAGCGTCTGACGCTTGGAGCGCCCGGGCCAGATGCCATGCGGGCGGTTATGGAAATTCACAGGGCATATCTGGCAGGGGACAGCAGGGAGTCCGGCTGAAGACAGGAGAAAATGCGGATGTCCGAAGCCGCCGGACCGGATGCCGGAAGACAACGGGGCGTGCGTCCCGCGGAATATAGAAGGAAACCCGCTTAGGGCAGAACCAAAAACGAATACCACAGGAACGAAAGCAGGAGGATAAAAGAGATGAGTGAGAAATTAAAAGTTGGCATTTTGGGCGGCACAGGCATGGTGGGGCAGAGGTTTATTGCCCTGTTGGAAAACCACCCCTGGTTTGAGGTGACTACCATTGCCGCAAGTCCCCGTTCTGCGGGTAAAACCTATGAGGAAGCCGTGGGCGGCAGGTGGAAGTTGGATACACCCATGCCGGAAGCCGTGAAAGGCATTAAAGTCATGAATGTCAACGAGGTGGAGTCCGTGGCATCCCAGGTAGATTTCGTTTTCAGTGCCGTTGATATGTCAAAAGAAGAAATAAAGAAGATCGAGGAGGACTATGCCCGGACGGAGACACCCGTAGTCTCCAACAACAGTGCCCACAGATGGACCTCTGATGTACCCATGATGGTGCCGGAGATTAATCCGGAGCATATGGAGGTAATTGAGTCCCAGAAGAAGCGTCTCGGCACAAAGAGAGGCTTTGTGGCAGTGAAGCCCAACTGTTCCATTCAGAGTTATGCGCCGGTACTCACCGCATGGATGGAGTTTGAGCCGGAGGAAGTGGTGGCCACCACATACCAGGCTATTTCCGGCGCAGGAAAAACCTTCCAGGATTGGCCCGAGATGGCAGGAAACATCATTCCCTATATAGGCGGGGAAGAAGAAAAGAGCGAGAAGGAGCCGCTGCGCATCTGGGGCAAAGTGGAGAACGGCGCCATTGTGCCGGCGGACGGCCCGGTTATTACCTGCCAGTGTATCCGTGTTCCCGTGCTTAACGGCCATACGGCGGCTGTGTTCGTGAAATTCCGCAAAAAGCCCACCAAAGAACAGCTGATTCAGAAGCTGCGTGAATTCAGCGGGGAGCCGCAGCGCCTGCAGCTGCCCAGTGCGCCGAAGCAGTTTATCCGGTATCTGGAGGAGGAGAACCGTCCGCAGGTTTCCATGGACGTGGACTTTGAGAACGGCATGGGAATCAATGTGGGGCGCCTCCGTGAGGATACGGTATATGACTACAAATTTGTAGGACTTTCCCATAATACGGTCAGAGGAGCGGCAGGAGGCGCTGTGCTCTGCGCGGAACTGCTGAAGGCTCATGGATATATTGGTAAAAAGTAAAATACCTTTCTGTATGGTAAGAAAATAAGGACGTAAAGTGTGGGAAAGAAATTATTTATTGCGGAAAAGCCCAGTGTGGCACGAGAATTTGCAAATGCGTTAAAAGTGAATACCACTTCCAGGGATGGCTACCTGGAATCGGCAGATGTGATCGTCACCTGGTGCGTGGGCCATCTGGTCACCATGAGTTACCCGGACGCCTATGACGAGCGGCTTCGGAGATGGAGTTTTGACACAATTCCCTTCCTTCCGGAAGAATATAAATATGAAGTCATTGAAAGTTCAAAAAAGCAATATACTATTGTGAGTTCATTGATGAAGCGTCCCGATGTGACCACCATTTACGTCTGCACGGACTCAGGGAGGGAGGGAGAGTACATATACCGCCTGGTAGAACAGATGTCCGGCGTCAAGGACAAGGAACGCAGGCGCGTATGGATCGATTCCCAGACGGAAGAGGAGATACTTCGCGGGATTCGTGAAGCCAAAGATTTAAAGGAGTACGATAACCTGAGCGATGCCGCCTATCTGCGGGCCAAGGAAGATTATCTCATGGGTATCAATTTTTCCCGTGTACTCACCCTGAAATACGGAAATGCAGTAAAGGATTACCTGAAACGTGATAAGGCTGTGATTTCCGTGGGACGGGTCATGACCTGTGTCCTTGGGATTATCGTAAACCGGGAGAGGGAGATACGTTCTTTCGTCAAAACGCCTTTCTACAGGGTTCTGGGTAGCTTTCGCCTACAGGACAGATGCTTTACCGGAGAGTGGAAGGCAGTGGAAGGTTCCGCCTGGTTTGCCTCTCCCAAGCTCTACAAGGAAAACGGTTTTAAAGAGAAAGCGGATGCGGAGAAGCTGGTAGCCCATCTGGAACAGGAGCCTGTGGGCCAGGTCATCCTGGAGAGCATTGCTCGAAAAAAGGAGAACAAGAACCCGCCTCTGCTCTACAACCTGGCAGAATTGCAGAACGACTGTTCGAAGATGTTCAAGATCAGCCCGGATGAAACCCTGCGTATCGTACAGGAGCTGTACGAGAAAAAGATGGTCACATACCCCAGAACGGACGCCAGGGTCCTGTCCACGGCAGTGGCAAAGGAAATTCATAAAAATATCGGTGGGCTTCAGGGGCATGCGCCCGTTGCTGCCTTCGCGGCGGAAATTTTGCAGAAGGGCAGCCACAAGGGGATTGCGAAGACACGATATGTCAACGATAAGCAGATTACGGATCACTATGCCATTATTCCCACAGGCCAGGGACTAAACAATTTGAAGAGTCTGCCGCCGCTGTCTGCCAAAGTATATGAGGTGATTGTCCGCAGGTTTTTAAGTATTTTTTATCCGCCGGCCGTATACCGGAAATATGCGCTGTGTATCCGGGTAAAGGAAGAACGGTTTTTCGCTAATTTCAAGGTACTTGCAGAGGAAGGATATCTGAAAGTAATGGCCAGGAAGGACAGTCGGGCTGCGGAAAATATTCCGGGAGAGGCAGGGGCTGCCACGCGGCAGGCGGGAGAAACAGCCGATGAAAGCGCTTCCAAAACGGGTGACAAGACCACACAGGACGGGGAAGAGACCGAAATAAAGGGGGACGATGCCTTTCTGAAGCTTCTGGACTCCCTGAAAAAAGGGACCGTGCTGGCAGTCGGTTTCTACGAGATCAAAGAGGGGGAAACCTCGCCGCCCAAGCGCTATACTTCGGGAAGTATCATCCTTACCATGGAGAATGCAGGGCAATTTATTGAAGATGATGAGCTGCGGGCTCAGATTAAGGGAAGCGGCATCGGCACCAGCGCCACCAGGGCGGAAATCCTGAAAAAACTGGTAAATATCGAATATCTGGCCCTGAATAAGAAAACTCAGGTGCTGACGCCGACCCTGATGGGGGAAATGATTTACGATGTGGTAGGCAGTTCTATTAAAGCACTCCTGGACCCGGCCCTGACGGCCAGCTGGGAGAAAGGACTCACCCTGGTAGCGGACGGCAATATCACCTCAAAGGAATATATGGACAAGCTGAACGGTTTTGTGGGACGCAGGACCCAGTATGTGAAGCAGCTGCGCAACCAGAACGCGCTGTACGCACAGTTCCAGGCTGCTTCAGCAAACTATCAGGCTGCCGAAGCCTCCTCCGGAAGGAGACAGGCACGGCAGCGGGCAGAGGACAAATAAAGCGGGCTAAGCAGGTATTCGCGGCGGCTTTTAGCCGTTGCCTGCGGCATATATTGAGCAAGGGAGGATTGGTTTAAAGTTGAACACTGAAATTACCATATCTGATTTATATGATTTAAAGGAGACAATCGCTGCCGGGCTTTTGGCGGAGCTGACCTATCCATGGGAAGCGCTTCCGAAAATCCATGATTTTATTATCAGCCTGGGAGAAAGCCTTCCGAAAGAGATCTATGAAGAAAGGGAAGCGCATATTTGGATTGCAAAGAGCGCAAAAGTGGCTCCCACGGCCTGCCTGAACGGACCGCTTATCGTGGATGAAGATGCGGAAATCCGTCACTGTGCATTTGTGAGAGGGAATGCCATTGTGGGAAAGGGAGCGGTTGTAGGCAATTCAACAGAACTGAAAAATGTAATTCTGTTTAATCAGGTGCAGGTGCCTCATTATAATTATGTGGGGGACAGCATCCTGGGATTTCGATCCCACATGGGGGCAGGATCCATCACTTCCAACGTAAAGAGCGACAAGACCCTGGTGACAGTAAAGGGAGAGGGCATCTTGGTCGAGACAGGCCTGAAGAAGATGGGTGCCATGCTGGGAGACCATGTGGAGGTTGGCTGCAACAGCGTCCTCAATCCCGGGACCGTCATCGGCAGAAATACGAACATCTATCCCACATCCATGGTCAGAGGCGTGATACCTGCCGGAAGCATCTATAAGAAGGCCACGGAGATCATCGCCAAAAGGGAAGGATAAGAGGGATATTGGGGGCGGGAAAGATATTTTTTTACAAAAAATACTAGATTTTTTCCCGTAAGTATGAGAAAATGAAAAAAGAGCTTATTATATGTCAATTTTCCAATTGATATGCAATGGAAAGTACGCATCTGCGGGCTTTTTGTTGTGATGAATAATAACTTACATAATCGAAAGGAGATTTCACATGATTTATTCAAAGGAAGTTGAAGAAATGTGCACAGTCGCTCAGGGTGTGCATCATGGCTGTGCGCCTATCCCTGAAGAAGCAAAATGGGTACAGGCGAAGAAGGTGGAAGATATTTCCGGTCTGACACATGGTGTAGGCTGGTGTGCTCCTCAGCAGGGTGCATGTAAGCTGACACTGAACGTGAAGGAGGGCATCATCCAGGAAGCGCTGGTGGAGACCATCGGTTGCTCCGGCATGACCCATTCCGCAGCTATGGCGTCTGAGATTCTTCCCGGCCTGACTGTCATGGAAGCGCTGAATACCGACCTTGTGTGCGATGCCATCAACACCGCCATGAGAGAGCTGTTCCTGCAGATCGTTTACGGCCGTACCCAGAGCGCATTCTCCGAGGAAGGGCTTCCCATCGGCGCAGGTCTCGAAGATCTGGGCAAGGGCCTCAGGAGCCAGGTTGGTACCATGTACGGTACTTTGAAGAAGGGTCCCCGTTATCTGGAAATGGCGGAAGGATATGTAACCGGCATCGCCTTGGACAAGGATGACCAGATCATCGGTTATGAGTTTGTCAGCCTCGGAAAGATGACCGATTTCATCAAGAAGGGTGATGACCCCAACACTGCATATGAGAAGGCAAAGGGCCAGTACGGCCGTGTTGCGGATGCCGTGAAGGTTATCGATCCCAGAAAAGAATAAAGCATGATTGCGAGGCAGCTGCATACTGCTTCCCAAACAGCAAATTCCAATTGAGAAGTTTCCAGAATATAGAAGGAGGACAGGAAGAAATGGCTTTATTTGAATCATATGAAAGACGTATTGATAAAATTACGGAAGTTCTGAAGGGCTATGGTATTTCTTCTATCGAAGAAGCTGAGAAGATTACCAAAGACGCAGGGCTTGACGTATACGAGCAGGTGAAGAAGATCCAGCCCATCTGCTTTGAGAACGCATGCTGGGCTTATACCGTAGGCGCCGCTATTGCCATCAAAAAGGGGTGCCGCAAGGCTGCAGATGCAGCGGCTGCCATCGGAGAGGGCCTTCAGGCATTCTGTATTCCCGGATCCGTTGCCGATACCCGTAAGGTAGGCCTTGGCCACGGCAACCTGGGCAAGATGCTTCTGGAAGAAGAGACCGACTGCTTCTGCTTCCTGGCAGGGCATGAGTCCTTCGCCGCTGCGGAAGGTGCTATCGGCATCGCCGAGAAGGCAAATAAGGTCCGCCAGAAACCTCTGCGCGTTATCCTGAACGGTCTTGGAAAAGATGCCGCAAAGATCATCTCCCGTATCAATGGTTTTACATTTGTTGAGACAGAATATGATCCTTACACCAACGAAGTGAAGGAAATCGAGAGGATTGCTTACTCAGAGGGACTTCGCTCCAAGGTAAACTGCTACGGATCCAACAGCGTTCCCGAGGGCGTTGCCATCATGTGGAAGGAGAACGTGGACGTATCCATCACCGGTAACTCCACCAATCCCACCAGATTCCAGCATCCCGTTGCAGGTACCTACAAGAAGGAAAGAACCGAAGCCGGCAAGAAGTACTTCTCCGTTGCTTCCGGCGGCGGCACAGGACGTACCCTGCATCCGGATAACATGGCTGCAGGCCCTGCTTCCTACGGCTTCACCGATACCCTGGGACGTATGCATTCCGACGCGCAGTTTGCAGGTTCTTCCTCTGTTCCTGCACATGTGGAGATGATGGGCCTCATCGGCATGGGCAACAACCCCATGGTTGGCGCTACCGTGGCTGTGGCCGTTTCCATCGAGGAAGCTGCTAAGGAAGGGAAGTTCTAGTAGTATATTGTAAAGTATCAGGCCTTCCCTGGAAGAATCCGGGGGAGGCTTTTATATCTCTAAAACGATTCCGATAAAAAAATCTGTAAAGCGGATTCGAAGAAGCTGCCCGGTACCGGTTTCGAGAAAGCAGAGAGGAGAAGGAGTAAAAGCAGAATTATGGAGACACTGAGATTTGGCTATCATTATTTCAAAAAGAATATGCCGGTGGCGGTTTTGGCGGAAATCTTAAGCTTTCTTGGCATCTTTGCGGAGCTTTTGCTGCCGCTTCTGTCCGGGCTCCTGATTGATTTTGTAATCCGGGAGGGGCAAGTAGGGGAAGACAGCGGCGGTTTCTTTCATTTCCTCCTTACGGGTCGTTTCGGACAGCCCCATACCATGCAGCTGTTTCTGGCCGTTGCCGCGGCGTTCGGGACATTGATGCTGCTGCGGATTATCCTGATCTATATCCGGGACCTGATGCAGGAATGGGTTGGCTTGAGGCTGGAGACAGATTTGCGGTATATGACCTATGAAAAGCTTATGGAACTGGATTCTGCCACCATAGCCGAGTATAATTCCGGCGAACTGCTGCAGATTTTAAACAGCGACACTATTATGTTCAAAGAGTTGTTCTGCCACAGGATTCCTTATGTGGGGGACGCGATTTTCATGTTGGTGACGACGCTGGTGCTGATTGCGGGAATTGACCTTTCTTTTTTGATTATTCCGCTGCTTCTGATGCCATTTCTGATGAAGACAGTACTCGATTTCAAGCGCAAAGCCCGGGAAAACTTCAGTGTAATCCGCCGGAAAAGCGCCGAGATGAATCTGACCGTCCAGGAAAACATTGCGGCAGTCCGCATTGTGCGTTCCTTTCACAACGAAGAACTGGAGAAGGAGAAGTTTCGTACCGTAAATACGAATTTCCTGGATGCGCGGATGAAGCAGATTTGGCTTTCTTCCAGGTTTGACCTGACATTTCAGGCGATCCGCCAGATTGCATACATCAGCACTATCGTAATCGGCGCGCTTCTGGTTATGCAGGGGCGGCTGACAGTGGGGTACATACTGTCCTCCTCAACATATGTGATGCGGCTTATGAATAATATTACCGGTGTAAACAACCATATTTTTAATATGCAGCAGCAGGCCATAGCAGGGGTGGCGCTGAAGCGCTTTATGGAAAAGGAGAGCAGAGTGCCGGAAGATAAGGCGGCAGAGCTTCGCTGTGATACGCCGGATATTGAGCTGAAGGATGTTTCCCTGGAGATGGACGGGCAGGAGATTTTAAAGCATATCAATATTCATGTTCCCTACGGGAAGAAGCTGGGGATTGTAGGAGAGACCGGTTCCGGAAAGAGCGTGCTGCTGAAGGCGCTGGTGCGGCTCTGTGATATTACGGAGGGGCAGATTACCATAAGCGGTCATGATATCAAAGAATTCAGCCTGGATAATTTACGGAAGATGTATTCCTATGTGTTTCAGGATGTGTTTCTGTTCTCCAATACCATAGAATCCAATATTGCTTTCAGCCGGGAGGATATCGATGAGCGCATGGTGACAAGGGCAGCCGCAAACGCAGAGGCCGCCCGTTTTATCGACGCGCTTCCCGAGCGGTATAAGACGATTGTGGGAGAACGGGGGCTGGGAATCTCCGGCGGGCAGAAACAGCGGATTTCCATCGCCAGAGCTTTTTTAAAGAATGCCCCGGTCTTTGTGCTGGATGACTCCACGTCTGCGCTGGATGTCAATACGGAACGTGTGGTGCTGAAGAATATCTATGAACATTTTTCGGAGAAGACCCTGATTATTACGGCGCATCGCTTTTCCTCCGTCGCGGACTGTGATGAAATTCTCTATATGAAGGACGGCGTCATTACGGAGCGCGGGACTTTTCGGGAACTGATGGAGCTGGAGGGAAGCTTTGCCCATATCTACCGGGTGCAGCAGGAGCAGGCGGCAGATGAGGTTTATTCGGAACAGGCATTTCCCGGATGAGTCCGGGGCCACGGGCCGGTACTGGCCCTGGCTGTGACAGAGGATGGACAAAAAATGGCGAAACGCAATACTTATTTTGAAGACGAAAAAATAGAGAAAAAGATTGACCTGAAGCAGCTGCGCAGGACGCTTGCATACATCCTGCCTTATAAGCGGCTTCTCATCCTGGTCAGCAGCATGATGCTGGTGGCCGCAGTGGTTTCGCTGCTTCCGCCCCGCCTGCTTAAATTAGTGGTGGACGAAGTGGTAGTAAACCAGGATTACCGCAGGTTGGCATTAACGGTCGGCAGCTTGGCGCTGCTGGCCGCCGTGGAGATATTGTCTTCTTTCGTACAGGCCAGGAGTATGGGAAAAATGGGCTTAAGTATCATTACAAGGATACGTGCGGATATTTTTGAGCGGCTGCAGCAGCTTTCTTTTGATTATTTTGACAATCGGCCCGATGGCAAGATTGTTGTGCGGGTGACAGAATATATCAACGGGTTGGCGGACTTTTTTTCAAACTATGTGATGATGTTTGCGATCTATGTCGTCAAGCTGGTGGTGGTGACGGTATTTATGCTTTCTTTAAGCCCCATGCTGACGCTGATTGTATTCGCTTCTGTGGTGCCCATGATGGTGATTATTTTCAGGCTCCGTTCCCGGCTGCGGAAAATGTATGCGGCTCACCGTGCGAAGAATTCCAATCGGACGGCTTTTCTGGTGGAATCCATCATGGGTGAGCAGATTGTCAAGAATTATAACCGAATCGAAATCAACAGGGATATTTATCGTCAGATTCATGAGGAAAGCGTGAATATGTGGTGGGATATTGTAAAGCGGTCCCGGCTGAACGGGCCTGTAGTGCAGCTGTTCTGGAATGCCGGGACACTGTGTATCTTCGGTGCTGCCCTGGCATTGATTCTGGGCGGTGACGTGGGAATTACCGCCGGGGTGGTGATTACGTTTACCAGCTATATGGGCGCCTTCCAGGATCCGCTGGCCCAGCTGTCCACCATTATCCAGGAACTGGCACAGGTGAGTTCCAATCTGGAACAGGTCTTTGACACCATCGACTATCCGGCCGAGATTCAGGATAAGGAAAATTGCGTGGTTTTGAAAAATGTAAGAGGGAAGGTGGATTTTCAGGACGTTACCTTTTGCTATGAAGAGAATACTGATATACTGAAGCATTTCACACTGCATGTAAAACCCGGAGAGACCATTGCCCTGGTGGGACCTACCGGCGCCGGAAAGACAACGATAATCAGCATGCTGACCCGTTTTTATGATGTCAGACAGGGCAGTGTCAGCATAGACGATGTGGATGTGCGGGATGTCAGCCTGTACTCCCTGCGTTCCGAGGTGGGCGTACTGATGCAGGATCCGTTTATTTTCAAGGGGACCGTCATGGACAATATCCGCTACGGCAGATGGGATGCCACCGATGAGGAGTGTATGGAAGCCGCCGGGACGATTTTTGCGGACAAATTTATAAAACGGCTGAACGGCGGATATGGACATGTGCTGGAGGAACGGGGCAGCGGGCTGTCCGCCGGTGAGCGCCAGCTTATCAGTTTTGCCAGGATTGTTCTGAAAAATCCTTCCATTGTGATTCTGGATGAGGCCACCAGTGCCATTGACACGGAGACGGAACTGTTGATACAGGAGGCCCTGGAAGTCCTTCTGAAGGGCAAGACAGCTTTTATTGTCGCCCACCGCCTGTCCACCATCCGGAATGCGGACCGTATCCTTTATATCGGCAACCAGGGAATCGCGGAGGAGGGAACACATGAGGAGCTGATGGCGAAAAAAGGGCTTTACTATGAACTGGCCAGATGATATATTTTATTCTGGAATTATTCTCATTTTTGTTGTATAATAAATCTATCTGTTACATAAACCGTCATATATTTTATAAAAAGGAGAAGGAAATGGACAACAACAACAATCAATACGGGCAAAACAATGGTCAGTACAGTAATTATCAGGATTACACGGCAAATGCCTCCTACCAGGCACCGCCGGATGACAGGGGGGGCAAGAGGACTAACGGGCTTCAGATAGCCGGCCTGGTCTGCGGTATTCTGGCAATCTGTACCAGCTGCTGTTACGGAATACCCGGTATTATCTTCGGCATTATAGGTTTGATCTGCGCAATTATAGGGAATAACAGGTCGAAATCAGGCGTCGGGACAGCAGGGCTTGTATGTTCCATCATCGGCATTGTCCTGGGTGTTGCCGCATTAATATACTATATCTGGGCGATCGCTTATCTGAATGAGATTGGTTATCTGGATATGATCCTGCAGGGAATGTAGGGCAGGCGCATTCGGATGGGGAGAAAAGGCGCATTGGCAGGGCACTTTTTCAAAAAAACCCGGGAACAGAGGCACAAGGGAGAAGCGGAGCTGGAGACGGAACTGTTCCGAATCGGGATAGTTCTTCTGGCGGCAGGATGCGGGGGCTGGCTTTTGTATCGTTATCTGCTTCGAGGGTTTCTTCCGGAGATTCCTTGCTTTTTTTCGGAGTATATGAAAATTTACTGCCCGGGATGCGGCGGAACAAGGGCATTTCGGGCAATGCTTCAGGGCAGGTTCCTCCAGGCATTGTGGTATCATCCGCTGGTGCCCTATGGGTCCGTGGTCGGGGGTGGTTTTATGGTGACACAGGGCCTGAACAGGATCGGATTTCGACGGATAAGGGGCTGGCGCTATCACAACTGGTATATATATGGTGCTGTGGGAGTGATTTCAGGTAATTTCCTGATAAAAAATGTGCTGAGGCTTTTGTTCGGAATTACAATGTGATCAATGTGCTGCAGGTTTTTTAGAAAACGGGAGAATGATATGGACAAGAAGACAACGGATATCGTAGCTTATATTACCATTTTAGGCTGGCTGGTGGCTTATGTGGCAGGGGAGCGGGAAGACTCCAAATTTCATTTAAATCAGGCGCTGGTAGTGAATCTTGCATTGATTATACTGGCAATGCTGATGCGGATTCCCCTGATCGGATGGGTGGCAGCACTGGTACAGTTAGCGGTAATTGTGTTTTGGATCATGGGGATCCTATATGCGGTGAAAGAACAGGATAATGAAGTTCCGCTGCTTGGGTGCATAAAATTATTAAAATAACGGAAAAAGGAAAAAGCTGTCACACAAAGGCGACGGCTTTTTTCATGAAAAGACTTTCTTACATTGTCAGGAAGAACGGCAAAGAGGGTCAGTCCGTTCCATATTCAATTGTCAGATCCGGATCCTGAGGCTCCTCTCCATGCAGGAAGGAGATAATAATCTGGACCCTTTTGTAGGCCCTGGAATAATTTTGCCTGGCATATTCGGCAGTGCTTTCATTATACGAATTGTTGTCGAACGCGTCATGATAACTCTGAACGGCTTCCGTCATGTATTCGCTGGATTCGTCTGCCAGCTCCTCCAGATAATCAAATTCTTCCGGAAAGTCAAGCTTCGCAA
Organism: uncultured Acetatifactor sp.; assembly: GCA_910587555.1. Lineage (GTDB taxonomy): Bacteria > Bacillota > Clostridia > Lachnospirales > Lachnospiraceae > Acetatifactor. The sequence goes on from CAJULV010000005.1 coordinate 15,103, forward strand.
AGGAGCGGAAAACGATGTCCAGATCGTCCAGGTATGTAAGAAGCTCTTCGGAAGCGTTTTCTGCTTCCGCATCAATACTGTTGATGGAGGTATCAATCTCGGAAATCCTGGTACAAAAGTCATCCATGCTTTTTCGAAATTGGGTTAACGCAGTATCTTCGCCGCAGGCAGACAATAAAATGCCTGTGAAAAAAACTGCTATCATAATTCGGACTTTCATTTTCAACTGCCATAACCTCCTTCTGAAATGTTTCATAAGAAAATACTATTAAAATCTACCACAAACTGAGCATTTTCGCAACCGTTTTTATGAAAAAAAAGGATAAATCCGCCCCTTTACGACTAAAACAGATATGTGGTATTATAGAGATTAAGTTTTTCAGATGATTGTACATGGTATCAGATAATCCTTTTGCTGATGGACAGAACAGCATTCACAGCACGGGAATTACGGAAAGGCACGGATATTCATTCATGACAAAGGAAGCATTTGACAAAATTGCGAAATCATACTTATACCTTGACGGGGCTACCGGCTCCAATCTGTTCCGGGCAGGAATGCCTTCGGGAGTCTGTCCGGAACGGTGGATTCTGGAGCATCGGGAGGTTATGCTGAAGCTCCAGACGGAATACGCAGCTGCCGGGACGGATATCCTGTATGCGCCTACCTTTACGGCCAACAGGGTAAAGCTTGCCGAATATGGGCTGGAGGACTCCATGCCGTCCATGATAAAGGAACTTGTAGCCATTTCCAGAGAGGCGGCATCCAGGGCGGACCATCCGGTGTACGTTGCCGGTGACCTGACGATGACAGGCGAACAGCTTAAGCCCATGGGGAAAATGGATCTGGAGGAGTTAATCGATATATACAGGGAACAGATCGTGCTGCTGGCGGAGGCCGGGGTTGACCTGCTGGCAGTGGAGACCATGATGAGCCTGGCGGAAAGCAGGGCGGCTTTGATTGCCGCAAAGGAAAGCTGTGATTTGCCCGTCATGGTGACGATGACTTTTGAGGCTGACGGACGGACGCTTTACGGTACGGATGCGAAGACTGCCGCCGTGGTTCTGGAGAGCCTTGGCGCTGCCGCTATCGGCGTTAACTGCTCCACCGGGCCTGCGCATATGAGACAGATCGTGGCGGATATGGCGGCTTGTACACGTGACGTCCCGATTATTGCAAAGCCCAATGCAGGGCTTCCTTTTCAGGACGAGAACGGTAACAGCCGTTATAATATGGGCGCAGCGGAATTTGCGGAGGAGATGAGGGTTTTGGTGGAGGCAGGGGCTTCCGTACTTGGCGGCTGCTGCGGAACCACGCCGGAATATATCAGGCAGATCCGCAATGTCTTCGGAAAAGGCAGGGTGCCTGTTATACAGCGCAGAGAGGAAGGCCGTCGGCAGCTTGCCTCCGAGCGAAGAATGGTGGAATTCAAACTGGATGACAGCTTTCTTATTGTGGGAGAGCGGATTAACCCTACGGGGAAAAAGCTTCTGCAGGCACAGCTGCGGGAAGGGAATTTTGATAAAGTGCTGCAGTTTGCGGAAGAGCAGGAACACGACGGAGCTTTGGTTCTGGATGTGAACATGGGGATGAGCGGCATCGACGAGAATACGGCCATGCGGCGTGCCATTGAGGAGATAAGCGGAGTGACAAATCTGCCGCTGTCTCTGGACTCCAGCCATGTAGACGTTCTGGAGGCGGCCCTGCGGCGGTATCCCGGCAGAGCACTGGTCAATTCCGTATCTCTGGAGACGGAAAAATATGAGAAGCTGTTGCCACTTGTAAAAAAATACGGTGCAATGTTTATTTTGTTACCGCTTTCCGACAAGGGATTGCCGGAAAATATAGAAGAAAAGAAACTGATTATTGAGAAGGTGCTGGAGCGGGCTTATTCGCTGGGACTTACCAGGGAGGATGTCATTGTGGACGGCCTGGTTTCCACAGTGGGGGCGAACCGCAAAGCCGCACTTGAGACACTGGAGACTATCCGCTACTGCCGGGAAAAGGGACTTGCCACAATCTGCGGGCTGTCCAATATTTCCTTCGGCATGCCGGAGCGGAATTTCGTCAATACGGCCTTTCTCACACTGGCCATCAGGGAAGGCCTGACCATGGCCATTGCAAATCCTTCCCAGGAACTGCTGACAGGCTGTGCGCTGGCGACGGATCTGCTCCTGGCCAAAGCGGACGCGGATATCCGTTTTATTGAATATACAGCGATTGCAGCGGAGAAAAGAGAAAAGAAAGAGGCAGACCTGAAGAGAAAACTGTCGCAGGCGGCGGTCCGGGAAGCGCCTGTAGGAGAAAAGAAAAGTGATCCCCTTGCCGGGAAAGCCCGCGGTGGTGCGGAAGCCTGCGCGGAAAAAAGCCCTTGCAGGGCAATGCTGCGGAATTCTGTCCTGAAAGGCAACCGCAGCGGAATTGCTGCCCAGACAAGGGAAGCTTTAAAGCAGGGAGAGGAACCTTCCGCGCTGCTGAATGAAATTCTGCTTCCTGCCATCAATCAGGTGGGAGAATTGTTTGACACAGGTAAATATTTTCTGCCCCAGCTGATTTCCAGCGCCGAAGCCATGAAGAATTCGATAGAAGTGTTGGAACCGCTGCTGCAGCAGAACATGGGCGCTTCGGACATGCCTGCGGTGGTGATTGCAACGGTGGAGGGGGATATCCATGATATTGGGAAAAACCTGGTGGCGCTGATGCTGAAGAATTATGGTTTCCGGGTCATTGATCTGGGAAAGGATGTGGCAAAAGAGACCATCATTCAGGCCGCAAAAGAGAACAATGCACAGATTATTGCCCTCTCTGCCCTGATGACGACCACCATGCGCCGCATGAAGGAGGTCATTGATTATGCGAAATCAGAAAATGTCCATGCAAAGATTATGATTGGCGGCGCAGTTATCACACAGGATTATGCGGATGAAATAGGGGCTGACGGCTATTCTGCCGATGCGGCGGAGGCAGTGAAACTGGCCCGGAGACTGGCCCAAAAAGAATGAATTCCAATTTGGGTGAATGCGGAACTTAAAAAACAACAAGTGCGAATGCGGAACTTAAAAACAGCATGAGTCCCGCCCGGTACCCCAGAGGATTGACGGACACAGGAACTTAGTGGCCGGAAATATGCTGCCGGTCTGGGCACGGGACAGGCGAATGCGGAACTTAAAAACAGCATGAGTCCCGCCCGGTACCCCAGAGGATTGACGGACACAGGAACTTAGTGGCCGGAAATTCTCTGCTGGTATTGGGTATGGGGCGGGCGAATGCGGAACTTAAAATAGGAGGAACAAATTATGACAGGTGCAGATGCCATTATCAAATGTCTGGAAGCAGAAGGAGTCACAACGGTATTCGGATATCCCGGCGTAGCCATTTGTCCGTTTTACAACAGTATCCTGGAGTCGGATATTCGTACCATCCTGATCCGCACGGAACAGAACGCGGCCCATGCCGCAAGCGGCGTATCACGGATTACCGGCCGGCCCGGCGTATGTGCAGTCACTTCAGGTCCCGGAGCCACAAATGTCATTACGGGCATTGCCACGGCATTTGCAGACAGCATTCCTTTGATTTGCATTACCGGACAGGTAAACAGCGAGCTTTTGGGAAGCGATGTGTTTCAGGAGGCGGATATCACCGGTGCGGTAGAATCTTTTGTGAAATACAGCTACCTGGTTAAAAATGTGAATGACATTCCCAGGGTGTTCAAGGAGGCTTTCCACATTGCCAATACCGGCAGGCGCGGCCCGGTGCTGATCGATGTGCCCATAGATATCCAGAATGCGTCTGTCAGCAAATTTAAATATCCAGAGACAGTCTCCATGCGCACTTACAAGCCCACCGTCAAAGGGAATGCGGTACAGATTAAAAAGGTGGTAAAAGAACTGGAGAAGGCAAAACGCCCCATTATCTGTGCGGGAGGCGGCGTGCTTTTGAGCGAAGCGGAGGACAACCTGCGCAGATTTGCGGAAAAACACGGGATTCCCGTGGTATCTACCATGATGGGCATCGGCGTCATGCCCACAGACCATCCCTTATATTTCAGAATGGTGGGAAATAACGGCAAGGCCTATGCCAACCGGGCAATCAACGAGTCGGATCTGCTGATAATGGTGGGGGCGAGGGTGGCTGACCGTGCTGTCAATCAACCGGATATGATTACACGGAATAAAGTGCTCGTACATATCGATGTGGATCCGGCGGAAATCGGTAAGAATGCAGGGCCTACCATTCCGCTGGTAGGGGACGCAAAGCATATATTTGAAGATTTGGAAAAGGAAGAATTTACCTGCCACTGCGAAGAGTGGCTGAGTACTCTGAACGGTTACAGGAAGGCAATGGCCACAAAGCGCAAGCCCAATCCTGCCTATGTAGACCCTGCGGCATTTATTATGCAGCTTACGGAAAAGATGCGTGAGGACGCCGTATATGTGGCGGACGTGGGACAGAACCAGATTTGGTCCTGCGGCTACGTAAAGGTTCGGAAAGGAAAATTTTTCACCACAGGCGGCATGGGGACCATGGGCTATTCCATTCCGGCTGCACTGGGTGTAAAGGTGGCGGTTCCGGACAGACAGGTGGTGGCAGTCTGCGGCGACGGTTCCTTCCAGATGTCAATGATGGAGCTTGCTACTATGTGCCAGCACGATATTCCGGTGAAAATCGTAGTATTGAAAAACAATTACCTGGGCATGGTGCGGCAATACCAGCATTTTACCTATCAGGATCATTATTCCGTGGTAGATTTGTCCGGAAGCCCTGATCTTGAGAAGCTGTCCGCGGCGTATGGCATTCCGTTCCTGCGGCTTGAAAACATGGAAAAATGCGAAGAGACAATAGATGCTTTCCTGAAAGAGGATACCTCCATGCTGCTGGAGTGCATAATCGATCCCATGGATTTGGTATAGTCAGGCGGAAAGACAGCTGACATGGATAATATTATCTGTCTGTAATAAAGAGAACCTGTGGACAGATGCGGAACTGGAGACAGCATTCCTCTGAGAAGTACCGGGGATTCAAGGATATATAACGCTTAGCAGCCGGAAAATATCCATGAAAGGGGTGCTGAAGAGGCGAGTGCGTAACTGGATAAGAGGGAGTAAAATATGAAGACACGAATTTATTCCGTACTGGCAGAAAACCGTTCCGGTGTGCTTTGTAAGGTAGCCGGACTTTTCTCAAGGCGCTGCTTCAATATTGACAGCCTGGCGGTGGGGGAAACCGATGACGCAACGGTTTCCTGTATGACCATAGTCAGCAGCGGCGATGAGAGGACCTTCGAACAGATTGAAAAGCAATTAAATAAAAAAGTGGATGTTATCAAGGTGAAAACCTTTGCGGAACAGCAGTGCATTACCAGGGAACTGATGCTGATCAAGATAAAATACAACAAAAACAACCGCCGTGAAATTATGGAATTATGCGAGATAATGAAGGCGCAGATTGTGGATATGTCCAAACACTTTATGATGATACAGATTTGCGATGAGCCGGAACGAATCAAACTGATGATCAAAATGCTTCAGACCATCAGTATCGTGGAAGTGGCAAGGACCGGGACTCTGGCGCTATCCAAATGCAGTGAGAACGACAATACTGATAAATAATAACAAATGTTCGTATTTTCGTTTTTGAGACCGCACAGCCGGGATGTATGAGGGAACCGTGTAAGAACGGGTGAACGCGTCTTACGGCGCTGACAGGCAAACGGACACAGCACCAATATGCGGAAATCAGGCGGCAGGCCTTGCGATATTCCGCTGCCTGTGCTAACATAAACGTGGAAATATAAGCTGCTCTTGAGAAAAGCATATATTTCAGAATGGAGACTGCAATGAGCGAAGCAACAAAAATTCCCTATAAAATCTATCTTGAGGAAAGCGAAATTCCTGCCATGTGGTACAACCTTCGTGCCGACATGAAGAATAAGCCCGCGCCGCTGCTGAATCCGGAGACACTGCAGCCTATGACGGCGGAAGAGCTGAAGCATGTCTTCTGTGATGAACTGGCGGCGCAGGAACTGGATGATACCACGGCATATATTCCGATTCCGCAGGAGATACAGGACTTTTATAAAATGTACCGTCCCTCTCCCCTGGTGCGGGCTTATTGCCTGGAGGAAAAACTGCAGACGCCGGCGAAAATTTACTACAAGTTTGAAGGTAATAATACCAGCGGCAGCCATAAGCTGAATTCGGCTATTGCCCAGGCTTATTATGCCAAAAAGCAGGGGCTGAAGGGGGTTACAACGGAGACGGGAGCCGGGCAGTGGGGAACTGCGCTTTCTATGGCATGCGCATATTTCGGACTGGATTGCCTGGTCTATATGGTCAAGGTTTCCTATGAACAGAAACCTTTCCGCCGTGAAGTTATGAGGACCTACGGTGCTACGGTTACCCCTTCTCCCAGTGAAACCACCGAAATCGGAAGGAAAATCCTTGCAGAGCATCCGGGAACCACCGGAAGCCTGGGCTGCGCCATTTCAGAGGCCGTGGAAGCAGAGATGGCCAGAGAGGGCTACCGCTATGTATTGGGCAGCGTGCTGAACCAGGTAATGCTGCATCAGACCGTAATTGGACTGGAGACGAAGGCAGCCCTGGACAAGTACAACATTGTTCCGGATATTATCATCGGATGTGCCGGCGGCGGCTCCAACCTGGGCGGCCTGATTTCTCCTTTTGCCGGAGAAATGATCCGCGGGGAAAGAAATTATAAGATTCTTGCCGTGGAACCGGCTTCCTGTCCCAGCTTTACCAGAGGCGTGTTTGCATATGATTTCTGCGATACCGGCAAGGTATGCCCGCTGGCTAAGATGTATACGCTGGGCAGCGGCTTTATCCCTTCCGCAAACCATGCAGGCGGCCTGCGCTATCACGGCATGAGTCCCATCCTGTCCCAGCTTTACCATGACGGCATCATGGATGCTGTAAGCGTGGAGCAGACGGCAGTGTTTGAGGCAGCAACCCAGTTTGCAAAGGTGGAGGGAATCCTTCCCGCCCCTGAGAGCAGCCATGCCATCCGTGCAGCCATAGATGAAGCCCTGAAATGCAAAGAAACCGGGGAAGAGAAGACCATCGTATTCGGACTCACAGGAACCGGATACTTTGACATGGTTGCTTACGAGAAATTCAACAACGGAGAAATGGCTGATTATATTCCTTCGGAAGCGGAGCTGAAACAGGGATTCGACGGTATTCCCAGATTTCCCGGAAATGATTTTGTCCCGGTATAATCCGGCACTTATCGGCGAATATTTGTGAAGGGCGGCAAAGCATTCTGCCCGTGGTGATATGGAGGACGATATCATGGAAAAAGGTTACGATGAGGATTATATAATATGTATGGATGCTTCCGGAGATATTATCAGGGAAGCTGCCGAGGAAAACGGGATTGCATTTGTACCCATGGAATATTCCCTGGGAGATGAGATGCGCACATCCCTGGGATGTGAGGAAGAGGCGCTGCTGAAGAAATTTTATGACGGACAGCGCGGCGGAGACTTAACCAGAACATCCCAGATATCGCCTTTTATGTATGAGGATTATTTTAAGGGCTTCCTGAAGGAAGGAAAATCCGTGCTGTATTTCTGCCTGTCAAGCGGTCTGTCTTCCACATATGAAAGTTCACTGCTCGCCGCGGAGCATCTTAAGGAACAGTATCCGGAGGCGGAGATTCTCCCGGTGGATACGCTGGCCGCTACAGGCGGCATCGGCATTTTGGCGGAACGTGCCGTGGAAAACAGGAAGCGCGGAATGTCTCTCAGAGAAAATTATGAGGACATGAAGGCTTTTGTTCCCCATCTGCGCCATTATTTTATGGTGCAGGATCTCATGTATCTGAAGCGGGGCGGGCGGGTGAGCGCTGCCACAGCCATTGTGGGATCGGCACTGAACATTAAACCCATGCTGAAAATTGATGAGGACGGGAAGCTGGTAACTGTGGACAAAAAGCGCGGCAATAAGGCTGCGATGGCATCCCTGTTTACCTTTTTTAAGGAGAATTACAATCCCAAGGTGTGCAATACCATATACATCTGTGACGCGGACACGCCGGAACTTGCAGACAGCCTGGTAGAAAAGGTGCGTGAAGCGGCGCCGGAAGTCATTGTAAGAAGGACCATGCTGTCGCCGATCATCGGCGCGCATACCGGGCCGGGAATGCTGTCCATGATACTGGCCTGTTAGGTTAATCCAGCGAAGAAAAGACTTTACGGACGGCATCGTAGCAGAAAATTTTTCTGCTGAGATTCTCGTCGGAACTGAAGGCATTGTTGACGTCGTTCAGGTGAATGCGTATCTGCCGGGGAGAGATGGTGCCGCAGCGGTGAATCATGCATTGATGGATGCTGATAAAGACCGCATAATAGCTTCCGCCCATAATCTCCGCAATCCGCTCCCTGACACCCGGGTAGAAGAGCGCTATGGCACCGTTAACCTGCTGTGTGGTGGTGAGCATGGGAACCTGCAGGGAATGGATTTTCACGGAATGCCCTGCCGTCATGAAAGCACCTTTGCCATATGGCGCCTTTTCTGCGTCCAGTGGATTGGCATACAGCCTGGGCGGCGCCATGGAACAGGTATTCTGCAGGGCATTTTCCCATACGGCATCCTCGTCCGTATTCCATTCCTGAAAAGTGGTTCTCTGGATTTTTGAAGTGTTGAGTCCCTGGCTGTCATTGGAAAAGACAATGTACAGGACCAGGGCAATGTCGCCGCACAGCCTGTAAATACAGTTTTTCAGTTCCATCTGGTGGTCTGTATAATTGAGTGGACGGATAATCAGATGCTTTTTGACGGTTTTATATTTGTTGATAGAAGAGAAAATTTTATTTTCCGTGATCTTGGTTCCGGATTCCAACTGGGGCCGAATCAGCTTCCATACTGCGTTCCAGCCGTATTCCTCGAATTTCCGATACAGATAATCTGCGTCAAATCTGCACATGGACCAGATTTCGTTGCTGCATTTCTTTTTAATAACGAGGAAACTGCCGATTAAGATATCCGATTCCGATTTGTGATAATGCAGATTGGTGTTGTGAATGAAATCGAGAAGCTGCGAATCGCCCTGGGAGGTAAAACCGTCCCTGTAATACACTGCGCTGCCGGGACCAATGCCCCATTCTTTCTTTTCTGCCAGCCTTGCCAGCAATTCCTGCATAAATTTTTCCTTAGACATGCCGTTTTCCTTTCTTTGAACTTAAGAATTTGAGATTTACAGATATTCTGACTGCAAGTTCAGAACACATCCATTATAAGTTAAGTTAATGGTAAAAGCAAGTTAAATTTTCCTGTAATGTAATATTTTTGATATAATTATTCCTGTATTGCCATTGGCTGAAAATCGGAGTAAAATAAAATCGGATGCAGGGAAAGCAAGGAGCGGGACAAATGACGAAAATCCGGTGTATTGTGGAGAGAATTACATACCAGAATCCAGAAAACGGATACACTGTTCTGAAAGTGCGGGTGAAGGGGTACGACGACCTTGTCACTGTGGTGGGAAATCTGCTGGATGCAAATGTGGGATCCGTTCTCCTGATAGACGGGGAATGGAAGGTGGATTCCAGGTTTGGCCGTCAGTTTATGGCTCATAAGTGGGAGGAAACACTGCCGGCTACGGTATACGGGATGGAAAAATACTTGGGAAGCGGCCTGATCAAGGGGGTTGGTCCAAAATACGCCCAAAAGATCGTTCAGAAATTCGGCGCGGATACCTTTACTGTCATAGAGGAAAACATTGACCTTCTGATTGAAATCCCCGGTATCGGAAACAAGCGTATCCGGATGATATCAGAAAGCTGGGCGCGGCAGAAGGAAGTAAAGAACATCATGCTCTTTCTGCAGAACCAGGGGGTGAGTACCGCGTTTGCCGCCAGGATTTACAGGCAGTACGGAAATGAGAGCATTGCCGTCATGAAGGAAAATCCCTTCCGGCTGGCGGACGACATCTGGGGGATTGGTTTCAGGACAGCTGACAGCATTGCCCAGAAGCTTGGTTTCGGCAGAGAGACTTATGTCAGGCTGCGCAGCGGCATTATGTATACTTTAAGCGAACTGGCTGACGAAGGCAATGTATTCGCCCGGCGGGAACAGCTGACTCAGAAGGCGGCAGCCCTGCTGGAAGCGGAGGAGGGCCGCATCGTCATGACCATGGACCAGATGCTGAAGGATAAGGACCTGATCCGGGAGGAAGAGTCCGTTTACCTTCCGCCGTTTTATTTTGCGGAAGTGGGCACGGCACGAAAATTGAAAAGGCTGGCGTCGGAACCTGCGGGAGACAGGCTGTGGATACAGCTGTCAAAGGCAAGGCGGGAGTCCGGAAACGACCGGCTTTCCGTGGATGTGGGCAGGATTGAGAAGGCCGTGAATATGAAGTATGATGAAATTCAGGCTGACGCAATCAGGCAGGCGGCCATGGCAAAGGTAATGGTGCTGACCGGGGGACCCGGTACGGGCAAGACCACCACCACCCAGGGAATCATTGCAGCATACCGGATCTACGGCCTGAAAATACTCCTTGCCGCACCTACGGGAAGAGCTGCCAGACGTATGGCGGAAGCCACCGGGCTGGAGGCGAAGACCATCCACAGGCTTTTGGAATGCAAACCTTCCGAGGGCTATGGAAAAAACGAGGAAAACCCCCTGGAAGGAGATGTCCTGATCGTAGACGAGTGTTCCATGATCGATATTGTCATGATGAATGCCCTGCTGAAAGCCGTTCCTGCAAATATGCGGCTGATCCTGGTGGGGGATATTGACCAGCTGCCCTCTGTGGGAGCAGGGAATGTGCTTCGGGATATCATAGACTCAGGGCAGTTTCCGGTGGTCCGGTTAACCAGGATATTCCGACAGGCGCTTACAAGCCGCATCATTACCAACGCCCACCTGATCAACGCGGGAAAGATGCCGGATATCTCCAATGGGAAAGGGACTGACTTTTTCTTCCTCCAGCGGGAGGAGCCGGAGGATGCCGTGGCGGAAATTGTGAAGCTGGTGAAGGACAAGCTGCCGGGATACTATCGGCTGCCGTCAACCATGATACAGGTTCTGACGCCCATGCAGAGGGGTGTGGTGGGAGCCACCAACCTGAACCTGGTACTGCAGGAGGCAGTCAATCCCCGGGGAGAAGGGCTGCGCCGCAGCGGGTTTGTGTATCGGCCCGGTGACAAGGTGATGCAGATTAAGAATAATTATGAGAAGGAAACCTTTAACGGGGATATCGGCATAATAGAGTCTGCAGACCTGGCAGAGCGCACATTGGCGGTGAATTTTGATGAACGGAGAATCCTTTATGATGTGACGGAGCTGGATGAGCTTGTCCACGCCTATGCCACCACCATCCACAAGGCACAGGGGTCCGAATACCCCATAGTGGTAATGCCCGTGCTTATGAACCATTTTGTAATGCTGCAGAGGAATCTGATTTACACAGGCATTACCCGGGCCAGGAAGATACTGGTGATGGTGGGCACGAAAAAAGCCCTATCCTATGGGGTAAACAATGTGACCGTAACACAGCGCAATACGATGCTGGCACAGCGGCTGGACGGCGCGGCGCCCGGAAGCCTCCTGTGAAAAGCTTTCCGCGAATGCCTGTCGGATTCAGGGTGTATCACGCTCCGCCTTAAAGTGGGCGATAAGTGCTTCCACCTCCTGCAGGCACGCGCCGCATACCGTGCTTGCGCCGGTGGCTTCCTGCACCTCTTCCAATGTGCCGGCGCCTGCATCTACCGCTTTTTTAATCTGCCCGCAGGTAACGCTCATGCAATTGCATACTATTTTTTCCATATCCATAACTGATACCGTCCTTTCCCGGATAGGATATGCGGATAAACGGATTTTATACGGGCACATAAATGAAAATCCCGCCCCTGGACCGGCCCGCACGGCAGGGAAACGAACACGGATAGCAAAGCAGCAATATTTTCCGAAAAGGAGTACGGAAGTGTCTCCCGACAATTCCTGAGAGGACAAATGACGAAAAAACAACGTGTACTGGAAATCATTGAGAGATTGAAAAAGGAATATCCCGCAGCGGACTGCACCCTGGACTATGACCAGGCATGGAAGCTTCTGGTAAGCGTACGCCTGGCGGCCCAATGCACCGATGCCAGAGTGAATGTGGTGGTGGAAAAACTTTACGAAAAATTCCCGAACATAAATGCACTGGCGGAAGCCGAAGCGGATGAAATCGAGAAAATCGTTCATCCCTGCGGTCTGGGAAAGAGTAAGGCGAGGGATATCAATGCCTGTATGAAAATGCTCAGAGACGAATACGGCGGGAAGGTTCCGGATGACTTTGACAAGCTTCTGGCACTGCCGGGCGTGGGCAGGAAGAGCGCCAACCTGATTATGGGGGATGTGTTCGGGAAGCCTGCCATTGTGACGGATACCCACTGTATCCGCCTGGTGAACCGTATGGGGCTGGTAGACGGCGTGAAAGAGCCGGCAAAGGTGGAAAAGGCACTCTGGAAGCTTATTCCGCCTGCGGAGGGCAATGATTTCTGTCATCGCCTGGTAAACCATGGCCGGGAAGTCTGTACGGCGCGGACGAAGCCCTTCTGCCACAGGTGCTGTCTTGAGGATATCTGCAAAAAAGCAGGTGTGGAATAAAGGGGATATTCGGCGGAGATCCCCGTGGGAAACGGTATGAAATGCCATTCATGGCAGGCGATTGCGTCTTTTTTTTAAGTGCTGTGAATATAGATTTCTGTAGAATGAAAGCATGGGAGCAGATCAATGGAAATCTATGTAGTAAAACCGGGAGACAGCGTGGACAGCATTGCTCAGCAGCTGGATGCAAATGCGGAGCAGATTATTTTCGACAACCAGCTGGAATATCCTTATCCGCTTGCGGTGGGGCAGGCATTGCTGATCAACCGTTTTGTCAGAAATGCCTCCCGGGCAATTACCGTGAGCGGCTATGCCTACCCTTTCATAGACAGGGAGGTACTGGTTCAGACACTGCCGTACTTATCGGAACTTCGTGTATTTTCCTATGGTTTTACAATGGAAGGAGAACTGCTGCCGCCTTCCTACGGGGATGACAGCCGGATGATTGCACAGGCGCTTCAGTTCGGTACCCAACCCATACTGACGCTGACACCCTTCGGCGAGGACGGGAACTTCAATAATCAGCTCATCAATTCCGTCGTAAACAACGCGGCGTACACAGAGCGGTTAATTCGGGAACTGCTGGAAACCATGGATGCAAAAGGTTACGAAGGGGTGGATATCGATTTTGAATACATCCTGGCACAGGACAGGGATGCCTTTTCTGCTTTTGTACGGCAGGTGGCGGAAGCCATGCGCGCCTCCGGATACCATACTTCCGTTGCGCTGGCGCCTAAGACAAGTGCCGGACAGGCAGGGCTGTTATATGAGGGAAAGGATTACCGGGCATTGGGGGAGGCTGCAGACCATGTACTGCTGATGACCTATGAGTGGGGCTATACGTACGGCCCGCCTATGGCAGTGGCACCCGTCAACCAGGTCCGCAGGGTGGTGGAGTATGCCCTGACGGAGATTCCTGCCGAAAAGGTGGACCTTGGAATCCCGAACTACGGATATGACTGGCCGCTTCCCTTTGAGCGGGGTGTCACAAAGGCAACTACCGTAGGCAATGTGGAGGCCGTGCGCATTGCCGTGGAGCAGGGGGCAGAGATTATGTTTGACAGTCTGGCGGAAAGCCCTTATTTTACCTACACCGCCAACGGAACAGCCCACGAGGTATGGTTCGAGGATGTGAGGAGCCTGCAGGCAAAGTTTCGGCTGATCCGGGAATATAACCTGCACGGCTGCGGGTACTGGCAGATCATGAAATGGTTCCGCGCCAACTGGCTTCTCCTGCACAACCAGTTCTATATCTTAAAATAAGTCCAGCGCAGCGATTTAAATTAGGGAGGAAGGGGAAGTGCATTCACCCTTCAGTGCCGTCGCCCTGCGGCTATCATTAGGAGGACTCAAGTATGAGAATGTACGATATTATAATGAAAAAAAGGAACGGAGGAGAACTTACACGGGAGGAAATCCGTTTTTTCATAGAAGGCTACACCGGGGGAGAGATTCCTGACTATCAGGTCTCTGCCCTGATGATGGCAATTTATTTTCAGAAAATGACGGAAGCGGAGACACTGGCACTCACCATGGCCATGGCGGACAGCGGAGACAGGCTGGATCTGACGGGAATTCATGGGATCAAGGTGGATAAGCACAGTACAGGCGGTGTAGGAGACAAAACTTCGCTTGCGCTGGCACCCATGGTGGCCGCCTGTGGCATTCCCGTGGCAAAGATGAGCGGAAGGGGCCTGGGGCATACCGGCGGGACCATAGACAAGCTGGAGAGCTTCCCCGGATTCACCACTTCGCTCACCACACAGCAGTTTATAGAAAATGTAAACCGTATCGGCATTGCCATTATGGGGCAGACTGCCGACCTGGCGCCTGCGGACAAGAAACTTTATGCCCTGCGGGACGTCACGGCCACCGTGGACAATATGTCCCTTATCGCCAGTTCCATTATGAGTAAAAAGCTGGCGGCCGGGGCTGACGCCATCGTACTGGATGTGAAGACCGGAAGCGGCGCATTTATGAAGGAAGAATCCGACGCCAGGGCATTGGCGGAGGAGATGGTGGGAATCGGTAAGAATGCAGGGCGGAAAACAATTGCCGTCATCTCAGACATGGACCAGCCCCTTGGCTATGCGGTGGGAAACGCGCTGGAGGTGAAGGAAGCCATCGAAACCCTGATGGGCCGCGGGCCTGCCGATTTTCTGGAACTGTGCCTGTCCCTGGGAAGCCAGATGCTCATAGCCGGCGGAAAGGCCCGCGGCGAAAGCGAAGCCAGACAGATGCTGGAGGCCGTGATTGCAGACGGCAGCGCCCTGGAAAAACTGGCGGAATTTGCGGAGGCGCAGGGGAGTTGCCGAGAAGCGGTATACCGTCCGGAACTGCTTCCGAAGGCACAGATTATCCGTCCGGTCTTGTCTCAGGCAAGCGGCTACGTGGACCATATCGTATGTGATGAGGTGGGTATCTGCTCTCTGCTTTTAGGCGGCGGCAGGGAGACCAAGGAGAGTGAGATTGACCTGTCCGTGGGGCTGGTATTGTGTAAAAAGGCAGGAGACTATGTGCGGGAGGGAGAGGCGCTGGCAATGCTCCACGCCAATGATGAGGGGCGGGCAGATGCTGCTGAAAAACGTTATCTGGCAGCCTGCCGCATTTCGGATGCCCCTCCCCGGAAGAACCCTTTCATCAAAGCGGTAATCGCATAGACGTTTCTTTTGATTCTTAATAGCGAAAATGGTTTTATGCATATTTCCGCGTCTGCAGTAATAGAATGAATCATGAAGAAAAAGAATGCCCGCATACAGAGAAGTGAATTGAAAACGGAAGAGAGACGCCCCCCGGAAGGGGGACATTCCATGGAGAACCTGATAGAATCCCTGAAATTTCCCAAGGATATCTGCATGGGAGCAATGAAGGTGACCCTGACAGGCAATCGGGAAGCCTGGATTGAGAATTACCGTGGGATTCTGGAATACACCGAAAGCCTGATACTGCTCCAGGGCAAGACCTGCCAGGTCTGTTTTGAAGGTACCGGGCTTTCCGTGGATTACTATACCAATGAAGATATGAAAATCAGCGGCTGCATCAGCTGTGTCAGATATGGCTGAGCAGCCTTTCGTGCAGGAGTATAAATATGATTAAATTTCTGAAGTATATAAGAGGGTATCTGCGCATCCGCCTATGGGGTTTTTCACCGGAAAGGTTTATGAACCTGTGCAGCAACAGGGGAATCCTGCTGTGGGATATCGTCCGGGAAGGGGAATCCTATTACATGTGCATCAGCCTGGACGGTTTTCGGGAGCTGAAACCAATACTTAAGAAAACAGGGACAAGGGTAGCCATATTGGAGAGATATGGACTGCCCTTTTTGATTCCGCGCCTGCTGAAGCGCAAGATATTCATACTGGGGCTGCTCCTGACCTTTGTTTTCTGGATTGTCTCCACTTTTTACATATGGAATATTGAACTCACGGGAAACCAGCGGATAACGGATGATGTTTTTTACAGCTTTTTAAAGGAGAACCAGGTAACTGTGGGCATGCGCCGGGACGCGCTGGATATCGGCGGGCTGGAAAAGCAGATTCGAAGGCAATTTCCGGAAATCACATGGGCATCCGCAAGGCTGGACGGAACCAAACTGCAGATTGATATCAAGGAAAATGACGCTCCCATTGTGATTGAGAGGACTGAAACCACCTGTGGAACAGACCTGGTTGCGGATTATGACGGCACGGTGACGGCAATTATTGTGCGCAGCGGCGTCCCCCAGGTTTCCGTCGGTGACACGGTGGAGAAGGGGACGGTCCTGGTGGAGGGACGGATTCCCATTTTCAACGAAGACAAGACAGTACGGGAATATGAATATGTAGATGCGGACGCGGATATCCTGCTGGAGCATTCCACAAGCTTTTCCGAAAGCATTCCCCTGGACTACATAGAAAAAACGTATACGGGCAGGGAGAAGGAAAGCTATTATCTCAAGCTGGGAAGCCAGACCTGCAGGCTTCCGGAGGAGAGGCCCTTTCTGGTATATGACAGCCTCATGAAAGAGACCCGGCCGCTGGCGCTGGAAAAACTGGACATTCCCGTATTCTGGGGATCTGTAACCCATCGTGAATACCAGAATACGGAGCATTTTTACACCAAAGAGGAAGCGGAAACGCTTCTTAATCAAAAATTAATGGATTTTCTTACAGATTTAGAAGAAAAAGGGGTACAAATTATTGAAAAAAATGTTAGAATAAATAGGAATGACACATCATGGGTCATTGAGGGAGCCTTTCTGGTGCGGGAACCCGTCACCGGCCGAACGGAGACGGCAAGGATGGAAGACGGTTTGGAAGCGGATTTCGAACCGTAGATTTCAGGAGAAGCGGATGAGTGATTTTACAATTAAACTGGATATACCAACGGAGCATATGCAGAAAATATTCGGTATGCAGGATGCATATGTGAAGAAACTGGAACGGGATTTCGATGTGGCTGTCATAGACCGCAACGGATCCATTATGATTACCGGCAGAGAGGAGATGGTCAGAAAGGCGGAAAACGTCCTGAAAGAACTTGTACTCCTGTCCAGCCGGGGAAGTGACATAGAGGAGCAGAGTGTGGATTACGCGATAACATTGGGAATGGAAGAGAAAGAAGGCGCACTGGCGCAGATGGATGCGGACTGTATCTGCCATACGGTAAACGGCAAGCCCGTCAAGCCGAAGACCCTGGGGCAGAAAGCGTATGTGGACGCTATCCGGGACAATATGCTGGTATTTGGCCTGGGTCCTGCGGGAACGGGGAAAACCTATCTTGCCATGGCGATGGCCATCAGTGCGTTTAAGAACGATGAGGTGGGCAGGATTATCCTTACCAGGCCTGCCATAGAGGCAGGAGAAAAGCTGGGTTTCCTGCCGGGAGACCTGCAGAGTAAGGTAGACCCTTATCTTCGGCCGCTGTACGATGCATTGTACCAGATCATGGGAGCCGAAAGTTTTGCCAAAAATATGGAAAAGGGGCTGATTGAGGTGGCGCCGCTGGCCTATATGAGGGGCCGTACGCTGGATAACGCCTATATCATTCTGGACGAGGCGCAGAATACAACGCCTGCCCAGATGAAAATGTTTCTGACCCGTATCGGGTTCGGATCCAAGGTGGTGGTGACAGGGGACAATTCCCAGAAGGATCTTCCCGCGGGCACGAAATCCGGACTGGATATAGCCGCGAAGGTACTGAAAGGAATTGACGATATTGCGTTTTGTACCCTTACCAGCAAGGACGTAGTGCGCCATCCGCTGGTTCAGAAAATCGTACAGGCTTACGAAACTTATGAAGCCCGTGAGGAACGCGGCAGGCAGCGTGAAAGAGAGCGGACAGGCCTCAGGGAGAGGCGTGTGAGAAAACCCTGATGCCCTGTATCGATATGTCCTGACGCGTGTTGCCAAGTGCATTCCCGCTGCCTGCCATGGAATACGGGACAGAATTCTTCGCAAAAGCGTATATGGAGGAACGATATGACATTTTATGTGGAAAATGAGACGGATGGGGAACTGCCTTTTCAGGCAGAGGATGTGGTGAAGCTGGTATGCGAAGCCGTGCTGGAAGCGGAGAACTGCCCTTATGAGGTACAGGTTAATGTAGTACTGACGGATAATGCGGGAATTCATGAGCTGAACCGTGAATACCGGGGAATAGACCGGGAAACAGATGTTCTATCCTTTCCGAATGTGGACTTTTCAGAGGAAGGCGTCTTTGAAATCGACGAGGACAGAGAGGCGGATTATTTTGATCCGGATACGGGGGAACTGCTCCTGGGGGATATCATGGTATCTGTGGAAAAGGTATTCCAGCAGGCAGAAAGCTTCGGCCACAGTGTCGAAAGGGAGTTCGCATTCCTTGTGGCGCACAGCATGCTGCATCTGTGCGGATATGACCATATGGAAGATGAGGAGCGCCTGGTTATGGAGCGGAAGCAGGAAGCGATATTGCAGGGGTTGAATATTACAAGAGAACAGGGAACTGCCCTAAGATGATCCGTACCGGTAGTTTTGCGGCAGTTCCCTCTGAAAATTCGAGGGATGAAGATGAATCAGGCGGAGATAAAGAGAAGGCAGGCGGAAGAAGTTGCCAATATATTGGCTGTGATAACTGTATTTATATTGGGAAATCGAATTGCAGAGGGCGGAATTACGTATATATCTGCGGCGGTGTCCGCCTGTACACTGGCAGGGATTGCTGTCAGCGGAAGTCTGGCAGATGTGCTGGGAAAGCTGCTCCGCAGCCGCAGAAACAAGGGACAGTACAGGAATATACTGGAACTGAGAAGGAGCGCGCTGCTTTTCCACGGTGCCCTGGGACTGTTGGGCGCCTTGCTGCTGATACTGTTTGCGGGCGGCATTGCGGACGGTATTTTTCAGATCCCTTACAGTACTTTTATTATCATGATGCTGGCGCCCGTGGTATTGCTCAGGACAGTCACCAGCGTACTGCAGGGATATTTTCAGGGGGAAGCGGCGGAATTGCCGAGGGCGGTATCCGGTATCCTGCGGCAGTTTTTTCTGCTGGGCTTCGGGCTTTTATTTGGGGGCATGCTGGAAAGCTATGGTGAAAAGGTCAGCAGCCTGCTGAAGGAAAGCCGTTTTACCCCCATGTACGGCTGCATGGGGATTGCGCTGGCGGCAGGCCTTGCGGAAATCCTGATGATTCTGTTCCTGGCCATTCTGTTCAAAAGCAGCCGACGCAGTGAACGGAAGCTGAAACAGGACGGCATGTATGCCGGAGACTCTGCATGGGACTGCGTCCGGATTCTCTGCATCGGCAGATGGCCGCAGGTTCTGACGGAACTGCTGCTGTTCCTGCCGCTGCCGCTGGGCATGGTATTGTGGGGCAGGAGGGCAGCGCAGGCACCGGAAACGATTTCTCAATACGATGTCTACGGAGGGAAATACCTGGTCATATGCGGTGTGCTGCTGTTCCTGCTCTCTATTCCGGTACTGCCTGTTTTGGGAAGGGTGTTTACGCATTTCAGAAGGGATGAGGGGCGACTGGCCAGGACGGCGTTTCAGTCCGGGGTCCATGCCTGCCTGGTACACGGCATTTTCCTTTCGGTGTACATGGCTGTTATGGCAGCGCAGGCAGCAGCCCTCCTGGGAGGTGCGGACAGCGGGCTGCTGAAGCAGATGCTCCAGGGCGGTTCGGCCGTAATCGCTTTTGTGCCGCTTGCCGCCTTCTTTTTGCGGTTTCTGCAGGCCATGGGGAAAAAATATTTTCTTCTGGGAGCGGCGGGCATGGCAGATGTGGTTTTCATAATTACGTTTCTGCTTTTCTCAAAGCGGGAAATCCTGTCCCTGGTGTATGGCGGTGTGGCAGGTACCCTTGTGCTGTGCGTTATAGCGGGCGTGCTTTCCTTCCGCCTGCTCAGGATAGGGATGGACTGGCTGAATGTCCTGGCGGTACCTTTGGGCGCCGGAGGAATATCGGGACTGGTGTGCATGCTCTTAAACCGGCTCTTTGCAGGCCTGGGCGCACTTCCCGCAATGCTGCTGGCATTTTTGATATCGGGCATGCTCTACTGGATTTTGCTCCTGGTGCTTCGAAATATTAAGGAACAGGAGCTGGAAACCTTTCCGGGAGGACGGCTGCTTGCCGTACTCGGTCAGAGGATGCATTTATACTCGTAAATATATTGACGCTTACCTGAATAAACTGGGCAAAAAAGGCTGATACTGATTAATACAAAGAAGAAATGCCGTTATTGTGAACTATTGTGAACGCATGAACCCTAACATGAACGGCATGGGGGTCAGTATGAGATTATTGAAGAGTATCAGCTTATTTGTCCTGTATCCGCTGTGTATGCTGGGTCTTGGCTTCTATGCAGGCGTGGAGGCATCCCATTTTTTCTACCCGGAAGGGCAGGATAAAAAACAGGAATCTCTGTTTGAAGGGCTGCCTGTGGTGACGCCCGAACCGGAAGAAGCCATACAGGAACCGGTACCGGTTCCGGACGACAGACTTGACTACGGAGTTGTAATGGATGAGGAAAACGCCGGCGATGAGGACGCGGAGGAAGTCCTTTTTTCTGCGGAAACCCTCTGTGTCGATACGGAGTATGTGCTGGAGGAAACGGATGTGCTGTATCATACGGTAGTGGAAACCGTATGGCGGCTTCCGGATAAATATGTGGGAATGAACAGGGAGCAGTTCCTGCAGGCGATGGATGTGTATGAAGCGTTTCCCCCGCTGTCCGAGCTGGAGAGGGGGTTCGTAGGGCTGGAAGTGCTTTCCTTTTCCAGGGAACGCGTGGTGGTGCAGATGAACTACAAGTATGTTCAGCCCAGCAGCAGCTTTTACCTTGCGGCCTATGACAATAAGGTAATCGTTTACCTGGAGGACAAAAAAACGGTTTACATCGAAACCGGAATCCTTCTGGATTCCCTGCCGGGTGAGATACAGCAAAGCATCATGGAAATGATGTGGATAGAAAACGAAGAGAAACTCTACAATTTCCTGGAAAACTATTCCAGCTGAGGAAATTGGGAACGGAACAGGAGAATGACAATGGGATGTTCAGTGGGCGTTGTGGGAGCCGGAGCCGCTGGAATGACGGCGGCAATCACGGCGGCAAGGTGCGGGTCCGCCGTGACGCTGCTGGAGGGAAATGACAGGCCGGGCAGAAAGCTATTATCCACCGGGAACGGAAAATGCAATCTCGGAAACGAAAAACTGGATATGGAAGAATACTATACCCAATCCCCTGATTTTCTGGAAAAATGCCTCGCACGGTTTGGCACAGAGGACACCGCAGCTTTCTTTCAGGAAATCGGATTGATGCTGAAGCAAAAGAAGGGCTGTCTCTATCCCATGTCGGAACAGGCATCCTCCGTGCTGGACGTACTCCGGTATGAGCTTGCCAGGCAGAACGTACGGATCGTGACGGAGTGCAAGGTAGACCGTATCGAAGTACCCGCGGGAACCGGCAGCCGTAAAGGGCGGGAATTGGGCAGGAAATTCCAGCAACCGCCGGGCAGCCGGATAAATGCCGGCATAAAGGTAACGGCTGCCGGGAAGGTGTATTGCTTCGACCGTGTCATCCTTGCCTGCGGCGGACAGGCCATGCCGAAGACGGGTTCAGACGGCAGCGGATATCGGCTGGCGGAGAAGCTGGGACACAGCTTGGTTCCGGTGGTGCCTGCGCTGGTGCAGCTGCGGTGTAAAGAGGACTATTTGAAGTCGGTAGCGGGCGTGAGGGCAGACGCCCTGGTGACGGTTATCACCGGAAGCGGAAAATCCATACGGGAGCGGGGGGAACTGCAGCTGACGGATTACGGCATTTCGGGGATTCCCGTATTCCAGGTCAGCCGTGCGGTAAACTACATATTGCGGAAGGAACGGGATGTGGAAGTCCGGATAGATTTCCTGCCGGATATTCCGGCGGAAGCTCTGCGGCACTTTGCGGAGAAACGGGCATCCCTGCGGAAAGGCTGCACGGTGGAAGCATTTTTTACGGGAATCCTGAATAAGAAGCTGATGCTTCTCTTTATCCGGCTGGCAGGGCTGAAGGCCGCCGAAGATGCGGCATCCGCGGACCCGAAAAAGATGCGCATGGTTTACAGCCTTTGCAGATGCTTTACGGTACACGTCATCGGCAGCAACACCTACGACAATGCCCAGGTATGCGCAGGAGGCGTACCCCTTGACGAAGTGACGGAACAGTTGGAATCCAGAAAAGCGCCCGGAATCTATTTTGCGGGCGAGATCCTGGATGTGGACGGAAAATGCGGCGGATACAACCTGCATTGGGCGTGGTGCAGCGGACACATTGCAGGCGCGGCTGCTGCCGAATAAGACGATAAAATGCATAAAAAGAGGTATTTATATGCTCAGAGTGAACCAGGTAAAAGTGAAGCCGGAGCATTCCGCTGCCGATTTGAAGAGAAGTACGGCCAGGGTCCTGAGGGTTCCTGAAGAGAATATTAAAACGTTAAAAGTAATACGAAAATCCATTGATGCCAGAAAAAAGCCCCATGTGGAATACAGCTATTCGGTGGATGCGGACGTGAAAGAGGAAGAGAAAATCCGCCGCCGTTTTCGCGGAAAAGAAAACCTGGTATGCGATTCCGAGCAGAAAGCATATCGCTTTCCGGATCCGGGAATACGCATACAGAAAACCCCTGCCGTCATAGTGGGAACGGGACCGGCAGGCCTGTTCTGCGGTTATTTTCTGGCGCTGCACGGATATCACCCCATTCTTCTGGAACGCGGAAAATGCGTGGAGGAGCGCTGCAGGGATGTGGACGAATTCTGGGAGACAGGGAAGCTGAAATCCGAATCCAACGTACAGTTCGGAGAAGGCGGTGCGGGTACCTTCTCCGACGGCAAGCTGAATACGCTGGTAAAAGACAGGGACGGGCGGGGACGGGCCGTCCTGGAGACCTTTGTCAGATTCGGGGCAGAGGAGCGTATCTGCTACGAGGCCAAACCACATATGGGGACGGATGTACTCTGCGGTGTGATAAAGCGGATGCGGGAGGAAATTATACGGCTGGGCGGCCAGGTCCGCTTCGAGAGCAGGGTGACGGATATCGAACTGGAATGCGGCCAGGTGGCCGGTGTTGTCATTAACGGGGAAGAACGGCTGGCATGCGCGCAGCTGGTTCTGGCAATCGGCCACAGTGCCAGGGATACGTTTGCCATGCTGCAGGCCAGGCAGGTTCCCATGGAGGCGAAAGCCTTTGCCGTGGGGCTGCGGGTGGAGCATCCGCAGCCAATGATCAACGAAAGCCAGTACGGAATGCCTGATCCGGGCATCCTGGGGGCTGCTCCATACAAGGTGGCGGCAAAAGCGAAAAACGGAAGGGGTGTTTATTCCTTCTGCATGTGCCCCGGAGGGTATGTGGTAAATGCTTCCTCAGAACCCGGCCACACGGCGGTAAACGGTATGAGCTACAGAACACGGGACGGTAAAAATGCAAACAGCGCTGTCATTGTGACGGTAACGCCCGGGGATTTTGGCGGTGAGAGCGATGCCCTGGCAGGAATTGCGTTTCAAAGACAGCTGGAGCGGCGCGCTTATGAGTCCGGCGAAGGCCGAATTCCGGTTCAGCGATACGAAGATTTCAAAAGCCGGGTGCTTGGCTGCGGACAGAATACAGTCCAATCGGATTCGACTTTTCAGCCGCAGTGTAAAGGGCAGTACCAATGGGCTGACTTATCGAAAATCCTTCCGGCAGAGTGCAATGCCGCCATTGTGGACGGAATGGAGGCCTTTGCCGCACAGATTAAGGGATTCAACAGTCCTGACGCCTGTCTGTCCGGAGTGGAAAGCCGTACCTCGTCTCCGGTGAGGATTCTGCGGGACGATTCGATGCAGTCGCAGCTTCGGGGACTGTACCCATGCGGGGAAGGCGCCGGCTATGCGGGGGGGATTATGTCCGCTGCCATGGACGGCATTCGGGTGGCGGAAAAGATTGCGGCGGAATTTCATCCCTGCCATACGGAAGGCGGAGGAGACAGGATATAAGGGCGGCACGAGAAAGCCGGGAAAGGCGCAGAATAATGATATTTGTAAAGGAAACGGATGCCCGGACAGAGGAGAATCAGCCACTTCTGCAGCACAGTGTCAGGAATGCCGACGGCACCCTGCTGGAGTATCTGACATTTCCGCTTCTGGAGAAGACGGGTATTGTGAGACACTTGTTCAGCACGCGCCTGGGCGGTGTCAGCAAAGGCATGTATGCTTCCATGAACCTGGGATTTACCAGAGGCGACAGCGAAGAGGCTGTTATGGAAAACCATAAACGCATTGCCGATATTTTAGGCTGTGATATAGGGGATATGACGGCATCCCACCAGACCCACACCACCAATATCCGCAGAATAACCGGTGCTGACAGAGGAAAGGGAATTACCCGTGAAAGAGATTACACGGATGTGGACGGGCTGATAACGGAGGAATCGGGGATTGTCCTTGTGACATATTATGCAGACTGCGTGCCCCTTTATTTCGTGGACCCTGTCCGCAGGGCAATCGGGCTGGCCCATTCCGGCTGGCGGGGAACGGCTGAGAAAATGGGGGCGTGTATGGTGAAAGCCATGCATGACGCTTTTGGAAGCCGTCCGGAGGCGCTTTATGCCGCCATCGCCCCGTCCATCTGCCGGGACTGCTACGAGGTCAGCGAGGACGTGGCAGAGCGGTTTACGGATTTGGGAGATGATATTGTCCGGCCGGGGAAAGCACCCGGCAAATATCAGCTGGATCTGTGGCTTGCCAATAAAAGGATATTGGAACAGGCAGGCATCCCGGGGCAGCAGATTGCCGTAACGGACCTGTGTTCCTGCCATAACAGCGCCTACCTTTTTTCACACAGGGCAAGCGGCGGAAAGAGAGGAAACTGCGGTGCATTTCTGATGCTGGAGCCGTAGGCGAACCGGAATACGGAAGTTCGTGCCGGCGACGGCGGATGAATTTCCCTGGTTCTAATGAACACAGCAATCTACAGGAACGGAGCGGAAAGATGGCAAATATACTTGTATGTGATGATGACAGAGAAATCGTTGACGCAATTGAAATCTATCTGAAACAGGACGGTTACCGTATTTTTAAGGCATATGACGGGGAACAGGCCATGGATATTATGAAAAAGGAAGAAATCCATCTGCTGATTATGGATATTATGATGCCGAAGCTGGACGGTATCCGGGCAACGCTGAAAATCAGGGAATACAGCAGTATTCCCATTATCATGCTGTCCGCTAAATCAGAGGACACAGACAAAATCCTGGGGTTGAATATCGGCGCGGACGATTACATTATCAAACCCTTTAACCCGCTGGAGCTGGCAGCCAGGGTAAAATCCAATCTCCGCCGATATACTTTACTGGGAAGCCTGAACCCGGAGAGCAAGGCCGTCTATCAGACCGGCGGACTGGTCATCAATGACGATACCAAGCAGGTCACCGTGGACGGAGAAGCGGTGAAAATGACGCCTATAGAATACAATATCCTGCTGCTGCTGATGAAAAACCAGGGCAGGGTATTTTCCATCGACCAGATTTATGAGAGCATTTGGAATGAGGACGCCATCGGCGCAGACAACACGGTTGCGGTACATATCCGTCATATCCGTGAGAAGATAGAAATCAATCCCCGGGAACCCAGATACCTGAAGGTAGTCTGGGGCGTGGGCTATAAAATAGACAGACAATAGGAAGAGAATATTCCGTATGAAAAAGTCAACATTCAAAAGGCTGTGCCTGGAACTGGTCCAGCACCTTCTTGCGGCAGGTATGCTGTTGGCTGTGGCAGGTTTGCTGCTGAATTCCCATGTGGCGGTAAATTCCATAGACGGCACACAGGTTTATAAAATTTTCCCCGCGGATATGGGTGTGGCATTTGAGGACTCCGAAATATACCATGACCTGTTTCGAAACGCGGTTTCCGACATCACCCGGCTGGTGGCAATCAAGAGGCAGCTGGAGACGGATGGTGTCTTTGACCCTTCAAAGGAAATCGATATCACGGCCTGCGCCCAGGAAATCGGTGGGAACCCAAACTGCAGGGTGACCGCCATCTATGAGCTGGACAGCCTGATCAAATGGGGAAAATACGGAGTGGAATACACCAACCGTTTCCTGAGCATGTCGGATTTTGTCAACTATTTCGGCAATTGTATTTATCCCGAAAATTTTAAGCTGGACGAGTACGGCCAGCTGTGTTTTGATGACTTTTACCGGGTGGAGGATCCCGGCAGCATTCTTGTGGGACAGGAAGATGGGGAAACGGAAGACGGGAACCATCCAACGGATAGCATGGACGAACCCCAATCCCCTTCCGGCAAATCCGCGGAAGAAATCCGTCTGCTCTCTGAAAAACTGGAAGCCTGTACCCAGGAACAGCTGGAGGACCTTGTCTTTTCCCATGTTATGGCCAAACAGCTGAAGGACCTGGATGTTTCCAGGGAAGATGACGGAAGCCTTGTGGTGTATGTTCCCATGATAAACTGCCGTTACGATATGGCAAACGGGGAACGGCAGCTGACGGCCTGCGCCGATAACTGGGTAGACTATATACTGCTTCAGGAAAATACGGATATGGTCATTCAGGACATTACATCCAATTACCAGCGCTACCAGGTCTGCAATGACGCATACAAAGAGGAAAACACCAATGTAAAATACATGGTGCGCACAATGACGGACAGCGGCATGTCCACATACACCAACCGAAAGGACCTGGAAAAGGCAGATGACGATTATGTCACGGAGACATTTAACGAATACAGATGGTATCTGATATACTATCCGGACAGCCTTGTATTTATGGGAAATACCATACTGAGCGAGGAAGAAATTGACGGTTATATCAATGAGTACGGTTATGCTTATCCCGACACCACCCATATCTGGATGGGGGTGGATGCCAATTATCCCGTTACAGGGGACTCCTTTCAGTCCGCCAATGAACTTTACCAGAAGATCGTACCCAATATAAACCGGATTCTGGGATGTATTGTTCTTCTGGGCGCCGCATGGGTGGCAATCGGTATTTATCTGACTGTCACTGCAGGAACGGCTGTCAGTGAAAAGGGGGAGCGGATTCTGTACCTCAACCGCTTTGACCGGATCTGGACCGAAGCCGCCCTTGCGGTAACCGCCGTGCTGGCCTGGGGGGGACTGTATGGATATCGGATCCTCCGGGATATCACCGGGACTGCCGGCACCGCTTCTGAGCTGCTGGGAATACAGCTCACAAAGCTGTACCAGTACGGATTGTTTGCCCTCTATGGGCTGTATGTCAGCATTGCGGTCCAGCTGATCTGGTACAGCCTGGTCCGGCGCACCAAAGCCGGCAACCTGTGGCAGGACAGCTTCCTTTCCCATTTTTGCAGAGGGCTTGACAATTCCGTCAA
Source organism: uncultured Acetatifactor sp. (assembly GCA_910587555.1). Classification (GTDB taxonomy): domain Bacteria; phylum Bacillota; class Clostridia; order Lachnospirales; family Lachnospiraceae; genus Acetatifactor. The sequence continues at coordinate 42,573 of CAJULV010000005.1, forward strand.
ATTTGTATTCCGCCACAGAAATTCGGTGGTCAGTGCCTTGCTTCCCTACAATGCGTTCCTGTTCTCCAATCTGGCGGGAATTGTGGCCGTTTATGTTTTGCGGGAGGAACGCCTTCCCATGCTGCTGATCGTTGCGGCTTTGATTGCACTGGACAGCCTTGCCGGCGTTTTTATTTTCAGAAACAGGGCCGAGCAGATAGAAATTGTGGAAGGAATCCGTAAAATTCGGGACGGGGAAGTGGAGTTTAAGCTGGATACGGACATGCTTCACGGCTCCAGCAGGGAGCTGGCTGACGCGGTGAACAATATCGGCGAAGGCATCAAAAAGGCAGTGAGTACCAGCATGAAAGATGAACAGATGAAAACGGACCTGATTACCAATGTGTCCCATGATATTAAGACCCCGCTTACCTCCATCATCAATTATGTGGATTTGCTGAAGCGCTTGCATATAGAAGAAGAGCCTGCAAAAGGCTACATCAAAATCCTGGACGGAAAAACACAGCGGCTGAAGCAGCTCACAGACGACCTGGTAGAGGCCTCCAAGATATCCTCCGGCAATATTGAGCTGGAGAGGGAAAAGCTGAACCTGACCGAACTCCTCAATCAGGGAATCGGAGAATTTTCCGAAAGAATGGAGGAATGCAGGCTGCAGGTGGTATTTGACAGGATGGATACACCGGCTTTCATCTATGCGGACAGCCGCAGAATGTGGCGGGTAGTGGAGAATTTATTCAACAATGTCTGTAAATATGCCATGGAAGGCACGCGGATCTATATTGATTTGTCCAGACAGCAGGAACGGATAGAAGTATCGGTGAAAAATATATCCAGGCAGCAGATGAATATACGTTCCGATGAACTCACGGAGCGCTTTATCCGGGGAGATTCCTCCAGGACCACGGAAGGAAGCGGATTGGGGCTGTATATAGCCAAAAGCCTGGTGCAGGTTCAGGGAGGAAGCTTTGAGATCTTCCTGGACGGAGATCTGTTTAAAACCGTATTTTCTTTTGCGGAATACCGTGCTTCTGAAGAGAAGGCACCGGAGGCACAGGCCGGAGAATGAAGCCGTAAAATGCGGAAGGCAGTTTCCACGGGGAGGCGGGAGAAGCATATGACAGCCTGACGGTGTGTTTCAGACATGAAAGAAAAGACAGCGGGGGACGGCGCATGGGCTGAAGTGTTTCGGCCATGGGGAGAAAGGAAAACAGGATGGAGAGACGGAAAAAGGCGCACATCATCAGCAGCGTGGTTTCGGGGAGTATCGCGGAAGAACTGGAGATCGAGGCAGGGGACAGGATACTCTCCATTGACGGAAACGAAATTGAAGATATATTTGACTACCAGTTTCTGATACAGGATACTTATATCGAGGTTCTGGTGGAAAAAGCTGACGGAGAGCAGTGGCTGCTGGAAGTGGAGAAGGATTTTGACGAGGACCTGGGAATTGCATTTGAAAACGGACTCATGGATGAGTACCGCAGCTGCAGGAACAAATGCATTTTCTGTTTTATCGATCAGATGCCTCCGGGAATGCGGGAAACGCTGTATTTTAAGGACGACGATTCCAGGCTTTCTTTCCTGCAGGGAAATTATGTGACCCTGACAAATATGTCTGAGCATGACATAGACAGAATCTGCAGGTATCATCTCTCCCCTATCAATATCTCCTTTCAGACCATGAATCCCCGGCTGCGATGCATGATGCTGAACAACCGGTTTGCGGGGGACGCCCTGAAGAAGGTGGATGTGCTGTACGGGGCAGGGATACACATGAATGGGCAGATTGTACTCTGCAAGGGGATAAACGACGGCGCGGAGCTGGAATACAGCATCCGGCAGCTGATGAAATATATTCCGGTGCTGGAGAGCGTCTCCGTGGTGCCGGTGGGGCTGACCAGGTTTCGGGAAGGGCTGTATCCGCTGGAACCCTTCGGCCGTGAGGAGGCAGCCGCCGTGATTGACATGATAGAAGGGTTTCAGCGGACGTGCCGCGGGGCGTATGGGATCCATTTTATCCACGCCAGTGATGAATGGTACCTTCTGGCGGGCAAGGAGTTGCCTGAGGAGGCGCGCTACGACGGATATCCGCAGCTTGAAAACGGTGTGGGGATGCTGAGACTCCTGCTCAATGAGTTTGAGGAGAGCATGGAAGAACGGTTAAAAGCCCCTTTGCCGGATAGTTCCCCCAGGGAGGAACTGTCCATCGCCACAGGGAAGCTTCCGTTTCCCTATATTCAGCAGATGGCGGAACGCATGATGAAGGCTTATCCGGGGCTGAACATCCATGTATACCCCATAACCAATCATTTTTTCGGGGAACGGATTACGGTATCCGGCCTGCTCACCGGACAGGACCTGCTGGCCCAACTTAGGGAAAAGACGCTGGGCAGCCGGCTTCTTCTTCCGGAAAACATTCTGCGTAGCGGAGAAGACGTATTTTTGGACGATATGCGGGTGGGAGAATTGGAAAAGGCTTTACAAGTGCCGATTAATATTGTAAAATCAAGCGGAAACGACTTTGTGAAAACGATTCTTGGAGAGCGGCTTCCGTTTTAAAGCCGCCGTACAGCGATGAACCATAGGAGGTACTTTATGGCAAAAAAGACCGGAAAACCGATTGTGGCGGTGGTGGGAAGGCCGAATGTTGGCAAATCCACCCTGTTTAATGTTCTGGCGGGGCAGCGCATATCCATTGTCCAGGATACCCCGGGAATTACCAGAGACAGGATATATACGGATGTCACTTGGCTGAACCAGACCTTCACCTTGATTGATACAGGCGGAATCGAGCCGGACAGCAAGGATATCATTCTGTCCCAGATGAGGGCACAGGCACAGATTGCCATAGACACAGCGGATGTTATTTTGTTTCTGGTGGATGTAAAGGACGGCCTGGTGGATTCGGACGCCAAGGTGGCGGACATGCTGCGCCGTTCCCACAAGCCTGTAGTACTTGTGGTCAATAAGGTGGACAGCTTTGAAAAATATATGGCGGATGTATACGAATTCTATAACCTGGGAATCGGGGAACCCCATCCCATTTCCGCAGCCAACAGGCTTGGACTGGGTGATATGCTGGAGGAGGTTATTTCCCATTTCGACAACGCGGTCAGTGAGGAAGAGGCAGACGAGCGTCCCAGGGTGGCAATCGTGGGAAAACCCAATGTGGGAAAATCTTCCCTGATCAACAGGCTCCTGGGGGAAGAACGCCTCATTGTATCGGACATTGCCGGAACTACCCGGGATGCCGTAGATACGGAAATCGTCCACAACGGCAAGGAATATATATTCATAGATACAGCCGGGCTGCGCCGGAAAAATAAAATCAAGGAAGCCCTGGAGCATTATATGATTGTGCGTGCCGTCAGTGCGGTGGAGCGGGCGGATATCGTGGTATTGGTCATTGACGCGGTGGAAGGCGTCAGCGAGCAGGATGCCAAGATTGCGGGCATTGCCCATGAGCGCGGTAAGGCGGTCATCATAGCCGTAAATAAATGGGACGCGGTGGAAAAAGATGACAAAACAATCTATGAAGTAACCGATAGAGTCCGAGGTGTCCTGTCCTACATGCCATATGCGGAGATTGTGTTCATATCTGCGCTGACAGGGCAGCGGCTTCCAAAGCTGTTCAACATAATAGATATGGTCAGCGAGAACCATGCCATGCGGGTTGCTACCGGCGTGCTGAACGAGATCATGGCAGAAGCGGTGGCAATGCAGCAGCCTCCATCGGATAAGGGAAAGCGCCTGAGGCTTTATTACATCACACAGGTGGCAGTGAAACCGCCTACTTTTGTTATCTTTGTCAATGATAAAGAGCTGATGCATTTTTCCTATACCAGGTATATCGAGAACCAGATTCGGGAGACCTTCGGGTTCAGGGGAACGCCGCTGCGTTTTATTATCAGGGAACGCAATGAATGACGGCAGAGAAATACATTTATGGGAAAAAACACTCAGATGAAAACGTGTCCATTTGAAAGGGAGCTATGACAAATGATGGAAAGGATACTTTGTTTGGCAATTGGTTATGTATGCGGATTGTTTCAGACGGCATATTTTTACGGTAAGGCACACGGAATCGACATCCGCCAGTACGGCAGCGGGAATTCCGGGACCACCAACGCCCTCCGCGTGCTGGGGACGAAAGCCGGGCTGATTGTGCTGGCCGGGGACTGCCTGAAGTGCATGGCTGCTGTATGGGTATCACGGCTGCTGTTCGGAAACAGCCATCCTGATATGATATACCTTCTCAGCCTTTATGCGGGAGCCGGCGCGGTATTGGGACACAATTATCCGTTTTATATGAATTTTAAGGGCGGAAAGGGAATTGCCGCCACAGCAGGGCTGATTCTGGCATTTCACCCCTACTTTATCGTCATGGGAATCGTGGTGTTTTTCGGCATCTTCTTTACCACCCATCTGGTGTCGCTGGGTTCCCTGCTGGTTTACCTGGGCTTTGTCATCGAGATGGCTGTCTGCGGGCAGATGGGCGTGTTTGCCGGAGTGACACAGGCGGAACTGGTTGAAATGTATATTATTTCCGTCCTTCTGGCCGTTCTTGCCTACTGGAAGCACAGGGAAAACATCGTCCGCCTGGTTCATGGAAACGAGCGGAAGACTTATCTGTTAAAGAAAAATAAAGTGGATGTGGAAGCAGCGGGCAGCAAACAGGACAGCCATTAGGCAGGGAGCATGGCGGCCGGGCCGTTGGGAGAAGAACGGATACGGACAAGCGGAAGAAGACACCGATATAATAAAGAGCGGCAGAATGTCTGCGGAAAAGAGGTATTATGGCAAAGGTAGGTATCATTGGCGGAGGAAGCTGGGGAATTGCCCTGGCAGCTTTATTGCGGAAGAACGGGCACGAGATTACGGTTTGGTCGGCATTGGAAACGGAAATCGAAATGCTGCGGGAAAACCATGAACACAAGATGCTGCCGGGGGTAAAGCTGCCGGAAGACATGGTATTTACAACGGAAGAAAAAGCGGCGGCCGAGGGGATGGATTTGCTGGTGATGGCAGTGGCAAGCTCCTACACCCGTGTCACCGCCCGTCGCTTTGCGCCTTTTACGGAAGCGGGGCAAAAGATCCTGAACGTGGCGAAAGGAATTGAAGAAGCTACCCTGATGACGCTTTCCGAGATAATCGAGCAGGAGATACCGCAGGCGGATGTAGCAGTGATGTCCGGTCCCTCCCATGCGGAGGAGGTGGGCAGAGGGCTTCCTACAACCATTGTAGTGGGGGCAAAGTCAAAAGCCACGGCCGAATATATCCAGAATCTGTTTATGTGCGAGACATTCCGGGTTTATGTCAGCCCGGACATCCTGGGGATGGAGCTGGGCGGCTCCCTGAAGAATGTGGTGGCCCTTGCGGCGGGGATTGCGGACGGCCTCGGTTACGGGGACAATACAAAAGCGGCCCTGATCACACGGGGAATTACGGAGATCGCCAGGCTTGGTACCGCCATGGGCGGAAAATTCGAGACCTTCTGCGGCCTCACCGGTATCGGGGACCTGATTGTAACCTGTGCCAGCATGCATTCCAGAAACCGCCGGGCAGGTATCCTCATCGGCCAGGGAAAGACTTACGAAGAGGCCATGGGCGAAGTACAGATGGTGGTTGAGGGCGTCCATTCTGCCAAGGCGGCCATGAAGCTTGCCGGGAAATACCACATCCAGCTGCCCATTATCGAGAAGGTTAACGAGGTGCTGTTCGGCGGCAAAAGTGCGGACCAGGCGGTGAAGGAACTGATGCTTCGGGACAAGAAGCTGGAAGTGTCGGATCTGCCCTGGCCGGAAGGGTAAAAACGGCAGCAGCGGGGCAATCTAGCCGCTGAATCGTGTAAAAAATTTCCAGGCCGGCCTGTATGCCCGCGCCAGGGCTTCCAGGCCTGTACGGAACAGAAAGAACCGGGTCAATCATCATGGAACGTACAAAAGAGAAAGGCATATCGGGCAGAAAGCCGGATACAAACGTACAGACAGAGGGAAATCCCTGGCGGATTATCCTTCTGTTTTCGCTGCCCCTGATGGCGGGAAATATTTTCCAACAGATGTATACGGTTGTAGACACGGCTGTAGTCGGAAAGGTGCTGGGAGTGGAGGCGCTGGCAGCCCTGGGGGCGGTGGACTGGCTGAACTGGCTGACGCTTGGGGTGACGCAGGGCTTTGCGCAGGGGTTTTCCATCCTGATGGCACAGAGGTTCGGCGCAGGGGAAAAAGAGAAGCTGCGCCGAACGATTACAAATTCCATCTTTCTGGCAATGTTGTGTGCCCTCTGCCTGACCGTCCTCAGTGAAGCCGCGGCCGGCTGGGCAATTTCACTGCTGAAGACGCCGGTGGAAATACGCCCCGTTTCCATGGCGTACCTGCGCATTTTGTTCGGGGGGCTTCCCATTGTGATGGCATACAACCTGGCGGCGGCAGTCCTGCGTGCGCTGGGAAACGGCAGGCAGCCCCTTATAGCCATGGTAATCGCTTCCCTGACAAATATTATACTGGATTTCCTCTTTGTCATGGAATTTCAATGGGGCGTCCAGGGAGCTGCGGCTGCCACGCTGATTGCACAGTGCCTGTCGGCAGTATACTGTATCTGGCATATCCGCCGTATCCGGGAACTGCGGCTGAAGAAAGAGGACTGGAAGCCGGAAGGCGCCCTCTGCGTTATGCTGATGAAGCTGGGGCTGCCTATGGCATTTCAGAATACGGTCATTTCGGTGGGCGGAATGATTGTCCAGATGATTGTAAACGGCTTTGGCGTCATCTTTATTGCGGGAATGACCGCCACCAACAAGCTGTACGGAATTCTGGAGGTGGCGGCTACCTCTTACGGATATGCCATGGTGACTTATTCCGGGCAGAACCTGGGCGCCGGCAAGCTGCGGAGAGTTTCCGAAGGCGTACGGGCAGGACTGGCGATAGCCATGGCTACTTCCGTGCTGATTGCGGCGGTTATGCTGGGGTTTGGGCGCTGGATTCTCGCATGGTTTATGCCGGAGGACGCGGGGGCAGGCGTTCAGGCGCTGGAAATTGCCTACCGTTACCTGGCCATTATGTCACTGTGCCTTCCGGTTTTGTATGTGCTACATATTACGAGGAGCTGTATCCAGGGCTTGGGCAATACCTTGCTGCCCATGGCTTCCGGCGTGGCGGAATTTATCATGCGTACCGGCACGGCGCTGCTGCTCCCGGTGGTATTCGGTGAGAACGGAATCATGTATGCGGAGGTTCTGGCCTGGCTGGGGGCGGATTTCATTTTGGTTCCCAGCTATCTGTACATTATGCGCCGGCTGAAGAAGGGAACGTAACAGTTCAGACAGGGCGCTGAACTGTTACGAGGGAACTGTTACGGAATCGGAAAATATTACAAAAATGGGTTGACATTCCCAGGGGATATGCTTATACTAAACAAAGTGCATTCCATTAGAAGGGTCAAAAATAAAAAGAAAGGAGGCAGAAAATCATGACCGGTTTTAGAATGAACGAAATGAATTTAATTATCGTAAAGAAATTGCCTCCCGCGGATATTGTAGATTAATTCATCGGCAGTCATTACTTGATGTCTGACAAAAAATGGCGTATCAGAGCCATGGCTATCTGCTTCCAGGAGCCATGGCTTTTTTGTCACCATTTTTCCCTGTCAGGAAAATCAGGACAGGCAGGCGCAGCTGACAATACCGGCTGCCGGACGGACGATGGACATTTTACAAATATGCGGGAGAGGCTGCAGTACGCCAGGCGGATTTTTCCGGCAAACAACATGACGTGTGCATGGAAAAACGGAATTATGAGGGGTTCCGCTGCATTGCCGCGCAGAGCCGCAGGGCAAGGTACTGCAGTATGGAAATAATGGAGGAAGGGAATGAATTTACCGAAAAGTTTTACAACGGTGGCCGGTAAATACGGAATTGAAAAGGAAAATATTCTGTTTGCCGCCATGGCCGACTTTGATGCTGACTACCGGTTTGCGGATTCCATTGTAGCACTGGCCGGAGATAAGCTGATTTTCGCGGCATATCCCTATCGGGAAAAGGCTGAGTATCGGTTTGGCGGATACGGAGGCTGGCACACGGATGAGAATCTTTCCACGGAACAAAATCCGGGAAAAAGTCTGTCCGTGAGAAAAAAGCTTGCCGCAAAAGAGAGGATGAACAGGGAGATGGCTCTGGCAGAAGAGCCTGCCATACAGATTTTTGAACTGCAGCGCATCGGGAAGATGGAAGTGCTGCGGCAGGTGGCATCAGGCGTGCTGATGGCTGAAATCGACGGCGCGGAACGCAATCTCTGCCACTTTTCCAATACAAAAATGGAGATGTTCCTACGGCTTTGCAGCCTGACGGAAAAAGTGAAAAAGGGGGAGAAAATAGAAGAGAATGACCTGAATGTACGGAAAGGAAAAGAGTGCTGCCCCAAATGCGGCATGATTTACCCTGACCAGGAGCGGAAGGTCTGTCCGAAATGTATGGATAAAAAATCTATCCTGCTGCGTGTGGCCTCCTATTTTAAGCCCTACACCAAGTATTTGGCTGTGATGATATTCTGTTATCTGGGCACGGCGCTGCTGAACCTTGCGTGGCCGTATCTGAGCGGAACGGTTCTCTATGACCAGGTTCTGGCGAGGAATGAGGAGTTCCTTATGCTGCTGCATCTTCCGGCGGGACGCTTTGTGGCTGCGCTGACGATGCTGGTGATTGCAATGGTTGTGACAAAGGTTGCCATTCAGGGCTTGGGTATGTTGCAGGGGGCGCTGACCGCCAGAATCGCCCCGGAGGTGGTGGCGACCCTGAAGAGCCAGGTATTTTCTTCTATGGGACGGCTGTCAATCAGCTTCTACTCCAAGCGGCAGACGGGAGGGCTGATGACCAGGGTGTCTGACGACGCCGAGGAGATATCCAGCTTTTTTATAGACGGTATTCCCTATTTTTTCATTAACATGGGAAATATCATTGCCATGAGTATCATCATGTTCTGCCTGAATCCGCTGCTGGCTTTGGTATCCTTAATATTGATGCCGCTGCTGATTGTATTAAGCTATAAAATGGTGCCGCAGCTCTGGCATTTTTACGGGAAAAGGCATCGCGCCAACCGCCGGCTGAAGGGGCAGATGAACGAGAATCTCACTGGGGCAAGAGTGGTCAAGGCATTCGGCCAGCAGGAGCAGGAGATGACGCGCTTTTCCAAAAACAACAGGAAAGTAAAAAAAGCGGAGTTGGACGTGGCGCGTTATGACATCCGTTTTTTCGCATTGTATTTTGCGGTGGAAGACACCATCAGCTTCCTGGTGTGGGCGGTGGGCGGCGCCATGATGATCAGCGGTGCCGGCATCGAGCTGGGCCTGCTGCTTACTTTTTCCGGTTATGTGGGACAGCTGAAGGGTCCGTTGGAGTTTTTCTCACGCAGCGTCCGCTGGTATACCGAATGTATGAACTCGGCGCAGCGCATGTTTGAAATCATCGACGCGGTGCCGGAAGTGAAGGAAATGCCGGAGCCGGTACGTCCGGACGAATTCAAGGGTGAAATCGAATTGAAAAACGTTACATTCGGCTATGAAGCCCATAAGCCCATCTTAAAGGATATCAGCTTTCATGTAAATGCCGGCGAAGTATTCGGCATTGTGGGGAGGTCCGGCGCTGGAAAGTCTACCCTGGTAAACCTGATATCAAGGCTTTACGATACCCAGGAGGGTGAAGTGCTGGTGGACGGCATTAATGTAAAGAAGTACGGTTTCCGGGAACTGCGGAAAAATGTGGCAATGGTGTCCCAGGAGACGTATATATTCATGGGGACGGTAGCGGAGAATATCGCCTATGCCAGGCCGGAAGCTACCCGGGAAGAAATTATCCGCGCTGCCGTCCAGGCAAATGCCCATGATTTTATCTGCAGGATGCCGGAGGGCTACGATACGCTCCTTGGCTCCTCAAGCCGTTCTCTTTCAGGCGGGGAAAAGCAGCGCATCTCCATTGCCAGGGCAATCCTTGCCGACCCGAAGATTCTGATTCTGGACGAAGCCACCTCCGCCGTGGACACGGAGACGGAGCTTGCCATCCAGAAGTCCCTGGAACGTTTGGAAAAGGGACGGACCGTGCTGTCCATCGCCCACAGGCTCTCCACCCTGCGCAACGCCACCCACCTCATCGTGCTGGATGACGGCAGGCTGACGGAGTCCGGGACACATGAAGAACTGCTTGCCCAAAAGGGTACTTACTATAAACTGAGCGAACTCCAGACAAAAGCCCTCGCCATGCGCGGCATAGAGTAGGGAGGCGTCCGGAAGCAGCCTGCCCGAACCAGGTATTGGAAGGGCAGTTGCGGAACTGGAAACAGCAAATGGCCGGCCAATACCTCAGACGGCTTACGGACGAGGAACTTGTCGTCCGGAAGCAGCCTGCCCGAACCAGGTATTGGAAGGGCAGTTGCGGAACTGGAAACAGCAAATGGCC
>CAJULV010000005.1:53116-74034 GCA_910587555.1 uncultured Acetatifactor sp.
CTGCCCGAACCAGGTATTGGAAGGGCAGTTGCGGAACTGGAAACAGCAAATGGCCGGCCAATACCTCAGACGGCTTACGGACGAGGAACTTGTCGTCCGGAAGCAGTCTGCCCGAACCAGGTATTGGAAGGGCAGTTGCGGAACTGGAAATAAGAAAGGAAACAATATGGAAGGATCTGGTAACAGCATGGACCTGCTGGATTTAAAAGAATTTGATGAGGAAGCCCTGAAAAAAGAATCTGAGGAGCTGCTGGAAATGCGCTTCCTGAACGGGGAGAACGCTGTTTTCAGCAGGACTCCCGGCGGCTTCCTTGCACTGAAGACAAAAGATAAGGAATATGCCCGCGTGGGTGTGTACCTGACATTCCCGCTGACCAACCCGGAGGAATTCATCTCCGTCAGAGAGTCCGACGAAAAGGCAAAAGAGATTGGCATCATTGAAAAACTGTCCCAGCTGCCGGAAGAACAGCAGGACATGCTGAGGGAACAGATTAAACTGCGCTACTTCATGCCGGTGATTACCAAGGTGCTGGATGTGAAAGACGAGTACGGCTATGCCTACTGGAATGTCGTAACGGCCTTCGGCGCCTGCCGTTTTACCACACAGATGAGCGGGGACGCCGTAATTCATCTGAGTGATTCCAGGCTGCTGGTGACGGATATCGACGGGAACCGTTATGAAATTCCGGATTTTTATCAGCTTGGCGTCATGGAACGCAAGAAGTTGGATCTCTTTATCTAAAAAACGTGTTTGGTAATTTAAGACAGTGGCCGCAACTAAGGCGGAACCATTGATAAGAGAAAGGCACTTGAACTTTATGAAACTATTATATACATTAAACAAGGGGCAGATGGATGCCCTTGGGCTTGCGCCGGGGGAGGACCCCATGTACTGTATCCCGGTGGACCTGGGATTTGACAGCCGGAAAATGCAGGCAAAGCAGGCCTATACGGAAAAAACCTGGATTGTGGTGACCGGGGAGCGCCTTCTGGTGCTGGAAGGGGAAAACGTGGCGGCATCCTTTCTTCTGGATGACTGCGAAACCGTCAAATGCGAACACCAGGTACACAGCGGCATCCTGACCGTGACGAAAAAGGACGGGCAGATGATTTGTGCGGCGCGTTTTTCCATGCGCCACATTGTCCGGGCCGCTTATGTGGCCAGGGGCGCCCAGACTATCCTGACGGCGCGCCGAACCGGTAGAAAGCCGGAACCGGTAGTCAGCCTGGAGTATGAGAAATATTGTGAAAAATGCGGCAGGGCGCTTCCGGGCACCAGCAAATGCCCCTACTGTGACGGCAAAACGGATTTGCTGAAAAAATTCAAGGAACTCTGCGGCGATTATACAGGAAAGCTTCTGCTGATTTCCCTGCTGATGGCATTGGTTTCCCTGCTGAACCTGGCTGTACCCATGGTGCAGAAAAACTTCATTGACGGCGCCCTTTCCACCGGAAAGGGAACTTGGGCAGACTGGTGGGCATTTGCGGGGACTACCTTTATAATGGTGGCGGCACGGATCCTGCTGGACAATTTCCAGTACTGGCAGTGTATCTCCCTGGGCACCTCCTTAAGCATGACGCTGCGCCAGAAGCTTTATTACAAGATACAGTCCCTGTCCCTCTCCTTCATCAACAGCAGGAAGCCGGGAGAACTGTTAAACCGGGTGGCGCGGGATACGCGGCAGATCCGCGAATTTATGGAAGATGTATTTGGAGGGATGTTCTCCACTTTAATTACCATGGTGGTATCTCTGGTGGTGATGTTTTCCATCAGCTGGAAAATGACGCTTATGTCTCTGGCGTTTATTGTGGTGGTATTTGCGGTTACCAGGTTGTTCTGGCACCATATTCACACAATTTTCCATAAACAGTGGCTGAAATTGGATGATCTTTCCAGCAGCCTGCAGGACATTATCTCGGGAATGCGGGTGGTGAAATCCTTCGGAAAAGAAGAGCGGGAGGCGGAACGCTTCCAGAAAAAAACCCGGGAATTTGCCGACATCAGCAAGAAGAACGAAACCTTCTGGGCAGTCTTTTTCCCCATCCTGACCTTCCTTCTGGGGGCAGGCACCTATATTGCCGTGTACTTCGGCGGCATTGATGTACTGAAGGGGGATATGACGCTGGGAGAGCTGGTTCAGTTTATCGCTTACTGCGGCTATCTGTTCGGGCCGCTGAACTGGATGACCCATATGCCCAGGATGGTAATGCAGATGGTCACCAGTATGAACCGCATTTACGACGTGCTGGACGAGGAACCGGCCATTGCGGACAGACAGGACAGCAGGGCATTTCCCATCCGGGGTGCATTTTCCTTTGAGCATATTTCCTTTGGCTACCATACCTACGAACCGGTATTGGAGGACATCGATTTCCGGGTGGAGCCAGGGGAGATGATTGGACTGGTAGGCGCTTCCGGCACGGGAAAATCCACACTGATCAACCTGATTATGCGCTTATATGATGTAGACCAGGGAAGGATCACCATCGACGGCGTGGATATCCGTAACATGAAGACGGAGAGCCTTCATTCCCAGATCGGCGTGGTACTCCAGGAGACTTTCCTGTTCTCGGGCAGCATTCTGGCGAACATTCGTTTCGCAAGGCAGGATGCAAGCCTGACTGAGGTAATCCAGGCGGCCAAGGCAGCCAATGCCCACGATTTTATCTGCAAGACGCCGGACGGCTACAACACCTATGTGGGTGAACACGGTTATAACCTTTCAGGCGGGGAGCGGCAGCGGATTGCCATAGCCAGGGCTATCTTAAACAACCCAAGGCTGCTGATCCTGGACGAGGCCACATCCGCCCTGGATACGGAGAGCGAATTCCTGATTCAGCAGGCGCTGGACAGGCTGGTAAAAGGCAGGACTACCTTTGCCATCGCACACCGTCTCTCCACTTTGCGTAATGCGGACCGCCTTGTAGTGATTGACAGGCACGGGATTGCCGAAATCGGCACTCACAACGAGCTGCTGGAGAAAAAGGGAATTTACTACGGACTGGTAACGGCACAGCTGAAAATGGCGGAGGGAAAGTAATAGCTGGTATCAGAAAGTTGTGCTGAAATTCCTCAAAAGGAATTTTACAATCCCAATATTTTGTGCTAGAATAAGAGCGTGTGTACAAAGCATAGTACATGCGCTCATTTTTACCAAAATACAAAAGCAACAGAACAGGAGCAATACAAATGCCGGAACAAATTCCCGTTGATGAACTGACCCCCATGATGCAGCAATATATGGAGACCAAAAAGCAGTATGCCGACTGCATTCTGTTTTACCGTCTGGGAGATTTCTATGAGATGTTTTTCGAGGACGCAAAGATTGTGTCCAGTGAACTGGAGCTTACCCTGACAGGAAAATCCTGCGGCCTGGAGGAGCGTGCGCCCATGTGCGGCGTTCCCTACCATGCGGTGGAGGGATATCTGGCAAAGCTGGTCAGCCGGGGCTACAAGGTTGCCATCTGCGAGCAGGTGGAGGATCCGAAGCTGGCGAAGGGGCTGGTGAAGCGGGAGGTTATCCGCATCGTGACACCCGGCACCAATTTAAATTTTCAGTCTCTGGAGGAGTCAAAGAACAATTTCCTGCTGTGTATTGCCTATACTCCTACGAAAATCGGCATCTCAGTGGCAGATGTCACCACCGGCGACTATTATCTCACAGAGGTGGAGGATTTAAAGAAGCTGGGTGACGAGCTGATGAAGTACGAGCCTTCAGAGGTGATCTGCAATGAAGCCTTTCTGGTCAGCGGCTTTGATGTGGAGGAGTTGCGGGAACGGTACCGTATTTCTGTCAATACCCTGGAATCCCATCTGTTTGACGATGAGGGCTGCCGGAAGATCCTGCAGCGGCATTTTAATGTGAACACCCTTGCCGGGCTGGGAATCGGTGATTTTCCCACAGGCATGACGGCTGCCGGGGCGCTTCTGCAGTATCTCTATGATACCCAGAAGACGGATTTAGCGCATTTTACCCATATTTATCCCTATCTGACCAGCAAATATATGCTGCTTGACAGTTCCACGCGCAGAAACCTGGAGCTGACGGAGACGCTTCGGGAAAAGCAGAAAAAGGGTTCCCTTCTCTGGGTGCTGGACAAGACGAAGACAGCCATGGGCGGGCGGCTCCTGCGCAGTATGCTGGAGCAGCCGCTGATTGACAGGGCGGAAATGGAGCGGCGTCTGGATGCGGTGGAAGAGCTGGGTAAGGACAGCGTATCCCGGGATGAAATCCGGGAGTACCTGAATCCCGTGTACGATTTGGAACGGCTGCTGAGCAAAGTTACATACAAAACTGCCAATCCAAGGGATTTTATCGCCTTCCGCAATTCACTGGAGATGCTTCCTGCCATAAAAGCAGTGCTGAAGGGATTTTCCGGCAAGGAATTGACGGCAATCGAGAACAATATTGACGCTCTTTCGGATATTTTTCAGCTGATACTGGCATCCATTGAGGAGGATCCGCCTGTCACCATCCGGGAGGGCGGTATCATCAAGGACGGGTTCGACGAGACCGTGGATATGCTGCGCAGCGCGAAACGGGACGGAAAGCAGTGGCTGGCCGAGCTGGAGGAGCAGGACAGGGAACGGACGGGCATCCGGAACCTGAGAATAAAATATAACAAGGTATTCGGGTACTATTTTGAAGTGACCAATTCCTATAAAAACATGGTTCCTGAGGACTATATCCGGAAGCAGACGCTTGCCAACGCTGAGCGGTACACCACCCCACGGCTGAAAGAACTGGAGGATACCATACTGAACGCGGAGGACAAGCTGACTACGCTGGAGTACGATCTGTTCTGCAGGATACGGGATTCCATCGCAGTGGAGCTGGAGCGTATCCAGTCCACTGCCAAGGCTGTGGCGAAGCTGGATGTATATGCTTCCCTGTCCCTGGTATCGGAGCGGAACCGTTATGTGCGGCCGAAGCTGAATGAGAAGGGCGTCATTGACATCAAGGACGGCAGGCATCCTGTGGTCGAACAGATGATTACGGGCGATATGTTCATTGCAAACGATACGTTCCTGGACAACAGCCATCACTGTATCAGCGTCATTACCGGACCCAACATGGCGGGAAAGTCCACCTACATGCGCCAGACGGCGCTGATTGTCCTGATGGCGCAGATCGGATGCTTTGTACCGGCGAAGAGCGCCAACATCGGCATTGTGGACAGGATATTCACCAGGGTGGGGGCTTCGGACGACCTGGCAAGCGGGCAGTCCACCTTTATGGTGGAGATGAACGAGGTGGCTAACATTCTGCGGAACGCTACATCGGGCAGCCTGCTGATTCTGGATGAGATTGGCCGGGGAACCTCCACCTTTGACGGTTTGAGCATCGCCTGGGCTGTCATTGAGCATATCAGCAACCGCAAGCTCCTGGGGGCCAAGACGCTCTTCGCCACCCATTATCATGAGCTGACGGAACTGGAAGGCAAGATGAACAATGTAAATAACTACTGCATTGCCGTGAAGGAGCGGGGTGACGACATTGTTTTCCTGCGAAAGATTATCAAGGGCGGGGCGGATAAAAGCTACGGGATCCAGGTAGCCAAGCTTGCAGGGGTGCCGGATATGGTCATTGACAGGGCCAAGGAAATCGTAGAGCAGCTTACGGATAATGATATTATTGAGAAAATCCAGAATATCACGGTTGACGTGAAGGACGTAAAAACAAAAAAGCCGCCCAGAATGGACGAGATTGAATTATCCCAGATGTCCCTGTTTGATACCGTGAAGGATGAAGATGTTTTGAAGGAACTGATGGAAGTGGAAGTGAATACCCTGGCACCTATTGATGCCCTCAATGTGCTGTATCGGCTGCAGAATAAGCTGAAGAACCGATGGAAGGGGTAGCAGGCATAAGAAAGGAAGCACCGTAAAATGAAAGTGAAACCAAGCGAATATTTAAGAGAAATAAAACCGGTATTGCTCCGGTTAAAAGACCGGCTGCTGCAGGAGTATCCGTATGCCTCCATCCTGGCGTCGGATTCGATATCGAAGCAGTATTCGGTATCAAAGGCAGTCACCTCCGTCGGTATGACAGGATGGCTGTCGGGACGGGGCTTCGTCGTAAAGGTGTACGACGGCTCCTGTTACGGAGAATATTCCTTTAATGAAATATCGGAAGAACTGATAGAAGATATCGTGAGAAAAATCAGGGAAGAACTGTGGCCCATGTCGGAAAAGCTTCCTGAGGGCGTTCGGAAAAGCGTTTATGCCATGCTGGAAAACGAACCGCTGGTATTCTCAGACAGCACGGAATATGAAATCGATCCCCGGGAATACGGCGATGAGGCGATTATACGGGAACTGGCCGCTGCCAGCGAAGCAGGCCGCGCATACAGCGATAAGGTTCTGGATTGCAACGCTTTTGCCAATTATCAGAAGTACAGTAAGCTTTTCCTGTCAAAAAATCGGGATATGGAGCAGAATGTACTCTGGATGTCAGGCGGATTCAGCGTTATGGCCGCCAGGGGAGAAGAGCTTAAGAGCAGTTACCGCGGATTTTCCAATCTGGGGGGAGCGGAACTCCTTTCGAAAATGCGTGAAGAAGTATGCGATGTAGCGAAGGTTGCACTGGATCTGCTGGAGAGCGAACCCATCCATCCGGGAGAATATGACTGTGTCTGTACGCCGGAGACTACAGGGATGATTGTACATGAGGCATTCGGCCATGGCGTGGAGATGGACATGTTTGTCAAAAAGCGGGCGCTGGCAGAACAGTTTGTGGGCAGCCAGGTGGCGTCAAACCTGGTTACCATGCATGACGGCGCAGGGGCGGCAAAGGAGGTTGCCACTTACTTTTTTGACGATGAAGGTGTTTTGGCGCAGGACACTGTCGTAATCGAAAAAGGGATATTAAAGGCGGGAATCAGCGACGCCCAGTCCGCCATGCATCTGGGCACCCGTCCCACCGGCAACGGCAGGCGGGAGAGTTATCAGCGCAAGGCCTACACTCGGATGACCAATACCTTCTTTGAGGGCGGCCATGACAGGGTGGAGGATATGATTGCATCCATCGATTACGGATTTCTGCTGGAAGAACCCTCCAGCGGTATGGAAGATCCGAAGAACTGGGGCATCCAGTGCATGGTCAGCATTGCCCGGGAGATCAGGGACGGAAAACTAACGGGGAAGATATATTCTCCAGTCGTGCTTACCGGATATGTGCCCGACCTGCTGAAATCCATCAGTATGGTATCCGAAACGGTAAAACTGGGCGGCGGAGGCATGTGCGGCAAGGGATATAAGGAATGGGTGAAGGTCTCGGACGGAGGCCCGTTTATCAAGGCAAGGATACGGCTTGGATAAGCGCGGCGTCAGGGTTTTGTGCCCCCACGGAGAAGACTGATTAATTACATTCGGAAATGAGGTTAGCCATGATAGAAAAAATTTTGTCCGCGCTGAGAGCAGCCGGCGCAGAAATATATCAGATAACGGAAACGAAGACAGAGAGTTCGGAATTGTTCTTTATCCGCAAGTCACTGGACATGCAGAGAAAGAATCATGTATGCCGGGCCGAAGTCACAGTGTACAGGGCGTTTACGGAAGACGGCAAACGCAGGATGGGTTCCGCAACCGTCCAGGTCCAGGACAGTTTTACCCCGCGGCAGATGGAGGAAATGTTCCGGGATGCCCTGTATGCCGCCGGATTTGTGAAAAACGAGTATTACGAACTTTATGAGGGGCAGGGAGAGACGGAAACCGGCAGTACGACACCTGCCGACGGCATGGAGGGAAGCACCCTGACAGAGATTGCACGGCGTTTTACGGAAGCCCTTTTTGCGGAAGATACGGAGACGGACGTCTTCCTGAATTCGGCTGAGATTTTTGCCACCATGACCGCATGCCATGTCATCAATTCCAGCGGTGTGGATGTGAGCTATCGGAAAAGCAGGGTAGAAGGTGAATTTGTAGTACAGTGTACCGCAGGGCAGGATGTGGAAACGTACCAGGATTTTGCATATGACAATATGAACACGGAAGCCCTGCGGGAGAAGGTGCGCGAAACCATGGAGCTGACCCGTGCCAGGGCAGGGGCTGTATCAGCGCCTCCGGCCGGAACATACCGTGTCATTTTGAGAGGCGCCGATGTGAAGACAATACTCGGCTATTATGTGGAGCGCTCCAATACGGCGATGGTCTATCGGAACTATTCATCCTTCCGGACGGGATGTGACGTTCAGGGCGGGGAGGCAGCGAAGGACAGGATTAACCTGACACTGAAAGCCACTGTGCCTTACAGCGCAGAGGGCATCCCCATGAAAGACAGGGAACTGGTAAGGGACGGAAAGCTGTTGCTGCTCCATGGTCCCAACCGTTTTGCCCGTTATTTAAAGCTGGAACCCACGGGAAATTACCAGGGATACAGCGCGCCTGCGGGTACGGTGTCCCTGGAGGAGATGAGGAGCGGGCCTTACCTTGAAGTACTGAATTTTTCCGATTTCCAGATGGATGCCTTCGACGGACATTTCGGCGGGGAAATTCGGCTGGCTTTCCTCTGTGACGGTGAGAAGAAGATTCCTGTCACAGGCGGTTCCATCAACGGCAATATCCTGGAAACCCAGAAACATGTTACATTTTCCATGGAAATGCAGGTGGAGAAAGACTTCGAAGGCCCCCTTGCCATGTGCTTGGAAAATATCAGCGTGGCAGGGAATACGGAGATATAAGCGGCTTCACGCCGGTACCGCCGGAGCATGTTTTGGTGAACATTTTGGGTAAAATGGCCGCACATGCAAAAAATTTAAACCCATCAAGAAAAAACACTTGACACCTACATGCTTCTGTAGTAAGATACACAGGGTTGGTAAAGCTATGGACAAAATTTATGAACAGACAATGCTGTTTGAATTTTACGGTGAACTGCTGACAGAGCATCAGCGCAGTGTATACAGAGATGCGTTGTACCACGATTTATCACTGGGAGAGATTGCCGAGGAGCGTGGTATTACAAGGCAGGGCGTACATGACCTGGTACGGCGCTGTGAAAAGATTCTCCTGGGCTATGAGAGTAAGCTTCATCTGTTGGAGCGTTTTACGCAGGCCCGGAAGACTGTCGATGAAATCCAGCGGCTGGCATCAGCGGAGGAGGCAGGCACAGGCAACCAAGAGTGCCTGCAGACCATACAAATGCTGTGCGACGAGTTGATGGAGGAGTTGTGAGACAGGCAGCCCGGCTGCGCGAAAGCCTGTGCATTGCTGCCTGCTCCGAAGGCACAGGGCAGTTGCAGCGGACAAACGGATATTTCCACGTTATATAACAGGCAAATTACAAATGAAAGACAGAAAACGGCAGCGAGACAGGATAAGGAGTCACAGGTGGCATTCGAAAGCTTAACAGATAAACTTCAAAATGTGTTTAAAAATTTAAGAAGCAAGGGCCGCCTGACGGAAGCGGATGTAAAAGCCGCCATGAAGGAAGTTAAGATGGCCCTGCTGGAGGCGGATGTTAACTTTAAAGTGGTTAAACAGTTCGTCAAAACGGTGGAGGACCGCGCCATCGGCCAGGATGTGATGAACGGTCTGAATCCGGGGCAGATGGTAATCAAGATTGTAAACGAAGAGATGATCCGCCTGATGGGAAGTGAGACCACCGAGATTGCCATGCAGCCCGGCAAAGCCATTACCGTCATCATGATGGCGGGCCTCCAGGGTGCCGGTAAGACCACTGCCACGGCAAAGATTGCCGGAAAACTGAAGCTGAAGGGCAAGAAATCACTTCTGGCCGCCTGCGATATCTACAGGCCGGCTGCCATCGAACAGCTGCAGATTAACGGCAAGAAGCAGGAAGTGGATGTGTTCACCATGGGCACGGATCATAAGCCTCCTGAAATTGCGGAAGAGGCAATCAAATACGCAGAGAAGCACGGCCATAATGTAGTCATCCTGGATACGGCAGGCCGGCTTCATATAGACGAAGACATGATGACGGAACTCCTGGAAATCAAGGAAAGGGTTACCGTACATCAGACTCTGTTGGTGGTAGATGCCATGACCGGTCAGGATGCGGTAAACGTGGCCAGGGAATTTGACGAGAAGGTGGGCGTCGACGGTGTTGTCCTCTCTAAAATGGACGGCGATACCAGGGGCGGTGCCGCCCTTTCGGTAAAAGCGGTAACCGGAAAACCTATCCTGTACGTGAGTATGGGGGAGAAGCTTTCCGATATGGAGCAGTTTTACCCTGACCGCATGGCAAACCGGATTCTCGGTATGGGGGATGTGCTTTCCCTGATTGAAAAAGCCCAGGAAAGCATTGACATAGATGAAGATAAGGGCCGCGAAATGGCCGGCCGCATGAAGAAGGGGAAGTTCGATTTTGAGGACTATCTGGAGAGCATGAAGCAGATGCGCAATATGGGCGGCCTGTCCAGTATTCTGAGCATGCTTCCCGGTATGGGAATAAAAGGCGCCGAACTGGATTCCCTGATTGACGAAAAGCAGCTGCGCCAGATGGAAGCCATCGTTCTGTCCATGACAAAGGAAGAACGCAGGAATCCCAAAATACTGAACCCCCGCAGAAAGCACCGTATTGCAAAAGGCGCAGGCGTGGACATTGCAGTGGTCAACCGCTTCATCAAGCAGTTTGAACAGAGCCAGAAAATGATGAAACAATTCGGCGGCGGTAAAAAGGGGAGAGGCAGATTCGGCGGTTTCCCCGGTATGGGCGGCGGCAGGTTTCCGTTCTGACGAGGTGCTCAAAATCCTGCCGGTTTTACCGGTGCGGAACCGATCTAACGATGAACAGGGAGAACACAGCTCCTTTTCATAAAAACAAAATGATACAATAAGCCGATACGGCAGAAAGAGGTAGCAAAATGGCAGTAAAGATCAGATTGAGAAGAATGGGACAGAAGAAGGCTCCTTTTTATAGAATCATAGTGGCTGATTCCCGTTCTCCCAGAGACGGCAGATTCATTGAAGAAATCGGAACCTATGATCCCAGCACGGATCCCAGCACCTTCAAAATCAACGAAGAGCTGGCAAAGAAATGGCTGGCAAACGGCGCACAGCCCACAGAAGTGGTAGGCAAACTTTTCAAGGTGGCAGGAATCGAAAAATAAATTCTTATCCCTGGGAGGTGGCTTATGATGGAAGAAAAACATTCCAAACAATTGGTGGAAGTGATTGCCAGGTCGCTTGTGGATAATCCGGATGAAGTGAATGTGACAGAGAAGACCGAGGGGCGCAATACGGTTCTCGAGCTTCATGTGGCATCCGCTGATATGGGAAAGGTAATCGGAAAGCAGGGACGCATTGCAAAGGCAATTCGTTCCGTTGTAAAAGCGGCAGCATCCAGAGACAAGGTAAATGTGGATGTGGAGATTATAGGGTGAAAAGAAGTGCCGGAGTGCGGTTGGACAAAGGCGCCTACTGATTTCACCGTCTGCAGGACAATGCTTGGGAGGAACGCATACCGGTTCCTCCTTATTTTACTTTGGAAGAAAAAAGCACTGAACAGGAGGACGATATGGAACAGTTTTTTCAAGTTGGCATCATTACTTCCGCCCACGGAGTACGCGGTGAGGTCAAGGTATATCCAACCACAGATGATGTCAGGCGCTTCCGGCGGCTGAAGGACGTCATCATCAAAAGGCCGTCGGCTTCCGGTGACGGCCGTTCATCCCGGGGGGCGGCTTCCGCCAGCCTGCCTGAAATGGCTGGCGGGGAAATTCTGGAAATAGAGGGCGTGAAATTTTTCAAGCAGTTTGCAATCCTGAAATTCAAGGGAATCGACACCATGGAGGCGGCAGAAAAGTACCGTAAATGCTCTCTTATGGTGCCAAGAAGCAGTGCTGTGCGTCTGTCCAGGGACGAGTATTTTATTGCGGACCTCATCGGATTGACGGTATTGGATGAAGAAAATGCGGAAATTGGTACATTATATGACGTAATAGAGACAGGCGCTAACGATGTATATGCCGTCAGGCTCCACAGCGGAAAAGAGTTTCTTCTGCCTGCCATTAAGCAATGTATACTGGACGTGGATGTGGAGAGCGGTTTTATCAAAATACACATTTTGGAAGGATTGTTGGACGAAACGTGATGCGCACAACCAGATTTCATGTACTGACCCTGTTTCCCGAGATGATTGTACAGGGTTTAAGCCCCAGCGTCATCGGGAGGGCATGCGAAAAAAATATTATCTCACTGAATGCGGTCAATATCCGGGACTACAGCACAGACAGACATGGAAAGACGGATGATTATCCGTATGGCGGCGGAGCCGGTATGCTTATGCAGGCCCAGCCCGTTTATGATGCACATAAAGCTGTGACCGGCGGGAAGAAAATCCGGACGATCTATGTAACCCCACAGGGAATTCCCTTTACCCAGGCAAAGGCGGAAGAACTGGCGAAAGAAGATGAACTTGTCTTTATCTGCGGGCACTACGAAGGTATCGATGAACGTGTGCTGGAGGAAACCGTTACTGACTACATATCCATAGGCGATTATGTCCTTACCGGCGGAGAACTCCCCGCCATGGTGATGATAGACGCCATTGCAAGGCTGATTCCTGGCGTCCTGGGCAATGATTTCTCGTCTGAGGAGGAAAGCTTCCACAATGACCTGCTGGAGTATCCGCAGTATTCCCGCCCGGAGCAATGGCATGGCAGGAAAGTTCCCGAAGTGCTTTTGTCCGGCAATCACAAAAAGGTGACGGAATGGCGGCTGGAGCAGGCAAAGCAGCGCACCTCCGCCAGGCGTCCCGATTTATATCGAAAATATCAGGAGAAGCAGCAGCTGATAAAACGGCTTGCGGTACACAAGCGCAACAATATCCATATGATGGAGGGCCTGGCCCGCGGACAGGCGGAAATTCTCTATTCCGACGCGGTTTCCACCGTCCTCCTCCATAACCGCAGATGCAAAACCTGTATGGCAATTGCGGCGGACGAGGCGGCGGGAATCACAATCGCCGAGAAACTGCCTGAAGATACGGAGCTGGTGATGGTATCGGATTTCTGCCTGAAAGAGCTTCTGGTACAGCGCCGTTTTAAAGCTTACGGACCCTATGTCCAGATGCTGTATACCCGAAGGGAAGTGCTGCCTGTAAGGTACAGGGACATCCGTCCGCTTACCCCGGACCATTTGCCCTATGTATGCGGCAGGTACTGTGATGATGCCGGTGGTCCCGGCGTCGACAGTGAATATATCCGTGCGCGCATTCAGGCAGGCGCCATGTACGGTGCGTTTGCGGAGGAACGCATAGTGGGTTTTGCGGGCATCCACTCGGAAGGAAGCCTGGGCATGCTGTTTGTGGAGGAACCGTTCCGGCGGCAGGGAATCGCGGCTGCACTGGAAGCCTGTGCCGTGAACCGCATGCTGGAAAAGGGTTGGACGCCATACGGACAGATATCGGCAGAAAATACCGCTTCCATAAAGCTCCAGGAAAAACTCGGGTTTTACAGAGCCGAAAAAACTTTTTGGTGGCTGGAAAAAACACTTGCAAATAGCACCTGAATATGCTAAAATTTTAATGTTGTGAAAAAGGTGGTCCTCTGTTACCAAGTAATAGGGTTCTTCGAAACCCTGTTGCTGCGGCATTTCGATTTCCGGAAGCAAGTTATAAGGTAGCAAAACTGCGTTCTGCAGATTGTTTGTTTTCGGGGGAGCGAAAGATCCGGTATTAAGAACATCCATTTTATAAAGGAGGCTCATAATGAGTGACATTATCAGAGAAATTGAAGCTGCGCAGTTGAAGCAGGCAGTTGACGACTTCAATGTAGGCGATACCGTGAAGGTTTACGGTAAGATTAAGGAAGGAAACCGCGAGAGAATCCAGGTATTTGAGGGTATCGTGCTGAAGAGGCAGGGCGGAAGCAACCGTGAGACTTTCACTGTCAGGAAGACTTCCAATGGTATCGGTGTCGAGAAGACATGGCCGCTGCATTCCCCCAATGTGGAGAAGATTGAGGTGGTCAGAAGAGGTAAGGTAAGGCGTGCTAAGCTGAACTACCTGAGAAGCCGTGTCGGTAAGAAGGCAAAGGTAAAAGAAGCCGTAAAATAAGCGGACAGGAGGGCAATTACTTGGGTAGTTGTCCTTTTTATGTATAAAAGGAGTATGACGAATGGTCCCGTAGCCATTCCGAATCATCATAAAATATGGCAAAAAAGAGAGGTCTCAGCTTTTATAACCGGAAAAAGAGAAAAATCAGTTCTGCCCATGTGAAAGAGATTTTCAGTTGGATGTTTGGGATTTTTACCGCTGTTTTCATTGCAGTTGTATTGAATGTATTTCTGGGAGTAGCTACCAATGTGGTTGGGGTGTCCATGGAACCTACATTATATAACGGGCAGCGCATTTATATCAATTCTTTTCTCTATCTGATCTCATCTCCGAAAAGGGGAGATGTGGTGGTGTTTCTGCCAAACGGAAACGAGAACGCACACTATTATGTAAAGCGTGTGGTGGCGGTTCCGGGGGACAGGGTGCTGATCAGCGGCGGTATCCTGTATGTGAACGGCGAAGAGAGTCCCTGGGTTATGGAAAAGCTGGCGGATGCCGGAATTGCCGCCGTCGAGTTCACCGTACAGAACAGCGAATATTTCTGCATCGGTGATAATCCGGGCAACAGCGAGGACAGCCGTTCTCCCAACATAGGACCAGTGAGAGAAGAGGATATGATAGGAAAGGTATGGTTCCATGCCTCCTGCGAGGAAGCAGGCATGGGCTTTGTAAAATAGATATGAATTATCAATGGTATCCTGGCCATATGACAAAAGCAAAGCGTATGATGCAGGAAAACATAAAACTGATCGACTTGATTATAGAACTTGTGGATGCCAGAATACCGGTTTCCAGCCGGAATCCAGATATCAATGAGCTGGGCAGGGGAAAGTCCAGAATCGTACTCCTGAATAAATCGGATCTGGCGGACGAAATCCGGAATCAGCAGTGGCGCAACCATATGGAATCAGAAGGCGTCTATGTCCTGGAGGTGAATTCCAAAACCGGAGCCGGAATTAAGGCAATTAACGCCCTGGTACAGAAGGCCTGTGCGGAAAAAATCGAAAGGGACAGGAAACGCGGTATTTTAAACCGCCCTGTCCGGGCAATGGTGGTGGGGATTCCCAATGTGGGAAAATCTACATTTATCAATTCTTTCGCAGGAAGGGCCTGTACGAAGACAGGCAATAAACCGGGCGTTACGAAGGGAAAGCAGTGGATACGCCTCAACAGCAAACTGGAGCTGCTTGACACGCCGGGTATATTGTGGCCAAAATTTGAAGACAGAGTTGTAGGAATGCATCTTGCCTTTATCGGCTCCATGAATGACGAGATTGTCATTATCGATGAGCTGGCTTGTGAACTGCTTGACAGCCTCAGGATGTCTTATCCGGATTCCGTGACCGGGCGTTACGGAATTACATGGGGAGCAGATGCGCCTGCCACGCTGGAAGAAATCGCCCGCAGCAGAGGATGCTTCCTGAAGGGGGAAGCCCTGGACCTGAAGAAGGCTTCCGGGCTGCTTTTGGATGATTTTCGGAGCGGAAGGCTGGGGAGGATTACCCTGGAACGGCCGGAGGGCCTGGTTTGACACATGTTTCTGGCTGTAAACAGGCAGAATGACGGCAGCCGGCACGGTTCCGGAAAACGGTATTTTATTAAGATCCCGTAAGCGGTGTGCTGCTGTGGGAGGAAACAGGGAGAATACACAATGAATAAGGTAATGAAAGAAATGATAAGCACCCTTGTCTACCTGCTGGGTGTTCTATGCCTGACCTGGCTGGTGATCACATTTATAGGGCAGCGGACGGAGGTAGACGGCTCTTCCATGGAACCCATGCTGTCCAACGGCGACAATTTGATTGTGGATAAGATTTCCTATCGTTTCCGGGATCCCCAGAGATATGACATTATTGTATTTCCTTTTAAATATCAGGAGAATACTTTTTATATCAAGAGAATCATCGGCCTTCCCGGGGAGACGGTACAGATTGACGAACAGGGAACCATTTATATCAACGGG
This sequence comes from uncultured Acetatifactor sp., assembly GCA_910587555.1. Lineage (GTDB taxonomy): Bacteria > Bacillota > Clostridia > Lachnospirales > Lachnospiraceae > Acetatifactor. The sequence goes on from CAJULV010000005.1 coordinate 69,101, forward strand.
GAAGTCCTTCCCGAAAATTACGGCAGAGAGATTATACGTGCGGAGACGGTAGGGATTGCCGCCAATCCGATTATACTTGGCGAAGATGAATACTTTGTCATGGGAGACAACCGAAATAGCAGCATGGACAGCCGCACGGAAATCGTGGGAAATATCAAGAGAGAAGATATTATCGGCAGGGCCTGGATCCGTATCTGGCCGCTGAATAAACTGGGCATATTGAAACATCAATAACGGGCAATGAAAGGCTGTATCCTGCAATACAGTTTCTGATAAGAGGAGGCCGGCTATGCAGAGTATCATTGAGATAAAGAAAATTCTTCAGGCAGCGTCTGTGCAGGAGCTGCCTGATTTTATAAATACCTACTCCGGGGATGAGCGCCTGGGCGTCCGGAAATTGACGGAAACGGCGAAAAAGCGCCTGGCGGAATTGGAAAAGGAGCGCGCCAGGATTGAAACACTTCGCGTTTACGAGGAGCAGTATGGTGAATATGACTATATCTGCGGAGTGGACGAAGCGGGAAGAGGACCCCTTGCCGGGCCTGTGGTTGCCGGTGCGGTGATACTTCCCAAAAGATGCCGCATTTTATATATAAATGATTCCAAGCAACTCTCCGAAAAAAAGAGAGAGGAACTTTATTCTGTCATCACGGAGCAGGCCGTTTCCTGGGCGGTGGGTTATGCTTCTCCGGAACGGATCGACGAAATCAATATTCTGCAGGCCACCTATGAAGCCATGCGTGAGGCAATTGGCAAACTGCGGCCTGCTCCCGGAATCCTGCTGAACGATGCGGTACGGATTCCGGATATTTCCCTCCCCCAGGTACCCATTGTCAAGGGCGACGCCAAAAGCATCACAATCGGAGCCGCCAGCATTGTCGCCAAAGTGACCAGGGACAGGATAATGCGGGATTACGACCAAATATACCCGGAATATGGATTTTCTGAAAATAAGGGCTACGGAAGCCAGGGACATATAGAGTCCCTGCAGAAATACGGACCCACACCCATACACAGAAAAAGCTTTCTCAAAAATTTTGCCTGATGTAATCGGCAGGGAACTGAAAACAGCATGTGCGTATCTGATGCCCGGGGTGTTTACGAACCCGCGGCCGCCGGCATCGGAAGGTCAGATGCACAAACGGAATAGAGAATGGGTAAATATGAAACTTTCACAATTATTTTCGGGGGAGGTACGAACCGACACCGCTTCCCGCACTTCTCAGCCGACGCCGGCGCAGACGGAGCAGGCGAACCGGCAGATACGCTCTCTTGTGCCCGGACAGACAATCAGCGGTGAAATTGTCTCCAGAAACGGAAGCGAGGTCCAGATCAGGCTTCCGGAGGATATTCTGCTCAGCGCCAGAGTTGACAGGAATATGAATATCGAAATCGGAAAAAACATGACCTTCGAAGTCAAAAATAACGGCAGCACCCTTATGCTGAGTCCGCTCTTTACCAATGTCGCCACAGATACGAATGTGCTGAAGGCGCTTGATATGGCAGGACTCCCGGTGAACAGGGTTTCCATCGATATGACGGAACAGCTGATGGCTGCCGGGATGTCTGTCAATCGAAACAGCCTGCAGCAGATATTTAGGGAGATTACAGGTTTTCCGCAGGCGGAAATCTCGGATGTTATCAGCCTTCACAAACTCCAGATGCCTGTGAACGAGGCCAATTTGAATCAGATGGTTTCCTACAGGAACCTGAACCACCAGTTGACCCAGGGAATGGATACCGTGTTGGAAGCGCTGCCGGAGGTTTTCGATACAATGACGGCACAGGGAGATACTGCCGGAGCGGTAAAGCTGTATCAGGAAGTGCTTCAGCTGATACAGGAGAACGGCGGCATGGCCACTTCGGAGGAGTCTGCCGCCGCCATACCGGGGCAGGCGGCTCCCGATGCGGTTTCCGGCCTTTCCGGGCAGAATCCGTCCGGCGGAACGGCCATTCGGGAAGACTTCCCGATTCCGGGGGACTCTCTTGCAGCAGATGAAAGCGGAAACCCGCTGTCCGGCACCTTATCCGGAGAAATCATACAGAAAACCATGGCAGAACTTGAGGCACAAATTCCTTTGCCGGCAGACGGCATCTCTGACGGGAACGTGATGCTGGGCGGCGAAGGCAGGATGCATGTCCTCCAGGAGGAAAATGACGCAGCGGAGGTTCAAAACACGGCTGTCCTTCCCGGAGAGGGAACGGCAGATGCAATACCGCAGAATCTGCGCTCTGCCGTCGCTTTGGATGCCCTGGAACTCACCATGCATTTACCGGAAGAGCGTGCCGTGGCCCTGCGAAGCGAAATCCTTCGTTTTGCCGCGGGAGAAACGGATGCAGGGCAGTTTTTTTCCGTTCTGAATACGCTGGCGGAAACGGCAAAATTTTCTACAGAATCCATGAAATTGCTGCAGAAAATGTTTTCCGGGGCAAAATTCCGCACGCTTTTATCAACCCATCTGAAAAATAACTGGATGCTTCGCCCCGAAGAAGTATCTTCCCCGGGCAAGGTGGAAGAAATGTACCATAAGCTGGAGAGGCAGCTGAAAGGCCTGGGCAGTGCCCTGGAAAACGCAGGCCAGTCTGAAAGCACGGCCTACAGGGCGGTTACGTCCATGTCCCAGAATATCGACTTCCTGCAGCAGCTGAACCAGATGTACACCTATGTACAGCTGCCCCTGCGGCTGCAGCAACGGGATACACAGGGCGAACTCTATGTATACACCAACAAAAAGAAACTGTCAAGCCCGGACGGTACCGTAAGCGCGCTTCTTCATCTGGATATGGCGAATCTTGGCCCTGTTGACGTATATGTCTCCCTGAAGGGCAGCAAAGCGAATACACGTTTTTATCTCCGTGACGATGAGATGATAGACTTTATGGCACAGCATATGGACACTCTGACCAGCCGCCTTCAGAAGCGGGGATATGACTGCAGTTTCTCCATGGTCCTCCGTGAAAAAGCGGAAAATGAGTCTACAAAGGGCGGTCTGGAGCCTGTCCTTCGGCAGAACAGGGGCATCATGCTTTCCCACTATGCCTTTGATGTGCGCACGTAATGCCGCATGCCGCAGATTCCACTGACTGTAAAGCTGCGGAGGCAGGTTTTACACCTTACATCTATGTGTTCCGCTGGAGGCAGATTTTACGCAGGATTACATCTGTGTCTTCCGCCAGAGGCAGGCTGTAGCGACAGTATGTCAGGACAGGCGCGGCAGATGCCGATGGCTCAAAAATGCAGGCAGGCGGGTACCGGTATCAGTAAAGGGAGGAACTCGGAACATGAATGGAAAACAGGAGAATCAGGAAAAGGTAAAACAGGCCATCGCTCTGGAATATGACCCTTCCGACGAGGCCCCCAGGGTAATTGCCAGCGGAAAAGGCGTGCTGGCGGAAAGAATCATCGAGAAAGCCCGGGAAAGCGATGTACCCGTCCACAGAGATGACAAGCTTGCCGATACGTTGTCCAGGCTGGATATCGGAGATTCGATTCCGCCGGAGTTGTACGAGGTGGTTGCGGAGATACTGGTATTTGTAGATTCCATGGACAAGATACGTGCCAAGATGAAAAGGTAGGAGCAGCATTTGAATAAACGAAAAACAGGTGCGGAATGGGAAAGCCTGGCAGCGGAATATCTTACCCGAAACGGCATGCGGATTACGGAGAAAAACTTTCGATGCAGGCAAGGGGAAATCGATCTGATTGGCTTTCACCAGGGGTATCTGGTCTTTGTGGAAGTAAAATACAGAAGCTCGTCAGGCTCCGGATATGCCCTGGAAGCAGTGAATTACCGGAAACAATGCCGAATATGCAGGGCAGCGGATTATTACAGATATTCCCGCAGGATGGGGATGAACATCGCCGTACGGTATGATGTAATCGGAATTCAGAACGGCAAAATAGAGTGGATTCAGAATGCCTTTCCGCATATTTATAAATACTGATATCAGATATTGATACCAGATATTTACTGTTTTTATTGACATTTTTCCGGGAACTTGATATGATATCGGAAGAGTTTTGCAGCAGAACCTGATCGCAAGTCGGTGGATGGCTGCAGGGCGGACAGGCTGAAGCCAAACTGCAGCGGTGTAATGTCCGGATAATTGTAAATAGAAAGGTGAATAAATATGCAGAAAACGGAAGAAATACATTCCAAAGTATTTCAGCTTCTTGTAAACAATACCTCCGGTGTTCTGAGTCGTATTTCAGGGCTTTTTTCCAGAAGAGGCTATAATGTGGAAAGCATTACCGCAGGTGTCACGTCGGATCCCCGGATCACACGAATTACAATTGTAGCTTCCGGCGACGACGAGATATTGGAGCAGATTGAGAAGCAGGTGTCGAAGCTTGAGGATGTGCGGAATATCAAAGAGCTGGAACCGGAAAAGAGCGTCTACCGTGAGCTGATTATGATTAAGGTGCGCGCAACGGCAGAGCAACGGCAGGGCATCATTGCAGTGGCAGATATTTTCCGCGCTAAAATCATAGATGTGGCGCCGGAGAGCCTGATGATTGAACTTACCGGCAACCAGCAGAAGATTGAGGCGTTTATTGACCTGCTGGAAGGATACGAGATTCTGGAACAGGCGAGAACCGGAATCGCCGGACTGAGCAGAGGCACTGAACCCGTCATTACTGTTGATTAGCTCCAGGGATAACCTGTCAGTTATATAAAGTTCTGCAGGCTTACACGTTCTGCGGAACAAAAACCCCCGGGAATTGTCAGGGTCGGAAATCACTCCGCTGGATGGTCCTGGCATGTACTGGTATAGAACCCCGCCAGGGAATGCCCAGGACCCGGAGGATTAACGGACGCAGTTTTTCAGCGGCCGGAAATCACTCCGCTGGATGGTCCTGGCATGTACTGGCATATAAAACCCCGCCAGGGAATGCCCAGGACCCGGAGGATTAACGGACGCAGTTTTTCAGC
>CAJULV010000005.1:74134-78118 GCA_910587555.1 uncultured Acetatifactor sp.
GGCCGGAAATCACTCCGCTGGATGGTCCTGGCATGTACTGGCATATAATAGGAGGAAAAGAAAATGGCAAAAATTTTTTATCAGGAAGACTGTAATTTATCCCTTCTGGAAGGAAAGACCATCGCAATTATCGGCTACGGCAGCCAGGGACACGCACATGCGCTGAACCTGAAGGAGTCCGGATGCCATGTGATCATCGGTCTGTATGAAGGCTCCAGGTCATGGGACAAGGCTGTAAAGCAGGGCTTTGAGGTATTTACCGCGGCCGAAGCGGCAAAGCAGGCTGATATTATCATGATTCTGATCAATGACGAGAAGCAGGCTGACCTGTACAAGAACGACATTGAACCCAACCTGGAGGAGGGCAACATGCTGATGTTTGCCCATGGCTTCAACATCCACTTCGGCTGCATCGTACCGCCCGCTTACGTGGACGTTACCATGATCGCGCCCAAGGGACCCGGCCATACCGTGAGAAGCGAGTACCAGGAAGGCAAGGGTGTTCCCTGCCTGATCGCCGTGGAGCAGGATGCCACCGGCAAGGCGCAGGATATCGCCCTGGCTTATGCGCTGGGCATCGGCGGTGCAAGGGCAGGCGTCCTGGAGACGACCTTCCGCACCGAGACAGAGACAGACCTCTTCGGTGAGCAGGCCGTATTGTGCGGCGGTGTCTGCGCCCTGATGCAGGCAGGCTTCGAGACTCTGGTAGAGGCCGGTTACGACGAGAGAAACGCTTATTTTGAATGTATCCATGAAATGAAGCTGATCGTGGATCTGATCTATCAGAGCGGCTTTGCGGGAATGCGGTATTCCATCTCCAACACCGCGGAGTACGGCGACTACATTACCGGGCCTAAGATCATCACTGAGGATACCAAGAAGGCAATGAAGAAGATTTTGAGCGATATCCAGGACGGGACCTTTGCAAAGGAATTCCTGCTTGACATGTCTCCCGCAGGACGTCAGGTTCATTTCAAAGCCATGAGAAAGCTGGCGGCAGAACATCCCGCTGAGAAGGTGGGCGAGGATATCAGGAAGCTTTACAGCTGGAACAATGAAGATGACAAGCTGATCAATAACTGATAGCACAAAATGGCTAAACCGTGCAATAAGTGACAGGGATTTATAATCGAACAATGAAAGGGAACTCAAAGAAAAAGAGAGTTTCTCTAAAAAACCCCCCTTGCGGCTTTTCCGCAGGGGGTTTTTTTAGGGTTTGCCTTGCCAAAAGCGGAGACGGCGGTCATTACTGCCATAATTCAATTCGGCATAACTACCCTATTATTATGATTTGGAACTTCCCAGGGCTGTCTTCTGGGATACTTCCGTTTTCTTTTCGTAGCATGCAAAGGCATTGTCCACCAGCTTTTTGTTCGGCCCGGGGGTGAAAAGGCTTACCACAGGCACGATAACCAGTCCGGCGAGCATGGCAATGGCACCGCAGTTAATGGGCGACTGCATGATAGCCGGGAAGGAGGAACGGAAGAAAATATTGGCAATCATCAATACGGAACTGAACAGAAAGCAGACCCAGCAGGAAGCCTTGGTCACCTTCCTGGAATACAGGGAATACAGGAAGGGAGCCAGGAAGGACCCAGCCAGTGCACCCCAGGATACACCCATCAGCTGGGCAATAAAGGTCACGGAGCTCTTGTACTGGATCAGCGCCAGAACAGAGGAAATGGCGATGAATACCACAATGAGGATCCGCATGGTCAGCACCTGCTTTTTCTCCTCCATTTTCTTGAAAACCAATACCTTCAGAAAGTCAATGGTCAAAGTGGAACTGGAAGCGATGACCAGAGAGGACAGGGTGGACATGGAGGCGGACAGCACCAGAATCACCACCAGTGCGATGAGCATGGGGGAAAGTCCGGACAGCATGGTGGGGATAATGGAGTCAAAGCCATTGGCAGCCACGTCGACCTGATCGGAGAACAATCTGCCGAAGCCGCCCAGGAAATAGCTTCCCCCGGCCACAACCAGGGCAAACAGGGTGGAGATGATGGTTCCTTTTTTGATGGACTGCTCGTTTTTGATAGCATAAAATTTCTGGACCATCTGGGGCAGTCCCCAGGTGCCGAGAGAGGTCAGCAGCACCACAAAGAGCAGGTTTAAGGGATCCGGCCCGAAAAAGGAGGCAAAAATCCCCGGTGTGGAGGTCACGGATTCGTCCGTCACCCTTGCCAGGTTATCCAGGGCAGCCATAAAGCCTCCCTTGCTTTTCAGCACGGCAGCGATGACCGTGACGATTCCCACCAGCATAATGATGCCCTGTATAAAATCATTGATGGCTGTGGCCATATACCCGCCTGCGATGACGTAGACTGCCGTCAGAACTGCCATCAGCAGAATACACACGGAATAGTCAATGTCAAAGGCCATGCCGAAGAGCCTGGAAAGGCCGTTGTAAAGGGAGGCGGTGTAGGGAATCAGAAAGATGAAAATAATGGCGGAAGCTCCGATTTTCAAGGAGCCGCTGCCGAAACGTTCTCCGAAAAACTGGGGCATGGTGGCGGAATCCAGATGCTGTGTCATGATGCGGGTCCGGCGTCCTAAAATGACCCAGGCCAGCAGAGAGCCGATGACGGCGTTGCCGATGCCGGCCCAGGTGGCTGCGATACCGTATTTCCATCCGAACTGTCCTGCATATCCCACGAATACCACTGCGGAAAAATAAGATGTGCCGTAGGCAAAGGCGGTGAGCCAGGGCCCTACGGAGCGGCCGCCCAGGACAAAACCGTTGACATCTGTAGCGTGTTTGCGGCAGTAAAGGCCGATGGCGATGAGTACTGCAAAGTAGATGATGAGTAATAGTAGTTTCATAATGCCTCCTGTATGTAGGTTTGATTTCACTGCGAATGCCCCTTTCCAAATGAGGTTTCCTGTGAAAAGAGCTGACAGCAGCATTTGCCCTGTGCGGCGGCAGAACAGGCCGGAAAAGAGGACTGTCGCACACTGCAAGTTTAAAGCGCTAAAGCAACTATAGCACAACCGGGCAGAATATGCAAACAAATCTTTTTCCAATCTGTCAAAAGTTCAATTTGTAAACTTTTTTGTTACCAAAAAGGATTGTCAAATGAGCTGTCATCCTGTATAATTTTGATCAGGCAATATCGAAGACGGAAAGAGGCAGAGAATGAACAGGAAAGAGACAAACATAACAAAATCCGAACAAAAGCTGCTCCGTCTGCTCTGGAGGGAAGGCCCCATGTCTGTCATGCAGATCACGGGGAAACTGGAGCAGGAGACAGGATGGAGTAAACAGGCGGTGATTTCCTTTCTGAGAAGAATGGAAACAAAGGAGCTTGTCACCTATGAACAGAAAGGGCGGACCCGATACTATCTGCCGATACATTCGGAAGAAGCCGTTGCAAAAAAGGAGAGAAGTACATTTCTGCAGAATTTTTATCATGGCAGACTGGGATTGATGATTTCTGCCATGGCCCAGGAGAATGCGCTTTCCCAGGAGGATATTCAGGAGATACGAAAGGTACTGGATGCGCTTAAGCCCCGGGAAGACGGGGAGAACACCTGAAGGGAGGATGTATGAAATTATTAGAGTTAAGCCGGATTACGGCAGAGGCGGCAGTACTGACGATTCTGATCCTTGTAGTCAGCCGGGTGCTGCTGCGGCGTCTGAAGCCCGGAATCCGGTATTTTCTATGGATTTTTGTGGCCCTGCGGATACTGGTACCAGTCAGAATAGAGTTTTTACCGGAAGTGCCGGATGCCTTCGGGTTTGCGGAGCGGTACGGGAAGGAAACGGCGGCAGAAGAGCTTTTCCGGGAAAGCGCTGTCTTCGGAGAAAAGGCAGAGGGAACAGAAACGGAGGCGGGAAGCGGGAAGCAGGGCTGGAAGGCAGGAGGGCAGGCGGAAACCGTAGAATTGCAGGAAGCAGGAATAGGGGCAGGGCAGAAGCACGCGGAGCAGGCGGAAACCGTAGAATTGCAGGAAGCAGGAATAGGGGCAGGGCAGAAGCAC
>CAJULV010000005.1:78218-100716 GCA_910587555.1 uncultured Acetatifactor sp.
GCGGAGCAGGCGGAAACCGTAGAATTGCAGGAAGCAGGAATAGGGGCGGGGCAGAAGCACGCGGCACAGGCGGAAAACGCAGCGCCGGAGGAAGCGAAACAGGCGGGAATTGCCGCCAGGCCGCAGGCAACGAATACTGTCCGGCACCTGCTTATCCTTCTGTGGCTTGCGGGAGCTGCGGCCATGGCTATCTATTTTACGGCGAATAATATACGGCTTTCCATGATTCTGAAGGTTGGAAGAAAGAGGGCAGGGACGCTTCCAAACGGAATTCCGTTATATCATATGCCCGGATATAATTGCCTGGCAGGTGTTTTTTCGCCGGCAGTTTATGCGGATATGGACGGGCTGAGGGATCCGGATGTGATAGAGAATGTGATCCGGCATGAACTGCAGCACCTTAGGGCAGGAGATCCGTACTGGCAGCTTCTGCGGGTAATCTGCCTGATTCTCCAATGGCACAATCCTTTTGTGTGGTGGGCCTACTTTGCTTCCAGGCAGGACGGAGAACTGGCCTGTGATGCCGGGGTTGTCAGAAAGCTGTCGCCTGAAGCAAGATACCGGTACGGGGAGAGCCTGCTGGCCGCGGCCGCATGTGTCTGCCGCGACCGGCCGGCCGGAAGCATGGCATCATCGGCGGGAGGCGCCCGGAGATTCCTGGAGAAAAGACTAAAAGGAATCTTGCAGGGCAGGCGGGGGTATGGCCCATGCCTGTCAGTCCTCGTGATCTGCATTCTGGGAGTTGCCTGCTTCGGGGCTTTTCGGGAGACGGCATTTACCGCAGCAGGGGAGAATCGAAGGAAAGACACTGATAAGCGATTATCAGACACGGATAACAGGGACAGCTCTCTGAAATCAGCAGAAAACGGGCAGACAGAGACTCCGGCAGACTCCGGATACAGGGTAGAACTGGACATAGAGGATTATTATATCACCAATACCGGAACCCCTTTCAATCTCTATTATATTGATGAAGATCGGATCTTGTGGGGATGCGGGGAAAATTACTATGGACAGCTGGGCCAGGGAACTCATGACCAGGATTTTTATCTTCATAAGGATATGGTAAAAATAGCGGAAAATGTCATTCATGTGGACTGTTCTCAAAGTGGTTTTACCATATACCTGACAGCAGATCACAAACTATACGGTATGGGAAACGGCGGAAGCGGCGCGCTGCCGCGATATGAGAAGGAAGAATGGATGAAGCATGTGAATCGAAAAGCGCATAATGTAACAGAACCATGTCTGCTTATGGAGGATGTGGCCTATGCCCGCTGCGGCCGCAGCGACGTGGCCTGTATGAAAATCGATGACTCGGTCTGGATTTTCGGGGTGGTGGGATATGGCAGGGATCGGGAAGTCTTTTACCCCTATCCGGAGAAGGTGCTTGAAAACGCGGCGCTGGTGACAGGAGGATCCTACAACCATGCGGCATTGCTGCAGGACGGAAGCCTGTGGACATGGGGAGATAATTATGCCGGAAACTGCGGAACCACAGGGGTGGTGGTACCGGTTCCCACACTGGTGGCCCAGGATGTGGCCATGGTCTGGACAGGACGTATGAGCTATAATGTGGATTGCCGTGATATTGGTACATTCAGGGAGAATTATGAAAAGGAGTATGAGAATACCGTCATTATGACCAAAGACGGCTCCTATTTTATATGCGGTGCCAATGTAGGAACGGAAAAGACACTGCCGATTTATTATGATGCGGGAAATTATCCGCTGGTGTGCTCGGAGGAATTTCTGCCATGGAAGCGGGAAAACAACTGAAAAGATGCGGAATATCATTAATGCACCTGTATTTATTATGTACATTTATACAGGAAAAAGCTTGAAATGTATGGCTGTTATGGTATAATGTGACTAGATTGAACGGGAACGGCAGGTGTGTCCCTGTAATCGAAATGATATTCCAGGCAGAGGGAAAATCAATTCATTTTAGAGGAGGTATATTTTAATGGCAGAGAACAGGTTGATTGGCGATTATCCGGTGATTGGTATCCGCCCTACCATTGACGGCAGAAGAGGCGTGCTGAAGGTGCGGGAATCACTGGAAGATCAGACCATGAACATGGCAAAGGCGGCAGCCGCCCTTTTTGAGGAAAATCTGCGCTACTCCAACGGTGAGCCGGTGAAGGTTGTGATTGCAGACACCACCATCGGCCGGGTGGGAGAGACCGCTGCATGTGCGGACAAGTTCAGGAAGGCAGGCGTGGACATTACCCTTACCGTTACTCCCTGCTGGTGCTACGGCGCGGAGACAATGGACATGGATCCCAATACCATCAAGGGTGTCTGGGGCTTCAACGGCACGGAGCGTCCCGGTGCAGTGTATCTGGCCTCCGTACTGGCTACCCATGCTCAGAAGGGACTTCCGGCGTTCGGTATCTACGGACATGACGTACAGGAAGCAGACGATACCTCCATTCCTGAGGACGTGAAGGAAAAGCTGCTTCGCTTCGGACGGGCGGCAGTGGCAGTAGCTACCATGCGGGGCAAATCCTACCTGCAGATCGGTTCCATCTGTATGGGTATCGGCGGATCCATCATTGACCCGGCCTTTATCGAGGATTATCTGGGCATGCGCGTGGAATCCGTGGACGAGGTGGAGATCATCCGCCGCATGACGGAAGGCATTTACGATGAGAAGGAATACCAGAAGGCTCTGGCCTGGGTGAAGGAGAACTGCATTGAAGGATTTGACAAGAATCCGGAAGAGATCCAGAAGACCAGGGAGCAGAAGGATCAGGACTGGGAATTTGTAGTTAAAATGATGTGTATCATCAAGGATCTGATGAACGGCAACAAGAACCTGCCCGAGGGAAGAGAAGAGGAGATGGTGGGGCACAATGCCATCGCCGCAGGTTTCCAGGGCCAGAGACAGTGGACGGACTTCTACCCCAACTGTGACTTCCCCGAGGCCATGCTGAATACTTCCTTTGACTGGAACGGGGCAAGGGAGCCTTATGTTCTGGCAACGGAGAATGACGTGCTGAACGGACTGGGCATGCTGTTCATGAAACTGCTCACCAACCGGGCACAGATTTTTGCGGATGTGCGTACATACTGGAGTCCCGAGGCCGTGAAGAAGGCTACCGGCTATGAACTGGATGGCGCGGCAAAAGAGGCAGGAGGCTTTATCCACCTGATCAACTCCGGCGCGGCATGCCTGGATGCCAACGGACAGGCCAAAGACGCCCAGGGCAACGGGATCATGAAGCCCTGGTATGAAGTTACCGAGGAAGACCAGAAGGCCATCATGAAGGCCACTACCTGGAATTATGCTGACTGCGGCTACTTCCGCGGCGGCGGATATTCTTCCCGTTTTGTGACTGAGGCGGAGATGCCCGCTACCATGATCCGTTTGAATCTGGTGAAGGGACTTGGCCCCGTGCTGCAGATCGCAGAGGGCTGGACCATCCATCTTCCCGAGGAAGTGACGGATGTGCTGTGGAAGCGCACGGACTATACATGGCCCTGCACCTGGTTTGCGCCCAGGACAACCGGCCAGGGTGCCTTTAAGACTGCATACGATGTGATGAACAACTGGGGTGCCAACCATGGTGCCATCAGCTATGGCCATATCGGCGCGGATCTGATCACCATGTGTTCCATGCTTCGTATTCCTGTATGCATGCACAATGTGGATGAGGACAAGATTTTCCGTCCCGCCGCATGGAATGCTTTCGGCATGGATAAGGAAGGACAGGACTACCGGGCATGCGCTGCTTACGGCCCCATGTATAAATAAGGCATAATCCCGGGCGTTTTTCCCGAAATACCATTACTTTGGGAATCATATGAAACAGAATACGAATTGAAAAGGACGGGCTGCCGGGAAATAAAATGCGTACACAATAAACGGTTTTGTGAATACGCACATTTCCCTGCAGCCTGTAAAATACAGATGCCGCAAACAGCGGCAAAGTTACCTGGAAGCTTACCGTGCAGGCGTCGCTTCCTGTCCGTATATCTTGCGCCACTTACCGGTTCGATATTCGGCATAGGATACCGCCCAGTTTACAAACCATCCGATAGGGACCGCATACCAGACCATTTCGATTCCGAAGCGCGGTGCCAGCCAGACTGCAATCATCACCCGGATAAACAGATTCGCAAGGTTGGCCAATGTAAACATCTTCATGTCCCCGGCTCCCCGCAACAGGCCGTCTACCGTCATTTTAAAACCAATCAGGCAGAAGAACCATCCTATAAAATTCAGATAGTCCTGCCCGGTGGAAACCGCTGTATCCGTCCCCTCTGTCCCCAGGAAAAACAGGATAATTCCCCTGTGAAACAACTCCAGAACCACACAGATAATCGTGCCGCATGCCACCACCATCCATTGGGACACATGGTACCCTTCCACAACACGTTCCTGTTTGCGGGCACCGATATTCTGGGCAGTATAGGAGGAGAGCGCGTTTCCGATGCCTGCCATGGGAACGACGCAGATGGATTCCACACGCATGGCAGCCGAAAAGCCGGCCAGGGCTTCTGTCCCGAAACCGTTTACTACCGACTGGACCAGCATCATACCAATAGATACGGTAGATTGTTGTAAAATAGACGGCAAAGCAACTTTTGCCATACTGTGAAGCTCCGACATATCATAGTATTTCGTACTACGGCCGCCAAGTTTCTTCAATTCCAGGCAGAGTACGCACAGAGAGAGTACTGCTGAAATGCCCTGTGCAATCCAGGTCGCCCATGCTACACCGGCTACCCCCATACCGAACCGCTTCACCAGAAGGAAATCCAGCCCTATATTAAACAACGAAGAAAAAATCAGGAAGCACAGCGGAATTTTTGATTTTCCAAGGGCGTTAAACATGGCGGAAAATACATTGTACATAAAGAGAAACGGAAGTCCGCAAAAATAAATATTCAGGTATTCCGCTGCCACATCCAGTATGTCGCCGGGGGTATTCAGCAGCATCAGGATTCTTCTGCCGGTAAGGAGGCCAAAACCGCCAAGCACAATGCTGAGAACCAGGAAGGACAGACAGGCCGTGAATATCGCATTTTTCATCTCCGCATATTCTTTTGCGCCGAAATATCGGCTTACAATCACAGAGGCGCCTATACCGCCGCCAATGGCAACGCAGATGAAGATATTGGTCAGCGCATAGGAAGCACCTACCGCCGCCAGTGCCGATTCTCCCACAAAGCGCCCTACGATGGCGGAATCAGCCATGGTATAGGTCTGCTGGAATAAATTACCTATGATAATGGGCAGCGCAAAAATCAGCAGCGCTGCCAGCGGTTTCTTTTCCGTAAGATAATCCTTCCCCATTTTTACACACCCCTTACTGTTTTATACGGTTTGTATACATCTCTACCCTAATCGTATTTTGAACATGGTATTACATTTTATTGTGAATGTCAAGTAACAGTTCAGACAGCCTCTCCCGCGAAGTCAAAATTGCGTTCTGTGCAATTTTGCGAGACTTGCGAACGCCAAAACGCGTGTCTTTCGCGTTTTGTGTGCATCTACGCAACAGTTCAGCGCCCTGTCTGAACTGTTACAATGTCAAGGTATCGATTTCCATAAAAACAAAAGAAATGCTTGCCTGGAAGAGGATTCTGATATATAATAGACAAGTCACAAAGAGAATCTGCTATTACAAAGGAGGTATGGCGGCATATGGCACCGTCTTCCAAGACAGATACAGAAGTAATCATCGGCGGCAAGGTTTTTACCTTATGCGGATATGAGAGCGAAGAGTATCTTCAGAAAGTTGCGTCTTATATCAATAACAAGGTGAACGAATACAGCAAACTGGACAATTTTCGCAGGCAGCCTGTGGATACACAGGGGGTTCTGCTCCAGCTGAATATTGCGGATGATTATTTTAAGGCGAAAAAGCAGATCTCGGATCTGGAAGAGGAACTTCAGGCGAAGGAGAATGAACTCTATAACCTGAAGCATGAACTGATATCTGCCCAGATGAAACTGGAAAGTACCGAAGAGCAGGTTAAGGCGTTGCAGAAAGCGCAGAACGAAGATGCGAAGGAAATTGTGCGTCTGGAAACAGAGTTGAAGAAAAAGTAATATGGCTGTCCGTAGCCCGGACAGCTTTTTTGTATCACGAAGCCTGCATAGGCAGAAAGGCCTGGGGATTGTATGGAAAAAGACAGAAGGGTGGAGCTGCTGTCACCTGCCGGGAATGAAGAGGGATTTTATGGCGCTGTCCATGCCGGTGCGGATGCCGTTTATCTGGCGGGAGGCCGTTTCGGTGCCAGGGCATATGCCGATAATTTTACATCAGAGACACTTGTCGCATGTATCCGATACGCGCATCTGCTGGGACGGAAGATTTATCTGACCGTGAATACGCTCCTGAAGGAGGAGGAGTTAACCGAACTGTACGATTATCTGCTTCCTTTTTACGAGGCAGGCCTGGACGCGGTAATTGTGCAGGATTTGGGCGTATTGCGCTTTATACGAATACATTTTCCTAACCTGAAGCTCCATGTAAGTACACAGATGACACTGTGCGGCAGTTATGGAGCCTCCCTTTTGAAGCGTATGGGCGCGAGCCGTGTTGTTCCGGCCAGGGAACTGGGACTGCAGGAACTGGCTACCATGAAGCGGGAAGCCTGCGTTGAGATAGAAGCGTTTATCCACGGAGCCATGTGTTACTGTTATTCCGGCCAGTGCCTGTTCAGCAGTATTCTGGGCGGCAGGAGCGGCAACCGGGGACGCTGCGCTCAGCCCTGCCGCCTTCCTTATTCTGTCAATGTGGGAGATTGGACAGAGAATGAATGTTATCCTATAAGCTTAAAGGACATGTGTACCATCGAACATATCCCTGCGCTGATTGAGGCGGGAATTGACTCCTTTAAGATAGAAGGACGAATGAAAAAACCCGAATATACGGCGGGTGTTACGGAGGTTTACCGACGTTATATTGATTCGTATTATAAGCTGCGGGAAGACAGGGGCGCCGAAGCAGCAGCCGCGGCATATCACGTAGATAAAGCCGATTTGGAACTGCTCCGGTCTCTGTATATCAGAAGCGGCATCCAGGACGGATATTGTTTCAGGCGCAGCGGGCGGGAGATGATCACCCTGGAAAGCCCCGCATACAGCGGAAGCAATGAAAAAACGCTGGCTAAAATACGGGAGGAACATATCAGCACCCGAGAAAAGCTTCCTGTCAGTGTGAAAGCGGTATTTCAGGTGGGGCAGCCTGCGGAAGCCACGTATACATGGAAGGACAGAAGCTGTCATATAAAGGGCGGCATTGTAGAACGGGCCGGAAAACAGCCAATCACATCAGAGAATATCAGGAAGCAGCTTGGAAAGCTGGGGGAAAGCTCTTTTCAGATAGCCGACATGCAAATCATTGCGGATAAGGACGGTTTTTATCCCTTAAAACAGATTAACGACATGAGACGGGCAGCCCTGGCCGGACTGGAGGGACAGATTCTTTCCTATCGTGGATATCCCTCCGGCAAAAACCCCGCTGCCGAAGAAGCAGAAACAAATTTATCAAATCCGGCTGTCGAAAAGCCTGACACAGATATGCCGAATCCGGCTGCGGAAAAGCCTGACACAGATATGCCGAATATGGCTGTCGAAAGGTATTGCACAAATATGCCGAATCCGGAGGTAAGCGCTCCGGCGGCGCAGAAATCCTATGTGATTTCCGTCTGTACGCTTCCGCAGTTCTCGGCGGCGGCGAAATGGTTTTCCTGCGAGAAAACGGGCAGGCCGCTGCGCTTTTATATAGAAGGTGATTTATTTCTAAGTGAACAGGAGGCGGTACTGGAGATTTGCAGCCATATGCCGCCGGAGAGCAGCTTTTATCTTGCGCTGCCGTATATTCTCCGGAAATCGGACAGGCATTACATGGAACGGCTCTTTGCCGCATTTCAGGAAAGCAGAGTGTTCCGGGGGTTCCTGGCACGTTCCATGGATGGGCTGGGATTTATCCGGGAATTCGTGGAAAAGGATCATTCTCCGCTCTGTCGGACAGACGCAGGTGTATATGTCTGGAATCAATGGGCGGCCCGGGAACTGTCTTCCTATGCGGAAGGATTTTGTCTGCCGTATGAATTAAAGCGCGGCGAGCAGAGAGAGCTGGCGGACACATTTTCCTGTGAAAAAATCGTCTATGGCAGAATTCCCATGATGCTGACGGCGAATTGCCTGTTCAAAACCTTCCTCCGGTGCCGCCAAACGGATCATGCGGAATCCGAGGCAGGCTTACGGAAAAACGGCAAAGCCGGACGAAGATATGTAAGAAACGGCGAATCTTTCGAGACGATATCATGCAGCGACAGACATCATACAATACCCAAGGAGCAGAATCATGCGATACCCAAGGACAGGTATCATACGATACTCAAAGACAGGTATCATGCGATACTCAAGGACAGGTATCATGCGATACTCAAGGACAGGTATCATGCGATACTCAAGGACAGGTATCGCAGGGATTTCCCTGTAGTTGCAAATTGTCTCCATTGTATGAATATTATATACAATACTGTCCCGTTGTCTCTGCATCAATCGGTTTCAAAATGGCAGGGCCGTGCGGACCTGCGCATGGATTTCACGCTGGAATCTCCGGATGAGGTAACGGCACTTCTGGATTCCTTCCTGAAAGGCGCTCCCCTTCCGCTGAAGGAGTATACCACCGGTCATGAGAAGCGTGGTGTCGAGTAGGGAAATGTATCCACCGGCACTGAAGGCAAAATAGAGGAATAATACTATGCAGGAATACGTAAAAGAATTATCAAAATATGCGATAGCGATACTGATGGCAGTGCATACCTTCTGCGGTTTTCTTTCTCTCTCGGATAGGATGGAAAAGAGCAGCGCAGTGCATGTGCTTCAGAATATGCTTTTGTTTAACATTCAGTTTCTCATGTTTATCAACCTTGGGCTGGCGGCAAAAGATATGCAGTACATTTTTTTCTATGTTTTCGTACAGGCATTTCTGCTGGCTGCCGCAATCATGGTCCCCATTGTTTATGAGAAAGTAAACCGGCTCCTATTAAACAATATGTGCATGCTGCTGGGAACCGGAATGTGCGTAATATCCAGGCTTTCTTTTAAAAAGGCCGTAAAGCAGTATGTTATCGTGCTGGTCTCTTTGGCCGTCTCCCTGTTTATTCCCTGGCTGCTCTCCAGGATACGTTTTCTGAAGAAATTGACCTGGGTATACGCAGGTGTGGGCATAGCCATGCTCAGTGCGGTGCTGATACTGGGGGAGGTGACCCATGGATCCAAGCTCTCATTTTCCATAAGCGGGGTGACATTCCAGCCGTCGGAATTTGTGAAGATTATTTTCGTTTTCTTTCTGGCCGGTGCATTGTGGGAAAATACCTCTTTTACAAGAGTGGCGCTGACGGCTGTTCTTGCAGGCGTCCATGTGGTGGTGCTGGTCGTGTCTAAGGACCTGGGAAGTGCTTTGATTTTCTTTATTGCCTATGTATTTGTAGTCTTTGCTGCCACCAGAAATTATTTTTATCTCCTGGCCGGCGCACTCGGCGGCAGCGGAGCGGCCTGGGGGGCATACAGGCTTTTTTCCCATGTGCGCGACAGGGTGACTGCCTGGCAGAACCCATGGACTTATATTGACTCCAAGGGCTATGCCATCACCCAGTCCCTGTTCGCCATCGGAACCGGCAGCTGGTTCGGCATGGGGCTTTTCCAGGGCAATCCCAGGGCAATTCCCTATGTGGAGGCGGATTTTATCTTTTCCTCCGTGTGTGAGGAGCTGGGGGTGATTTACGGTATCTGCATTGTCCTGGTAACGCTGTCAAGCTTTCTTGCAATGCTGAAGATTGCTTCGCAGATAAAAGACCGTTTCTACCAATTAATTGTGTACGGAATCGGCATTATGTATATTTTCCAGATTTTCCTCACCATTGGCGGCGGGATCAAGCTGATCCCCCTGACAGGGGTAACATTGCCTTTTATCAGCTACGGAGGCAGTTCCGTAATGACTACGATGATTATGTTTTTTATCATCCAGGGTATCTATATCCGGCTGCAGCATAAAAACCAGACAGGCAGCTTACGGAACTGAAATCAGGAGATGCGCGAATGTACCGGGCAGCATACGAAATCGGAATAACGAAAGGAAACGAGAATGGACAAAACAGCAACGAAACCTGCACAGAAGAAGCGTCAAGACGAAGTCACCGCCCGGAAAGCCAATGCACGCTGTATTGACAATAAACGGGAACTGTTTGTCACAGGCCTTTTTTTCGTTGCGGTGTTTGCAGGAATGATAGCATATCTTGGGTACTTTGCGGCAACCAGTGAACAGGAGATGCTCAATAACAGTTATAACTCCAGGCAGGAAATCCTTCTGTCCCGAAACTACAGGGGTACCATCTATTCCAGGGACGGGGAAGTGCTGGCCGAAACCGTGCTGGATGAACAGCAGAATGAGTCCCGGGTATATCCCTATGAGGAGCTGTTCGCCCACATTGTGGGATATTCCACCAAGGGACGCATGGGTGTGGAGGCACTGGCCAATTACTATCTGATCAATACCAGTACGTCTCTGAGCAATAAGGCGGCCAATGATGCGGCCGGGGTGAAGAATCCGGGAAACAATGTCTACACCACTCTCGATGTGAAGATACAGGAAACGGCGGATTCCCAGCTTAATATCTACAAAGGCGCCGTGGTGGTGACGGAAGTTTCCACCGGGAAGATTCTTGCCATGGTATCCCATCCTGATTTTGATCCCAACCGGATCGGTGACATATGGGATTCACTGGTTGCGGATGAGAACAGTTCGGTACTCTTAAACCGTGCCACCCAGGGGCAGTATCCTCCCGGTTCCACTTTCAAGATAATGACAGCGCTGGAATATATCAGAGAAAATCCCGATACCTATGGCAATTACGCCTACCAGTGTTCAGGCACCTATACTTCCGGAGGCAGCAAAATTGACTGTTATCACAGGACAAACCATGGCCAGGTGGATTTTGAACGCTCTTTTGCCAAATCCTGTAACTCTTCCTTTGCCAATATCGGAATGGGGCTGGACAGGGAAATGTTCCGGGAAACGCTGGAAGGGCTGCTTTTTAATCAGCCTTTGCCGCTGACCCTTTCTCACTCCAGGAGCAACATCACCATATCCTCCGATTCAACTGCCAATGAAATGCTGCAGACCTCCATTGGTCAGGGCAAGACACAGATTACGCCCATACATTTGAATATGGTAACTTCAGCCATCGCCAACAACGGCGTGCTGATGAAGCCGTATGTCATTGACCATGTGGAGAATGACGCCGGACGTGTAATCAAATCCTTTGAACCGGAGAACTGCGGGCAGCTGCTCCAGGAAGCCGAAGCGGAGATTTTGAGAGACATGATGACGGCCGTGGTAGAGGAGGGGACTGCCAGGAAGCTTTCCGGTGAGTCCTACACCGCAGCCGGTAAAACCGGTTCCGCGGAATACAACAACAAGGGGGACAGCCATGCCTGGTTTACCGGGTTTGCACCGGCAGAGGCGCCGGAAGTCTGTGTCACGATTATTGTAGAAGGTGCCGGAAGCGGCGGCGACTATGCCGTTCCCATCGCAAGAAGGATATTTGAAGCATATTTTAACGAAAAAAAATAAGTATTGCACTTCCCAAAAGTTTGGATTATACTTATTGTAATTATTTTTTCATAAATACACACCAATCAGGAGGAATTGCAATGCTGGAAGCAACAAGCTGTGGTGGTGTGGTAATTTTTCGAGGAAAGATCCTGCTTTTGTATAAAAATTATAAGAACAAATACGAAGGCTGGGTTCTGCCGAAAGGCACGGTCGAGCAGGGCGAAGAGTTTAAGGAAACCGCGCTGCGGGAAGTGCTGGAGGAATCGGGAGCGAAGGCTACCATTATTAAGTATATCGGAAAGAGTGAATACACCTTCAACATACCTGAGGATATCGTCGAAAAGGAAGTTCACTGGTATCTGATGATGGCCGACAGCTATTACAGCAAACCACAAAAGGAAGAATTTTTTTTGGATTCCGGTTTTTACAAGTATCATGAGGCATACCATCTGCTGAAATTTTCCAATGAAAAGCAGATTCTTGAAAAAGCTTACGATGAATACCTGGAACTGAAAAAGAGCAATTTATGGGGCAGCCGGAAGTACTATTAGCACTCAGCTTAGTCTGAACTGTTACGTATTTTCGGCTGCGTCCGGTAAAGGGATCCTTATATGGCGCTTGAGATTGTATACCACCCCCATTTATATCTGGGAGAAAGCATGAAAAGGAAAAAACTGGATAAAATAAAGAGAAAGCTGGAAAAGAAGCCCTGTTTTTCCGGCGTGTTTCTGGTGGTACTTTCACGCAATGCCCATGACCAGCTGGAGATATACGGTGCAAAGCAGCTATGCTGGAACTATTATACCAAATATCCGCCTTATGTGGTGGGCATTGCCGCGAATCAGGCGGAAGCCCTGGCGCTGGTGGCGGAAATCGTAACGGATTGTCTGAAGGTACGGGGGGATTGTGTATTAAAGGAGTATTTACAATGCTGACAATTGTTTTAAGAATCCTTTCCATACTCGGCATCCTTATTGGGGTTCTGTTTCTGATTACAGTCGCACTATTGCTTCTGGTGCTGTTTGTCCCTGTTACTTACCGCCTTTCCGGCGCCAAAGGTGAAGAAGGCTTCCGAATAAGCGCAAAAGTGAAATGGCTGTTGGGGCTTGTCAGATTTCGATATGACTATTCGGAACGGGGCGAGCTGACGGCAAAGATACTTTTTTTCACTGTATTCAGAGCAAAAATTCCGCCGGATAAAGCGGCAGACGGGCCGGAAGGCACTGCCGGAAAGGCACCCCGGAAAATCATGACTGCAGTTCAAAAGAAAAAAGCGCCCCCGGCTCCCGAGGGGAAGAAAACGAAAGCATCTCCTAAAGGTGCCGGCTCTAAGACCGCTCCGCCGGAAACTGTCGGTACGGAACGGAAAATTTCCGCAGAAGAAAGCGCTTCCAAAACGGAAAAGACTGCCGCAGAAGAGACAGAAAAGTCTGACGCGCAAGAGGCGGCTTCCGGCACAGGAAATGCTGCCGCAAAAGAGGCGGGAAAGTCTGACGCGCAAGAGGCGGCTTCCGGCACAGGAAATGCTGCCGCAGAAGAGGCGGGAAAGCCTGACACGGAAGACAGCGTATCCGGCTTTGGGAAGATTTTACAAAAATTTGAGAAGATAAAGTACACAATTCACAACATATATGATAAAATAAAAGAGATTTGGGATAATATATCATATTATATGGAGCTTTTGCAGGAGGAAGAGACCAGGCAGTTTTTTTCTCATATCCGTTTGAGGGCAGGTATGATATTAAAGAGCATGAGGCCCAGGCATATCAGAGCAGATATTCTCTTCGGTACCGGTTCTCCGGACACCACCGGATATCTCTACGGTGTATATTGTATGCTCTCACCGGTGCCGAAAGTAGGCGTAAGCGTTGTGCCTGACTTTGAAAAGGCCGTTTTGGAGGCGGATTTTGACATATCCGGCCACATCACGATATGGGTTCTGGCGGTGAACACATGCAGGATAGCTTTGGACAAGCGGCTCAGGCGACTTATCAGAAGGGCCGTCTCGCCGGCAAAAAAAGCGGCACATAAGAAGGCGGCATAGGAGCAAAGGCTTTGGAATGGAGGAAAGATGGCAGATAAAGAAAATCAGTTTCAGGGTGTAGTAGAGTCCCTCCTCAGAGGAATGGATACGGTATTATCCACAAAAACAGTGGTAGGAGAGGCTACGAAGATTGGCGATACCATTATTTTGCCCCTGGTGGATGTTTCCTTCGGGGTAGGTGCCGGAGCAGGCAGCAACGGAACGAAGAATTCCGCTTCCGGTGCCGGCGGCCTGGGCGGAAAGATGACTCCCAGCGCTGTATTGGTCATTAAGGACGGCGCCGTCAAGCTGGTTAACATCAAGAACCAGGATGCGGTTACGAAGGTGCTGGATATGGTGCCGGACCTGATCGAGAAGTTTACCAAACCGAAGACGAAAACGGAAGATGCCGAAAAGGAAAATGAAATATCCGATGCGGATGTTGTCGATATTGCGTTTCCGGATGGCGACACCGCTCAATAACCCAAAACGGGGCTGCTGTATTAAGATTCCGGTATCTTAATGGGCAGCCCGTTTTCGTATAAATGCAAGGCATGCGCCCACAAAAAGCAGGACGGGCGTACCAAACACGGCAGGCACGCCCACATGAAGCAAGGCATGTGCCAAACACGGCAGGCACACCATACGCGGCAGCCGTGCTATCAGCCGCACCCGTCCAGGCCGCAGCACATTCCTCTGGCAGCTTCCGCCTGCCCTTCCTGAAGTATCCGAACCATTTCTTCCTTTGTGTAATCCTGGATTGTGATTTGCTGATTGTTCAGATAGACGGCAGGGATTCCGGTTATTTTCAATACGTTTCTGGAATTCGCCACTTCTTCCTTTACCTTTGCCGTATAGGTTTCGTCTTCCAACACCTTACGGAATTCCGCCGTGTCCAGCCCGGCCTGTTCCGCAAGCCCGCACAGGATATCCGGTTCCCCGATATCCAATTCTTTCTCGAAGTAGGCACGGTATACCAGGTCGGCATATTTCTCATCCATTCCTTTTTCCCGTGCGTAAAACATCCCCTCGAAAGCAAGCCGCGTATAGGGCCGGGGGCAGACTGAGGGCGGAAGCTTCATATCAAGCCCCAGCGCCTTTGCCGGTTCCGCCAGGAACTGATGGCGTTTCTTCCGCTCTTCATCGTGGCAGACATCCACCCGTTCCATAGGCTCCGGCGTCAGCTCAAGGGGCTGTACCCGAATGCGGGCTTCTATTTCCGTCTCCCGCAGCGCTTCCTCCAATGCCACCTTGGCAACCAGGCAGTAAGGACATACAAAATCTGTTACAAATAAGATATCCAGCATATTTTTACTCCTTTCGTTTTCTCTCTTTCACTATCATATATGCAGCGGAACACTGTGTCAAGAAATTACGCAAAATGAATATTTCGTTCTCATTTACAGGGAAAAGACGCATATAATAAAATGATTAGATGTCTGAAAACCTTTCATGGTAGAGGAGTATTCCTTAGAATGAAAAAAATAATCGGATTCGTTGCCTTTTTTATTGCCATCGGAATGCTGATCATGCTGATTGCCCACAACAGGCTGGTGGGGCTGATCATCATTGCACTTCTCTTATTCGTTGGTTATCACTGCATCTGCAGTGACTGAAGTACGGCGTTTTACAACTGTAAACCGAAATTGGACACGGTACCGGCCAGATATCCCGGCGTACAAAAAAGAGCAGGTACGAACACCTGCCCTTTTCGGAATTCTTAAGCTCTTTCTACTCTGCCGGACTTCAGGCAGCCTGTGCAGACATGCAATCTCTTAGCTCCGCCGTTAACCTTGCACTTTACCCGCTTGACATTCGCTTTCCACATTGCATTGGTCTTTCTATTAGAATGGCTTACATTATGACCGAACTGAACGCCCTTCCCACAAATATCACACTTAGCCATTTTGACACCTCCTCGACACGCGCGTGTTTTTACGCTTAAGATTTATTCATAACATTAACATTTTAACAGAATCTGATGGAAAAATCAAGCAAAAAAATCTTTTTTTATTTTTTATATTTAATATTCCCTTTTTCAGGGAAAGCTGTTAAAATAACTACTATATATGTGCAAAAAGGCGTTTGTATATCAATTGAAAAGCGGAAGGAAGGGTTGAGGATGAAAGGTTCTTCTATGAATACCCATATGGGAAAAATTGTGGTTCATAATGAAGTAATCGCCCAATACGCGGGAAGCGTCGCCGTAGAATGCTTCGGCATCGTGGGCATGGCCGGCGTCAGTGTAAAGGACGGGCTGGTAAAACTGCTCAAGAAAGACAGCATCACCAGAGGAATCAGCGTTGCGCTCAGACAGAATAGGCTTATTCTGGATTTTCATGTCATTGTTGCTTACGGTGTCAGCATTCTGGCTGTCACGGATAATCTGATCAGCAATGTGAAGTATAAGGTAGAAGAGTTTACCGGTATTCAAATCGAAAAGATCAACATCTATGTAGATGGTGTCAGAGTGATTGATTAAGGAGGACCGTATCGTGAGTTTACAACAAATCGATGCCAAGATGCTTTCGAAGATGTTCTTAGCCGGGGCAAAGAGTCTGGAGAGCAAAAAAGAGTGGATTAATGAATTAAATGTTTTTCCTGTTCCCGACGGCGACACAGGTACCAATATGACCATGACTATCATGTCCGCAGCAAAAGAAGTATCCGCCCTGGGTGAAGGCATAGATATGCAGAGCCTCTGCAAGGCAGTTTCCAGCGGATCTCTTCGCGGTGCCAGAGGCAATTCCGGCGTCATCCTTTCCCAGCTGCTCCGCGGGTTCACCAAACGTATCAAGGAGGAGGCGTTTCTAACCATCCCCATTCTCACGGAAGCTTTCGAGAAAGCTGTTGAAACGGCATATAAAGCAGTTATGAAACCGAAGGAGGGGACGATCCTCACCGTTGCCAGGGGGAGTGCCGATAAGGCGAAGATGCTGGTAGAGGACGGCCTTGAGGATATGGAAGTTTTTCTGACCACAGTCCTGGAGCATGCACGGTATGTTTTGAGTCAGACGCCTGAGATGCTGCCCGTGCTGAAGCAGGCCGGCGTGGTGGATTCCGGCGGACAGGGGCTTGTAGAGTTTCTGGCCGGCGCGGTTGACTTATTCCTGGGAAAGGAAGTAGACTTTTCTGTCTCTGTCGAAGGAAAGGCTGCCCGGCTGCAAAACGTAAAATCAGGGGTTGATGACGCCCGCCTGCAGGCAGAGGCGGAAGTGGAGATTACGTTCGGTTATTGTACCGAATTTATCATCATGCTGAATAAGCCCTTTAATGTCAAAGCAGAACTGGATTTCAAGGCTTTTCTGGAATCCATCGGCGATTCCATTGTATGTGTGGCGGATGAGGATGTCGTGAAAGTGCACGTACATACCAATGACCCTGGGCTTGCCATCCAGAAGGCATTGACGTATGGTGCGCTCTCCAATATGAAAATAGATAATATGCGGCTGGAACATCAGGAGAAGCTGTTCAAAATGTCAGCAAAGGAAAGCGGGAAAAACATGGCGGCAGGAAGCCCTTCAGAACCGGCAGCGCCTGCGGAAGCGGAACAGGCTTCCCTGACAGCGGATGAGCCGCAGAAAGACTACGGCTTTATCGCCGTTTCCGCAGGGGAAGGCATGAGCGAGATATTCCGGAGCCTGGGTGTGGATTATATCATCGAGGGCGGGCAGACCATGAATCCCAGCACCGCGGATATTCTGGAAGCAGTGGATAAGGTGAATGCAAGGACTGTTTTTGTCCTTCCCAACAATAAGAACATTATCCTGGCGGCAAACCAGGCGGCAGAGCTGACTGCGGAAAAAGATCTGTTAGTCATTCCTACCAAGACGATTCCCCAGGGCATTACGGCGGTTATCAATTTTGTTCCTGAAATGTCCGCCGACGAAAATGAATCCAATATGATCAGCGAGATCAAGAATGTCAGTACCGGTGAAGTTACCTATGCAGTACGGGATACCGTGATAGACGATAAGGAAATTCGAAAGGGTGACTTCATGGGCATTGGTGACAGCGGCATTCTTGCTGTAGGCGGTGATATCAGCGGAGTGGCGAAAGATACCATCACCGGCATGGTAAAGGAAGATTCCGAGCTGATCAGCATCTATTACGGAAGTGATATTAACGAGGCTGACGCGGAGAGCTTCCGTGCCCAGGTTGCGGAGAGCTATCCTGACTGTGATATAGAACTGCAGTATGGCGGCCAGCCCATCTATTATTATATTATGTCTGTGGAATAAAAAAGTTCACTGCAGGGGAGGCAGACGGCGTTCTGTCTCCTCTTCTTAACGGATGGCCAGTTTATCCGGAAGCTGTCCTGGCTTTTCCTGCATGGACGCTGGAAAAACGTAACAGTTCGGACAGGGCGCTGAACTGTTACGGAAAAACAGCAGTTTCCCGGAGATAATTACAAAATATCATCCATGAAAGCGAGGGATTCCATGGATAAAAGTACCTCTGTCACGGAAATAAAAGGGGTAGGTGAGAAGACCTGCGACCTGCTTGCAAAACTGAATATCCGTTCCGTGGGTGACCTGCTCGCCGCTTATCCAAGAGACTATGAAACCTATGGTGAGCTGGCGGAAATATCACGCCTTTCTCCCGGTCAGGTCTGTGCCGTCCATGCTGCCGTCTCTGGAATTCCCAATGAAAAGAGAACCGGAAAACTCCATGTTCTGAATATGAAGGTCGCTGACGCATCGGGAAGCCTGCAGCTGACTTTCTATAATATGCCTTTTTTAAAGAAGGCCTTGAAACGGGGCGGATTTTATATCTTCAGGGGCATGGTGCAGAGCCGGGGGACATCAAGAATCATGGAACAGCCGAAGATTTTCTCCATGGAAGACTATCAGAAGCTGACAGGGAGGCTTATTCCCCGCTATTCCCTTACGAAGGGCCTGACGGACAATGCAATGCAGAAATATGTAAAACAGGCATTGTCCTTATGCGAATTCGAGACGGAATATTACAGCCGGGAATTATTGGAAAAAAATCAGCTGCTTTCGGAACGGGAAGCGGTGGAAATCATCCATTTCCCGAATGACTATGAATCTATGATACGGGCCAGAAAGCGGCTGGTATTTGACGAATTCTTTACCTTCCTGTTCCTTATGCGGAAGAACAAGGTGTTCAGCGATAAGCTGGAAAATCGCTACAGGATGCCGGAGACAGTCGACACGGCCCGGTTTCTGGAATGCCTTCCCTTTCCGCTGACGGAAGCACAGCAAAAGGTATGGGCGGAGATAAAGGAAGACCTGAACAGCCCTTACTGCATGAACCGCCTGGTGCAGGGAGACGTAGGCTCCGGCAAAACCATCGTAGCGGTACTGGCCCTGCTGACGGCGGCGGCAAACGGATATCAGGGAGCCTTGATGGCGCCAACGGAAGTACTGGCTGTACAGCACTATGAAACCATACTGGGATATGTACAAAAGTACGGGCTGATTTTCCGCCCTGTACTCCTGACGGGTTCCATGAATGCCAGGGAAAAAAGAGAAGCCTGTGCGCTGATTGCTTCCGGCGAGGCAAACCTGGTTATCGGAACCCATGCGCTGATTCAGGAAAAGGTGCAATACCGTTCCCTGGCCCTGGTGGTTACGGATGAGCAGCATCGCTTTGGCGTCAGGCAGCGGGAGTATCTGGCGGCAAAGGGAAACGCGCCCCATATTCTGGTGATGAGCGCCACTCCCATTCCCAGGACGCTGGCCATTATTTTGTATGGGGACCTGCATATCTCTGTCATTGATGAACTGCCCGCTGAACGGCTGCCCATCAAAAACTGCGTGGTAAATACCTCCTGGCGCCCGAATGCCTACAAATTCATCACAGGCGAGGTGGAGAAGGGGAGGCAGGTATATGTTATCTGCCCCCAGGTAGAAGGTGATACAGAATCTGAAGGCGGCCTTTCCCTGGAAAATGTAGTGGATTACACGGAAAAATTGCGGGGAACCCTGCCTTCCGTTATCCGTATCGCATATCTTCATGGCAAAATGCGTCCGGCCGATAAAAAAAGGGTGATGGAAGCATTTGCCGCACATGAACTGGATGTATTGGTATCCACCACAGTCATTGAAGTTGGCATCAATGTGCCAAACGCAACCGTGATGATGGTGGAAAACGCGGAGCGCTTCGGTCTTGCCCAACTGCATCAGCTGCGCGGGCGTGTCGGACGGGGAGAGTACCAGAGTTATTGTATCTTTGTCAGCGGAGACGAGAAGGAAGAAACCATGGAGCGCCTGAAGATTCTGAACAAGTCAAACGACGGCTTCTTTATTGCATCGGAAGATTTGAAGCTGCGGGGCCCGGGAGATATGTTCGGCATCCGGCAGAGCGGGGCATTTTCGTTCCGCATGGGAGATATTTATGCAGACGCCCCTGTGCTGCAGCTGGCTTCCGAGGCGGTGGAGCTGCTGCTGCAGAAAGACCCTGAACTGGAAAAGCCGGAGAATGCCGCCCTGCAGAAACACCTTTCCGCCGCCGCGGCAAACAGTGTTGACTTTCGTTCCATATAACAGTAAAATATTATATGGCAAAACGCAATGTGTGTACGGAACAGGAATCCGGCAAAGCCATATATAGCAGTGTGCGTCGGGAATCTGCCTGCTGCAGCAGGGAGGAAGCCCTAATTTGCACATGCAGAAATGAGGAAACAGGATTATGCCAAATGTAGCAATTGTCACGGACAGCAACAGCGGTATCACCCAGGCGGGAAGCAAGGAGCTTGGCGTACATGTGCTGCCCATGCCATTTATGATCAATGAGGAAACTTTTTACGAGGATATCGATCTGACCCAGGAGGAATTTTATGAAAAGCTGTCCTCCGGGGCAAACATCGGAACCAGCCAGCCCTCGCCGGAGTCGGTGATGAAGCTTTGGGACAGCCTGCTGAAGGATTATGACGAGATCGTCCACATTCCCATGAGCAGCGGACTTTCAGGTTCCTGTCAGAGCGCCATGCTTCTGGCGGAAGAATACGGAGGACGCGTCCAGGTGGTAAATAATCAGCGGATTTCCGTTACCCAGCGCCAGTCCTGCCTGGATGCAAAGCTTCTGGCAGAAAAAGGAATGAATGCAAAGGAAATCAAGGAATTCCTGGAGGCGGATAAGTTCAACAGCAGTATCTACATCATGCTGGACACCCTCTATTACCTGAAAAAAGGCGGACGGATTACGCCTGCCGCTGCAGCCATCGGCACCATGCTGCGCTTAAAGCCCGTGCTGCAGATCCAGGGGGACAAGCTGGATGCCTTTGCCAAGGCCAGGACCACCAACCAGGGCAAGAGCATCATGATCAATGCCATGAAAAACGACATTGAGACCCGTTTCGGCGGCATGACGGAAGACAAGCATATCTGGCTGCAGATCGCCCACACAGCCAACCTGGAGGCGGCATTGGCATATAAAGAGGAGATTCTGGCGCAGTTTCCCGGGTATGACATCCATATCGACGCCCTTTCCTTAAGCGTGGCCTGCCATATCGGGCCGGGGGCGCTGGCCTTTGCCTGCTGCAGGAAGATTGAAGTGTGAGTATGCCGAAAGTATTTAACGTAACAGGTCTTTGCATTCCGGAACGAAATTACATGGTGGACATCACCGGCAGGATTCAGGCGATTATAGCCGGGTATATCCGAAAAAATAAATACTTTGTCATAAACAGGGCCAGGCAGTACGGAAAGACCACGCTGCTGTATGGCCTGGAAGAGCGGTTGAAGGCGGAATATCTTGTATTGAGCCTGAGTTTTGAAGCGGCAGACGAATATTTTCAGTCCTCCTATGCGTTGGCTGAGGGATTGGTGATGGATATAGCAGACTGCCTGCGCAGTCAAAATGTGCCTGAAGAAATAATCAACTCATGGAGCGCTCCTGTTTCGGAACGATTTCCCATGAGGGAGCTTGGAAAGAGAATTACCAGGCTGTGCCAAAGCTGTGACCGGAGAAGTGTCCTGATCATTGACGAGGTGGATAAAAGTTCTGATAATCAGGTTTTTTTGTCTTTTTTAGGTCTGCTTCGGGCAAAATACCTGGAACAGCAAAAGAAAAGGGATATGACATTCCAATCTGTCATTCTTGCCGGTGTATATGATATCAAAAACCTGAAACTGAAACTGCACCCGGATCAGGAACCCAAATATAACAGTCCCTGGAATATAGCTGCAGATTTTCGAATTGATATGAGTTTCAGTGAGGAAGAAACGGCTTCCATGTTGGCAGAATATGAGAGTGACCATGGAACCGGAATGGATATTGCACTGATAAGCCGTCTCATTTATGCTTATACTTCCGGATATCCCTATCTGGTGTCACGAATCTGTCAGCTGACTGATGAGTGTATAGCGGGAACAGAGATATTTCCGGATAAAAAAAGCGCATGGACAAGGGAAGGCATTTCTGCAGCCGAAATGCTCTTACGCAGGGAATCCAATACGCTTTTTGACGATATGGCGAAAAAATTTGCCGACTATCCGGATCTGAAGAGTCTGCTGAAAGACATACTGTTTAAAGGCAGTTCATTTCCCTTTGACCCGGATAACCATCTGATCCGCCTTGGCATTACTTTTGGTTTCCTGAAAGAAAAGAATGGGAATGTTGCCATACAGAACCGCATCTTTGAAACAAAGATGTATGATCTGTTTCTTTCGGAAGATTCTGTGGACAGTATTATCTACCGGAGGGCTGCTGCTGACAGAAACCAGTTTTTGACCGGCGGGAGCCTGAATATGAGATTGGTTTTAGAAAAGTTTTGCCAATATTTTACGGAAATTTATGGCGGGATTAGCTCACATTTTGTCGAAGAGGAAGGACGACGGCTCTTTCTTTTGTTCCTGAAACCAATAATTAGTGTCTGCTTTTTAAGTCTATAAACCATTGATTTTACTGACTTTTCAGT
>CAJULV010000006.1 GCA_910587555.1 uncultured Acetatifactor sp.
CAGGCTTTATGCGGCCTGTGGCGATTTTCCCTTTATTCAACTGTTGAACTCCCGGAAAAGACGGTGTGCCGGAAGAATCCATACGCTTGATGGTACAGGATGAGGCAATCAGCGATTACCGGGCTTTGTATGCCCTGGAGTCCCGTATCGGAAGGGATAAGGTACTGAAACTCATCAGGGAGGAAGCGGGTATGGAGCTTTCCTTCAGACAGTATCCCAAGGGGGAGGGATTCATCCTCAGGCTGAGGGAGAAGGTAAACCGGCTGTTGGTATCCTAAATTCCCATGCCGTTACTTCCATATTTTATTATATCAGGATTCAGGATTTCAGTAGACAGATTGACAATAATCTATTATAATCTACATATAACATTATTATCTCAGCGACTCGTTAACAGCTTGTCATTCAATGCCTGGCGCAGGGCGGCCGGATGCTTCTGTTTGGAGTGAGTAAAGGAGGAAAAAATGAAGAATCTCAGAATAGGGAAGAAACTGTTGATTACGTTTATGCTAATCATTCTGATGTTTATCGGAACGGTGGCCATTGCAATCGTAGGATTGCAGCAGAACGCAGATAAATACTCGGATTTCTATCATGTCGGGTATCAGATAACCAGTAAAGTTATGAACATGCGCCGCGGATTGCAGATAATCGTAAAAGATCTTAGTTTCATCACAATGGAAGAGGATGAGACCAAGAGCGAAGCTCACTTAAGCGACATGGAGAAAGAACTGGCACTTCTGCAGGAAAACGGGAACTGGCTGTTTGAAAACTTTACAGGCGATCAGGCATTGCTGGATGCCTTCTCCACAAATATCACGGAAGCCGTGGAAATGCAGAAAAAGGTAATTGAGATTGCCGGTACGGATATGGCCGCGGCACAGGAAATGCTTCTTGAACAATATCAGCCGCTGGTACAGGAAGCCGTGAACAACCTCATTCAAATCAGCAATGTAGCCGAGCAGAATGCGGAGACTGACTATGAAAATACCGTCTCCATGCAGAGTATGCTCGTTGCCGTACAGCTGGGGATGGCAGGAGGCGCATTGGTTATCACATTGCTCCTTTCCGCTTATCTGACAAAAGCCATTACGGCGCCTCTCCGTGAACTGGAGAAGTCTGCAGGACAGATTGTAGGCGGTGACTTCGACATTCATGTGACGTACGAGTCCAAGGATGAAATGGGAAGCCTTGCGAAGGCATTTAAGAATATGACTATGATTTTGGGGGATGTTATTGCCGATGCCTCCAGACTGCTCAGCGAGATGTCAAACGGTAATTTTGACGTGCGTACCAGGGCAGAAGAGCGTTACGTAGGGCAGTTCCAGGGTTTGCTTTTGTCCATTCGTAAACTGAACCGTGATCTGAGCATGACGCTTGGGCAGATCAATCAGAGTGCGGATCAGGTATCATCGGGGGCAGGGCAGGTGTCTAACGGCGCCCAGGCGCTGGCACAGGGTGCGACAGAGCAGGCGGCTTCCGTAGAGGAGCTGGCAGCTACCATTACCAATATCTCACACCAGGTAAAACAGACCGCGGACAATGCAATGGAGGCAAGGCATCAGGCCAATACTGCAGGGGATGAGGTAGACGAATGCAATACCAAGATGAAGGATATGATGGCGGCTATGGAGGAGATTACCCGTACATCTAATGAAATCGGAAAGATTATCAAGACTATTGAGGATATTGCTTTCCAGACGAACATACTGGCTCTGAATGCCGCCGTTGAGGCAGCAAGGGCAGGTGAAGCAGGCAAGGGCTTTGCGGTGGTTGCCGAAGAAGTGCGCAGTCTGGCCAGCAAGAGTTCTGTGGCATCCAAGAATACGGCTGAGCTGATTGAGAGTTCCATTGAGGCAGTGGCAAGGGGAACGAAGATTGCCAATTCTACCGCAGGCTCCCTGACAAAGGTAGTGGATCAGGTACGTTCTGCTTCCGGAAAGGTTGACGCCATTGCAAATGCTGCGGAAGAGCAGTCGGGCGCTATCGAGCAGGTTACTCTGGGAGTAGACCAGATTTCCAGCGTGGTGCAGACCAACTCCGCTACGGCAGAGGAAAGTGCGGCTGCCAGCCAGGAGCTTTCAGAGCAGGCTGCCATGCTGAAGTCCCTTGTGGCAAAATTCAGCCTTCGGGAAGAATATGTACAGGCTGCTGTCAATTCAAGTACGGGCAGCGGATGGGCTTCTCCGAACCAGATTGATTTGTAAAAAGAATACATTACATAAAACCGGGCAGAGATGCCCGGTTTTTTATGCGCTCGATTAGCTTTTGATGCATTGTTTGTGTAAAATATTGCAAATAAATGTTAAATATGTTAATATGAATATACTCAAAAAATTTATGATGGAGTCTGCGAAACAGTTGCTTATGCGAGGATTGCGGGTCACAAAAGAGAGGAAATCATGAATAAGGTAACAATGCAGGACATTGCGGATGAGCTTGGAATTTCACGGGTAACCGTGTGGAAGGTATTTAACAATTATTCAAATGTGTCTCCGGCGCTCCGGGAGAGAGTGCTGAGCAAGGCCAAGGAACTTGGATATACGAAAGGGATCGCGGAGCTGGAGCAGACAGTTCCGGAAAAAAATATTTCTCTGATCGTGTCCAGACCGAATTCATCAGGATTCTGGACAAATATTATTCACAGAATGGCCCAGGAGCTGTCTTTTCACAACATTAACTTGGTGTATACTTATATGCCGTCCGGTTATTCCAACAGATTTAAGATGCCCGCGGTACTGACAAACGGTGCGGTACAGGGCGCTGTCGTTTTGAATTTGTATGATGAGAAGCTGGTCAGGGAAATCAATCAGCTGGATATGCCCAAGGTTTTTCTGGATACGGTACCGCAGGTAAACCTTCGGGAGTTAAGCGGGGACCTGATATTGCTGGAAGGGCAGAGTACCATTTATGACATTACGCGTTCCGTAATAGGAAGAGGATTCAGGAACATAGGGTTTATCGGGGACATTCATTACGCGCTGACCAACCGGGACCGGTTCGAAGGGTTCTGTCAGTGCATGAAGGACCATGGCCTTTCGGTGGAGGAGAGGTTTTGTCTCACGCATAAAATCGGTATTTTTTCATATGTTAAGGAAATAACCAGGTTTCTGGATTCCCTGGAAGAACTTCCGGAGGCTTTTATCTGTGCCAACGATTATATCGCCCATTTACTGCAGCTCTATTTTTCCGAGCATCAGGGAAGGGTTTCGAAGGGAATCCTGGTGACGGGATATGACGGCCGGTATGAGTATGATGTGGTGAGAATGATTACCACGGCGGAGGTCAGGACGGAGTTTGTGGGGAAACGTCTGGCGATACAGATCATGTATCGGATGGAATATGAGAATGCACCCTGTGAAAAGATTTATATTGAACCGTACATTGTATACAGGGAAT
Source organism: uncultured Acetatifactor sp. (assembly GCA_910587555.1). Classification (GTDB taxonomy): domain Bacteria; phylum Bacillota; class Clostridia; order Lachnospirales; family Lachnospiraceae; genus Acetatifactor. The sequence goes on from CAJULV010000006.1 coordinate 3,400, forward strand.
CACTGCTGAATGGCCATTAGTTTCTCGCCGAACGTTGACACCTGTATTTGACAATGATAAAATAAAATCATAAAGTGTATGGAAAACATCAGACAGCGGAATCACAGGCAGGAGGCTGCTGTCCGAAAAGAGTGAGTTGATGCCTGCAGAGCAGGCAGGAGAGGTGCGAAATATGAAAATTTATGCAGCGAAGGACTACAATGACATGAGCCGGAAGGCGGGAAATCTGATTGCCGCCCAGATTATCATGAAGCCGGATGCGGTATTGGGGCTTGCCACAGGCTCCACACCCGTGGGCGCTTACGGACATCTGATTAAAAAGTGTGAAGCCGGGGATATCGATTTCTCCCGGATCCGCAGTGTGAATCTGGACGAGTACAAGGGTCTGTCCGGCGAGCATGACCAGAGTTATCGGTACTTTATGAATCACAATCTTTTTGATCATGTCAATATTGACAAGGCAAAAACCAATGTTCCCAACGGCCTGGCGGAGGATCCGGAGGCGGAGTGCGAGCGTTACAATCATGTGATTGCGGAGATGGGCGGTATTGACCTGCAGCTGCTGGGCATCGGCGGCAACGGCCATATCGGCTTTAACGAACCCTGCGAGGTATTTGAGAAGGGGACTCATGTTGTGACTCTGACTGAGGAAACCAGGCAGAGCAACGCCAGGTTTTTCTCTTCTATTGACGAGGTTCCTACGCATGCACTGACCATGGGCATTCAGAATATCATGTCTGCGAAGAAGGTTCTGCTGCTGGCTTCCGGTGACGGAAAAGCAAAGGCCCTGTATGATTCCTGCTTCGGACCCGTGACGCCCCATGTACCGGCTTCCGTTTTGCAGCTTCACAGTGACGTGGTGATTATTGCGGATGAGTCCGCCCTTACTCTGATTCGGGAGAATACCCATTGGGAGGGTATGGTTTATGATAATTAAGAATGGCAGGGTCTATCAGGAAGACAAGACTTTCGCAAAAAAGGATTTATATATTGAGAACGGCAAAATCGTGGAAAGCCCCGAACAGCTGTCGGATACGTCCGAGGTGGACGCGGAGGGTTTGCTGGTGCTGCCCGGACTGATTGACGTGCATAGCCACGGCGCGGTGGGACATGATTTTTCCGACGGTGATATGGAGGGGCTGAAGGCGATACTGACTTATGAGTATGCCCATGGCATTACTTCCTATTGCCCGACTTCCATGACCATTGAAAAGGAAGAACTGCGCAGGATTTTCCGTGAGATGGGTCATTTTGCAGACAGTCTGGGAGATTGTGAAGCACCCATGTCCCATGTGGCCGGCATCAATATGGAAGGACCCTTCCTGGATGCACCTAAGAAGGGGGCACACAGGGAGGAGTGCATCATGGCGCCGGATGCGGGATTTTTCCGGGAGTGCAATGAAGCCTGCGGAAATCTGATTCGTCTTGTGACGCTTGCGCCTAATACGGAGGGTGCCATCGAGTTTACAAAGGAACTGCATGAGGAGGTGTCGATTTCCCTGGGGCACAGCGGTGCGGATTACGATACGGCAAAGGCGGCGCTGGAGGCGGGCGCCAACCATGTGACGCATCTGTTTAATGCAATGCTGCCGCTGGGACATCGTGCGCCGGGGATCATCGGAGCGGCTGCGGAGGATGAGAACTGTATGGCAGAGATTATCTGTGACGGCATCCATGTGCATGAGAGCATGATACGGGCGGCTTTTAAGCTGTTCCCGGGCAGAATCGTGCTGATCAGTGATTCCATGCGTGCTACGGGAATGGAGAACGGCACTTATGATCTGGGCGGGCAGCAGGTAACGGTGAACGGAAAGCTTGCGACGTTGGCAGACGGCACCATTGCAGGCTCCGCTACGAATCTGTATGACTGTATGCGCACCGCCGTATCCTTCGGGATTCCTTTGGAAGAGGCAATTGCCGCCGCGACCATGAATCCTGCCAGGAGTATCGGCATCTATGACGAAGTGGGTTCCCTGACGCCGGGGAAGCGCGCGGATGTGCTTTTGGCGGACGAGGAACTGAATCTGGTAAAGGTGCTGTAATGAAATTTTTGAAAAGGTGCCATGCTTTTTGACGAAAAGAAAAACGTAAATGTGTATGGGGAACCGAAGCAGGAGGAAAATTATGAGCCAAGTAGAAAAGTACCAGGGTATCATTCCGGCATTTTATGCCTGTTACGACAGGGACGGAAAGGTCAGCGAGCAGCGCACCCGGGCGCTTGCAAGGCATTTTGTAAAAAAAGGAGTTAAGGGCCTGTATGTATGCGGCTCTTCCGGCGAATGCATTTATCTGAAGGTGAAAGAGCGGAAGAAAATCCTGGAGACAGTGATGGATGAAGTGGGCGGGGAGCTTACCGTGATTGCCCATGTGGCCTGCAACAATACGGATGACAGTCGGAAGCTGGCAGCCCATGCGGAGTCCTTGGGCGTGGATGCCATTGCCGCGATTCCGCCTATTTATTTCCGATTGCCCGATCGCGCAGTGGCACAATACTGGAATGACATTTCCGCTGCAGCTCCTAATACGGACTTCATTATCTACAATATTCCGCAGCTTGCAGGTACGAAGCTGACAGTGCCGCTGTACCTCAGAATGCTGGAGAACGAGAAAGTAATCGGCGTAAAGAATTCATCCGAATCCGCACAGGATATCCAGATGTTCAAGGATGCGGGAGGAGAAGGACATGTGGTGCTGAACGGTCCTGACGAGCAGCTGGTAAGCGGGCTTGCCATCGGCGCGGACGGCGGAATCGGCGGTACCTATGGCGTAATGCCGGAGCTTTATCTTGCGATTTTTGACGCAGTGAAAAAGGGTGATATTTCCAGGGCAAGGGAAATTCAGAACGATGCCTGCAGAATTATCTATGCACTGTGCGGATGCAGGGGTAATATGTACGCGGTGATTAAGAAAGTGATGGAGCTGCGGGAAGGCATATATCTGGGCGGCGTCAGGAAACCGCTGGCGGATATTGCGGAGGAGGATATGCCCAAAATTCTGGAATGTGTGCAGATGATAGATGCGGCCGTGGCCAGGTGCTGAGAAAGTATAGTCTGTCAATATGTGTTGGCTGCCGGTTTTTGCCATATTCAGCTTCATGTTTATGGCACTTACAGGTACTGTCAGCACATATTGACAGATCTTTTTTACTTGGTTCATTATCTCTTCAGGGACAGCCGTTGTCTTCACCCTGACATTTTCCCAGACAGCAATTCCCTTTTTTCGAGCAGATATGTGGTCCATACCACACCTATATTTCTGTACTTCTTCTCATTTCTCTACACATCACAGGCTTCTATTATCCTGGGTGCCGGTCTGCCTGTTTTTCCGGAAATTGCAGATCTTCCCCGGAAAAGCCGCAGTACGATAACAGCTTACCACCGGACGGAGAGTGGGATATTTTTGGCGGGAAATTTTTAGGAAAACAATTATCCTGCGTTTCCGACACCTCGACACAGGAAAAAAAATATGTTATAATATACACGTTTCCAATCTTTCGCAGGACATCCCGCTTTTTATGCAACAACAGGGGCTGTCCGAAAGCCTTGGAGATTTTTTAACGGATAAAATCGTATATCCGTCAGACTTTTTTCTGTGGAGGAGAGTTTATGAAATTTCTTACAAACAAAAAACTTGCTGCACGTATCGGTATTATTACGACTGTTATCACCCTGGTGGGGATGCTGCTGCTATGGATTACGGTGTCCAATAATGCTGCGGCCATGGTAAAGGGTGATATTACCAACCAGATGACAGATGCTGTGGAATCCAGAGCAGCCATTATCAACGAATATGTGCTTTCCGCCGAAGAATATATGGCTGCCTTTGCCTTGGGCAGTGAGGTTCGGGAACTTCTGCAGAACCCGGAGGACCCGGATCTGCTGCGGCAGGCCCAGCAGTATACTGAGGACTTTGCCGCTGTGAAGGGCATTTTTGAGGGGCTGTATATTGCGACTCCGGACACCTATGTACTGACCCATACTTCCCAGGGCGCTATCGGCATAACGACACGGTCGGGTGACTCTCTGAAAGAATTTCAGGATACCATTCTGGCCCGGAAGGAACTGACAAATCTGGGAATCATGAAGTCGCCGGGTACCGGCAGCATGATTTTATCCATGTACTATCCCATATTCGAAGGTCAGGAATGTATCGGTTATGTGGGTGCGGGAGTTTATGCCAGCCATTTGATGGATTCGCTGCTGAATCTGGGTATCAAGGGACTGCCCAACAGTGAGTATGTATTTTTAAATGTAGATACCGGTGTGTATCTCTACCACGAAGACGATGCGCTGCTGAACACTGAGACCGAGGATACCGGGTATCAGGAGATTATCCGGCGCATTCAGGCGGATGATTCCACGGAGGCCGGTACCTATTCCTATTATGACGAGAACGGCGACAATGAACTGGTGGTTTACAAGTTTCTGAAGGACAGAGGATGGGTTTTCATGGTGCGGGATAACGCCGGGGAGGTCTATGGCTCTGTCACACAGGTACGTTTTATTGTGGGTGTGCTGTGTGCGGTTATGGCGGTGACAATTATTTCAATCACACTTCTGATCCTGTATCGGGAAGGCCGTGAACTCATGGTAGTGGAACGTGCCATTGGAAGGCTGGGGGAGCTGAACCTGTCTACCGACCGGGAATTGGAGGCTTTCTATGGCCGGTCGGATGAGATCGGTATGATTGCACAGACCACCCACAGAGTCTGCGGATGCCTGCGGGAGACCATTGACGACGTAGGCCGTATCCTGGGGGAGATGGCCGGGGGCAATCTTGCGGTGGATGTGACGAAAAATGAGTCTTACTATATCGGTGATTTCAGGGTACTTTTTGAAAGTCTGCAGTCTATCCGTATAAATCTGACCAATGTGATACGGGATATTACCCAGATAGCACAGCAGGTAGATTTGAGCGCCGACGGGGTGTCCACCGGCGCCCAGGCTCTTTCCCAGGGGACACTGGAGCAGGCATCTTCCGTGGAAGGAGTGGTGTCCAATGTATCTGCCATCACTTCGCAGATTCAGGCCAGTACCGTGCGCTGCGGAAACGCCAGCGAGCTGGTAGACAAGGCTACGGGCTATGCGGCCGAGGCTGATATCAGAATGGAGCAGCTTACTGCGGCCACGAAGAATATCGACCAGTCCTCCACTCAGATCGGCACCATTATTAAAACCATTGAGGATATTGCTCTGCAGACCAATATTCTGGCGCTTAACGCCTCCGTAGAGGCAGCCAGGGCAGGCAGCGCAGGCAAGGGTTTTTCCGTGGTGGCAAATGAGGTCCGTAATCTTGCCGCCGAGTCCGCGGAATCTGTTAAAAATACCAACACTCTGATTAACCGTTCTGTGCAGAGTGTAAAGACAGGGACGGAAGCCACTGCCCAGGCTGTTTCGGCGATGCAGGTGATCAACGATTGTATTCAGTCCATCAAGACGCTGATGGATGAGATTGCTGCCGCCAGCGTGCAGCAGTCGGAGATGATTGTCCTGGTGGAAGACGGCATCAGGGAAATTTCCACAGTGGTACAGACCAACTCCGCGGCTGCCGAGAAGAGTGCGGCGGTGTCCAAGGAACTGTCGAACCAGGCCCGGACGCTGAACAGTCTTATCAGCAGGTTCCGTATTGTATAGTTTGTCGAATTTTAATGGGGCGCAGACGGATTGCCGCTGCCGGTTTTACAAAACATAGATTTTCCGGGAGGTTACAGAATAATGGGTAAAGCGAAGAGAAAGTTTCGGAATATTTTCGCGGGATTGCTGATACTGGTGATCACGGCGGGAAGCCTGGGCGCATGCGGCAGGGATTGGCGAGGGAAGGAAGTGACGGTAATCGATGATAACTACCGCACATGGTACGAGATTTTCGTGTATTCCTTCTGTGACAGCGATGGGGATCAGGTGGGCGATCTTCAGGGGGTTATCTCGAAGCTGGATTATATAGAGGATACGGGCTTCAACGGAATCTGGCTGATGCCGGTGATGCCGGCGTCCTCTTATCACAAATATGATGTGAAGGATTATCTGGAGATAGATCCGGAGTACGGTACGATGGCTGATTTTGAAGAACTGGCGGCGGAGTGCAATAAGCGCGGTATCAAGTTGATTATCGACCTGGTTCTCAATCATACCTCTTCGGAACATCCCTGGTTTGTGGAGGCCTGCAGTTATCTGGAATCGCTGGGGGCAGATGAGGAGCCGTCTGCAGAGGATTGTCCCTATTATGAGTATTACAATTTCGTGAAGGGCAATCCGAATTCCGATGTCTGGTATCAGGTGGGTTCTACGGATTATTATTATGAAGGCATGTTCTGGAGCGGAATGCCGGATGTGAATTTCGGAAGCCAGGCTCTGCGCGGGGAATTCGAAGCGGTGATGGATTTCTGGCTGGAAAAAGGCGTGGGCGGATTTCGGCTTGATGCGGTGAAGGAGTTCTACAGCGGCGCCACAGGCAAAAACGTAGAAGTACTGGAATGGGTGAACAGCTATGTAAAGGCGGCTAAGCCGGACGCTTATCTGGTGGGAGAGGCCTGGGAAGGGCTGGGGACCTATGCGCAGTATTATGCCAGCGGCATTGACAGCTTTTTTGACTTTGAATTTGCGGGTCCTACGGGCGTGGTCACAAGGACACTGGCCTTCAGCGGTGAAAACAACAGCGCTCAGGCTTATGCCAAGGCACTTTGCAGAGTGCAGAATGCGATACGGGAGTATAGAGAGGATGCCATTGACGCGCCGTTTTTTGTAAATCACGACATGGCAAGGGCGGCGGGATATATGCAGTACGACGAGCGCAAGGTAAAGATGGCGGCGCCTCTGAATATTCTCATGAGCGGCAGCGCTTTTGTATATTACGGCGAAGAAATCGGTATGTCCGGAAGCGGGAAGGATGAAAATAAACGTGCGCCAATGTACTGGTCTGCAGATGCTTCCGCAGAGGGAATGACAAAAGGCCCTCTGGATATGGAGCCGCAGGAGAACATGTTTGCCTGCGCTCAGGAGCAGATAAAGGCGAAGGATTCCATCTACGGTTTTTATAAGGATACCATTTTGCTGCGAAACCAGAACCCGGAGATTGCAAGGGGAACAGTGGCGCGGCTGGAAGAGGTCGAAGACCAGGATATTGCGGCAGTTTCCAAGACTTATGAGGGCAAAACCATTTATCTGCTGTACAATATATCAGAAACGGATGAAAAGCAGGTGACAATGTCCGCGGAGCAGTACGGTGAACTGGAAATCGCCGGGTACCTCTCGGTGGACGGCGGCGAAGTGACCATGAAGGACGGAGTGGTTACACTGCCTTCTTACAGTGTGGTGGTTTTGAGGTAAAGTCTGTCCTGTGGCCCGAGGGAAGGCAGATTGGGATATAATTTAACATTATGACAGGTTCAAAGAACAAATGGATGTGGAAATCCATTTGTTCTTTTGTGTATAATAGAATTACGAATAAGGGTGCTGCGTTGGGGAACAGAGGGCGCAGTACGGCACGGAATGAAGGCGGAAACGAAAGGAGAGATTTTCATGAAAGACAAAATTTTAAAGAGATTCGGGGAGGTATTCGGGACGGAAGAGGGTGTGAAAGCTTATTTTGCACCGGGAAGAGTCAATCTCATCGGAGAACATACCGACTATAACGGCGGGCATGTATTTCCCTGTGCATTGACCATCGGGACATACGGTGCGGCGCGCAGGAGGACAGACAATCAGCTGCGCTTCTATTCCATGAATTTCGAACATCTGGGTGTGATAGAGTCCTCTCTCGAAGAATTGGTGCCGTCTAAGGAGGCAGGCTGGACAAACTATCCGAAGGGGGTAATGTGGGCCTTCGGGGAGAAGGGGATGAAAGTACCCTGCGGCATGGATCTGATGCTGTTCGGGAATATTCCCAACGGGTCCGGTTTGTCTTCTTCCGCTTCCGTGGAGGTATTGACAGGATACATATTGAGAGATTTCTTCGGTTTTCAGGTCAGCAACCAGGATCTGGCACTGATCGGCCAGTATGCCGAGAACAATTATAATAAGGTAAACTGTGGTATCATGGACCAGTTTGCCATTGCAATGGGAAAGAAGGACAATGCCATATTCCTGGATACTGCGGATCTGTCCTTTGAATATGCGCCTATTGCGCTGGAGGGAGCGAAGATTGTCATTGCCAGCAGCAATAAAAAGCGCGGCCTGGGGGATTCCAAATACAACGAGCGGCGCAGTGAATGTGAGACCGCCCTGGCGGAACTGCAGCAGGTGGTAAAAATCAATTCCCTTGGCGATATGGACGAGGAAACGTTTGAAAAGTATCAATCTGCCATTAAGGACGATGTGCGCAGGAAACGTGCAAAGCATGCGGTATATGAGAACCAGAGGACGGTCCGGGCAGTGGAGGCGCTGAAGGCAAATGATGTGGCCCTGTTCGGACAGCTGATGAATGCGTCCCATGTGTCTCTGCGGGATGATTATGAAGTGACAGGCATGGAACTGGATACCCTGGTGGAAGAGTCCTGGAAGGTGGACGGATGTATCGGTTCCAGAATGACGGGCGCGGGCTTCGGAGGCTGCACTGTCAGTATCGTGAAGGATGAGGCAATTGACAGCTTTATCGAGAAGGTAGGAAAGGCATATCTGGAGAAAATCGGTTACGCGGCGGACTTCTACGTGGTGGAAGTAGGAGACGGGCCTGTTACATTGTAGGCTGTGCTTCCGACAGCATCCGTTCTGTATACGGGAACGAGACGGGCAGCGGTAATTGGCCGATGCAGCAGGGATAGGAGAAGGGAAAAAGATTGTGCATATTGCGGAAAGGGTTCGTGGCAGGGATGGAGAGAATAGGGGCAGATATCAGGAAGCTGGTGGACTATGGAATCAGGACGGGGCTGGTTCCTGCGGAAGATGAGATTTTTACCGTAAACAGGCTGTTGGAGTTGTTTGGCCTGGAGGAGCCGGAGGAGGCTGAAGGCGGGGAGGAATGTGCAGGCGGCAACGCTGCCGCAGACAGGGACAGTGAGGGTGCCGGGGGTTCTGAAAACAGCGGATATGCAGCAAATCCGGAAATCCGGGAGAATTCCGGCTGCGCCGACGGGGCGCTTGGAGCGGAACTGGAAGGCATCCTGGGCCGTATGTGCGATTATGCATTTGAAAAAGGACTCATTGGCGAGAACGGAGTCGTGTATCGTGATTTGTTTGATACGAAGATTATGGGCATGCTGATGCCCAGGCCCAGCGAGGTTATCCGGAAATTCCGAGAGTTGTACGAAACGGAATCCCCTGTGGCTGCTACGGATTTTTATTATAAAATTAGTTGTGATTCCGATTATATTCGCAGATACCGCATTGCCAGGGACATAAAATGGATTGTACCTACAAAGTACGGCGACCTGGACATCACCATCAACCTGTCCAAGCCGGAGAAAGACCCCAAAGCCATTGCCGCCGCCAGGAACGCGAGACAGTCCGGTTACCCCAAATGCCTGCTCTGCCCGGAAAATGAGGGCTATGCCGGGCGTATCAACCATCCCGCAAGGCAGAATCACCGCATTATTCCGGTGACGTTGGACGGCAGCCGGTGGGGCTTCCAGTACTCGCCCTATGTGTACTATAATGAACATTGCATTGTATTTAATTTCCGGCATGTGCCCATGAAGATAGATCACGCCGCATTTTGCAGGCTGTTTGATTTTGTAAGGCAGTTCCCGCATTATTTTGTGGGATCCAACGCGGATTTGCCCATTGTAGGCGGCTCTATCCTGAGCCATGACCATTTCCAGGGCGGCCGTTATGAGTTCGCCATGGCAAAGGCGCCTGTGGAGAGGCGTTTTACGGTAAAGGGATTCGAAGACATTGCCGCGGGAGTGGTAAACTGGCCCATGTCCGTCATTCGGCTGAACGGGCCGGACAGCGGCAGAATTATCGCCCTGGCGGATAAAATATTGGGAAAATGGCGTGAATATACGGATGAGGATGCATTTGTATACGCTTACACGGATAACGAACCCCACAATACCATCACGCCCATTGCCAGGAAACGGGGAGAAAATTTTGAACTGGATCTGGTGCTGCGGAACAACATTACCACGGAAGAACATCCACTGGGGGTCTACCATCCCCATGCGAAGCTTCACCATATCAAGAAAGAAAACATCGGCCTGATTGAGGTGATGGGGCTGGCAGTACTTCCCGCCCGCCTGAAGGAGGAGATGTGGCGGCTGAAGGCTGCCATTCTGTCGGGGGCGGATTTGCACGCTGACGAACTACTTGGAAAACATGCGTTATGGGTGGAGGAATTTTCCGCTAAATATGAGAAGATAGATGCGTCTAACATTGACGAGATTATCGAGAAGGAAATCGGCCTGGTATTCATGGAAGTGCTGGAGGATGCAGGCGTGTACAAGCGGACGCCGGAAGGGCAGGCCGCGTTTGACAGGTTTATTGAAAGTATTGCCTGATATCCCGCGTCCGGCAGCAAGGTAAGGGGATATGGCGGCAGTTATCATCAGGAGGCATATGCAATGAATGAGATGAAAGAAAAGATGCATACGGGGGACCTTTACCTTCCGTATGACGAAGAAATCATGAAGGAGCAGGCAGTTTACCAGGATAAGCTGTGCGACTACAACATGACGAAACCTTCGGAAGCGGAAAAAAGAGCGAAGATGCTGAAGGAAATGTTGGGCGACTGCGGGGAGGGTGTGTATATTGAGGCGCCTTTCTACGCTAACTGGGGCGGGCATCACTGCCATTTCGGCAAGATGGTGTATGCCAATTATCATCTGACCTGTGTGGACGATACCCATATCTATATCGGCGACTATACCATGATGGGTCCGAACGTAACCATTGCCACAGCCGGGCATCCTATTCTGCCGGAGCTTCGCGAGCAGGTATATCAATATAATATGCCGGTTCATATCGGCAGGAACTGCTGGATTGGCGCAGGGGCGGTTGTCCTGCCGGGAGTCACCATTGGAGACAACACTGTAATCGGCGCCGGGAGCGTGGTAACAAAGGATATTCCCGCAAATGTCGTGGCGGTGGGGAATCCCTGCAGGGTGATGCGTGAAATCAATGAACATGACAGGGAATTCTATTTCCGGGACAGAAGGATTGATATAAAATAACGACAACACTTTGTGCAGTGTCTGCCATTTAGAACTTTTCCGCAATGGACTTCCATGTCCGGATGGATATGCTGCAGCTTTCCTTATTGTCAAATCTGATCTGCCTGGCAATAGGGTCAGCTGCTACAACATGGCGAGGGTTTATAAGGCAGCCACGCCTGCACATGATAAAACCATCTCCCAGCTGTGCTGCCAAATCTTTTAAGGACATCGCTACGGTGAAAATCTCTGATTTCGTGTGAACAAACAGTTTATGCTGGTTTTTCTGCGATTCCACAAAATAGATATCATCTTTAACAATAAAACGACAGGAACTGCCGGTTAAGAGCCGAATGCGGGGAGCTGAGAGCCTTTTGGCAGCATTGGCGTAATGCAGTTCCAGGGCATGAAGTGTATTATGAATTTGGGAACCAAGGCAGCCGTTATCCTTAATAATATAGTCAGTGGCCTGTAATTTCAGGCGGAAAGTTTCCATTACAAGTTCGTCATGGGTGGTGACAAAGATGAGGGCAGCCTCCGGGTCCAGCTTTCGAATGTTTGCACCAAGCTCCATGCCGTTTATTTCCGATTTTAAAATAACGTCCAGAAAATAGATTCCGCCCAGGGTCTTATCCTGCAGCAGACACTCCAGAAGTTTGGTGGGCTTAGAGGATTTGCACAGGATTGTCATTTCCCAGTCGCTGCTGATCATAAAATCGGAAACGGCTTGTTCAATCTGTGCTATCCAGATCGGTTCGTCGTCACATATGTATATTTTTGTCATTTCTGTTTCCCCTTCTGTGTTCTGGTTCCCATATACTAACAGGTGGGCATCTTTTTGACTTCCAGGATCTGGCAGAATACGGTATCTTTATATTTAGTGGACAGGTTAGCAAAAGGAACCGTATCCAGGAGTTCTGCCACCGTGTAAAGTCCGATTCCATCATGCCCTTCCTTTGTGCTGTATCCCCGTTTCATCAGTTCACTGACAGGGACAGAGAGAGGGAGGGTACTGTTGACAATCGAAAAAAGTACGGTCAGTTCGGTGGATACAACGGCGATACGGAGTTCCTTTTCAGGGCTTTTCAAAGCGGCCTCCATTGCATTATCTAGTAAGATACCCAATATCCGGCACAAGGTCAAGCTTTCTAACGGGAGGACAGGAACAGGATCCGCTATTTCCAGGTTAAAATTTAGTTCGTGGTTCAGCACTGCGACTATTTTGGTGTACAATAGGCTTTTTACGGAATCATCCTCAAGCTGGTGCAGTCTTCCCAGATGAAATCCATCATCCGAGAGAACAGGTGTATTGTTTAAGATGGTATTGTGGAAGTATTCCCTTAATGCCTCTGTATTCCCGTTGTCAATATATTGCTGCATGGTAGAAAGTATGTTCCGGTAATCATGGCGGAAAATCCGGATGTCTTCATAAAGGTGTTCTATGCGGTGGGCGTAATCATGCATGATGGCTGACTGCGCCTGCTGAAGGCTGAGCTTGTGGTTCTTTTCCAGGATATCGTACATGCTGTAAAAAATTAATGTGGTGGAAAGGACAAAAATAGTAATAAGCATGCCGTTAAAGGATAAAACCTCTGTAGGATAGGAAACAGATTCTCCATAGATGAAATTGGCAGCCATCAGTCCAAGCCCTATGTAAAGTTCCGCCAGAAAGAAGCAGAGCAGCTTTTTAGGGCAGGCATGCAGGATGGAAAGTCTGGGGAGAATAATATACCTGCGGATGAGGCGCAGGATGGCAAATGAAGTAAAAATCAGCATGCAAAATATGACTGTTTCATAATATTCATGTATATAGGAAATTGATTTTCCCATGGCACTTAGCGGGATTGAAAAGGCATGGTCAATCAAAATTAAAATGAGGTGTCCCATCAGAGTGAAGGACAGGTTCAGTAAATCGCCAGCGCAGCCCAGATAAATGATGAGGCTGTTTCCAAGTATAAGGACAAAGGTAAGGCATTGGCCAAAAGAAATACCTAACCAATAGTTTAGTGAAAAAACATATGTGAAAAGGAAGAAATAATATTGAGGTTTCATGTGCGTTGGCAGCAGCCCTGTATAACCGGTTGTCAAATAGATGCTTGATAAAGCAGCAGATGTGATATTCAATCAAGGTTCTCCTTCCCCAAATTACGTTTATGTCAAATTTCTGTCATTTCATGTAAAAAATGGTTATAAAATCAAAAATGTGTTATTCTATAAATATAGTTTAGCATATTAGGAACATTTTTCAATATTAAGATAATAATTATGAAGGAAAAGATAGCAAAAATAATAGTTTTTAGTGCAGAGAAAGCAGCATATCGGTGTGTAGGAAAGAGTATTGCAATAGGTGTATGTGAAATTAGACCGCCGAAGAATCTTTTAAAAAGAAAAGGTGTGAAAAAGAATGAATTTTTTATGTAATGGCATAGCAAATTGGTGTAAAAACAACAGCGTATTATCTGAGGAAGACTATCCCATTATACTTTATGGGATACAAGTGATTCTGAATTCTTCGCTGAAATTGTCAGGTATACTACTTATAGGCACTTTATTGCACCAGTTTTGGACAGTATTGTTCTCAGCGATAGTATTTTGTAGTATGCGTTACTGGACGGGAGGTTGGCACAGCAAAACACATTTAGGATGTTTTTGTATAATGCTGATATCCTGTTTGGTACCTTCCTTGTTAATGGGGGTTGAAGAAGAATGGGCGTTATGGATACTAAGCGGTATGCTGATATGTTCTGTTTACAGAACATTTAGATATGCACCTTGCAATTCAGAAGTGACCCCAATAGAAGACATTAAGTGTTTGCAGAGGAAAAGGCTTGGAAGCATTGTTGAAATTGTGGGATTGTTGGTTGCAATGATACTATATCCTGATATAGAAATGGGTTGGCTGATAATTTTACCGGTATTTGTTAATGCATCGATGTTGACATTATAGGAAAAATGCAATTCATTAGTAAAATACCATATTTAGTGTGGAAAAATAACCTTGTACAAATGATAAAGCTGCCCTGAATATGTTTCTTCATAAATGTGCAAAGTTATGGTACTGTTTTTGTTTATTTAACTATTTTTTATAATTGTTCCAGAAATGACAACTTTACCTAAGGCGTAATCTGTAGTTAATGTACTACAAATGGCATAACGCTGGAGGTTGTTGTATAAAGCCTAAACTATTATTTTTGACGGTGTCAGGGGGTGGTTCCATTGGTTTAATCTACAGAGGCAGTTTGTGTATTCCAGAATAATGTTGCAGTAAACAAGAAAGATACCTGCAAAATATAAAATAATTATTAGGATGCAACACAACCTGTTGATACGACTCAAAATGCTACAATTAAATGTTGTAATTGTATGTAATAGGCAGTAAAATAATAAGTAAAAGGAGAATTTAATAATGAAGAAATCAATTTTAACGATTTGTATTATTTTTTCGGTTTTTATGATTAATTCCACATCTGCTTTTGCGGCTGTATGTAATAATGCTCCGGATGGAGTACATCATTTTGATGGGCACAGGAGAGAAGGCGGAGAATTCTCAAGGGAAGGTGAGACACATACATACTTATATGGGTATGATGCTCAACATAAACCAATATATCGTTCAGATTGCAAAATAACATATTATTCTCAATATTGCAATTATGTATGTGAGTACTGCGGCACAATGCAGGGTGGAACCAGACATACTCATACGACCAGAACGGTACATAGTAAGGACCATAATAATTTAGGTGTCAGATAAGAATTATCAACTCTCCGAAATAACAGGAAAAGGATTGAACAAACTCCATGAAGAAGAAAATCAGTTATATTCTCTTAGCGTCCATACTGGTCTTTCAGCTTGGCGCATGCGGTGTAGGTGACAGAGAAATTACAGGTACCTCAAATACGGAGGAAATACAGGATACTGGTGCAGCGGACAGTCGGGAGGCATCTGCAGATTCGGAAGGTATGCCGGACGCTTCGGCAGTTTTGGACCTTGAGGGAAAGGACAATTCCCTGAATGCGTATTCTGCCGTAGTGAATACACCGCTGCAGACGGAAAATCCGGCGGGGTCTATACAGGGAGGAAACAGGCTTTTTTTGGGAGCTTCCAGGGGTTATTATTTTATGAAGCATCTCTACGAAAAGGTGGATGAATGCTGGGACGAGCTGTCTTATGTGACTGCGGAGGGCGAGATGGGTTCATATAGCTTTGACCTGGAGCATCAGCTGTGGGATGTAGGACAGGTTGCCGGCACGAACCATTATGTGGCTTTTGCATATGAAGTGCAGGAGGATGAGGCGGATTATCGGTTCTATCTTACGGAGAGGGATGAAAATAATGAAGTGCTGCGAGAGTTCCCGCTGGACTGTCTGAATGGGAGCAGTTCCTATAAAGAAATACTTATGAGCAGCCTTAATTTTGCGGTGGACCACTCAGGGGTGGTTCACCTGATTCGAGAGACAGGAGGGAATAAGCAGTATCAGCTTATCTCGCCGGATGGGGACATTTTGACAGAGTGTGTCCCAGACGGCAATATCGTGGAATTGGTAGCCTTGTATGACGGGCGTGTCGCTTTTTTGGCAACAAAATGGAGCGATGAAATTCAGGGCGTACGGGCAACGTTGCAGTGTGCGGATGCGGAGACAGGGCAGCCGGTGGTGTTGGCCGCGCCGGCACTGGACATCAATTATTTTACACTTCTTGACGAAAAAACGTTGCTGTATGCGGACCAGGAGGGCGTGTACCGCAGCGAATTATCCGGAAAGAATCCGGAACTACTTTACCGTTGGATTGATCATGGCATCACGGCGCAGACGATACGCGCCATCCAGGCGGATGAGAAAGGCGGGATTTCGCTCATTTATGACGATTCCTCGGCTTTTAATTATAATTACATCCATTTGAAACCCACTACGGAAAATGTGGAAATCTGTGAGATTACGTTGGCAGTTTCGCCGCACAGAATGTCGGTCTATCAACCGCTGGTGGTGGCATTTAACAAGCAGTATCCAAGCTTCCATATTGAGTTAAAGAGCGATTACGACCAGGCTGCGTTACTGACAGAACTGATTGCGGGAAAGGGTCCGGCGCTTATCGATACGTCCCTGACGGGTTTTGAGGAACAGGAAAAGCTGTGGGAGCCTCTGGATTCTGTTATGGAGCAGATGGGTATCACGGAGGAACTACAGCCGTCTACTCTGGAGATGGGCAAGATCAATGGAATTCAGTATGGAATGGTGACGGACTTTAGGCTGAAAACGCTGGTCACCGGGAATCCGGATCTTAAGGACTGGGATTATGATGGGTTTTTACAGTGTATTGAGGACAGTCCGGCGCTGGAAGCGGTTTTTAATTTTTATGGATTTTATGGCGGAGGAGACTTCAGACCGCATTTTATTATGAATTTTCTTAGCCATGGAATTGATGACGCTTATTTTTTCGATGGGAAAGCGGGAAGGACGAAGTTTGATACCGGCGAATTCCGCAGGGTTCTGGAGATGGCAAATAAGTACTGTGAGGGTGAGGAACAGATAGGACCCGGCAGAACCCTTCTGGAGGAGAAGGTACTCTGCAATGAACTGCAAATCAGTAAGCCGGAGGATCTTGCCCTGTACCGCGTCTGCTATGGGGAGAATGCCAATTATATCGGATATCCTACAAAGGATGGGTCCGTTCATTTTATGGACGGAAGCAGCCCGCTGGCGATACGCAGAACAGTTACAGAGGAGGAGAAGGCTGTTGCTGTTGCCTTCATCAATGTGTGTCTCTCCTATGAGGGGCAGTCCCAGGCAGTAAAGGATTTGAATTTTGGTTTAAGCGTGCGCAGAGATGTGTTGGAGGAACAGATTGCTGCCATGAATGCGGACACCGAAGTTTTTTTGCCTGGCTTTGATCCATTCACAATCGGCAATGACCTGAATATAGAACTGGACAGAAAAACATTGCTGGATATCATTGAAAAGGCCAGACCGGTGCAATATCTTCCGAAGGAGCTGATGGACATCATGTATGAGGAGCTGGGGCAGTATTTTTCCGGCACAATTTCGGAGGATAAATTGATCGATAACCTGGAGAGCCGTGTGGGGCTGTATCTGGGGGAGAGAAATTAGTTCACCAATGGACACAGAACGCATTTTCACATTACGGAAAATACGCAACCTGAACATTGTTCAGGTTGCGCCATATGAAAAAGAGTTCCATAAACGGGGAGAAGAAGCCCATGGCCGTATAAAACCAATGGCTTCCGGAGTGTCGTCTGAGGTCAGCTTAATCTGGCGCACATGGCGGTACCTGTCCAGAACCGCCCGCATGAGGGCAGAACCCACGCCCTTCCGCTGATGCGTGGGGAAAATCAGAATATCCTGAATAAATACGAGATGCTCTCCGTCGCAGGTGGGATGGTCCATGCATCCCCAGAATGCCTCCCGGGTCAGATTCTCCACCGTGCGGTAATCTGCCGGATTCTCTTTTCTGATTTCAAAAGGCAATGGGTGTTCCTCCGTATTTTTCGACTGAAAAGGGTTTCTGATAACAAGCATAGTTTGTTTCGCCTGCTTTGTCAAGGATGGAGAGGGGAAGCTATAGATAATAATCTTGCGGATACAGGGGGGATATGGTAGGATAAAGGAATGGGGAACCGATTTCAGGAGGGAAGTTTATTATGAAGATCTGCAGGTTTAGTTCAGGAATACGAAAAACGGAAGGGTTCTGTCAGCCCCGAAAGCTGTCTGTGAAAATAGCGGTTCTGCTGTCCGCATGTATGTTGGTTTTGTTGTGCTGCGGCTGTGGGGGGCAGGAGAGCAGCCCGAAGTCCCTGAACCAACAGGGGATGGAACTGATCGATTTGATGGCGCAGATGGCTGTCAGTGAAGAATATGGTGCAATTATGGGAGCTGATAATCCGGCTTTCGAAAGTCAGCTCCGGGGAATAGCGGCCGGGGATTACAGCGTTCCCAGGACCATATATGAAATGACTGTTCCGTCCGTGGGGGAATTTCTGTCAGCCATTGACGGAGAGGAAGCTCTGGATGGGCTTCCGGATTCTCTGAAGGAGTTTCTGGATGCAAAAAGCGCTTCTTTATTGTTAAATCAGCTCAACGCCCGAGAGGGAAGCAGCTCCTTGGCTCTGGCGTCCCTGTATACGGCGGAAAAAACTTTCGTCAGCAGTGAATTGGAGCAGGACAGCATTTATCTGTATTTTTTCGAGGACGGATATCCCATAGCCGTGGCTTTCCACAGAGGTGAGGATGATACGGTGAAGGCTACGGGCGTGTTTGTTCTGGCGGAGGGCATGGAGGAAGCGTCCGTTGGACAGTTGGAGGAGGTGTTTGCCCTGTTGGGCCTGGACTGCAGGTTCCGGCTGTTGGAAGGGCAGGAGAAGTAGAGTTGGCTTGCCTCTCATACATTCATCAACTGCTGTGTTTCGGCATTGTGAATATGACAGATGAATTTCTGAAACAGGTATTCTCTACAGAAATGTTCAAGTTCTGGCAGGGTAACTGCTGATCGGGAATTCCATTTGTAATTGTCGTGTAAAAAGTACCTTTATACCTTTGTAAGTTTCCCCGTCAGAACTGCATTCTATTGACAATTTGATATTTTGGGCATATTATGAAAAATAAGAAAAAAGGAGTGCTCTAAATCATGTAGTCAGAAAGGATAAAGAGAAATGCCGGACTTAAGCGTGATAGTGCCTGTTTATAATATGGCGAAAAATGGCAATCTGGAGTACTGTATCTCTTCTTTGGTGCGGCAAACTCTGCAGAGCATGGAAATCATAGCCGTGGACGATGCATCCACGGATGATTCGCTGAAGATTCTTCGGGAATTTGAGAAAAGATATCCCGGAAGAGTTAAAGTGATTGCGTCCCCGGAGAACAGAAGACAGGGCGGCGCGAGAAATCTGGGTTTACGGGAGGCGCAGGGGCGGTATATAGGTTTTATGGATGCAGACGATTGGGCAGTCGAAGACCTTTATGAAAGAATGGTTGAACTCGCAAAGTCTACAGGGGCTGACGCTGTAGGAACGGACTTGAGCAGGGTCTATGAACATACCATGATTCCCGCCCAGAGAGAAGCGTGTAACTTTCCAAGTCAGACGGGGATATTTGACCATGAATTAAGGAAAGCGTATTTGCTGCATCCCGGACCGGTTGTAACGAAAATCTATGAACGGGAGATATTCTTTGATAAGGAATTTCGCTTTCCTGAGCATATGTCATATGAGGACAATGCTACTTTTGTTGAAATAGGAATGCGGTTGAAGCATTTTGAACATATACCGGAGGCGAATATATTTTACTATCAGCATGAGGATTCAACGACCCATAGCTTTGACATGAAAAAGTGCCGGGACCGAATGGAGGCAATGCGTATTATGCTGAGGTATGCGAAGGAAAACGGCGCATTGGAAGAGTTCCGTGAGGTGCTGGAATATCATTTCAGCAACCTCTTTTATCGGAACACTTTGTTTTCCTACATGCAGAGTGATATTAAAAAAGATATCGGCTATGTAAGAAAATTAGGACAGGAAATGGTAGATACATTCCCCGATTTCCGTCAAAATCCATACTACGTTCAAAATGTGAATGATTATGAAAAGAAATTAATTAATTTGCATTTGAAATCTGCAGTTGCATTTATGTTTACTTACAAGTTAAAACAAATATCCAAAAGAATCAGAGGAAAGAAAGCAAAATAATGAAGAGGAAGACGGCACAATAAAGAAGGTAATCGCTGCCATGGCTGCTGTTGGTCTCAAAGAATCCTTTGTGCTGCGATGATTTGCGCTGCATTTTGGATTCTTTTTCATATGTCAAACCGTGACGGAACGCGGGAGGAAAGAGCGCAGCTTGCAGGGAGACTTATTACAGTGGGAGGAAGGAGTACAGTCTGTTGCAGGGAGGTTTCTTTAATACCCGGTTCTGTGCAGTTTTGTGAGATTTGCGGGCGTCTCCACTTTCGGAAAAGAAATCCGTATTTCAAAGCCCTGCCCCCACTGGGAGGAGGCCTCCAGGGAAAGTCCGATCTCCCTGGCGATTTCGGCTGCCAGGTACAGTCCCATGCCGGTGGCCCGGTTCCGGTTCTCGCCGGAGTCCCCGGTAAAGCCTTTTTCAAAGATATAGGGAAGATCACAGGCTTTTACGCCTGTACCGTTGTCCCGGATATCCAGTCTGCAGCCGGAGGCGTCCTCCCGGTAATCAAAGCAAAGCGCGGGAGACTGGGCGCTGTATTTCACGGAATTGCTGACAAGCTGCCGTATCAGGAACAGCAGCCCCCGGCGGTCCGTGTATACATGGGCTTCGGCGGAGGGAAGGGTGATCCGGAACTGTTTTTCCTCCAAAAGGGGGCGGTAGTCCTCCAGAATTTCCCGGATGCAGGGCAGCAGGGGAAAGCGCTCGAAGAGATAATCCTTCCGGGCGCTTTTGAGGCGGGCATAATACAGCATCTGGTCTATGAATTCCTGCATGCGGTTCCGCACATAGTCCAGTCTGTGCACCACGGGTTCGGGAAGGCTGTCCCTGCGGTTGTCCAACAGGAGGGACAGCAGGGAGAGGGGCATCTTCGTCTCATGGGCCCAGGATTCCACATATTCCTCGTATTCTTCCAGGCGGGTTTCCAGATGCCTGCAGGCATCTCGGCGTTCCCGGAGATTTGCGCCCAGAAGGCGGACTGCATGGGCCTGTGAAGCGCCCAGGGATTTTAGGAGCAGCTCCTCCTGGTATTCGTCAGGTGTCTCCAGAAAGGCCAGGAAAGCTTTTTCGCGGCTGTTTCCCCGGCAGGCAAGCACGGCGCTGACTGCGGAAAACAGGAGGAGGGATGTCAGCAGGATTGCGGCGGACAGGGCAGGGAACGCCCGGGAATCCACTACCCAGAGCAGAAAAGACGAAAAAACGTCCATTCCAAGCAGCAGAAGCAGCCAGGGCAGAGCGTGCTGTAAGTGTTTCAGGTATCGTTTCATAGGTTCCCCCTTTTTCATTTTTATTGGTAACAGTTCAGCGCCCTGTCTGAACTGTTGCTGTCATTGCGCGGTATCCTCCTGCTTTGCCGGGACAAGGCGGTAGCCGGTGCCTCTTATGGGGATAAGGCGGCAGTCCATGTCAAGGCCTGCAAGGGTTTTCTTCAGCCGCGTCAGATTTACCTGCAGGGCATTTTCGTCGATGAACCGGGTAGTGCCCCATAGCCCCAGGCATAATTCTTCCTTGGTAACGGCATCGTCACCGTGGGACAGAAAC
This sequence comes from uncultured Acetatifactor sp., assembly GCA_910587555.1. Classification (GTDB taxonomy): domain Bacteria; phylum Bacillota; class Clostridia; order Lachnospirales; family Lachnospiraceae; genus Acetatifactor. Next base: position 24,716 of record CAJULV010000006.1, read on the forward strand.
AGTTCCAACAGTTTTCCCTGATTTTTGGGAAGGATTACGGACCGGCCGTGGACGTAAAGCGTATAGGACTGTCGGTCCAACAGGCAGCCCGGGCCTTCCAACAGGTTTGGCCTGCCCTCAAACCGCTTCAGCACATTGGAGATGCGCGCCAGAAGACGCTCCCTGGGGCAGGGTTTGGTCAGGTATTCGTCCGCACCCAGTTCCAGGGCGTGGAGTTCGTCCCGCATCTGGTCCCGGGAGGTGAGCACCAGGACGGGGATGGCGCTTTTCCGCTTCAGTTCCCTGCAGATCTGGAATCCGCCTGCGCCGGGAAGGTTCAGGTCCAGGAGGACAAGGTCCGGGGAAAGGTCCAGGAGCGCCTGGGCCGTGTCCTCAAATTTGTCGACTGCAAGGGGCTTGTAGCCTGCCCGGCTCAACAGTTCGGACAGTTCCTCCCGCATAAATACCTCGTCCTCTACAATGGCAATTCGTTTCATCACAGCCTCCCTGTCCCGGGCAGTCCGGGAATTTTTTTCCAACAGCCCTATTCCTCCCGCTCCGGCGTCATCAAAGTGAGGAGATAACGGCATGCGGAGCGCCTGGCTGCGGCTATATAGACAGATTCTACCACAGCCAGGAGGAAAATCATAGTGGCAGATACGCCCATCAGCTCCAGTGCAGTGGCTGTGGTCAGATAACCAAGTATGCCTGTGAGCAGGGAGCGGATGCCGAACAGGCTGCTGATAACCGCAACGGCGGCGGGAAGGCCGAAGTACCAGTTCAGCTGTTTTCCGGCGCAGCGGCAGAGGAGTTCATAGGAGGCGCCCAGGCGGATGAGGGTTTTGTACCGCCTGCCGGATTTCTGCTGACTCATTAAAAACTGTACGCCCATTACCGTATTTGCGATAATCAGGAAAATGACAGTGAGATATACGGTAAGGTAGCCTGCGGCAACCGCATAGAACAGCTTTCTGCCCATATTTTGGAGGTGGCTTTCATATTCCAGGCCTGCTTCGTCCAGGCGTTCGTTCATATCCATAATAGCGTTCATCAGGCTTCGGGAACGGAGCAGCTCCGGATTCAGCACTGCGTTCAGGTAGGTGCTGTAATCCCCCTGTGTATAGCGGGCGAATACCTGGTCCGGTACAATCAGGGCAAAGGACAGGGAGATGGCGCGGTCCGTGACCAGGTTCAGGGTCTGGACGGTTCCGGTGAGATAAAAGGTTTCCCGGTCCAGGGTTACGGCAGGCCGTTTTTCCAGGATTTCATTCATCAGCTCCAGACGGCCCGGGGTGCTGTCTTCATGATTCATATAGACTGCGGCCTCGTTTTCCGCCAGAGTCAGTGCGGGCAGTTCCGCCAGGGAGAGCAGATGGTTATAGCCGCTGAGGGAAATCAGGTAGGGATGGACGGCATAGCCCAGGTTGTTCAGCAGCACATCCCTGTCCTGGGATGCCTCCGCCTGCTCCAGGGCTTCCAGGACGGATTCCATGGTAAAGTCCCCCTGCTGACCGTCTCCTGTGCGGATGTGTCCCAGGTTTATCTCGAATAACTGGGAAAAACAGGCGCCCAGGTCATTGCTTTCAATCTGTCTGAGGGTTTCCGCGCCCTCCTGGTATTCCGGAAAGGTATAATCCAGGATGTGGGAGTCGGTTTTCCCGAAAAGGGAAAATACATTGCTGTCCCTGTTGAAATAACCGGACACAGCCGCGCCTGCCCCAAGGCAGCAGAGGGCTGCCAGAAGCAGCAGGGAACTGACAGCCAGGCTGCCGGAGCGCAGGACGATATTCTCCTGGATCTGCCGGAAAGTGAAGGTATGGAGCCGCCGGTTCCTGCCTGTGTGATTTACCAGGAAGCCGATTGCGGAGCCGAGTCCCAGGAAGAGAAACATGGTTCCGGAAAAGCCCAGAAGCAGGGTGGTTCCCATCTTTTTCAGATTATACCAGGAAAGTCCCCGGATGGCCATGGCGTAGGCGGCAGCAAGGAAGAAAAGGCCCAGTATAAACGAAATAACGTATATCGGAGCGGCCAACCTGCGCCTGGCTCCCTTTGGCGCCTCCGACAGCAGTGCTCCCAGTTCCTGTCCGGCAATCCGGCCGCTGAGCAGAAGGAAAGCTCCCAGTTTTATGGCAAGAAAACCAAGGACAGTCCACAGCACAGCCGTGGGGGAGAGGGTAAAACGATGTCCCACAATGCCCATACCCACAATTCTTGCGGTAGCCAGGCTGATCAACTCGGACAGCAGCACTGCGGCGGGCAGGCCCACAGCCAGGGAGAGGAGGCTGCTACGGAAATCCTCCGCCAACAGCAGGAGGAAGAGTTTCGGCCTGCGCATGCCCATCATCAGGTAGACGCCGAATTCATGCCTGCGCCGTTCCAACTGGAACTGTCCGGCATAGTAGACCAGAAAGAAGAGGATGAGCAGCGTCATACCGAAGAACAGGGGTATCATCTGAAAGAGCCGGTCTACGGCCTGGCTCTCCATTTTGTCCAGGAAGATCATCACATCCTGGCGGGGCAGGGCGAGTATAATGTAAAAGGCGATAATGGAAACCAGTAAGGAGGCGAAGAACAGTCCGTTTTCTTTCCGGCTTCTTGCGCTGTTGCGGGTGATCAGTTTATAAAACATTTGCGCTTCCTCCTCCCAGATGCGCGGTCACATTGAGAATCCGCTCGTAGAAGTCCGGGCGGGATTCCGTTTCCATGTCTCTGCGCAGTTCGTGAAAAATCATGCCGTCCTGGATAAACAGTATCCTCCGGCAGTAGCTTGCCGCATTGGTGTCGTGGGTAACCATCAGGATGGTGGTGTTTTTGTCCTGATTTAAACCGGAGAGCTTCTCCATCAGCGATTTTGCGTTCCGGGAATCCAGTGCGCCCGTGGGTTCGTCCGCCAGGATAATGCCGGGCGTTAAAATCAGGGCCCTGGCGGCTGCCACCCGCTGTTTCTGGCCGCCGGACATCTGGGAGGGAAATTTATCCAGTACATCCCGGATTTCCAGATAGTCGGCCAGGCTGTGCAGGCGCTTGCGGCTTTCCTTCTCCGGCACATTCTGGATGGACAGGGGCAGGAGGATGTTTTCCTTTCCGGTGAGGTTATCCAGAAGTTCGAAATTCTGGAACAGATAACCGATTTGCTTTCCCCGGTATCCGGCAAGGGCAGCGCCCTTCAGTTTCAGCACGGAAGCGCCGTTCATGATAATGCTGCCGCTGTCCGGCCGTATCACCGTGGCGATACAGTTCAGCAGGGTGGATTTCCCGGAGCCGCTGCTTCCCATAATGCCCAGGAATTCCCCTGCCATGACCTGGAATGTGATGCCGTCCAGGGCTTTGGTGGGGTTTGCGGGCTTTCCGTAGTATTTTTTCAGTGCGTTGATTTCAAGTACAGGTTTCATGTCTGAGCCTCCCGGTTGTTTGTAAGTCTGGTCTGCATGTTTGAGCTTGTGTGGCTTGTGAGTCAGAATTGCATATCAGGTTTGCAGGTCTGGTTCGTGAGTCAGAATTGCATATCAGGCATGCAGGTCTGGCATGTAGTCCTGAATTGTATATGTGTTATGCAAGTGTGGCTTGTGAGTCAGAGTAGCATATCAGGTTTGCAGGTCTGGCTTGTGGGCTGGATTGTATATTTGGCTTGGTGCCTGTTTGACTTTTCGGCATGCCGATTCCGCTGCGGTGATTCTATGGTAACACAGGAAGGGGAAAAAGGATACTTACAGTAAATGAAAGGTATTGGCTAAATAAACGATTTGAGAATATAATGAGAGTGCCTGGATGGGGTGTTTGTATTCTTCTATTTGAGGAAGGCTGTGGGCAGGGGGCTGGAATACAAAAGAAAGCAAAGAAAGGAAATAAAAAATGGAGTTGGTAGTATTTTTACAGGAGATTGTACAACAGTTTGGATTGGGGGAATTAACAGCATTGCCCCAGAGGGTTTCAGGGGGATATATGCACAGGATGTATAAAGTGGAAACTTTAGCAGGGGTGTATGCGCTGAAGCTTTTAAATCCGGTCATTATGAAAAGACCTAATGCCATGAAAAATTTTCGGAGAGCAGAGAAACTGGAGCGGATTTTGCAGGAAAATGGAATTCCCGTCATACCGGCGCTTGAGAAAGATGGTTTGAAAATGCAGTGTCTGAACGGGCAGTATTATTATTTTTTTAACTGGTGTGATGGGAGTGTAATGGAATGGCATGAAATCGATCTATTGCATTGCAAAACTGCGGGGAATCTGTTGGCGAAGATTCACAGGATTCCGTGCGGAGAGGGACGAACATATTCCAATCAGGAGGTGCGGGAGACATTTGGGTACGACAAAGGACCGGTCGTTTGGAATGGACAGGAAAGCGTGAACCGGGAAGGAGGTGCATTTTACGGGAAGGAAGGCATGATTTACGAAGACTGGGACGGTTATATCGAACTGGCGGCAGAGGCATGCCCCGAAATGGAAAGGGAACTGGCGGAGAGCCGGAATCTTTTGTGGCAGGCACAGAGGGAGTACAATGCTGCCGTAAAAAGTGCGCCGAATGTGCGCTGTATCTGCAATGGGGACATGGACAGCAAAAATGTATTGTGGAAAGGCTATGAGCCATATGTAATCGACCTGGAATGTCTGGATTATGGAAATCCTTTTACGGAAATGTTCCAACTGGCATTAAACTGGTCCGGAGCGGCGGTGTTCGAGTTTGAGTACGCACATTTTGCATGGTTTATCCGGGAATATTGTCAAGTATATGGAGAGGTGTCGGTGGACTGGAAAGCACTCTCAGGTGTTGGCTATTACTGGTTGGACTGGTTGGCCTATAATGTCAGGAGGAGCCTGGGAATAGAGTGCTGTGATGAGGAAGAGCGGTGGTTGGGTATCCGAGAGGCACAGAAGACGCTGCGGCGGATTCGGTATTACGCCTCCATTCGAGAGGAGGTGATAGATTGGCTTGTTAGGGTGGTTTTGCATTAGGATTAAAACTTGGGCTGTCGCATGAAAAGTTTTATACACCAGATATAGATATAGCTGGCAACCGGATATCTTGTATCAGGTACAGAATTTTTTATTGCGACAGCCCTAAGACAAAGAACGACAATTTCTAATTTTCGTATTGCCGTTTTAATTACAGCGGCTGAACGTATTTCGGGAAAAAATATCCTGGAACGGCATAATGCAGGACTGAGAGACGGATTTGTCCAAAACCGCAAAGATAACTGTCCGGAAGATATCCGGAAAGTGGTTCTCCAACAATTCCTGCCACCATGCCGCCACCTCATTGGGATCATTGCGGAATACGCCGCAGCCATAGGCACCCAGAATCAGGTGAGAGCATTTCTGGCTGGCAAAGATGGCCAGGGCAAGTTTCATCCGCTCCCGCATTGCCTGTTTTGCCAGGGCAGCATCCTCGCCTTTCAGCAGCACCTGTCCCATATTGACAGCGGGCAGAGTCAGAACGGAGGCGGTGACGGGTTTCTCCAACAGCCGGAAAGAGCCGTCCCGGAAAAAGACTACATCCGGAGAGTAAATGGCATGGTTGGTATACATCATGGTATTACAGGCCCGATTGTTTTTGTAGTAGGTTTCGTGAGCGACTAAAGTGTTGTAGAGGCAGCTGGAGGCGGCGAGGCTTTCTTCCTGGGCCATGGCGCCGTTGATGAAACCGCCGCCGGGATTTTTGGCGCTGGCGAAGTTGAGGACGGCAATGGGGCTGCTGCCTCTGGGGGATGGGACGCAGGCGGAGATATCCTTTGCAGCGCCGGCCTTGGGCTGAAGGAGAGGATTTGGGTTTGCTTTGCCCCAGGGTTCCTGCCCGGGAATGCCGCTTTGGGCATGGGGGTGTAGCTCTTCGTGACAGAGATCTTTTGTTGATTCTTCGGGGAGTTCCCGGGGCAGCTCCTGGGACAGTTTCAGGATGGCGTCGACGGTGGAGCAGTTCCAGACCCGGACAACGGTTTTGGGGGATGGGGATGCTGTGTTGCTTTTCGGGCAGGGTTTGTCATATTGTTCCAGTAAGATCCGGCCCTGTTCCGGGGTCAGCAGGAAGCTTTCTTTAACGGAATGTTCCTGGAGTGCTTTGATTTCTATGGATTTATGTTGTGTTTCATAGTATCCCTTTTCCAGGATATCCAGGGTTTCCCTGGCGATTTCTTTTCGGTTCATAATGGATTTCCTTTCTTTCTTTGAGGTCTGTGATGATGAGTGCCGTAGTGCAGCTTTCCTTATTTTTACAGTAGATTGTCGGCAATCCATCTGGCTACGCCGTCCTGTTCATTGCTTCCGCAGATTTGGTTGGCAGCAGCTTTTACTTCCGGCAGGGCATTGTCCATTGCAATCCCGATGCCGCAGGATTGCAGCATGTCTATATCGTTGTAGTCGTCTCCGAAGGCGGCCACCTCTTCCGGAGAAATTCCATAGTGGGCAGCCAGGAGTTTGATGCCGTTTGCCTTGGTTGCCTGTCTGTTCATGATCATGGCAACCAGATTCTCCGAAAGCTGCAGGTACAAATTGTCCGGTATGTAGGCCCGGAAACGGTTCATGTCGTCCAGGGAGCGGGCTTCCACCAGGATTTTGTCTGCCACAAGATGTGCCGTCTCGTGGAAATCCTGGGTTTTGGTGTATTCAATGCCTGACCAGATCTCTTCGGGGGCACAATTGCTGTACATGGTATCATTGGCTTCAATGGAAATCCTGCTGTGGGGAAGTTCGTTCAGAAGGACAGAGGTGATGGCAGCTGGGTTTTCAATCCCAAATTTAGCCAGGAGTCGGTTTCCCGCATAGATCAGGGCGCCGTTGTGGAAGATGGAAGCATCAAACTTCAGGAAGGGAAGGACTCCTTTTACGGCGCGGATGGGCCTGGCTGTGGCAATGGCAAAGAGAATACGGCGCTCTCGCAGGCGGGCCAGAACGGAGTCTGTAAATGGGGAAATGGTTTTGTTATTTTTTAATAAGGTGCTGTCCAAGTCAGTGACGATCATTTTGATATTGGGATATTTTTCCATGGGCGTTTTTACCTTTCCGGCGGGGCGTTTTGGATATTTTAGCATATCGGAAAGCGGAGGGCAAGGGGGTGAAGAAAATTGGGGAAGGCGGGAAAGATGGGAAATAGAGGCGGCTGACTGATCGAAAGGGGCGGATAAAGAAAGGATGGCATATTCCGAAAAGAAGTAGTAAAATAAAAACATGGCAGAGAATAGAGGATTTATATAGATTTTTTCATAAAGATGGTTTGTTGAATGGAAGGTCACAGGGTAATACAGGAGCCGTTAGGAAAGGGCGGATCAACAGGAACGGGTTGGGATAACGGGAATCAACGGATAGGAGGAGACTGGCTATGGAACGGTGCGGATGGTGTCTGTGCAATGAGAAAATGATAAAGTATCATGACGAGGAGTGGGGCGTGCCGGTGCGGGACGACAGGAAGCAGTTTGAGTTCCTGATGATGGAGGTCATGCAGTGCGGGCTGAACTGGAATATGATGCTCCAGAAGAGGGAGATATTCCGGGAATGCTTTGACGGGTTCGATTATGAGAAGGTGGCGGAGTACGGAGAGGAGGATATTCTGCGCATATTGGGGACGGAGGGGATGATCCGGTCCCGGCGGAAGGTGGAAGCGGTGATACATAATGCCCGATGTTTTCGGAAGGTGCGGGAAGAGTTCGGGACGTTTTCGGAGTATCTCTGGGGATTTTCCCAAGGGAAGATGATTCTGTACATGGGGCATCAGAAGGGGCAGATTCCGGCCAGAAACGGGCTGTCGGACCGGGTAAGCGCGGATTTGAAGAAGAGGGGATTCAAGTATCTGGGATCGGTGACTGTGTATGCGCATCTGCAGGCCTGCGGCATGGTGAATGATCATTGGGAAGGGTGCTTCCGGTATGGAGAGGTTATGGAAGGTGCGGAGACCGCAGGGGAGGAACGGGAGAAGGAAGCTTAGGGTAGAGCCGCTTCTATGGCTTTCCCCTTTTTATGGTAATATATTATCAGAAAGTTTACAAGATTTACAAGAAAAATTTTGGAGATGGGCCTATGATCTATTTGAGCAGCTTCTTGTTTTCGGAAGAGTCGGTGGAAAATCCCAATATTTATCCATATCATGTATTTGCCGGGAAAACGGAAAGGCGGCTGTATTTCGGTCCGATAACCATGCTGTACGGCAATAATGCTTCGGGAAAGTCCACTGTGCTGAATATTATTGCCAATAAGCTGAAACTGCAGGGGCAGGAGTATGCAGCCAGTAATAAGTACGGAAGAGTGCTTTATTTTGAACGGTTTGTGGAGGAGTGCAGGTATACCCTGGGGGAACGGGAGGACGGCAGATCTTTTCGGGAAATTCCTTCGGGCAGCAGGTATATCAAGAGTGAGGATATTCTGTACGAAATTAAAAAGATACAGCAGGAACAGGTTCTCCAGGACGGTTATGTATACGAGCATGTGAGAAGGGGAATGGACAAAGAGGCGGTGAGAGGGGCGTTGGATTCCTATGGGACACGGCAGCGGTTGGAGAACTTGATATATGCCCAGGAAAAGTATTCGAATGGGGAGACTGCATTGCAGATGTTAGAGGATTTCATAGAGCCGGATGGGCTGTATCTGTTGGACGAGCCGGAGGTGTCGCTTTCACCGGAGAATCAGGTATTTTTGGCCGAAAACTTGAATCGGATGGCCAGGTTTCTGGGGTGCCAGTTTATTGTTGCTACCCATTCGCCGTTTATGTTGGGGACGCTGCAGGGGAGAATTTATGATCTGGATTCCAGGGACTGGGTGGAGGCGGAGTGGACGGAGCTTGAGAATGTGAGGTATTTTTATCGGTTTTTTGAGGAGAGGCGGGGGGAGTTTGAGAGAGTATAAATAAATATTGTATATTATGATAATACACTTGGAGCTTGTATCGCGTCAAAAAAAGATTGAGGTATTTTGAGGGACATGCTACAATATCCATAAGTGGTTTGTAGCCGGAGGCGGAAAATTTGGTTTTTCTAAAGACGCAGGATGTCTTCAGCAGAAATAAGTCTAAATGAGGGTTTTTAGCGGATGATTTGGGAATCATAATCATGTATGTATAAATGTCAGAGGTGCATAAATGAAGATTAGTACATTAAAGTTAAAAAATTTTATGCTGTTTGAAGAAATTGAAATTAACTGGTCGAAAAATATCAACATTATCTGCGGAGCCAACAGTACAGGAAAAACAACCTTACTGAAAGTGATGTATTCCATGTTAAAACCTATAAGCAAAGGGGCTGTCAAACCTACATCAAGGGAAATAGGAGAGCAGCAGTTTGTGGAGAAATTGCAGGGAGTTTTCCGCCCGGATGAGATGAAGATTGGCAGACTGGTGAGCCGAAAACGCGGCAGTAACAGGGCTGAATTTTCTGTAGTTTTGGATAGTGGACAGAAGATTTCCATCGGATTCGGAAATCGCCAGGAGAATCATGCAGATGTGGAGATAGAGGGAAAGATTCCTGCAGGCGGATTTGATGCGATCTATATTCCAACAAAGGAAATGATTTCTACCACAGAGCATTTTACTGCTTTATATGAAGAATACCACCTTGACTTTGAAGAGATGTACTATGATCTTGCAAGATTTTTGGACCGCCCTCTTTCGAAAGGAGCTAATACGAGTGAGCAGGATGAGGTGCTTAGAAATTTTGAAAATATCATGAAAGGACAAATAGTCCAAAAAGATAAAAAGTTCTTCCTGAAGGTAAAGGGTGAGGGCGAGTTTGAGATGGGCTTGCTGTCTGACGGATATCGAAAGCTTTCTATGATTATCTATTTGATTTTATCCGGCAGTTTGAACAGGGATACGGTCTTGTTCTGGGATGAGCCGGAGACGAATATGAATCCTAAAATGGTCAGGCCGATGGTGCAGGCTATGGTTGCTCTGGCCAGGATGGGCGTTCAGATTTTCGTGACGACACATGATTACTTTGTTCAGCAGGAATTCAATATGCTGAAGGTATATCCGGAATTATGCCCGGATAATTTGGATATTTGTTTTCTGTCCTTGTATCGTGAAGAAGAGTCGCAGGAAGTGAAGTGTGAGATGGAACGGGCAGCGTCGGATTTGAAGCATAATGCTATTATGCAGGAATTTGATGCGATATATGATAGGGAGCAGAGGGTTATTTATGGTACTTGAGGAAAGTAATATGCAGTTTGAATTTCCGGATAGCCTGACGACTGTGAAGTTCGACGAGGAATCATTCTATCGGAATAGTTTCAATAAATTTCCGGAATCAAAAGGGGTAGATTTTATTACTGACGGAAACGAATTTATAGCATTTATAGAAGTGAAAAACTGTCGGGGACATGAGGGAGATAACCGGTGGCGTATTGCTCCTAATAACCTGAAACGAGATACTGTACATGTTTCCCATGATGTAAAACAGCGGGACAGTCTCGATATAGAAGTTGCGCAAAAGGTGGCGATGACACTTGCGGCTTTATGCGGTGCATATTCATTTGGAGATAGGAAAGATTCGTTGGGAAAGTTAGGAAAGATAGCGGCTTCTATTTCGGAAGAAAAATTTGCGAAGACTGAGAAAAAGAAGTTGATTATATTAGTTTTAGAGGGAGATTTCGGAACCCATACCAGGCCTAAAACAGTTATTATGTCCGAATTGCAGAGGAATATTATGTCAAAATTGCAGTGGTTGGATTGTAGGGTTTCGGTTGTTGACTCGAGTACATATTGTGAGAAGGTTTTTAAGATGAATGCTTAGATGGTAAAATAGTATAGTTAAGAAGGAATAAAACGAGAAAGATGAAAAAATGTATTGAAGATACAATTGTCTATTATAATAAGAATGCAGATATATTTGTTGAAGGAACAATTAATATTGATTTCACTCAAAAACAGACCCATTTTTTATCTAAACTTATCAGTGGTTCCCACATCCTTGACTTTGGCTGCGGATCCGGCCGCGACACAAAATATTTCCTGGAGCAGGGATACCGGGTAACCGCAGCAGACGGATCCATTGAACTATGCAAAGCCGCGGGAAAATACACCGGTATACCAATAAGGCACATGCTGTTTCAGGAACTGAACGAAACCGAAATATACGACGGAATCTGGGCATGTTCTTCCATTCTCCACCTGCCATTGCCGGAGCTGAACGATGTTTTTCATCGTATGGCAGCAGCTCTGAAAGAGAGAGGCGTAATCTATACCTCATTCAAATACGGCACCTATGAAGGCGAGCGAAACGGAAGATATTTTACGGATATGACAGAAGAAAAATTGTCCTGCTTTCTGCAGAACATAAAGGAACTGGAACTTGAAGAGCAGTGGGTAACCTCTGATGTAAGACCGGGAAGAGGCGATGAAAAATGGCTGAATATAATATTGCGGAAGAAGTAAACGGAGAAGTATTTGAGATAGAAACAACGGATGTCATGACCGGTGACAGGAACCAGAACCGTTATCTATATTATCAGCTCAAAATGAGCATCAGGAATGCAAGGAAAATCGACATCATTGTGTCGTTTCTCATGGAATCCGGAGTGCGCCTCATTTTAAGGGATTTAAAATCGGCATTGGACAATGGGGCGGAAGTTCGTCTGCTCACCGGAAATTATCTTGGAATTACACAGCCGTCGGCTTTGTATCTGGTGAAGAAAGAACTGGGTGACCGGATTGATTTACGATTCTATAATCAGAAGGACCGTTCTTTTCATCCAAAGGCTTATATTTTTCATTATGAAAGAGGAAGTGAAATTTACATAGGTTCATCCAATGTATCCAGAAGCGCACTGACTTCCGGAATAGAATGGAATTACAGGTTCAGCAGTACAAAAGATAAACGTAATTTCGATTTATTTTACCATACATTTACGGATTTATTTGAGAACCATTCCGTGATAATTGATGATGAGGAGCTGAAAAGATATTCCAAAACCTGGCATAAACCGGCAGTTTCCAGGGATTTGGAAAAGTATGATAATCTGGAGGACTTTCCGGAAGGAAAAGTTACCTCTCTGTTTCAGCCCAGAGGGGCGCAGATAGAAGCCCTGTATGCCCTGGAGGACAGCCGCAGGGAAGGGGCTGTGAAGGGCCTGGTGCAGGCGGCGACAGGTATCGGAAAGACCTATCTGGCAGCTTTTGATTCCGAAAATTACGAACATGTCCTGTTTGTGGCACACAGGGAGGAGATATTGAAACAGGCGGCGGTATCTTTTCGGAATGTACGGAATTCGGAGGATTATGGCTTTTTTTACGGCAGGCATAAGGATACGGAAAAGGCTGTGATTTTTGCGTCCGTGGAAACTCTGGGGAAGGAAGAATATTTACGGGAGGCATACTTTTCACAGGACTATTTTGATTATGTAGTGATTGATGAGTTTCATCATGCTGTAAACGACGGGTATCTTCGGATAATCAATTATTTTCGTCCGAAATTTCTATTGGGTTTAACGGCTACGCCGGAGCGGATGGACAACAGAAACATTTATGAGATATGCGATTATAATGTGCCGTATGAAATTTCCCTGAAGGATGCTATCAATAAGGGGATGTTAGTGCCGTTTCATTATTATGGGATATATGACGAGACGGATTATTCCGGTTTACGGCCGGTGCGGGGACGTTATACGGAAGGGGATTTGAATTCGGTTTATATCGAGAATGCCAAACGTTACAATCTGATATATAAGTATTATATGAAATACCGTTCAAAAAGAGCATTCGGTTTCTGCGGATCCAAGCTTCATGCAGAGGCCATGGCAAGGGAATTCTCCAGGAGGGGAATATCAGCGGTTGCGGTATACAGCAATGCCAACGGTGAATTTTCAGAGAACAGGGAAACGGCGCTTGAGCGGCTGCGGAATGGGGAAATACGGGTTATTTTCTCAATAGATATGTTTAATGAGGGTGTAGACTTGCCGGAAGTGGACATGGTTCTGTTTCTTCGGCCCACAGAGTCCCCGATTGTATTTTTGCAGCAATTAGGCAGAGGTCTGCGCAAAAGCAGGGGGAAGGAATATCTCAATGTGCTTGATTTTATCGGCAATTATGAGAAGGCGGGAAAGATTCCGCAGTTTCTCGGCGGAGAAGCGTATCGCGCAGGGGACAGCAGGGCACAGGAAATAGAGTATCCTGATGATTGCATTGTAGATTTTGAGATGCGTCTGATTGACCTATTCAGGGAGCTGGACAGGAAGAAACAGACGATTCACGAGCTGATTAACAGGGAATACTTCCGGGTTAAGGATTTACTGGGTGGCAGGGTGCCCACAAGAATGGAATTGTTTTCGCGCATGGAGGATGATATTTACCAGATGTGCATGAGAAATGCGAAAGAAAATCCTTTCCGTAGATATATGGATTTCCTGCATGAACTGGGGGAGCTGTCCGCAGATGAGGAGACAGTGTATAATGGACTTGGACGGGAATTTCTGAATTTACTGGAAACCACAGATATGCAGAAAGTATATAAGATGCCTGTTTTGTACAGCTTTTATCATGATGGGGATATCCGGATGGCGGTGACGGAGGAAGAGGTGCTGCAGGCGTGGAAGAAGTTTTTTTCTGCGGGAACGAACTGGAGGGATTTGCAGGAAGGCATTACTTATGAGCAATATCTTGGGATTACGGATAAACAACATTTAAGCAAGGCCAAAAGCATGCCGGTGCGGTATATGAAGGCATCGGGGAAGGGGTTTTTCACTGACGCAGAAGGGTATGTCATTGCGCTTAAGGAGGAGTTGAAGCCAATAATTGGGAGTATTGTGATAAAGGAGCAGATGAAGGATATTATTGAGTATCGTACAATGGAGTATTATAGGAGACGGTATCAGAATGGTGAGTAGAGGAAGAGCAGGAAGAAAGGTGAAACAATAGACCTGCCAAAGATAAGAAAAAGGGGAATTTTATGGATACAACATTTAGCGTAAAGCTGTCAGGTGAGCAGCAGCTGTTCATTGAAAAAGCATTGCAGGGAAAAAACATTCTTGTAGATGCCTGCATAGGAAGCGGAAAAACCACTGCCATTCAGAATTTGTGCAATGCGCTGCCGGGTACAAAAAAGGTTTTGTATCTGACTTACAACAAGCTTCTGAAACTGGATGCAAAGTCCAAGATCAAAAAGAGAAACGTTACGGTAACGAACTATCATGGGTTTGCCTATATGGTTTTGAGCAAAAATGGTGTATCCGCAGGAATTTCCGATCTCATACAGACTTTCATTCAGCGGAAACCTTCGATCAATAAATACGACATTCTGATTATTGATGAATATCAGGATATTGAACAGGAACTGGCAGAGCTGCTGCAGCTGATAAAAGACTGCAACCCGCATATGCAGATTATTGCAGTGGGTGATATGGAACAGAAAATATACGATAAAACGACATTAAATGTCGAATTATTTATGAAGGAATTTCTTGAAGATCACCTTAGATTGCGGTTTACCCAGTGTTTTCGCCTGTCTGACGCTCTGGCGGCAATGCTTGGAAGGGTGTGGAAGAAAGAAATAAGAGGAGTGAATACCGGCTGCAGGGTGGAAGAAATGGAGAAGGAAGAGGTTCTGGCTTTTTTGGCAGAACAGGTTCCCGGGGACGTTCTGTGCCTGGGAGCAAGAACAGGGGCGATGGCCGATACCTTAAATACTTTGGAAGAAAGGTATCCCCGCAAATTCAATAAGCAGACAGTCTATGCAACCATATCCGATAATGATTCCATGGGAAAAACGGAACCCAAAGAAGATTCCGCGATCTTTACAACATATGACAGCAGTAAAGGGTTGGAAAGAAAAATTTGTGTAATTTTTGATTTTACGGAGAGCTATTGGAGCGTAAGGATTTCAAAACCCCAGCAGTCCTATTTCATTTTGAGAAACATTTTCTGTGTCGCGGCCAGTCGTGGGAAAGATCATATTATTTTTGTGAAACCGGATGAGGCTATGCTGTCTGAAAGAACACTTTCAACACCCCTTGACACAAACCACAAATTTGAGGATTTGGATATCAGTGAAATGTTTGATTTCAAATATAAAGAGGATGTAGAAAAATGTTTTTCACTGCTGAAAATCAATAAGCTGATATCGGAGGATCCTTCAATAATTGAGGTGAAAAGCCGGGACGGGCTGATCGATCTGTCTCCCTGCATCGGAATATACCAGGAGGCAGTTTACTTTAAACATTATGAAATAGATGCGGCTATCAAGTTAAAGATTTTACTGAATCCGAAACTGCACGGAGTGTATACAGAAGAGATAAAAAACAGTACATTGGATGAGAAAATATTATTCTTGGTGTCGCTTGATACCAGGCAGAAGAGGTACCGGATGCAGGTGGAGACTCCCTTTGTCAATGAAGAACAAAGTGAGCTTATCAAATCCAGGCTGAAGACGCGGTTGGGCAGAGACGAGGCCGCCCAGGTGGAGTGCCGAATTGATTTTTATGATGAAAAAAGTGATCAGGTCAGGTTTTCTGTCAAGGGTTTTGCTGATGCGGTTAAGGAGGATACTGTTTATGAATTAAAATTCGTATCGGAATTGACGCATGAACATTTTCTGCAGTGCGCCAGTTATATGGTTGCAATGCAGAAACAAAAGGGGATTCTGTGGAACACCAGAGATAATACGTCCTATGAGATAGAAGTGCCGGACCGGAAAGCCTTTTTGAATGCAGTCACAAAAGCAATTACCAAGGGGGCCATGGAAACCTATTTTGAACCGGATGCAACAGGGGAGAAAACAGCAGCGGACCAAAGCGATCAGTTTGCGGTAATTGATACCGAGACAAACTGGAATGATGAGGTAATGTCCATTGGTATTGTAGTTGCCGATGCAAAAACCAGGGAAAGAATCGACTCCAGATATTACATAATTGATCCGGAGTACAGGGTGGGCGGAATGTTCTCCGGTGAATTGAGACTTGCCGAGAAAGGCGTGCGCGTTACCGGAAGAAAGCAGGCCTTGAAAGAAATCAGCGAATGGTTTGCTTCATATCAGATACAGAAACTTTTTGCCTATAATGCTTCTTTTGACAAGAAACATTTGCCGGAATATTCAGGGTATGAATGGTATGATATCATGCGTTTAGCGGCGTACCGTCAATATAATAAAGCGATTCCGGACTCTGCGGAATGCTATAAAACAGGAAGAATGAAACAGGGATATGGCGTTGAAAATATATTGAAAATGCTCAGCAGGGACAAGGGATATCGCGAGACACATAATGCTGTTTTGGACGCGGAGGATGAACTGAAAATAATGCAGTTACTGGGATATGATATAAGCCAATATGATATTGCGCTTATTTCAGCCGGGAAAAATCCGGTTGCGGAACAGCAGGAAAAGGCAGCGAAAGTACCTGAAAATATTCCGGAAACTTCGTATCCTACACATCAGATTAGTTTTCATACACTATCGGCACTTAATTGCCTGACTTTTAACAGGAGTAAAATTGTATATGACAGAAAAGCAAAAAAATGATTTTTTTATGTCTGTTCTTTAATTGAATATATTGCACGCCAAACGCAGAATAAGCGCGGTACTATTGTTAAATTATTCGGGAGGGAAGGGATTGATAAGCAGCTATATGATGCGGAAGTAAATCATTGCCTTTCATTTGAACAGGTAAGTGATGAATTAATTGAGCAGTATAAAATTTCAAAAGGCGATTTTGATACAATTACCGAATGCAAATATACGATTCCCAGTTTTTTGGATATCGGGAAATTGTATTGCATTATGATTGAAGATTGTGCGGAAAAGGGAAAAGAAGTTGACGAATTGATGAATATTTTTTCTTCCTTTATCAGTGATAAAATATCTGATTTTCAGACGGGTATTTATTATCAAAATCCAAGTTATCTGGAATGCTCTTATCGGGCAGGGTGTTTATTGGACTAAGAAATCATATATGATTTCATGGTGATTAGAAGCCATTTGCTGACGAACACCATAATGATTGACATATACGTATAAAGTGTGTATAATCGACAAATAAGGAGAGCATGATTGAAACAAAGAGATTTGATTAAAAAGTTGGAAGCTGGCGGATTTGTTTTTGAACGTCATGGAAGTAATCATGATGTTTATAGAAGAGGAACAGAGAAAGAAGAAGTACCAAGGCATAAAGAGATTGATGAACGGTTGGCAAATGCAATTATCAAGAGAAGGGGATTATAATAACATATATAGTATATAAGGTCCTGGAAAGGGAAAAGAATAATGAAAAATATATACCCTGTGTTTTTTACAAAGACAGATACGGTTATATTAGTAGAAGTTCCGGATTTGGAAATATTAACAGAAGGAAAAGATATGGTAAATGCGGTAGAAATGGCTAGAGATGCTATAGAATTAAAATGTGTATCAATGGAAGATGATGGGATGAAAATTCCTTTACCGTCTGAAATTAATTCTTTAGATGTAAATAGCGGAACTTTTGCAGAAGAAGGAATTACGGTTGTATCTTTAGTTGATATTGATTCTGGAGAATATAGAAAGAAGATTGACACAAAAGCAGTTAGGAAAAATGTCACTATTCCCAGTTGGCTCAATTATGAAGCTGAACATGCGGGAATCAATATATCAAGGGTATTACAAGAAGCATTGATGAACGTGCTTAATATACAACGTAAATTTTGAGTCAAAAATTTATACGTGCATTCTCGTAACAGTTCAGTGCCCTGTCTGAACTGTTACGTTAAATTTGCAGTGCAACCCGACTGCAGACCGCTAGCCAGGTATTTTTCCGAAGACACCACTGTAAATCCTGGCGATCTGCAGTATAATAAGGTGTCAGTCAGTAAATGGGATGGTATACCGTTTGGGTACGTTTAATAGGACACAAAAGATATCCAGACAAAGCCCGGTGCGAAGGAGCTGTAGGCCATATCGGGGACGGGTCCCTCGCCCTTTGTGACGGGCTGCGCAGCTGCCATACATTTCCGGAGATTGCAGACTGCGCCCTCTTTTCAGCGACCTATCTAAATTCGGAGAATATAATCAAACGGCTGACAGGTGCAGTGCTGATAGCCACAAGCACTGATTAATTCCAATACCCTGGCCGGGTGGTAGAAGCACTGGAACATGGTTTCCAGACCGAAAGCGTCAAAAATACTCCCGAAGAGTTCGTTTCCAAAGCTGTAGATAGGAGTCTGCTCCAGAAATTCCCTTTCTTCCGGATAGAGATGGGGATTCCACCAATAGTTCCTGAATTGTTCCTCAATTTCAGATGCGGAGATCAGGCCTTTCTCAATTTTTTCCACAGTGTCCTGAAAAAGGGAGAGATGCTCCGAAAAGTGTCTGTTAAGGATCGGCATGGCGGGAATTCCGATATTGGCATCCAGGTCAGGATTGCGTCTTTTGGATAGAATACCTTCTGCATTGTTGCAGAATTTGATAGCCATGCCTTCACCGGTAAAGCGGAAAATGTAACGTTCCAGAAGGCTGAAATTTTCTGTAAAAGTATCGTAATCGCCTATCATTTTCTGAATCTGCAGGTGATGCATTTCGTGGAGGATGATGGAAGGCAGCTCCTCCATCGTACAGTATTTTTCGATACCGAATAAATCCAGATGAAGCGC
This sequence comes from uncultured Acetatifactor sp., assembly GCA_910587555.1. Classification (GTDB taxonomy): domain Bacteria; phylum Bacillota; class Clostridia; order Lachnospirales; family Lachnospiraceae; genus Acetatifactor. Next base: position 43,221 of record CAJULV010000006.1, read on the forward strand.
GTTCTCAAATACATAACCGAAAGACGGGCCGAAGCTTAGGGTGGAAATTACCTCTGTATCATTGATGTCTGTTTTTTCAGGAAAGGCGGCGTTCAGTCTGGTCTGTAAGTCCAGGAGGTTTTCTTCCGTAAGCAGTCCCATGATTTGGGCGTATCTGTCAGCATATTTTTGGGGATTGGCGGCGCAGTCCAGCCACAGCGCATGCTTATCCCGCAAGGCGGTTTTCCGATCAGGGCAAAGATCGGGAATATCTTTCGGCGCAATATCTTTGAAGCGGGAAAAATAGGACACAAGAGAACCCGGGGAGTCCAGGCCATATCTTCTGATTTCGAAACGATAGTCTTCGTGGTTTAGAATGTCAGCTGCTTTTTGATTATTTTCCCGGTCCATGCCCGATTCTGCCGCATATTCGAGCATAAGGGGAATGCTTGATGTTCTCAGTTTCATAAAAGGGTCCTCCAAGACGGTGTTGGTATAGGTATTGCTGTAATTTTTCCTCTCTGTATTTGGATGAACTGCTTTATGGAGGTATCACAATTTTTGAAGTCAGCCTTTTGAATTAGGGAGGCAGGGGAGAAAAGTAAAAAAGGTAACTAATGCCGTTTCGGCGCATAAACAATCAAAATCCGATCCAGTCCATCAGCATGGTCAATGTGAAAATAATAATTATTTATCATAAAAGCGGTAATGCTTTCGGACAATGCATAAAATTCCATTGTCTGAAAATCAACCAGGAATACATTCCGGCATTTTCCCGATCCCGCTTTTTGGTATTCCGCCAGTATCTTCCCAATGCATTCCTGGCACAGCCGTTCCTCCAGAAAGGCGAAGTCAATTTCATCCTCAATTCCGTAGGTAATGTCAACTGTTGCAATTCCGCGGTTCGGCATGCTGTTTATATGGGCATAGCCGTAGGCTATACCGGATTCCGCTCCAAAGTTGCAATAACCATGTAATACAGAGTATTGGGAACCGGATTCCGCTGTACTGTTAGCAGAAAGCCGGACCTGTGTATCATATACTTCCAGTGTGCGCAGATGCAATAGCCCGATGGAAGCCCAACCGGAAATCCGGGACTTTGGAAGTACCCCGTTAAGACCGCAGATGCCGCAATTCAGAGAAGACACAGAACAATAAAAATCCATATTCTCTAAAGGACTGCGCCCGGAATCCGATTGAAGATTCCCTGCCACAAAACACAGTATAACAATGAAAATAAGCTTTTTAAATTGATGCATGGTAAATAGGAATAGCCGCAGCCTTTCATACCAGAGATTACTTTCCCTTCAAACTCTCCATACAGGTATTGATAAAGTTCTTCTCTTCCGGCTTCAGAGTAGACCACGTCTGCAGCAGACGCTTCTGCTCTTCTGATAAATCAAGGACATTGCCGTCTTCCGTAAAGAACTGTGCCAAAGTAATTCCAAATGCATCGCATATTTTTTCCAGGGTAATAACGCCGGGAAGATTCTTTCCCTTTGTGATATCCGACAAAGCAGACTGTGAAATGCCGGTTGTCTGGGAAAGGCGATATTTTGTAATTCCTGTTTTTGCACATAGCTCAATAATTTTGGCCGGAATATAATTTTCTATACACAAGCATTATACACCTCATTTCCGAAGTAATATAATGCTATTTTAAGTGGTTTTGTCCTAATTTATTAGAACTGAAAAACTGCCATATATATTCCGGAAAAGAGAAGTAGACAGGTCAAAAAAATAACCATCTGTAAAATGGCGCCTGCGACGATATTCGTTACCTCCTGTCAGAATGATTGCAGGACTCCTTTATCTTATCATAATTTCTGCCGCTTGAAAAGATTATTTTTTAATGGTGAAGCAACGGAGGAGAAGCAGAGGTGTTATGAAGCAACGGTTGTTTTGCATGCAAGAAATGGAAGTCAGCATTTTGAGAAAGAAATGAGCAGGGAATTCTATTTTGGTTAGGCAGTTTTTATAAGGGCAGAATTTTGTGCTTTCACAATAATCATTGGGAGATTTATTGTGGGAGAGATGAGAAAGAAAGACAACAGTTCTGACAGCCCCTGTTGCAAAGTCAAAATTGCGTTCTGTGTAACTTAATGAGAAAGAAAATCCCCAATAAAGTTATACTGCAGACCGCCAGGATTTACAGTGATGCCTCCGGAAAAATACCAGGCTGGCGGTCTGCAGTCGGGTTGTACTGCAAAGTCAACCGGTGCGCAGTATAAATTTCGGATATGTTGACAGTCCATGTAGAGTATGCTACTATGAAGCTGTCGTCAGTGAGTTTTATGTAATCGCTGCTATTCAGGTAAGCGTCACGTATTGGTGTACCAGTCGGACACCTTATTTGCAGGGAAATTGGAAGCAGGTGATATGCAGACAGTATGAGCAGGGTATTGTTTTATAATGGAAATTAAGTCCGTTATCAGTCGAAATCGTTTATGATCAGCATCAGTATTGAAAAACCAAAAACAACCCCCAAAGCAGCCCTAAACTCAAAACCAAAACGAAAAGCAAAACCAGAACCAAAGCATATTGATACCTAAAGTTATTCCGCAACCCATACGCCCCAAGAAAGGAAGAAAAGCGCAAATGATAAATCTGACCCAATTTCTGAAATCAGTAGACACCGCAACCGCCGAGATGTCCAGGGAGAAGTTGGAAGAAGTCATTCATGACATAGCCCGGACGCTGCCGGAAAAGGCACGGGAAGATTTTCTAATCAGGTTGGACATGATACATGGAATGAATGAGAACGCGGAAACACAGCAGGAAAATTCGGCGCAGGACTTTGAGCAGACAGGAAAGCTGCTGAAGGAGAAATTAGAGTGCATTGAAAACGGGGAAATGGCTCTGGAAGGGTGCATCAATGAGGAATATGACGATTGGTATGACAGCAGTGACGATGAATTTTTATACAGTGATCCCCGGGGGGTACTGGACATAATCGAGAGCGCATGCCGGTTTGTACATCAGTGCATTGAACATGAGGCGTATAAGGCCGGAGCCGAAATAGCCCGGATTCTCATAGGGCTGGAGATCATGGTGGACGGGGAATATCAGGAGTACATGGAGGAGCCTATAGATATCAATGATCTGGAAAATTATCACCTGGGAAATATTGACTACAGGACATTGGTGATTGATGCGGCTCATGCAGCTTATTGCGCTTGCGGACTGTCGGACAGGGCCGATGAGCTGTATCGGATTATGTATGATTCCGGCAGACAGGATATTTCCCTGGAAATGGTTATGCAGAGCGGCAGGGAGCTGCCGGATTGGGATGCCTTTCTGGGATTATGGATAGAATATTTGGGCAGTATCAATACAGACAGGGCGGAGAAGCTGCTGCGTGAAGCTTTGGAATTGGCCGGAGGCGGACCGCTGCTGCTTGAAAGTGCGCGGAAATACGGCGGAATACACCCGGAGCTTTACGAGCAGTATTTGACGGACATGCAGGGGAAAGCAGATGCGGAATCATTGCTGGAAGTAGGGGCAGAGGCAGTAGATTTTATAGGCAAAAAGGAGCTTGTCCGCAGCCGCATTGCCCTGTTAACCGGTGAAATTGCCTTGAGGCTTGACAGGCAGGAAGAAGCGGAAAAGTTTTGGCTGGAAGCCTTCCGCTCCGATACCAGAGTGGTAAACTATCTGAGGCTGGCAGTGGAATGCAGAGACTTTTCCGGGATACGGAAAGAGGCAGCAGAAATTTACCGGAAACGATATCCGCAGATTACAGAGGTCAGAAGTTTTATTCCTTTGTCCGGAGGCGGTAAGGAGAATCAGGTGGACGCGAAGACGGTTTATATGCTGGCATTTCTGGGAGGAGAATTCTCTTTTGTCAGGGAAAAAGCCATGAGTTCGGGAGAAGCACTGGGGTGGAGTGCATCTTTTATGAAATGCGGACTGGCTGCATTTCTTTTGCTGCTTGCAGAGTGTTCAGAGAGGGAAAATATCATATTGCAGGGGGCGAATTTACACAATATTCCGCCGAAAAGCACCGGGTCCCAATCCATACCGGGAAACGCTGGGAAGCAAAACACCTCTCTGGAAAAAGGGAAGTCCCAAGATAGCAAAAAGCAAAATACATTGTCTGCGGGCGGCAGGGAAATGCTCCGGCAGATCGTCTCGGCAGTCGGTTTCAAAAAGGCAGACTACGAAAAGGGAACATTGAAAAACATTGCCGAAACCGATGAGGAATGGTTCTGGAACTGTTGGCAGCATTGGAGGAAAACGGTTTCTATTACCGCAGAGGAGCGGGCGGAGCTTATTCAATGGGTCGAAGAACTGATTACAATGCGCGTAAAGGGTATTATGGAAGGAAATCATCGAAAATACTACAGAGAATGCGCGGCATACATAGCAGCCCTGGGAGAGGCGAAAGAGTCCGGGGGCGAGCAGAACGGTAAGCAGAATACGATGATGAAGTATATGAATTTGTATCCCCGGCGCAGTGCTTTTCGGGAGGATTTGCAGGGCTTCGGGATGAAAGATTACCGAAAGAAGTAAAAACAGGTAAAATAAGAATAGAAGTTTTTTAAATGAGGAAAGTACCTGATGGGACTGATTGATTACATTTTCAGATTAGCAAAAAAACCGAAAGAATACCCCGAGAAAGAAGTCCCCGAGAAAGAAGTTTCCGGCAAATGCCGGGAGCTTCTGCAGTGGAGCCAATATCTCAATCACATCAGCAGTTCAGATCACTTTATTTCCCGCAGAGAATACACCAAAGAAATGCATCAATATGCCGAAACCATGGATTTTATCATTTCCATGGACGAAAATGATATTCTGGAAGACTACTGCCGAAAGAATGGATTTTCGCTTTCCGCAGCCAGGGATTTATACCGAAAATATCAGAATATGGACGAGTTTGTCGGCGGGATAAATGATGCTTATGTGAACGCGAAAATGACAGAAGAAAAGGTGTATTTAGACAATATATTAAAGGATATAGACCCCCAAATCAGCCTGGATGAAGACCAGAGAAAGGTGGTTCTGGCTGATGAGGATTACAGTCTGGTGATTGCAGGAGCCGGCGCCGGAAAGACCACTACCGTAGCAGCCAAAGTGAAATACTTGGTGGAAAAACAGGGAGTTTCTCCTAATCAGATTCTGATTATTTCCTTTACCAATAAAGCAGTGAAAGAGCTTCGGGACAAGATTCAAAAGAAGTTGGACATTCCCTGCCCCATTGCCACATTTCATGCCACAGGCAATGCCATTTTGCATAAGAATAATCCTGAACAACGAAATATTATTGACGGAAGCAAGCTGTATTATTGCGTACAAAATTATTTCCGGGAGAAGGTTCTTCGGGATACCAGTGTGGTAAACAGCCTGATTCTTTTCTTTGCCTCTTACTTTGACGCGCCCTATGAAGGTGATGATATCAATCACTTTTTTAACCATATGGCAAATGCAAATTATGCTACCATGCGCAGTGAACTGGATGATTTCCGGGAGGAGGTCATTGACAGAAAGAGCAGGAAAAAGATTACGATTCAAAATGAAATTGTGCGGTCCATTCAGGAAGTGGAAATTGCCAATTTTCTGTATCTGCACAATATTGACTACATTTATGAACCAATCTATAAATACAATATTACAATGTCCCAGAAACCCTATACTCCGGATTTTATGATTCAGCAGGGAGAGCATGTGGCCTATATCGAGCATTTCGGCATCACGGAGGACGGAAGGAATTTCCTATATGATGAGGAAGAACTGGCAGCATATAAAAAGGCCATTAATGATAAAGTAAAGCTGCACAGGCGGCATAATACCGAGTTGATTTATACTTTTTCCTCCTTTAACGACGGCAGAAGCATCTCGGCTCATCTGGAGGAAAAGCTTTTCCATCACGGCTTTGAACTGAGTCGGCGTTCCGATGAAGAGATTGTTAAAAAGCTGGTTGCTTCGGAAGAAAATAAATACATTAACCGCCTGGTATTTCTGGTCATCAATTTCATCAGGAATTTCAAGGTCAATGGATATGAAGAAAAAGATTTTGACAAATTGGCTCTTAAAACTACAAATGTAAGGACAAAATTATTTCTGAACATAGCCCATGCCTGCTTTTTGGAATACAAGAAATTGCTTGTGGAGAATCATGCAGTAGACTTCGAAGATATGATAAACGAGTCGGCAAGAGTCCTTACCGAAGTCAAGGAAATGAAACAAAAACTGGATTTTAAATACCTGATTGTGGATGAGTATCAGGATATTTCCAGACAGCGTTTTGACCTGGTAAAATCCTTTTCTGAAGTGACGGATGCCAAGATCATGGCTGTGGGGGATGACTGGCAGTCCATCTATGCCTTCAGCGGCTCCGATATTACTTTATTTACCCGGTTTGAAGAAAAAATGGGTTATGCCAGGCTTATGAAAATCGTGAGAACATACCGGAATTCCCAGGAAGTGATTGACATTGCGGGCAACTTTATTCAGAAGAATACCTCACAGATCAGGAAGTCTCTGCTTTCGCCGAAGCATATCCAGGAGCCGGTGATTATTTATACATATGACAGTTCGGCAAAGGACCCAAAGGCAGACCGCAGAAGCGGCATGAACTATGCTATGGCATACGCGGTTCAGACAGCGCTGGAGCAGATTATAGATTACAACAAAAGGGAAGGAAAAGATTCCGAAAAATCTGCTATTCTGCTGCTGGGGCGGTTTAATTTTGATGGAGACAGACTGGCGCGGACCGGTCTTTTTGAGTATGTGAGCAGAGGATCCAAAGTGAAGTCGGTGAACTATCCCGATCTGGATATCACATTTATGACAGCCCATGCATCCAAGGGACTGGGCTACGATAATGTGATTGTGATAAACGGCCGGAATGAAACATATGGATTCCCGTCCAAGATTGAAGACGACCCTGTCTTATCTCTTGTGGTAAAAGAGGACAGGAGCATGCAATATGCAGAAGAACGACGGCTTTTCTATGTTGCCATGACCAGAACCAAAAACCGGGTCTATTTTATTGCGCCGGAAAAGAATCCTTCCGAGTTTTTATTGGAAATCAAAAGGGAATACGGGAATGTCTTTCTCCGCGGGAAATGGTCGGAGGAGGAACCTGTGGTTACAGGCAAACATACATGCCCTGTCTGTGGATTTCCGCTGCAGCTTAAGTATAAACCGGCCTATGGACTGCGGCTTTATATCTGCACAAATGAACCGGAAGTCTGCAGCTTTATGACCAGTAATCTGCGGGGGAAAAAGCTTTCCGTCATGAAATGTCCCGACTGCTATGACGGGTATCTGATTGTGAAAAGTTCCGGGGCGAACGGCACATGTTTCCTTGGCTGCAGCAATTACAAGAATAACCGCCAGGGCTGCAATAAGACGGTTTCCATGCATGAGTATTATAAAATGATGGGGTATGACTCGGCGGAGATTGACGAATCCATATCCCAACATCATGTTTGGCGGAAAGAAAAGGATGTCCGGGAAAGTGGAAATATGAACTGCCAAAATGCACACTCGCATAAGACGGATTGGCAGAGCGGGAATTGCCGGGATTTAGACCGGCAGCGGACAGAGAAGGATGTCCGGGAAAGTGGAAATATGAACTGCCAAAACGCAGGTCCGCAGAAGACTGATTGGCAGAGCAGGAACTGCCGGGATTTAGACCAGCAGCGGACAGAAAAGCAGAGCGGGAATTGCCAGGATTTAGACCAGCAGCGGACAGAAAAGCAGAGCGTGAACTGCCAGGGTTTAGACCAGCAGACAAAGCGGCAGAGCGGAAAGCCCCAGGCTGCGGAGGCCTCCCCAGAAGAAATAAAATCCCGGCACAATGATTGGGAACGGGAGCTGATCGAGAAGACAAAAATGCAGGAAGTGGACGAATCCCGATATCCCTTTTATAAGGAACACAGTGTCCTGGAAATAGCGGGCACAGTACTCCAATGCCTGGTCAGCATAAGCGCCGGAAAGTATTATAATGACACCATTTTAATCAGAACCCTGTGCGGTTCCTCCGATCAAAGAATCCTGCAGGATAAATTATACCTGGTGCCGGAGTATAGAAAGCTTTCCTATCTGGACCGCGGCACTGTCCGCAAAATGGTGGCATGGCTGATAGACCGGCACTATATTTTGGAAACAAAAGGATCCTATCCGGTACTGCACATTACCAACGAGGGGCTTTACTATAAGGAACACATGACACCGGGAAAGATGAAGAGCTTTGCGGAGCTGCTTGGCGGGACGGAAGGGAAAAGGAAGTCAAACAAGGCCAATGCCGGTGAAAAGTGGAGTGAAGAAGAGGACCAAAGGCTTGTACGGGAATTTGCTTCCGGCAAGTCCATTCCGGAAATAGCAGTTGCCCATAAGAGGAGTAACGGCGCGATACGGGCAAGGCTGATAAAACATGGATTGATGCAGTGAATAAAGGGATCAGCAGGAGAAGGATATAAGGAGAATTCAAGGTGGAGGAAAAAGATTTTTTATCAAAATTTTTTGAGGAAGTTGATATTCCTGGAATAATAACAGACGGAATAAAGAAGACGGCGGGGGAATACATTCAGAACCGAATCAGCTATCATAAATGGGAAAGAATATATGTCAATGCCGGGCAGACTGTTGCAGGCTTCGAACATGACGGCACGGAGGAGAGCCAAATCAGGAATATACTTTTTTGTGAAAAAAACATGAAAAAGCTTGCAAAAAAAATGTGGGATGCGGATTATTTTGCATTCGAAAAGATACTGAAAGAAAACATGCACAGCGTGTTGGAAGAAAGCAGTATGAGTACAGGCAATCAGGAGAATTGTCTGGAACATTTTGTGCAGATTGTAATCGGGGATATCAGGAAGTGTATGCCCCAGAGAATAGAGCGTTCCCTGTGGATGGATACCAGAGAAAATACGTTGCAGATTCTGGATAATCAGAAACGCCAGTTTACGGAGAATGAAGAACTTCGGTACTTATTGTCGGATATCCGAAACCAGATGCAGGAAGGGAAGGACCGGGGGCAGGAAGGGAAGGATCAGGGGCAGGAATATCAGCGAAGCAGTAATCGTCAGAACGTAGTTTTTGACACGGTAGAAGGTATTGCGGAAGAAGACGAATGGCATCTGGCATCCATGCAGGATGGGGGATTTTCAGAGAATCCTGCCATACAGAAAAATATGGCGTTGGAGGCCATAAATCTCTGGAGAGAGGAGAGAGAAGCTTATCCGGGATGGTATGTGGCGCCGTATAAGATCTGTCAGAAAATATGGGGAAGAACAAGGGGATATGAATATTTAGTTGGAATAGGAATGCTGTCACTGGAGGAGGCATTTGCGCTGTGTTATGAGTTTGTCTGGCGCTGTGAGACAGGTAAGATATGCTATTCCGCCTGTCTTCAGAAAAATGTGTACGCAATATGGGAGCAATATCAGGCGTGTATTGACAGAGAAAAAGGGTACCGGACCGAACAATGGTTTTATATCGGGACGATTCTGCTCAGAGAATATCGGGAAGAGGGCCGATATACAGAGTGGGAAAATGTTTTCAAATGTTTACGGTCATATCAGGAGATTCCTTTGTGCGGGAAGGAAATTTTGGATGTAGAAGAGATAAAATGTGCATTTTCCAGATTTCAGATCAGTAAAGTGAGAAGACTGTGTGACAGAACACGTTTGCCCCGGGAAGCCTATGCACTGCGGCTGCAGGTAATCGGCGTGCAGGCAGAATGCGGGGGTACGGAAGCAGCGCTGAGACAGGTCAGGCAATTGGAAATGGATTTGGAAGCAGAATGCGTATCCGAAGATGCAAAGAGACGGATTTTTGCCAATTCTCTGCAGGTTGTGTTGTTTCATATGGAAGCTTTATTACAGCAGGGGATTGCTTTTGTCAGCAGGGAGTATGAAAAATATCAGGAGCCGATCAATGAAATTTTAAACCGGGCAGAGCGCAGGAAGCGGTATTTTGACTGGGACGGGCTGCATGCGTGTGTGGAGAGTGCGCTATTAAAATGGCATGTAAAAGAATATGAGGAAAGCAGTCCGTTTGACCTGGAGAGGGAGAGCATTTCTCTCTCTGATTACGGGAATGGATGTGAGGAGAGCTATTATCTATACCGGGTAGTGGATGCAATGGCGATTCCCTTGATAAGTGATTGTGTAAATCTGTTGGGAAGCCTGGAGCGTGTATGGTTTGAAGCTTTGCAGGGACTGCAGCCGCAGCTGGCACTGTTTATGATGCTGCGGGGCAGTAAAAGCGATACGGCAAAGTATTGTTATAACCGCAGCAGGCTCATGCAGATGAGACAGGAAACCATTACAAGTCAGATTTGCTTTTTAAGGGATGTGCTGTTGGAAAATCGGGAGGAAATGGCGGAATTTACATCGCTGTACAGCGGAGGAGTCTGCCGTCAGCTGCGCAGTAATCTGCCGGAAATCATGACGCGGTGCATGAGCAGATGTCCGGATGAAATGCAATGTGAGATTCTGACCATGTTAAAATGTGTGATGGAGACACCGGGATTAAACCTTGGCCAGAATATGGGGCAGTTTATCAGAGGAATGATGAGACAGGTGTCTGAAAAGAATAAGATGAAGATGCTGGGGGAATTATTGGAGACAGATATTGTGGAGCATAAGGATGTCCATGAAGAGGCAGCGGATCTATTTGATTTCTATTTTCGAAAAGAACACCTGGAACATTATGCAGAATTTTGTACCGTCAAGCCGGAAACCATTCTATGGCTGCTTTCGGACAACGGAGATTCCCTATATGAGTGGCGGACAAAAATAGCAAGATTGCTGGTGGTCAGAAGCACAGGTGCTTTGACAGGGGAGCAGGAGACGGCCCTGACTCGTAAAATCTGGAGCAGGCTGGGTGATAACAAACTGCCGGATCTGCCCAATTATTATTTATGGAATTTTATGGAATTGGATTATGGGGATTCCGCCGTTCCGGCGGTATCCATCAAGGCCTGTTATCTCAAGAACGGAATGATGGCGGCTTTTGGGAACGAAGAGGGATGTAAGATTACCATGGGAGACATTCGTTATCTGGAGGAGCTGCGGCTGGCATCCCGACATTTGGAGAAGGATTTCTGGACTCTGGATGAAGTCTGCCGGATTTATCAGGATGCCATAAGCTACTGGCAGATTTTGAAGGACAGGATAGAGAAAAATGTAAATGACTTACGCATAGGGGAATATCAGGACCGTGCACGGAAAATGTTCCGTACAATTGCAGAGGTCTATAGAAGCATATCGGGAGAATTGCCGGAGGATGTGCGCAGACAGGTAGGAAAAGTATTGGAGGAAGCCCGGGGATTCGAAATTGATGTATATGATTTGAAGGTTTTATTTTTGGTGGAAGAGGACAAGCCGGGGTTTGCGGAAGCGGTTACGGAGGGGCTTTATTCGGATGAGGTGCATACAGTGATTGATGCTTTGCATGCTGCGTATACCTTTATGGAGAAGTATCCTGGGGAAGGGCTTTCAGAAGAGCTGCTTTGTGAGATACTTCACATGCTTCGAAGCGGTAAACAGCCGGGGCTGGTGTCTGCAATTATAATTCTGCATAATCTGTTATATAGGAAAAGCCCGGTTTTTACAGGAGATAAGGTAAGGGAGGCGGATCGTTTCCTGATTTCCCTTGAGAAGAGGACCAGATATGATAAAAACATGGGGAGTGAGAGCCAGATAAAGAAAGCCGCACTGATTCGGCAGGTTTGTGTTGATCTGGCGTATGAAATATCCTTGCAGGAAGGCGGCGCTGGATATCCGGGGGTACTTCATTGGCAAAAGGCCTGCAGGGAGGATGAGTTTACAGAAGTCAGGAATGAAATGCTGATATAGAAATAAAAAGGGAAAAGGCATCTGGATTTTCGGATGCTGCATTTCCAAGGGAGCCAAAATGATCAAAATAGCAGTCTGTGATGACGACAAAACAGCGCTTGCAGCAACCCTTGAATTGTTGAAAGATTATAAAAAAGTTCCCCTGGAAGCCGATGCCTACCAAAGCGGGGATGCCCTTCTGGCAGCCGGAAAAAAATATGATCTCCTGCTTCTGGACATTGACATGGAGGGAACGGACGGGATTGAGACTGCCCGGCGTATCCGGGAGTCGGACCGGGATGTGAAGTTAATTTATATTACCAATTACAGTGACTATACCATCTTTGCCTTCGGCGTTCACGCCTTTGCCTATCTGCTGAAGCCGCTGAAGGCAGAGGAGCTGTTTGCGCAGCTGGACGAAGCCTGCGATTACGGCTTGGCCAGGCCGGAGCCGGAACTGGAATTCCAGGCGAAGGAGGGGATTGTGCGGATGGTGCCCTCGCGGATTTTGTGTTTTGAATATATGGAACGCCAGGTGCTGATGTATACTGCAGAGGGGAGTTGGCACCTGAAACGGCGGATAACGGATCTGGCAGAGGAAATGGAGACATATGGGTTTGCCATGCCTCACAAAAGTTTTGTGGTGAACCTATATGCGGTACAGCGGATTCATGGATATGAAATAACGTTGACAGACGGGAGGCAGATACCGCTGTCCCAGAAGAAATCCGCGCAGTTCCGCAGGGCGCTGAATGAGTATTTGGCGGAGAGGGGGCAGAGGGCATGGAACTGCTGATCTATCTGGCATTTCCCTGTGTGGGAAGTATATTTCTGTTGGGCGCCATGTTTTATGGGGCATACAGGATAGCGGGTCAGCCCGGAGCATCTCGCCGAAGCCTGGCGGGGGTGGGCCTGTATATTTTGGTTAACGTGGCGTTTTCCTTGTTGGGGAATACCTGGGTGAACCTGGTTTTTATGCTGCTGTTTCCCCTGGCTGCGTGGAAGGCTTTCGGCACATCCAAAATCCATTTTATTCATTTTATAATCCTGTCCGTGGCGGTCTGGCTTACGGATGTGGTGCTGGTATTAGGGGTTCAGGTATTGATGCTGTATGGTGTTCTGCGGCTGAATTCGCCGGCGCTGGAATATATCCTGATTGTGGCGGCCACCAGGATGGCAGAGTTCATGGTGATTCTGCTGGTGACCATGGCGGCGGGGAGAAAGGCAGGGCGGCACATTACGTTCAGGCAGGTGGCGCTCTCTGTTTTGCTGCCATTGTATTCTGTTTTCAATATGTTCTGCATGGTGTATCTGATGCAGATTTATATGACCCCGGAGATGGTTATGCTGTTCGGTGTGAATCTGCTGCTGCTCATCGGTGTGAATATTTATTTCTGCGTACTGGTGGACGTGATGAGCGAGAACCACAGGCTGGAGAACGAACGGAATCTGTACCGGACACAGGCTCAGATGCAGCACCAGTATTATCAGCGGGAGGAGGAGAAGTACGAGTTCTCCCGAAAGATGATTCATGATATCCGGAACCATATCCTGGCCATGGAAGGCCTATATAAGGAAGAAAATGCAAGGGAGGCGGCAGCATATGCGGGGGACATTCACAGGATGCTGAACCAGTTTCAGCAGAAATACTACACTTCGGAAAAGCTGCTGAATATCATTTTGAATGATAAGGCGAATACAATGAGACGGCTGGGCATACAGGAGGATATCCGTGTAGGGGAGATTTCGCTGGATTTTATGAAGGAGACAGATGTGACTGCGCTTTTTGCCAATCTGCTGGACAATGCTGTGGCTGCCGCCGGGGAGAGCAGAGAAGGCTTTGTGAGGGTGCGGGTGAACCAGGTACGCCAATTTCTCTCTGTTACTGTGGAAAACAGCTGTGACCGGGAGCCGGAGAAGGAGACAGTAATTGGGGGGACATTTCGCTCCCGGCGTCCGGGGCATGAGGGCATGGGGCTGAAGATTGTGCAGCGCACGGTGGAGCAGTATGGGGGCGATGTACAGTACTGCTGGGAAAACGGTGTATTTACTGTGCATGTGATGCTGATCGGTTTGTAAGGAACAGTTCAGACGGCCCCTGCCGCGAAGGCAGTCATTGCTGTTTAGCCACGGACACATTTTAGTGTAATTCTGCGGGAATTTTCTTGAAAACATATGTTCGAAATGGGTGAAATGCCGATTCTTGCAATATAGTGTTGCAGTTTTCCGTTTTATTGTGTAGACTTAAGATATCACTTTAAATCAGTTTTTCCTGCAGACTCTGCAAAGAGCCGGCTACCGGGGGAGCAGGGCAGCGGGAGGGACCTTATATGATGCACTGAGAGGAGCATACTATGAAACGAGCAATGAAGCAGTCCACCTTGATGTTGATCCTGAATGGAATTTCCATTCTGGCGCTGCTGTTCCTGGTGTTTTCCCTGCTTTCCTACAGCCGGATTACCAACCAGTTAAACAGGGCAAACGAAGAACGGTTCGAGCTTACCTATAATGCGAACCGCTTCATGAATGGATCAGCCTATCTGACCAATGAGGTCAGGGCCTATGCGGCCACGGGCATGCAGGAGCATTATGAAAACTATTGGAGAGAAGTCAATGAACTGAAGAACAGAGATAAAGGAGTGGAGGCTCTTCAGGAAATCGGCATTACCGCGCAGGAGCAGGATATGATTGATCAGATGTCGGCTCTTTCCAATGAACTGGTGCCCCTGGAAGATGAAGCCATGAAGGAGGTACAGGCGGGAGAGCGGGAAAAGGCCATTGAATATGTGTACGGAACGGAGTACGGCACATCCATAGCGAAGATCAATGAAATCAAGGAAGCATTTCTGGATGCGCTGGACAGCAGATCCCTGGAACAGATTCGGGATTTGGAGAAGCAGGCGGATTATATCAAGGTGACAATGATTATCGCATTTGTTATGGTAGGTGTTGTCACCATATTGAACATAGTGGTGACCAGGATTCAGATTATGGGTCCTGTGATAGCGGTGAAAAATCAGATGGGGGAGATCGCCAGAGGAAATCTTTCCGCAGAATTCGCCCTGGAGTCCAATACTTCAGAAATCGGAATGCTGGTGGAGTCCATCCATGAGACCAGGCGGGAACTGAAGAAATATATTCAGGAAATCAATTACATATTGGCCGAGATGGCGCAGGGAAATATGAATCTCAATGTGGGGAACGATTATTTAGGGGAGTTTGCACCGATTCAGGCAGCTATGGGCCAGATTCTGGATGCCCTCAACGGTGCCCTTTTCCGGATTAACCTCACGGCGGAGCAGGTATCCGAGGAATCGGAACAGATGGCAGCAGATGCCCAGACACTTTCCAGCGGCAGTGTGGAGCAGGCAGCGGCGGTCCAGGAATTGTCCGCAAGCGTTCAGGATATTTCCAGGCAGGTTGACCAGACCTCGGAGGATGCGGGGAATGCAAAGAAGGCTTCAGAGGAAGCTGCCATGCAGCTGCAGATCTGTGACCAGAAGATGGAAGCCCTTACGGCAGCCATGGAGGATATCTCGAAATCTTCCCAGCAGATCGGCGGAATCATCAAGACAATGGAGGATATTGCCTTCCAGACCAAGATTCTGGCACTGAACGCATCGGTGGAGGCAGCCCGGGCCGGCGAGGCGGGAAAGAGTTTTTCCGTTGTGGCGGATGAAGTGCAGAACCTGGCGAACAAGAGCGCCGTATCCGCCCATAATATTACACAGCTGATTGAAAATTCCATCCGCCTGGTAGCGTATGGGACAACCCTGTCTGCCGATACAACAGAGGCACTTGCACAGGTGATTTCCAGTGCCGAAAAATCCACTGCAATCGTGGAGCGGATAGCCGGGTCGGCGGAAGGGCAGGCCGTATCGCTGAAACAGTTGACACTGGGGATGGAGCAGATTTCGGAGGTAGTCCAGACCAACGCGGCAACAGCGGAAAAATCCGCAGCCTCCGCAAAAGAATTGAACGATCAGGCGGAAGAACTGAAGATCTCTGTCCAAAGGTTCCGGCTGCGGGACAGATAATCCGGTGCGGTGCCCTCTGATGAGAGGAGAATTGCGGCGTATAAACTTCCGGGCAGGCAGCAAATGTCAGCTGCCTGCCCGGGATTTTTATGCGCAGGCCCGTGTAGTGGAGTTTTGCCGCTGAAGCGGCAAGTAGGGATAAACTCTCCCCTACTTGATTCCCGCGGGCAATGAGCCAAGCGGATGCCGCGAGGGTCACATACCTCGCTGCTTGCAGCGCTACAAACTTGATGCCCCGTTGCTTGCAGCGGGGTTGTTGACTATTCGGTCGTCCTTATACATCACGTCTGCGAGCGGAATCTTGTACTTTTGTTTATACTGGTACATCTTTGTGTCTGTATTGCTGATATGTTCCGTTAATGGGACAAGGGAATGGGCAGGGACAAGGGTGGTGGCGTAGCTGAAGCATTTGGGATGGCCGCTGCTTTTGTCCGCCAGCATCTCCTGCCGCAGCTTTTCCAGTTTGGCATCCTGTTCTTCCGGAGCCAGGCCGGTCTGGAGCAGAAAAAATTCGTCACCGCCTACCCGGCACACTTCGCCGCCGACATTCTGCAGGGCGTCCGATACTTCAATCAGATAGCTGTCGCCCTGTTCATGCCCAAAGGTATCGTTGCAGTATTTCAGGTAATCCACATCTATGAAGGAGAGAAGGAAGGCGGTTCCCTCCTGCAGCCATTGCTCCATCTTTTCGGTGGCATAACGCCGGTTATTTAAGTTGGTCAGGGGATCCACATAGGCAAAGCGGTAAATCAGGTTCTGCCGCCGCTGCCTGTCCGTTTCATCCGTTACAATGTGGACGATTGCCTGCTTTTTGGTATCCTGGGAATTCCCAGCGTCCGTATGAAACCAGGGGATGAGAAAGGATTCCACCTGATAAAACATATCGATGCCGTCAGAATCCGTCAGAGCCATATTCCATCTCAGGGAGTCCGGATTGCGCTCAGAGGATTCCCGGGCTTCCGCTGCCCGCATGTCCGGCTGTTCAGAGGATTCCGGATTTTGGTTTTCCCTGTGCTGGTCAAGCTGCTGCTGGATTTCCGGCTGTTTACCGAGGAGCTCCCGGGTTAACTGGGAGGCAGTCTGGGCATGTGCGTTCCGGAAATAGCGAGCGGGCTGGTTCGTGTGTACCACCTGGCCGGTATCGGCGGAATATACGAAAATCATATTATGCGTGTAGTCGGTCAGGGCATTCACCAGGTTCAGGTTGCTGCGCAGCTCCTGGTTGCTCTGTTCCAAGGCCCAGCTGATTTCATCCATGGCCTGGATATTATCCATCAGAACCTGATTCTCCATTTCCACGGCTTCCGTCTGCTGCTGCAGAGAAATCGTCAGATCACGAATCCTGTCAGCCAGAAGAACCACCTTTTCTCCCAGGTCCCGGAAATCAGGTGATAAATTCTCAGGAGAGAAAGCAACCGTTTGGGCCTGGCCGAGAATTCCCTGTATATAGTCTGCTAAAAGCTTTAGTGAACGTTCCATGTAACCTCCCCTCCCGGTTCCGGACAAGCCGGCTTTTTCCCCCGATGCGCATTGGATTCTCTCCGCTCATTATAACGCGTATTCGGAAGAAAAACAATTCATTTTCATATTCTTCCGAAAAAGTGCCGAAAAACCCGTCGATTTTGACAAGGTATTTATCCGCCTGAAAGGCTTTGACGGCAGCGCAAATTGATGCATGGGATGCCTGGCCCTGTCTTTCAGGAGTGATACGCGGTATCTTAGGCAAAGTATATTGCTTTTTCCGGACAGCGGTTTTAAAATGAAGGCAATACATGTATTGGGAAGTTTGAACCCTCAGCGTTCCGCATTTTCGGAGCGTGCCTGAAAATTGCTTTCCGTCAGATGTGCGTCTTGGTTTGCGGCGGATGAAATCATCATACAGATGGCGGGAATGCATTATCAATTATGTTCCGTTATGAAATATACGGTACCGCGCGGGAAGGAAGCGAGGGGGCGAGGAGGTGGAAGATGCTGGTACTTAGCCTGGCGGTTGGAATTGCGATATGTTATTTGATCCCGGTTGCGGGACTGGTTCTTCTGTGGAGGAAGGTAAAAGGAGCGGGAAAGGCGTTCTTGATCGGGGCGTTGGCATTTACGGTCAGCCAGCCGCTCATCAGGATTCCCATTCTTCAGCTGGTACTCCCGGGTTTTGGCTGGTATGCCGTCCTGCAGCTGCTGCCCTGGGAATACGGGCTGTTTCTGGGATTTACAGCAGGGCTGTTTGAGGAAAGCGCCAGATGGGCCGCTATGAGCTTCCTGCTGAAGAGGCAGCGGGATATGGAACATGGCCTTGCCTTTGGCCTGGGACACGGCGGGGTGGAGGCAATGCTTCTGATAGGCCCGAACATGATTGCCGGCCTGATGATGGTGCTGGCGGGACAGGGGGCGCTGTTTCCGGCAGATGCAGGCAGCGTGTTGACGGCAGGGGCGGAGCGGATTTTTGCAATGATGTTCCATGTGGGGGCTTCACTGCTTTTGATGTATGGCGTAAAGACGGGAAAGGCACTTCGGTATTGGGCAGCGGCGGTGGCGCTCCATACGGTATTGGATGCGGCGGTGGTGATTCTGCCGTCGGTGTTTGGAGTGGGCGTCCTGGGGATTGAGGTTTATGCCGCGGCGCTGGGAGGCATGACACTGCTTTTCGGGATCTATGTATGGCGCGGGAAAAGATGCTTGGTATTATGAAAATAAAAATGCGTAAAACAGTTTAAAAATTAGAGAAAGGAAGGACATCGATATGAAAACAAGGAAAAACGTCGGATTGAAAAAATACATCTGCATTTTACTGCTGGCTGTCATGGCGCTCGTCTGCCTGTCCGGCTGCAGCAGCACAAAGCTTTCGGAGGACTTTGACGAGGGCAAGGTGAAGGAAGCGGCACAGAAAGCCGTTGACTGTCTGATTGCAGGGCAATACGAGGACTGTGTGGCCATGATGGGACAGGAGATGCAGGCGGCCTTGACGGCGGAGGCTCTGGGGGAAAATGTGGAGTCCGTGAAAGAGAAGACGGGAGAGTTTCGGGAATACAAAAGCACCGCGGTGATCGGACAGAAGGACTCGGAAGGCGCCGACTGTGCGGTGGCTGTGGTGGTGGCTGCCTTTGAAAAGGGAAATTTGACATATAATATAAGCTTTAACACAGAGATGGAAATTATCGGACTGTGGATGAAGTAACTTGTCACAGTTCAGGCAGGGCGCTGAACTGTGACGGTAACTTAGACTGTGTTTGAAAACGGGATAAGTGCGTTCAATCTGTGCTTGAGATGTGTGGCAAAGAAATTTCCAAATGATTCAAGGAGAAATTGATAGCTTTTCCGGGCGGATAATGTTTTAATATTGATACAGGCCTGAAACGGAAAGAAGCAACGATGTCTCCGGCGGCAGCAACGGGCGGCTGCGGAGGATGTAGAATCAGGAGGAAAGTATGGAACAGAAGAAATTTGAATTTAATATGGCTCAAATCGGCAGAAGGATTTCGGGGCTTCGCAAGGATCAGAATATGACACAGATGGAGCTGGCGGATAAGCTGGGAATCAGTTTCCAGGCTGTCTCCAACTGGGAGCGCGGCAATACCATGCCCGATATCGGCAAGCTGCCGGAACTGGCGGAGATTTTCCGGGTGACGATAGACGAATTGCTGGGCGAAACTTCCGGTCTGGTGAACAGCGCGGCTCAGGGGGACATGGAACGATATATAGAAGAAAACCCGGTCACGGTGGAGGAATTTGCCCAGGCGGCTCCGCTGCTTCCTCCGATCCAGGCAGAAGCGGGATTCGAAAAGCTGACAGCGCGGAACCCGCGGATCAGGTTAAGGGATGTAGAGGGCATTCTGCCCTATATCGGCAGGGATGTGGTGGACGAACTGGCATTGAAATATGCGGATTCTTCGGATTGGAAGGATTTGGATGTAATTGCGCCCTTTGTCAGCGGGCATGTGCTGGGGCAGATTGCGGATAAACTGGCGGCAGAGGGGAAGAACATTGAGGATATCGCACCTTACCTGGACAGCGAGCATATTGACCATGCGGCACTTGTATATGAGGCGGCATCACAGTGGGGGTATCTGGAGGACATTGCGCCCTTTATAAGCAGAACGATGCTGGAGCAGATTGCAGGCAGGCTGGCGGAAGCGGGGAAATATGGATCTCTGGAGGACTTCCTGCCCTTCCTTGGCGCCGAGACGGTGGCTGCACTGGCGCGGAAAGCTTATGAGGACCATGGAACAGGCGGAGCGGAGGCGTTTATGCCGTTCCTGCCGGACGCTGTGAAACAGGAAATAGCGCGGAAGGAATATGACAGGAACGGTCTGGGAGGCCTGGAAGAGATTGCGTGCTTCCTGAACAGGGATTATCTGAACGGATTGGTGAAAGAGGCACTGGATAAGGGCGGATTCAAGACGCCTGGTTTGTTGTAGGACATTGGGAACTGTGAGCCATGGCTCGGAGGGGCGGAATTCCGCCCCTTTGATGCAATTGTAACAGTCGGCGGAAAGAAAGCCCAGATTATGGATATGCCGCATTTTTCGTCAAGAAAAAATCCTGTCTTTCCTGTATGCTGTCTTTGTCGGGAAGAAAAATCATTTTCAAGACAGAGGAGGCCGAAAGATGAATGAGAAGGATCCCATATTCCTTTCCCTGGCAATGATAGAGGAAAGACTTCAGGAGAAGCTTACCGTGGAGATATTGGCGGAGGGCGTTCACTTTTCCAAATATCACTATCAGCGCATCTTCCGGGAGGCGGTGGGAGAAACCGTCATGGGCTATGTAAACAGGCGCAGGCTGTTCCTGGCGGCGGGAGAACTGGCCGGGACGGGGAATTCCGTACTTTCCGTTGCGTTAAAGTACGGATATGATTCCCATGAAGGGTTTACCCGCAGCTTCAAGGCGTATCTGGGAGTCACGCCCACGGAATACAGGAAATACCATTCTTTTATAGGCCTGCCGGGAAAGAAAAAGGAGGAAGGCAGGATGATGTATTCAAAGAGCGCAGACGAGATGATAAGGGAACTGAACAGCCTGATTGTACAGGCGAGGGAGACTGCGGCGGAAAGCAGGAAATACGGCGGATCTGACGGGGAAGGGATGGCGGTATACGGGCAGGTGTGGGAA
This sequence comes from uncultured Acetatifactor sp., assembly GCA_910587555.1. Taxonomy (GTDB): domain Bacteria; phylum Bacillota; class Clostridia; order Lachnospirales; family Lachnospiraceae; genus Acetatifactor. The sequence goes on from CAJULV010000006.1 coordinate 64,132, forward strand.
TTCGCGGCGGGAAGGACGGAAAAGATGGCCGGACAGCTGGAGGAGGTCCTTAGGCGTGTTGCATCTGTGGCGCAGAATCCCGATGAGATTTCGAGCCGGATGTTGATTGTAAAGGCTGTGGAGGATACGGCTTTTGAAGCCGGTGTGACGGCATTCCAGGTGGGGCTGATGATTGCCAGGGCGATGCCGGAACACCGGGCAGCTTTCCGGCCGCTGTGTGCCAGCTTTGACAGATTGGCGCAGAGTGCGCGGATGAGGTCCGGGAAAATCGTGGATTTCCTCAATGAGCTGTGGGGGCTGATCCTGCAGGATATGAGGAAAAATGCGCGGCAGAGAATATTGGATGCCGTGGAAACCGGCCGGGCTGCTGCCGATAAGCTGTCCAATGCATCCCTGCCGTATGGCTATATTGCGGAAGCGGTACGGGAGATGGCAGAGGAGATCGCCGTTCCGACGCTGGAGGAAGTGACGGTGTACGGCCTGGAGGACATTTTATTCCGTCTGGATTCGGTTTTGTTCGCGGCCGATATGGATATGCTCCGCGCGCCGCAGCACAGACAGCTTTTTGACGGTATTTCGAATTTCAAAGAAAAGCTTGAAGAGACGGCGGAATTTTTCCGAAACCTGTCAGGGGATGGGGCCGGGGCTTTTACAGGCGCGAAAAACAGCTCCGGGTTTAAGCGTACCACAGGAAAGATATACGGCGATGTGGCGGCGCAGGAGGGAATTCTGCTGTTTTACCTGAAAGGGGAAATCCAGAAGCTGGGGGACGCACATCTGGATGAAGGGCAGAAAACGGCGCTGGAAACTGCCTGCGGCAAGATGGAAAGGGCAGTCAGGAAGGCGCGCCGGGCGGATGGCTGCGGGAACGGCTGCCCTGCCGGGGATGAGGATTCCGGGAAGCCCGGAAGTGAGCCGGACGAAAAAGAAGGAATCGAAATCGCAAAGCTTCTGCGCGAGGCAGCCGGGGAAATCACGGCGGAAGCCCGGCGCCTTGGCGTGTACGGAGGCGCGCTTCAGTACCTTGCGGAAGAGGTGAAAAAGCCGCTGAAATACCTGCCGGAATGAATTTAGACCATCGTCTTTAAAATGTCTTAAGAAGCGGCATTTTGCCTCAATTTACATCATTCATTTGCTGCAGCTGCGGTACGTCCTTCACAATTCCGTGGCTGCAGAAATAGTCCAGCCAAAGCGAATTGTATTTTCCCAACAGATGGACTTCGTCCCAGGTGTAGTCGGGGTTCAGGTTTCCGGTCTCGTCTGTTACCAGCTCATTGATATCCAGGTAAAATATGGTTTCCCTGTCGGCCAACTGGGCGATGCGGTCATTGCGTGCCTGGATATTGGGATTGTTGAAAATCGGGTCTGATTCCGACTTGCTCTGTTTGACATACATGATGCCGCACAGGTACAAGATGGCGTCTGGCTGCAGTTCCCGCAGGCGATTGACGGCGCCTTCGTAAGCTTCCATGAAGGAATCTACGGTACCCGTACCCATCTCGTTGATGCCGATTTCCAGATAAATTTTGCCGAAGCTCTGAGCCTGCAGGGCTTCCTCCACTGTGAGCTTCCGGCCGTCTTCCGTGTCTGCCTGGCGCTGGAACATGTTGTAAATTGTCATGCCGCCCTCTGTATAGCAGGTCAGGTTGTCCCAGCCGGAGTAGAGCGCTACGCCTTCCGCCCGGGAGTCGCCGATGAGCAGGGCATCGTCAAAATATTCCCGGGTGACATCGGTAAACTCATATTGCCTGGGTTCTGCCTGCTGCATGGTATCGTCAGCCTGTTCGGAAGGGCTGCTGGGAGCAGTGCCTGCCGGTCCGGCTGAGCCGTCGGGAGAGGTACCTGCCAGTCCGGCTGAGCCGTCGGGAGAGGTACCTGCCTGCCCAGAAGAGCCGTCGGGAGAGGTACCTGCCTGCCCAGAAGAGCTGTCGGGAGAGGTACCTGCCAGTCCGGCCGAGCCGTCGGGAGAGGCATCTGCCAGTCCGGCCGAGCCGTCGGGAGCAGAATTCACCTGTCCCTCCATACCGGATTGGTTGTGGGAAGGGGCGTTGGCATTGCCGGAAGCGTTGCCTGTACTGCTCCAGGGATAATCATGGTTGGCAATTCCCTGCATCAGGGCAGCTATCGCGGGCTGAGACCAGCCGTCTGTGTTATAGTTCCGGTAAATGCTGTGTGCGCCGACGGCAGCTGCCAGGCTGCTGCACAGCATGCTGAGCGCAATTGCGGATAGTAATGGTGTAGTTTTTTTATGCCTTTTCATATGTTTATTCCGTTTTCTTTTCTGTGCTGCGGTTTTCTGCCGAGAAGAAATCCCTTTTGTGTTTTTTCTGTTTCCATGCGGTATGCTCTGTGTTCAGTGCAGCTGAGGCTGTGATGCATTTTTGCAGGAGCCATTGTCTTAAAGCACAGACCTGCCGGTTAAAAATTACGATACATGAAAGGATTATGCATTCCGGTTACAATCCTGTATACGCATACCCAGAACAGCACGAACAGGATGCATTTTACGGGAAGCGTGTTCCAGTATTTTTTCCATAAATAATCTGTCGGAGGGCTGGATACTGCCAGGGCTGCCAGAAAGATGCCCAGGTATGCTCTGCCCTGGGTGACCCAGTCCCCGGCGTTGACGGCGATGCCGCTGCCCCAAAAAGGGAACAGCCTTGTAAAGTAGATTCCCAGGCTGTGCAGGTCGGTGACCGCGAAAATAATCCAGGTCAGCGGGATGAGAAACCATATGTACAGGTGCGAAAACAGCCTGTGGGCGTCAAGAAGGCGTCCAAGGAAGCCTTTTTCCAGCACAATGAAGGTTCCCAGAATCAGTCCCCACAGTATGAAATTCGGTGTTACGCCATGCCAGATTCCCGTTACAAGCCAGACGGCTAAGAGGTTAAAGGCAGTCCGTGCAGCGCCCTTCCTGCTTCCGCCAAGAGGGATGTACAGGTAATTGCGGAACCATTGACCCAGGGAGATATGCCACCTGCGGTAATATTCGCTGATGCTTCGGGAGCGGTAGGGATGGTCAAAATTGTGCGGCAGGTCAAAGCCCAGCATATGCCCCAGCCCCACTGCCATCAGGCTGTAGCCCTGGAAATCGAAGAACAGCTGCATGGAATAGGCAGCCGCCCCCATCCAGGCAAGGGGCGTGGAAATGCTCTCAAAACCTACGGTTTGGATGTAGTGCCAGAGAATTCCCATAGTATCCGCAATGATAACCTTCAGGGACAGGCCCGCAATCACCAGGGACAGCCCGTATTCTACCTTCTTGCCGTTGGTATCCCGGTGGCGGAGCTGCCTGATGGAGGTGTGATACTCCGTGATGGGACCGGAGAGCAGTCTGGGGAACATGGCTGTGTAGGTTCCCAGCTCCATCCAGTTTCGCGGCGCCCGCTCCCTGCGGAGGAAGACGTCAATATCAGCGGAAAGCAGTGTAAAAGTATAAAAACTGATGCCTATGGGGAGCGTTTCCGCCGCATATTTATAATAACCGAGTAGGCCTGTATTAAACAGGATGGCCAGGCTAAGGCAGGCTTTGCGCCGGGCAGGTTTGCGGCTAACCTCCATGAGGCAGAGTGCCGCATAATTGACGGTCAGGGAACACAGCAGAACTGCCGCGCCTTCCACGCCGTTCAAGCCGCAGAACAACAGGCTGAACCCAAAGAGTACCCCGTTCCTGTATTTTGTGGGACACAGGATATAAAGCACCAGAAAAACAGGAAGAAAGCGGAATAGAAAATTCAGGTCGGATAATTCCACTTCAGGTACACCTCCTTATGAAAGCCTGCTTTTAAAAGCGGCAATTATGTTTCTATTTGTAAGATCGTAAAATGCCATAAAAAGTTTCAACAAAATATTACATCATTTTTCCATCAAAGTTGCATACTTGTAAGCGGTAGGGAGAAATTTACTTCACGTTCAAATTTTACTGGCGTAGGAATTAGAAACAAGGCTGATATGGCTGCCTTTTTATGCGCAGGCCCGTGCAGCGGGTCCTCACAGATGAACCTTTTGCGGGAAGGGAAAGGGTGTGAAAATAAGGAAATGCCGGTTTTTCCACAAATTTGGGGATTGACAATACTGCACATAGTGAATATACTAAATATATACAGTATAAGGAGGTGGGGGAAATGAACATCCATATTTCCATGCAAAGTGAAATACCTGCCTATGAACAGATTAAAATGCAGATTAAAGAGCAGATTCTTGCAGGTGAGCTGGAGCCGGACCAGCCGCTCACTTCCATGCGCCAGCTGGCCAGGGATTTGCGGGTCAGTGTCATTACCACGACCCGGGCCTACGGGGATCTGGAGGCGGAGGGATTGATTTACATGGTCCAGGGCAGGGGGTGTTTTGTCAGAGGAGATGCCGGGATGGTCCGGCGCCAATATATGTACGCCATCGACGAAGCGTTGAAAACGGCTGTGTCAAAGGGAAAAGCTGCAGGCTTGAGCCTTGACGAGTTACAAAACAGACTGGAGGAAATTTTTCATGAATAATGCGATTGAGGTTCAAGGTTTGTGTAAGAACTATCCGGGATTTTCCTTGAAAAATGTCAGCTTTGCCGTGCCAGAGGGGCTGTGCTGCGGCTTTGTAGGACCCAACGGCGCGGGAAAAACCACTACTTTGAGAATTATGGCAGGGCTGGCTGCACCTGACAGCGGGGAAGTCCGCCTGCTGGGAAAGCCGGCGGAGGACGTTTCCGTCAGGGAGGAAATCGGCATTCTGTTTGAGCAGCCCTATTTCCAGGAGGACTGGACGCCTCTCGACATCGAGAAAATCATTCGCCCCTTTTACCGAAGCTGGGACAGCGGCCAATACAGGAGCTATTTGTCCCGCTTCGGCATTGCATCCGGAAAGAAGACTAAGCGCCTGTCCCGGGGCATGAAGCAGAAGCTGGCGCTGGCGGTACACCTGTCCCATAATGCCCGGATGCTTTTGATGGATGAGCCTGCGGGAGGGCTGGATCCTGCGGCCAGAGATGAAATGTTGGAAATCCTGCGGGAATATCTGATCCCGGAAAAGCGGACGGTTCTGTTTTCCACGCATATTACCGGCGACTTGGAGCGGATTGCCGACTGTATCGTATATATCAGCAACGGCGCCGTCTCCTATTGCGGAGATAAAGAAGAATTGACTTCTTCATACTGCGTGGTCAGAGGGGAGCGCCTGCCCGAGGAAAAGAGTGCTTATGCTATCGGGCTGCGCAGGAGCGCTGTGGGCTATGAATGCCTTATGGCGCTGTCCCATATCGGAGGGCTTCCTGCGGACACCGTCACGGAAGCGGCTGCTATTGGTGACGTAATTGTTTATATGGAAAGGAATGGCAAATATGTTTGAAATGATGAAACTGGATTGGGCTGCAACGAAATACTATCATAAGAGAATACTCATGGTACCGCTTTGCCTGCTTGTAGTGGGATGGTTTTCATCTCTCTATATGGTACCTATGGGTGCTTTTCTGCTGTTTTCCATTTCCGTCAATCCCTTTGCGGTAGAGGAAAAGGGGGATCTGAACAGATTTTATCTGACGCTGCCGGTGAAACGGAAAGTCGTGGTGAAGGGCAGATATGCCTTGTCGCTTGCACTGTGTCTTGGGGGTATTCTGCTGGGGGTGGTATTGATGCCCTTGGCAAACCTCTATTCCTTTTCAAAATGGTATCCTGATTTCAAATGGATGGCGGCGATTGTATCTTTCAGCTTTCTGTTCTGCGGACTGACGAGCCTGGCCATGTACCCGCAGCTTTTCCGGCTTGGATACCAAAAAGGGAAAATATGGGGTTATTATCTGCCGGCAGGTATGATCTGCCTGATTTATATCATCATTACGGAATATGACGCCAAGGTGAAGGGTGGGATGTTCATGACGGAGCTGCTTATCTATGCTTCAGAGCATATTCTGGCTGTCAGCGGAAGCCTGCTTGCCCTTGGGGCTATGCTGCTGGGAATTTCCTATCTGCTGTCTGTATGGATATATGGCAGGCGGGAGTTCTAGTGCCCCATTGCACATCCTTTCACTATCAGTAATCGCTGGCCGCTGCGGCACTGTGTTGCCGCTGACGGGTGTGCCCGCCGCATCGCCTCCCTGATCCACCTTGATCTGGTGCGGACATTAATTGCTGATTACTTTGGAACTAATGCAATGGCGTAATCGGGCTAAATTTCCGTTGCTTCTTACAGGAATGCCATATATAATAAAACTGTTGGAGCGTCTGAATCAGGAGTATAATGCCTTGCTGCGCTCTGATAAGGGAAATCCTTCCGACAGGTTTTGAAGGCCGGAAGGATTTCGAATATGGTATGAGACAGAGAAAAATATGAGACAATGCGGAGGAAAACGGAAATGTTGTTACTACAGTATCAGAAATGCAGTACCTGCAAGAAAGCGGCTGCCTGGTTAAAGCAGAACCACATCGCCTGCGAGGACAGGCCTATTAAGGAGAAAAATCCCACAAAGGAAGAACTGGCGGAATGGCACCGCAAAAGCGGCCTGCCGCTGAAGCGTTTTTTTAATACCAGTGGGAACCTGTACAAGGAGCTTCATCTGAAAGACAAGCTGCCGTCCATGACCGAGGAGGAGCAGCTTGCCTTACTGGCAACGGACGGCATGCTGGTGAAGCGGCCGCTTGTAGTAGGGGAGGATTTTGTACTGGTGGGATTTAAGGAGGATGAATGGGCGGAGGTGCTGCTGCGCTGACAGAGGAGATATACATGGATGTGAAAATAGCGCATACCAATGCTTCGGGGGAAATACAGACGATAAAGGAGCAAAATATACCATGGGCGATGGCTGTAGCCGGCCGTCATTCGGGTTTGATGGCTGGCTACAGCATCATCACAAACGGCTTAGGGCTGCGCTTCGGAAAAAAAGCCGCTGATTCTTCCGTCCCTGTCCACGGTATGGTTATATATCATCAGCTTGTAGTCCGATAAAAGTTCCTCAAATTCACTGCTGCCCTTTCCGCGGATGCTCCCGTCATTAGTGACCATTCCCAGGGAGGTAACGACTGGGATTTCCCTGTGCATGGTAAGGGTGTAGCTTTGATAGGGACTCATATCCAGGCCCGTGTCCTCCAGCAGGAGCGCCGCCAGATAATTCAGGCTTACATCGCCTAAATCCGCGCTTTCTGCGGGATAATTGTGCCATATAATAAAGGGCGTTTTATACAGCTTCATTTTTTGCTCCAGTGGCCAGCTGCCGATTGGCTGTCCGGTTAAATCCGTATAAAATCCGTCTTCCAGTTTGGGCTGATGGTCGCCGAACATTACGACTACAACAGGTTCTTCATATTGGGAAAAATAGGAAAGAAGCTCTTCCAGAGCCTCATCGCTGGCTTTTACCAGGCTCATATACTGTTCGGCTTCAGGGAAGCGTTCGCCCATGCCGCCGGTAAGCCGGACGGTTGTTTCAAAGTTTTCGCCGCTGTAAGTATAGCCCCCGTGATTCTGCATGGTTATATTGAAGAAAAATTGCGGGACACCGGGTTCTTTCTTTTCAAACCAGTCCTGAATATAAGAGTAGTTGCCCTTGTCGCTCACATACAGCCGCAGGGTATCCAGATCCTGCTCCAGGTTTTCGAAGAAAATGATTTCGTCGAATCCCATGCTGCGGTAAACCTGAGTCCGGTTCCAGCCGCTTGACATATAGGGATGAAAAACCGCCGTATCATATCCCTGATTTTTCAACACGGAAGTCAGCCCGGGATAAGCGTCCGAGCCGTTGAAATAGCTTGTGTAGGGAACGCCGCCGGCATAGGCGCCCATGGTATCCGAGGTGAGGAATTCATATTCGGAATTTGCGGTATTGCCGCCCAGTACGGATACATTTGCCCATCCGCGCAGGGTATTTTCCGTCAGCGAGTCCCAGAACTCCAGCATCGGCACATTTGTTTCAAAATCTCCCAGAAGCCGTAAATCGGAAAAGGCTTCGTTCATGATGACCACGATATTAGGCCTGGGGCTTGCCTGGGCCGCATTTTGGAAACCGCTGTCAGACTGAAAAGAGGCGATGGCCTGCCGTACATTTTCAACGGAATAATCGTCGGGAAGTCCCTTTTCGCTTCCCATTATTTCAGCCAGCAGCCCGGCCAGATAGGTGTCGTCGGAAAACTGAACCGTATCTGCGTAGATTTTGTCATATTTTATAACGGGAAGCGCGGCGCAGCCCACGGCTATAAAGACGGTAGCCAGTATAGAAACGGGATTAAGCCAGGTGTTTTTACCGTTTGGAGTTCTGCTTTCTGTTGCAGTGCAGAGATAATATTTCCGCCAGGTCCAGTACCATATGCCAAGGTCCATGAGCGAGAGCAGAAGCAGGATGCCGGGCTTAAAGTCATAGCTTTTTACTACGTTCCCGGCTGTGCGTATGGATTGGATATCCGCTAAGCGAAAAGGGGAACCCCGGAATTTTACCAGATAGAAATTTACGGTTCCGATGATTCCGATCAGAAGATTGCCCGTCCCCACTGCTCTGTCAGGCCTTCTGAAGAGTAGGAACAGAAACCAGTAGAGGGCGCAACCTAAAAATAAATTGACGATTTGAACAAAGGTGACCTGGGTCCAGGTAAGATAGAAGGTACCGCATGTCATGAGTCCAAGGACGATTACAGAGTGAATGCCGCTCCAGAAGATCAGGCAGCAGTCCCATAGCTGCCGCCATATGGGCGTTTTTTTCATTTGGGATAAAAGCAGAAAGGAGACGCCGGCTGTACACAGCAGCAAGTAGGTAGCTACTGTCTGAAATACGGTTCTGAGCCATAGCTGCCGCAGCAGGAATAAACCCATAAGCTGCAGCAGACATACGATTATCGGTAGATACTTTTTATATATTTTATCGGACATGATACGTTTCCCTCTTTCTATGCTGTTTACAGTGGATTATATCAATCTTGGGATTTGTTTGTCAATGCAGTTTGATACGTCACTTCACGGCATAAAAATGCAGGACGGGCCTATTTGGAAGATATCCTTGGCTTCTGACGGGAAACTGCTCCCATCCGTTCCAGATAGGTCTGCTCCTTTTCCTGGTTGATTACGTCCCGAAGGGTGTTCAGCTCGTCTGTAATCCTGTCCATTCTCAGCAGAACATCATTGGTGTCGAAGGTTGCAGAAGAACCCTTATCGCGGAGTTTCTTAAAAAGCTTTTCGGACTCCTTATGTACACACTTTGCCTGTTTCCGTACGCTTTTTTTCAGCTTTAGAATCATTATGTCAATACGCTCCTTTCCCTGTGCGTTTCCCTTTCTTTTATCATATGCTATTTTAGGTACATCGTCAAGAAAATTAGCGCCGTTTTTCAAAATAAGCTTACGAAAACACACCGTTTCCAAAATACTTGGACAGGCTCTGCCAGGCAGTCAGCGCGCCGGATCCCACTGCGGGATATCCAAGCCCGCTCTGGGTATACAGATGACTTCCCATCATCCGAAGCATCAGCTGGCTGGTCAGTTCGCATTTGTCACAGCAGGCGCCCCGGGAAGTATCTTCACGGTCCTTGTCCGTCTGTTCTGTTTCCGGCCGGTCTTTGGAAACTGTCTGGCGGTGGGCATATGAATCTGTCCTGCTGTTATCCGGGCGCTCGGACCCTTTCAGCGACGCCGTGTTTATATGTGCCGCCGCATGGGGTCCGGCCGATGCAATTCGGGCTTTTCCGGCATTTTCAATGTAGTTGGCAAAGCCTTTCACTGCGGCGCTCCTTCTGCCTCCATGTTTTGCGTAGTATTGATTGATTTCCTTGATTCCTGTGATTCCCGGTTCATTGATATACATTTTGTGTCCTCCTAATTTAAATTGCTGTGCCTTTGCGGCTTTACTGTCCGGCAGAAATTATTTTTCAAAAGCGTTTAACATTTCTTAGCTGGACTGTTTCATAGGTGATGGGGGTGAAAACTGCCGCTTTTCCTGCAGCAGCACCGTCACATGGAATTCGTTGTTTTCCGTCCGGATATCCACGTCTCCCATGTATTTTTCCGCTTCCCGCTTTACGTTGGATAGGCCGATGCCGTGCATGGATATGGGATCCTTTGTGCCCGTGTTTTCTTTTGTGGAAACCGGCAGCCCGGTATTTTTATCAAAAATAATTTGACCGTCAAAAGGATTTCGGACATCGATGAGGAAAAACTTTTTCTTCTGCCGGCCTGACAGGCGGATATACCCGGTTGTCTCCGGCAGAGCGGCACAGGCTTCCAGGGCGTTTTGAAGCAGGTTGCTCAGGATAATCCCAATGTCGTAAGCGTTATACTTGTCCGACCCAGGATAGGAAAAGGCACATTGGAAATCGATTCCCAGTGCGGCGGCAGTTTTCCTACGGTCGTTTATGATGACATCCGTGACGGCATTTCCGGTGTGGACGGAGAATTCAAATACTTTCATACTGTCATCCATCCTGGCAATGTAAGTTTCCATGTCCTCATAACGGCTGCTTTTCGCCAGTCCCCTGATATTGGTCAGGTGGTTTTTCATTTCATGCTTCATTCGGCGTATGCTTTCGTGGAACCGTTCCACCTCGCGTATGCGTTCCTCCATTGCGGAGAGCTGATGCGCCGTCACAAAGTATTTTTTCCTGTCCTCCTGAAGCGCCAGGATTCTCTGGTATGCGGCAATGGCGGCCAGTATGCCCGCATAGAACAGCGCTGCCATTGCCGGCACGATGGCGATAAGGGCCGGATACTGTTCGTAGAGCCGGAAAACATGATTGTCATTGGCTACCACCAGAAGCCGTACGAGGATATTGGCAAACAGGATGGCCGTCGCCGGCGTCAGGAGCAGATAGCACAATTCCCGGATATGCAGACCGGTTCCGCCCTTTTTCAGCTGCCGTTTCGCGAAGCCGAGCAGCAGGGAAAAAAGCAGGAACTGCCCGACTTCGATGAGGAAATGGTTGAACGAGGCGTTTCGAAAAACCAACTCCGGAGTATCGGCATTCCGCAAAAAATATTCGCTTGTGAAAAAGTCAACGCTTCTCATCATCATCATGCTTAAATTCCGGATGCAATAGAACAGTGCACTCAGAAGGAAAACGAAGTTTCGCTCCATTCCCAGGAAAGCGGATACCGATAACAGGATTACGGTCACCAGTATCATGTGCGTCCAGCCGTAGCACCAGGGAAACATGCAGAGCAGGTATACCGTTATATAAATCAGAAAGATCAGAAAGGCATTTTTCCGAAGACGCTTTTTGTTCTGCGTTCCGTCCATAAATGAATGAAAAAACGAAGATATGCAAATGGCGTACAAAATGCATTCGATTCCTGTAAGCAGCCTGAAAAACAGAGTGAAGCATGTTTCGCTCATGTAGCCTCCTGTTGGAAAGTCTGTTCCGCAGCCGGTGCGCCCGGCACCCTCTCATTACGGCGGCTGCAAAAAGCGAAGGTACGCTTTCACAAAGCCGTCGTACTTATATTTTGACAGATTCAGTTTTTCACCGTTGGTAAGGACCACTTCAGTACGGCTGTATTCTTCCACATAGGCAAGATTGACAAGGAAGCCTTTGTGTATGCGGCTGAACTGTCCCTGCAGCGTTTGCTCCAGTTCGCCCAGCTTTGCATAGTATTCCAGTGTGGTGTCTTTCAGATGCAGCAGGATTTTGTGTCCCTGGCTTTCCAGGTAGTAAATTTCGTCCGGGGACAGGGTCCTGCTTGTTCCGGCGTATTGGATGAGCAGTTTTTTGGGCTTCTGGCGGGTATATGCCGCAGCCCGTTCTGCAGCCCTTCGGAACACTTCTGTAAATCGCTTCTCATCCACGGGCTTCAGCAGATATTGGAAGGCATCCACGTCGAAGGCGTCATATACGTAGCGCTCATGCCCGGTGACAAATATAACCAGGGGCAGAGGGCTGTCTGCAGAGAACCGAATCCGCCGTGCCAGCTCCAGGCCGCTTATCGGAGGAATCCGGCCGGGGAGCAATTCTTTTGGCGTTGCTGCCTGCTCCTCCCACCATCCTGATAGGGCTGTCCCCTCCCGGCGTCCGGAGACGGAGGAATCCCTTCCGGCAGCGTCAAACTGTCCGGAGCAGGCATTTTGCAGCTCTATGTCCAGAAACAGGATGTCATATTCCGCCCTGTCTGTCAGATACGCCTCGGCTGACGCATATTCCGTAATATCGGTTTTATAATTTTGTTGTTGTATCAGCGAGATAAGATAACTCCTTATGTTAGGCTCATCATCACAGATTGCGATTTTTATGATTTCCATATTATTTATCCTGTCTGTTTCCGAAGCATCTATTCCGTGTATCGGAGAAAAACCGGAAATATTAATGCTGATTGCACAAGTGGACGGTTTTATGGCGTAAGTGGAATAGGCAAAATATGACAATTGAAAAATTTATGAGTAAACAGTATATAACACTTGACAACAGTTATAAGCTGTTATATACTGTTAGCATCCGGATAAGAAAGATAATCAAAAGGAAAGTTCGGTTTCCGCTCAATTGTGGAATTGCGGAGACCGGACCGGAATGGAGGAAGCATCGATGCGAATTATTATAAACAACTCTTCCATGGTTCCCATCTATGAGCAGATTGGGGAGCAGGTCAAGGCCATGATCCGCAGCGGGGAACTGAAGGAAAACGACAATCTGCCGTCTGTCCGCAGCCTGTCAAAGGACTTGAAGATCAGTGCGCTGACCGTTAAGAAAGCGTATGACAGCCTGGAAGAGGAAGGATTTACCGCCACTGTCCACGGCAAGGGCACCTATGTGACAGCAGTGAATAAGGAACTTTTGCTGGAGGAACAGAAAAAGGAGCTGGAGGCGGATTTGGAGACGGCTGTTCAAAAGGGCAGAAGATACGGAATAAGTGACGAGGACATCAGGAGCTTGTTCGAATTGATTCTGGAGGGTTGACAATGTTAAGGATTGAGAATTTACGGAAAAACTATAAATCATTTTCGCTGGATTGTACCATGGAAGTCAGGCCGGGCTGTGTCACCGGGCTAATCGGACAGAACGGTGCCGGAAAAAGCACTACCTTCAAGGCGGCGCTGGGACTGATTCGGCCGGACGGCGGCAATATCCGCATTATGGGCAGGGATATCGGGGAATTCGGTGTAGGGGACAGGCAGAAGCTGGGCGTGGTGCTGTCGGATTCCGGATTCAGCGGGTATCTGACAGTTGCGGACACGGTTCCCATATTGAGTAATCTATATAAGGATTTCGACAAGCCCTTTTTCCTGGAGCAGATCAAGAAAGGCGGGCTGCCTGAAAATAAGAAGATTAAGGAATTCTCTACAGGCATGAAGGCGAAGCTGAAGATCATAACAGCCATCTCCCACAATGCCGGGCTGCTGATACTGGATGAACCTACCGCGGGGCTGGATGTGGTGGCAAGGGACGAACTGCTGGATTTGCTGCGGGAGTTTATGGAGAAGGACGAGAACAGGGCCATTTTAATCAGCTCCCATATATCGGGAGATCTGGAGTCGCTCTGTGATGATGTATACATGATACATGAGGGGAAGATTATCCTCCATGAGGATACGGATGTACTGCTGAGCGATTACGCTGTATTGAAAATGGATGAACGGCAATACGATATGCTGGATAAGCAGTACATCCTGCGCAGCAGGAAGGAAAGCTTCGGCTACAGCTGCCTGACAAATCAGAGGCAGTATTACCAGGATAACTACCCGAAGCTTGCAGTGATAAAGGGAACGATTGACGAAGTGATTACAATGATGATTCGAGGTGCCGTATTATGAAGGGTTTGCTGGTTAAAGATATCAGGTTGATGAAAAATATGAAGAACTCCATTATTATGATTATACTGATTGCAGTGGGCATGGGTTCGTACTTGAAGGATGTGTCTTTTATTATTACCTATATGGCGCTGATCGGAGCCACTTTTACATCCAGCACTTTAAGCTATGACGAATTTGATAACGGCTATGCCTTTCTGCTCTCGCTGCCGGTTACCAGGAAGGGTTATGTGATGGAGAAATATATCCTGGGGCTGATATTGTGCGGAGGCGGATGGCTGATCGGGACGATAATTAGCGTGGCGGCGGGAGTGATAAAGAATACAAGCCCCCTGGGGGAGAGCCTCATGATTGCGGTTACGCTGTTTCCGTTTGCATTGCTGCTGCTGTCTGTCATCCTTCCTTTTCACATGAAATTCGGCGGGGAGAAGGGCAGGGTCATCATGGTGGCGGCTATGGGGCTGATTTTTCTGGTAACTGTCATAGGGGCGAAGGTTGTCGAGAAAATACACATTGACCTGAACGCCGTGTTCCGGAACCTGCCGGAGCCGGACATGGGAGTGGCTGCCGTTTCCGCATTGGCCGTCGGCACGGTTCTGCTGCTGCTGTCCTGCACAATCAGTATGAGGATTATGAATAAGAAGGAGTTCTGATTTTTGCCGGTATGCGTGCCGGAACGGGTAATTGATATGATAAATTATGCAGGGACCTGCTTTGCCGACATTCATTAGGGCAAAGCAGGTCGTTTTTTGCGGGATATTTTATAGTATGGAAAGGATACATATTATTGCGGAAAGACAGTGCGCTGTGTAGAATGAAGAAGGTCATAGTTGTCTTAAGCAGGTATCATATGGATGCCTGCGGAACTGGAAACAGGAGATAAAGCGAGATGAAAGCGTCAAACTTCCTGCAGTTAAAGATTTATCGAAGGACTTTTTTTATTTATCTGTCTATTGTGATTGTGTTCTTTTTCTTCATTATATCCAATCGTTATAACAACGCCCGGTTGGCGGGGCAGCAGTTTTTCTCCGAACATATGGACAGGGCATTTTCCCAGGTGGAGGATGAACTGGACGGCATAGTCAATACGATAGACAATTTTCTAATCCGCCTGAACAGCAGCCCCATGCTGAAGAAGGACTTTTTTTATTTCTTCGGGGCTACCCCGGCGGAGTACACGGAAGCCAGGCTGCGCAGCGGGGATATGGCCTATGAAAGCTACCTGGGCGCCTGTGACAATCTGGTCACGGACTGTAATTATCTGATTCGTTACATCCTTTATTATTGCGAAGAGAATGTCATATGCATGGAATACAGCCAGGAGGGGTATTCTAGATGCGTAAGGATTGAGCCGGAGGAAGGGGAAAACCTATGCAGGACGGGCTATGCCTATACAAGAGATATATACCTGGATTCGGTGTATAAGGGGAAGATATCTTTTGTCATTGATGTGGCAGTCCCGATTGAAAAAGCATTTTGCCGGCAGGGGGAAATTGCCGTCTGGATGGAGCTTCAGGGCCAGGGGAAGCGCCTGGGGGATATGTTGGATGGGGATGTGGAGTTCGGTGAGATTACGGAATCCGGAAGGCATCTGGGAGTGGTTGCCCTGACATCCGGAAAGTCGGGAGAATATTTTTACGGGGTGAACGCGTCTGAGAAATACTCCTACCTGGTAGTGGCGGCAGGGAAGGCTGAGGCTTATATGCGGACCCAGATAAAGGAATTGTGGGTTTTGGTCTTGGGGCTGCTTCTTACATTCATATTGATTACCATACTTTATATACGCCAGTTCTCCGCGGACGGCAGATTTCTCCAGGATATCCTGCACAGTGTGGAATGCGCCAGGAACGGTTCGTTTCAGCGTATCCGCGTGGGAAAGCGCAGAGATGAATATGCCGTTATTGCCAGGCAGTTAAACGGGCTGTACGAATATCTGGAGGCCCTGATTCAGCAGAAATATGAACTGACCATCAGCCAGCAGCGGACACAGATGCAGATGCTGAGTTCCCAGCTGAACCCTCATTTTCTGTACAATACCCTGGAGCGGATAAGGCTGCGCGCCCTGCGGGTACAGAATATGGAGGTTGCCCAGGCCACGGCAAACTTAGGGCTGCTTTACCGCAATATCGTAAAGACGGAACCTGTGATTTCCCTGGAAAAGGAGATTGACATTACCAAACAGTATCTTGACCTGATGTGTTTTCTCTATGACGACCAGTTCTTCTATCATTGTGACTTGAAGGAGGACATTTTGGATATTCTGACACCCAAAATCTGGATGCAGCCGATTATGGAGAATTTCTTTAAACATAATTTCAGGGAGGATGAGAGCATCAAGGTTATCGTGCTTACAGGCGAGAAGTGCAAAGAAGGGGTCCGTCTTACTTTTTTCGACAACATGGGAAATATTCAGGAGGGACAGCTGGAATATCTGAACAGGCGTTTCACACCGGAGGAAGGCAAAAAGGAAGAGGAGGGACAGGATGGCGTCGGGCTCCAGAATGTGTATCACAGACTTTGGTTATACTATGGGGACAAGGTAAAGATGACAATCCGGAACAATGAGCCATCCGGGGTATGCATTGAGGTATTGATCAGGGATGATACTGAAATTTAGGAAGGAGGCGGGTTGATGTACCGACTGCTGGTAGTGGACGATGAGAAGGATATCAGGGAGAACATCCGGTATCTGATAAATTGGAGCCGATATGGGATAAACCAGATTGAAACGGCGGCTACATATGAGGAGGCGGTGAATAAGGCGCTTGACATAAGGCCGCATATCATATTGATGGATGTGAAGCTGGGAGACGGGCGCTGGGGTTATGAGCTGGTGGAACATTTGAGGGCTTCCGGCCTTAAGGCAGTGTGCGGTATGATCAGCGGTTACGACGATTTTCAATATATAAAGAGAGCCATGCAGGCATCCGCCAAGGATTATCTCCTGAAGCCCATCAATGTGGAGGAACTGGAACAATTTGTAGAGCGGGCAATTGTGGAGGAACTGAAGGGCAGGCTGCCTCTGAAAAGCGGCGATGCGCCGGATGTGGATCCGGTGCTGAAGGTGGAGTACGGTACACTCTCCAAGATTACAAACAAGATTATCATGATAGTGAAGGGCAATTACAAGGGTCCTCTGTCTCTGGTGAGCATCGGGGAAATGTTCTGTATGAGCAGTAAATATATCGGCAGAATCTTTCTGCAGGATACAGGAATGAAATTTTCCGAATACCTGATGGCTTACCGTATGGTGCAGGCGAAGCGGCTGATTGAGACCACGGGAGATAAGATTATTGTCATTGCCGGGCAGGTGGGTTATACCCAGCTGAATAATTTTTACGTCCATTTTAAAGAATATTACGGCTTCTCTCCCACTGCGCTGCGGGATGCGGGAGAGATACCGCCGGAAGCGGATAAAAATGCTGACGAAGCCGGAAGCGGGGGGCGGGAAGAGCCGGAAGCAGGTTCGGATGAAATTCCGGGGAATGCGGAAGAGCCGAATGAAAGCCTGGGGAATGCGGAAGAGCCGGAAGAAAGCCCGGGGAATGCGGAAGCAGCGGATAAGGCAGGGGGGGCACAGAAGCAGGATTCCGGGGAAAATGGGGGCGCTCATGAGAAAGCATAGGATAGTCCGGGGCATTCTGGCTGCCGCGGCCGGCGTTTTTTTGGCGGCGGGATGCGGCGGGGAAGGGGAACAGGAGGGCGTTCTGACCGGCCATGAAGAGCCTGTACGGCTGGTTTACTATACCATCGGGGAGCCGGATGAGGGGCTGGGACAGGTGGAGGATGCGCTGAATGTACTCTTGCTGGAGCGGTATGGCTTTACGGTGAGTTACAATAGAATAGGCTGGAACGATTATGAGGCTAAATTGGATTCGCTCTTCAGCACGAACGGAAAATTTGATATCGCTTTTGCCTGGACAGACAATTACGTGGAAAACGCCCTGGCGGGAAACTGGCTGGACCTTACGCCGTATATGGAGGGAACCTGTGCGGAAACGTATGAGGCGGTAAACGGTAAACTGTGGAAGGCGGCTGCGGTGAACGGCTGTATATACGGCATTCCGACCAATAAGGAGCTGGCAGTGCCAATGTATTTTCTGTATGACAGAGGGCTGGTGGAAAAATACGATATTGACATCAGTCAATACCCTACGCTGGAATCCATGGAAACGCTGCTGAGGACAATTTCCGTTGAGGAGCCGGAATATATCACATTGTTTCTGGCCAACAGCAATGTGAATTTTGCGTCAATGGGAGGCTACGAATACGTGACTTATGCGGATATTCCGCTGGTAATCAGGACGGAAGACACCTCGGCAACAGTGGTGAACCTATATGAGACGGAATACTGCGGGGAGCTCCTGAATACACTCCATCAATATTACACCGCAGGTTACATTAATGAGGATGCTTCCGTGAGGACCGCATTTTCACGGTTTTCGGGGGAGAAGGTCTTCCTTCGGATCGCCAGCGGCGGGCCGGAATCGGATGTGAGCTTTTCCTCTACTTTCGGTTACCCGATTGTGGCACAGTGTGCCAGTGATCTGGTAGTGACTTCGGAGTCCGCCCTTGGGGGAGTCATGGCTGTCAATGCCCGGACAGAGTACCCGGAGGAATGCGCCGCGTTTCTGAATGCGGTGAATACGGATCCGGATATCCGCAATCTGCTGAACTACGGGGTGGAGGGAATCCACTATGAATTGAACGGGGACGGACAGGTCAGATACCTTACGGATGCATACAGGGGGGTAGCCTATACACAGGGAAACTGGTTTATTCTGAAAACCGTGGCGGGGGAAAATCCGGAGAAATGGAAGGTGTATCGGGAATTTAACGATATCGCTATAGAATCGCCCCTACTGGGATTTATCCCGGATCTTTCCGGTTTCACTGCGGAATGCGACAATGTGAGCCAGGTGTGCAGGCGCTATGAGAATGCATTGATGACGGGAACCGTGGATCCGGAGGAATTTCTTCCGAAGCTGCAGGAGGCATTGGAACAGGCGGGAATCGGGATTCTGCAGCAGGAACTCCAACGGCAGATTCATTTATGGATGGAATCCAGGCGGGAACAATAGAATGTTTCCTTTTTATACTATAAAGAGTCCTATAGAGACTTTTTCAACACCATTGTAAAAACTTATAATAAAATAAGCTTTAAAGAGAGCAAAATGCACAAAATGACGAAAAAACAGAAAAGGATGGTGTTGAAAATTGAAGAAGAAGGAAAAAATGCCGAAGCCGGTAGATGCCGGTATGGAGACGAAACAGCAGCAGGGCAAGAAGAAGCGCTGGACGAAAGGTGACACGGAACTAACGCTTCTGGGGTTTCCCACGTTTCTGTGGTTTGTGATTTTTGCATACCTGCCCATGTTCGGTATGGTAATCGCTTTTAAAAACTACAAGATTTCAGCAGGGCATGGCTTCCTGTACAGTCTCTTCCACAGCGAGTGGGCTGGTTTTAACAATTTTGCTTTTTTCTTTAAATCCAACGCCTTCTCAATGTTGCTGCGGAACACGGTACTTTACAATATTGTCTTTATTATCCTTGGCACGGTGGTTCCGATTACATTGGCAATCGTTATCAGTCAGCTCTACAGCAAGCTGATGTCGAAGGTCTATCAGACGATGATGTTCTTCCCTCATTTTATGAGCTGGGTGGTGGTAAGCTATTTTGTTTATGCTTTCCTGAACCCTACGAAGGGACTTCTGAACCAGGTGGTGGGCTTTTTCGGCGGGGATCCCGTTATGTGGTATTCCGAGGCAAAGTATTGGCCGTTTATCCTGATATTCATGAATCTGTGGAAGGGTACCGGCTACGGCATGGTGGTATACCTGGCCTCTATCACGGGGATTGACAGTTCCATGTATGAGGCGGCCATGATCGACGGCGCCACAAAGTTCCAGCAGGCAAAATACATAACGCTCCCCTGCCTGAGACCTATGGCAATCATGATGTTTATTATGAATGTGGGCAAGATATTCTACTCCGATTTCGGTCTGTTCTATCAGGTTACGCAGAGAGTGCCTAATGCTTTGTATAATACGGTATCCACATTTGATACTTATCTGTATAACGCATTGCAGTCAAATGTGTCCATCGGACGGACGGCGGCGGCATCATTGTTCCAGTCAGTGGCATGCTGTATTACGATTCTGGCCGCCAACTATATTGTATCCAAAATTGATTCGGAAAGCGCACTTATCTAGGCGGACGGGAGGCTGAAATGGCAAAGAAAGAGATAACAGGGCAGGAAAATCATCTGAACAGGATTAAGTGGGGAACCAACCTCTGCTTTAACATTTTATTCATTATATTGGCGGCGATATGTATCGTCCCGGTTATTTTCGTTTTTATGATATCAATCTCATCGGAAGCTTCCATTGCGGAATTCGGCTATCGGTTCATACCGGATTCCTATTCCGCGGATGCCTATCTGTTTATGTGGAATGAGCGGGCACAGATTTTTCGGGCATTGTTTGTCTCCGTGAGTGTGACTGTGGCAGGTACCGTGCTGGGCCTTATCCTGACGACGACCATGGGATATGTGCTTTCCAGGCCGGGCTATCGACTGAAGAAGTTTTTTACCTGGGTTATCTTCATCCCCATGATTTTCAACGGCGGTATGGTTGCAAGCTATGTGGTGGTGGCAAATCTTCTGGGGTGGCGGAATACGTTTCTTGTACTGACCGTTCCGCTGGCAGTGTCCTCCTTTAATATCGTTATCACCCGTACGTTTTTCAGGACGACGATACCGGATTCCATTATCGAATCGGCGGAGATAGACGGGGCATCCCAGCTGCAGACCTTTATCAGAATCGTGATGCCTATTTCCAAACCTGTATTGGCAACCATCGGGCTGTTCCTGGCATTTGGATATTGGAATGACTGGTTCCAGGCATCCTTGTACATAAGCAACGAAAATCTGGTGGGCCTGCAGGCGATGCTGAACAATATCATGAAGAGCATCGAGTATTTTGCCAGCCATCCCGAATTGGGTGTCAGCCTGGCGCAGTATAAGCAGTCCATGCCGTCCGAGACGGTTCGTATGGCAATCGCAATCCTGATCGTAGTTCCGATTGCCTGTGTCTACCCGTTTTTCCAACGGTATTTTATCTCCGGCCTTACTGTCGGCGCAGTAAAAGGCTGATCAGCGGCGGAGATTTTAAAATACAACATAATAAACTAGGAGGAAATGGTAATGAAAAAGAGAAATTGGAAAGTAATGTCTCTCCTGATGGCAGGGGCAATGCTGGCAGGAAGTCTGACAGGGTGCGGAAGCAGCCCTTCCGAGGAAGGAAGTTCCGGTGCAGACAATTCACAGCAGTCGGAGCAGTCTTCTGAAGAGCAGTCGGAGCAGTCTTCTGAAGAGCAGTCAGAGCAGTCTTCTGAAGAGCAGTCGGAACAGCCGGCAGCTTCAGGCGATGTGGTAGAACTCAAATGGGCAATGGTAGGTAACGGTATGCCGTCCAACTACGATGCCTGGAAGGCAAAGCTGGATGCTTATCTGGAAGAGAAGATCGGTGTACATCTGGATGTGGAAGTGGTTAAGTGGGATGACTGGGGCAACAGAAGAAGCGTTATGGTAAATACCAACGAGGCTTTTGACATTCTGTTCACTGACGCCGGAACCTATGCCAGCGATGTGGCCATGGGGGCGTTTGCGGATATTACGACTCTCCTTGACAGCACACCGGATCTGAAATCCTTTATTCCGGAGGACTACTGGGATGCAGTTTCCATAAAGGGCGGGATTTATGCGGTACCCACCTATAAGGACAGTTCCGCGACGCAGTATTTTGTATGGGACAAAGAGCTGGTTGACAAATATGAGATCGATTATGAGAACATGCATGACCTGCAGTCCCTGACGGATGCCCTGACCAAGATTAAGGAAGGGGAGGGTTCCGAACCCTTTATCCTGGCATCAGACGGCCTGGGCGCTGTGCTTGACAAGTATGACGGAATGGGCGTCGGCGTTCCCGGTATCGGCGTATCCTACAAGGATTCCTCGAAGAAGGTAGTCAGCGTTTATGAGCAGGACGATGTCATGGCAGACCTGAAGACGCTGCATGAGTGGTATAAGGCCGGCATCATCAATGCGGATGCGAATACATTGGGCGAAGCTCCCAAGTACAGGATGTGCTATGTAGCTCAGGGTTGGCCGCTTGCAGCGAAGACCGTATGGGGACCGAACATGGGCAAAGAGGTAGTGGTATCCCAGTGGGGCGACACACATTTGTCCTTCAGCACGGTGGGTGGTTCCCTGAACTGCATCTCTGCCAGCAGCAAGAACCAGGAGAAGGCTCTGCAGCTTTTGGAGCTGGTGAATACGGATAGCGTTGTAAGAGATGCTCTGTATTTCGGACTTGAAGGCGAGAACTTTGAGTACAATGCTGACGGCAGGGTTCACAAGATCAATACAGACTGGCCCATGGCCGGATACACCCAGGGTACATTCTTCAACGTAACCCTTACCGACGACGTAGAAGAGAATCAGTGGGATGAAGTTAAAGCTCTGAACGAGGAAGCGGTTCCTTCGCCCGTGCTTGGTATCTCCATCGACACCAGCGAGTTTGAGGATGAACTGGCGAACTGCACGGAGATTTGCAACCGTTATAAGAAAGACCTTCTGACCGGCGTAGCAGATCCCGAAGTAGAAGTGCCGAAGATGATGGAAGAGCTGCGTGCTTCCGGATTCGACACAATGATCGAAAAGATTCAGGCTCAGATTGACGCTGCCCAGTAATCGGACAGGCGTTATAAGACAGCCCGGCAGTATGCCGGGCTGTTTTTCTGTGGGATAATAAGAATTCTGATAAAATAGTTGAAAAAGATAAAAATTAAAAAAATAATAGAAAAAGTGAAAAAGATGTTGACAAATTGCGGCGCATGCGATATACTGAACTCACAACAGAGGAGAGCAGAAACATCTTCCATCAAACGCAGCTTTGCATAGTAAGCTGCAACTACTAAAAAATGTGCGAGTACACTTCATACGTAAGGCAATCCCGAAGTAAGGAAATTGAAAGAGGGAAAGCCACAGTATACAGCAGAAAGAAAAGAAGTGGAAGCATAAGGGCAGAAATGGAAGAGGAAGAAAAATTGAATAAGGAGGTACAGTCCATTGGACAGCGAACAGAAATGAAGGAGCGTGTTGATAATAAAATCAATACGCTCCTTCACTGTTGACGGCATGGGATACATGCACTGAACCATGGAAAGTGCAGCCGTATTGCCGGACGGAAACAGAAGGTATCCCGGGCCGGCTTTTTTCTTGCAAAAAGACAGGAAACACTATAAAATAGAATAGGAAGAATGCATGGCGGAACCGGAAGGGAAAGATGAGCGTGGAGTATAGAGAAGAGGCCTGGGAAGTGATCAGGCAGGTAAATCAGGTAATCCTGGGGAAAGAAAAGGAAGTAAAGGAAGTCATGCTGGCATTTCTGGCCAACGGGCATGTTCTTCTGGAGGATATTCCGGGGGTGGGAAAGACGACCCTGGCCATTGCGTTTTCCAGGGCGATGGAGCTGCAGTACAAGCGGGTACAGTTTACGCCGGATGTGATGCCCTCTGACTTGACCGGATTTTCCGTGTATCGCAGGGACGAGGAGAAATTTGTCTATCAGCCGGGCAGCGTATTCTGCAATCTGCTGCTGGCAGATGAGATTAACAGGACTTCTCCCAAGACCCAGTCGGCATTGCTGGAGGTGATGGAGGAGCGTAAATGCACCGTGGAGGGCATCACGAGGGAGGTGCCCAGGCCCTTTTTGGTCATTGCAACGCAGAATCCCGCCGGGGCGGTGGGAACCCAGTATTTGCCGGAGGCGCAGGTAGACCGGTTTATGGTTGCCATGACGTTGGGATACCCTGATTTTGAGAGCGAGCTTGCAATGGCTATGTCAGTGGGTAAAACGGAACGTCCGGACAGAATACGGCCGGTTCTGGACGGGATAGCCCTGCGGAAAATGCAGGACGGGATTCATGATGTCTGTATCAGGGAGGAAGTATACCGATACCTGCTCCGGCTGGTGACCGATACAAGGGAGCATCCCCATATTGAGAGGGGCGCCGGACCCAGGGCTACCGTTGCGCTGGTAAAGATGGCAAAGGCTGCCGCATGGCTGGACGGAAGAAATTACGTGACACCCGGCGATATTCGGGAGCAGTTCCCCTATGTGGTTTCCCACAGGCTGCTGCTGAATGCGGCCGCAAGAATGGAAGGCCTGACAAAAAGCCGGATTGTCGCAGCGCTGCTGGAGCAGACGCCAAAGCCGCCTATGGGGGAGAAGGGGTGATGCGGAGGCTGGTCTTTCTCTTCGTGACAATTCTTACGGGCTATATGGCGGGGGTATTTCGATCCGCTTCGCTGACAGTGCTGGCCGGTATGGATGCGGTTCTCTTTGTGGCAGCTTTTTTCCAGGCCGGGTATCTGAAGAACCATCTGTCCGCGGAGGCGCAGCGGCATGGGGAAGCCGTGGAAAAGTCCCGGTGGCTTGTCTGCAGGATCAAAATGAGGAATACCGGCAGGCTTCCGGTAAGCCGTTTCCGGATGAAGATACGATATGGATATGGCCGTGAGGCGGATTCTGTACAGGAAAAAATACGGGAAGCGGGTTTTGGGCGGGAAAAGGTTCGGGAAGCAAGTCCTGTGAGCCGCCAGGATACCAAATATATTGACGGAAGCTGTACCCGGGGAGAAAGCACGGTGCAGTTTGAGGTAAGCGGAACGTACTGCGGCATTATGACGCTGCATATGGTGCAGCTGCGGGTGTATGATTATCTGTCACTTTTTTCCGGAACACGGAAAATGGAGGAAACGGTGGAGGTTGCCGTCTTCCCCCGGGAGAAGGCGCTGCGCCTGGAACTGCCGTCCTTCGGGGCAGGAGCGGGAGACCTGTATCAGCAGCAGGTATCCGGCCGCAGCGGTGATGCGGGCGGCGAGGTCAGGCAGTTGAGGGAATATCAGTCGGGAGATTCCAGCCGCTGGATTCACTGGAACCAGACTGCAAGGACGGGACAGCTGTGGGTAAAGGAGTACGAGAGAGAAACTGACAGTTGTGTCATGCTGCTTTTGGACACGGCGGGAGAGTCCGGGGAGTCGGAAGCGGATGCGTATTATGAACTGGTGTCGGCCCTGGTGCTGGGGCTGCTGGAGCAGACGGCGTCCGTCCATGTAAGCTGGCATGGCGGGGGAGAAGGCATGGCGGCTATGGAGGTCGGCAACAGGGAGCAGTGCCGTGAACTGCTGTTATGCCTTTACCGCAGAAGCCTTCCTGATCCGGCGGGGGTGTACGAAACCACAAGGGAGCCGGATATTTTGCGACACGGAGGCATCCTGAAGCTGGATATACATTTGAGACTGTATCGGGACGACATTTTGCTCTATACATTTACTGCGGAAAATCTGGAGGAGCAGATTGCGGAGGGCAGGTATATACTGTGAGATTTCTGCTGTAACGATTGAGGCAACCGCGCCTGAAAAGCCGGCACTGCGGCCGGAAGGCATATCCGCGGCTTTGCGCCATGGCGGGGAGACGGCGGAGGGAATGCGGTTCTGGAGTAAACAAGAGGTGCTGCGATGAATGGAATTGAAATCAGAGCCGGCCTGGAAGAGCCGGAGGAAAAAGGCCGTCCCGCCGCAGCGCTTTTGTATTTGGAGGCGGGACTCTTCGGTGTTCTTCTTCTGCTGGATTCGCTGAAAGGGGTATCCTTTTCGGGATGGGTGGTTTATCCGGTGACGGCACTGTTGTGCTGGGCAATCTGGTATACCTGTTACGGCAGCAGAAGGGCATATCTGCTGCTTGTCCTTGGGGCAGTGGGAGTTTACGGCGCGGTGGTTTTCGGAATGGAGGATGTGTTTCGGGAACAGATTTGGTATCTCATCGGCTGTGTCCTGGGCGGCTCCAAGGCCGAACCTATAGATGTGACGGAGACAATGCTGCTGACGGCGGCGCTGCTGGCATTTTTTACCGCCATGCTGGAATTCCTGATTCGAAGTCACAGGCTGTTGTATTTTATGACCACGGGACTGCTGCTTCTGGCACCGTTCTGGGGGATTCGGGCGGGAGCCGGGACTGTCCTGCTGCTGGCACTGTTCCAGGCCGCTTTTTGGATACTGCAGGGAGACGGAGGGACGGTATGGCGGGCCTCCTTCGAAGGTGTAAATAAGCGGCAGATCCTGGAGAGAAGCAGCTTATTTGCCGGGATTGCCATATTGGCTGCCTTTCTGGCAGTATTTCCCCTGATATCCGTAAATGCGGATGCTTTTTATACATGGATTTATGAGAGGGAAAGCCAGGTTTACGGGATGCTGAAACGTCTGACGGGAAGGGATACGGCGCCGTCCGCAGGGGGGACCATGGGACGGGGAAACCAGTACCGGACCGGGATACCCCTGCTGGAAGTGGAAACGGACGTGGAACCAACCGAGCCTCTTTACCTGTGCGGATTTCAAGGAGACGAATATGTGGGAGGACGGTGGAGCGCTCTTGGGGAAAGCGGGCTGTTTGAGACAGTGGAGGAGAAGCTGGGATGGCAGATGTACAGCAACGGACGTTTTTCCGCCGGCAGCCTGTATGACAGTATGTATTTTATGATGAATACAAATACGCAGGCAGAGGAGCAGCCCCGGTACAGAAATCTGAAAATCTGCCATCTGAACGGAGAGTATGAAAATATGTATACGCCCTATTACAGCCAGCGCGGCTGGGGCTGGAGCGGCGCTTTCCATGAAGGATATCTGTTCTGGTATTATGAGCAGCAGGATATGAATGTGGCATGGGATAATGTGTATGAGGATTTTGCGGTCATTCGGGACTGGTACAGGACGCTGCGGGATGCCTATATGGAAGAGATGCGCATTGCCTACACGAAGGTTCCGGTACAGCTTCTGCCGCGGCTGACCGGCCTGTGCAGTGAGAATCATCATGACTCTCTGGAGGAGATTACGGCGTTTATTCTCTTCACATTGCATGAAAACGCGGAGTATACCATGACGCCGGGATGGGCGCCGCTGAATGAAGACATTGTGGAATACTTTCTGTTTGACAGCGGAAGGGGATATTGCGAGCATTTTGCAGCTGCGGCTACGCTGATGTACCGCCTGTACGGCATTCCTGCCCGCTATGCAAGCGGTTATATGGTGCAGCCTTCTGCCTTTGAACAGCAGGAGGGCGGCAGCTGGAAGGCGGTTGTAACGGACAGGGAGGCACATGCATGGGTGGAGATTTTCCTGGAGGATTACGGATGGACACCGGTTGAGGTGACACCGGCGGAAGGCGGGGGAAGCGCGGCGCGGTATCCGGGATTTGACAACGCGGTATTCCGGCAGCTGGTGCAGGCGGGAGGATGGGACGCGGAGAAGCCCGGTCTCCACATTGCGTCAGCGGACGGGGAGGAGACGACGTGGCGGCAGGCATTTCCGGAGTTTGTGTTTGCCGGTGAGAAATATTCGCATGTACTCGTAACCATCGGAATCTATTCCCTGTGCCTGCTGCCCCTGTTTCTGGATTACCGCAGGTTAAGGCAGCTGAAAAAACTGGAGATTATGGGCAGCCGTAAGGTGTTCTTCCGCCTGTTGGAGATGCTTCGTTTTGCGGCAATGATGCCGGAATACGACGGGACCGAGGCGGATTTTGCACCGAAGCTGGCGGCGCTGACGGGCGTGCCGGAGCGGGAAATCGCCGGCATGCAGAGGATTGTCTCGGAAGCGGCTTATGGGAAGTCGCCGGTGGCGCCGGAAGCGGAACGGGACGTGAGAAGGGTCTATCTGCTGCTGGCGGAAGCCGTATACAGTCGGCTCAGGCGGCGTAAAAGGCTGTTGTTCCGTTATTGGAAGGCGTTTTTCTGAGTTTGTTTCGGCAGGAAAGGATGGATGAGACCTGCCTTTTGTGTGAGGGGTCCGGTGACAAGGCGTACGGACCCAAGGAGAGAAGAAATGTTAACCTTGAATGATTTTATAGCAGCATATTATGGCAGCTGCCTGGGACACATTATGCTGGTGATATATTTGTTTGCCATTGTGGATGAGCATGTTACATGGAAGCAGGCTGCCGGGAGGCTGCCGGCGCTGCTGCTCTCGCCGTTAATAGTCACCGGAATTTCGGCACTGTTTTCCGACAGGATGATAGTGCTGCTTCTGGGTTCCCTGTCAAATCTTTTCTGCTGCACATTTTGGGTGAAATGGGCATGGAAGATTCCGCTTTGGAAAGCCTTTTCCTATATCTGCATGGCAGGTGTGATGCAGGTGCTGAACAGCTCGCTGCGTCTGTATAAATTTCTGGCGGATGTCTTATCCGTGGAATGGCTGGTCAGTACAGCGGAGATAGCAGGGGGTATGCTGCTGGCTCTGGGAGCGGCTTTTTTCTTGAGAAAAACCGGCTTTGGAGTTCTGTTCCGCTCGCTGTTGGAGGAGGCCGGAAGGCTGAGGTCTACGGGGTTTATGGCGCTGCTCCTGCTTCTGGTGGAGGGGGCGTTCTTTCTGGGAGTGGACAGCTTCAGCCGGATGGATGGGCTGGGACCCATGTATTATCTGACTTTTGATATCCTGGTGGCAGTGATTGCCATTCTGGTAATGGGCGGAACCGTCTCCGCTGCCAGGCGGATGAGTACGAACCGCAGGCTTCAGGCGCAGCGGGATATCATTGCCCAGCAGATGCTTTATGAGCGGAGCCTGGAGCAGGTTCGGCAGGAGATGCGCGCTTTCCGCCATGACTATAAAAATGTCATTTCCGGTATGGCGGAGCAGGCGAAAGAAGGGGAAACCAATATACTGAGCAGAGAACTGGAAAAATTGGAAGCGGGTTTCGACAGGCGTCTGGGAAAGCGAATTCAGGAATCCATCCAAATCGGCAATCTGCGGATTCCCCAGGTGCGAAGCCTCCTTCTGGCGAAACTGGTGGATATGGAGGAGAAAAAGGTGGAATGCCGCCTGGAGGTACTCTATCCTGTGGAAGCTGTCAACATGGATCCGTGGGACTTTGTCAGATGTGTGGGGATACTGGTGGACAATGCGGTGGAGGCTGCTCTGGAAACGGAAAAACCATGGGTGGAAATTGTGCTTTTGCAGCAGGGGAAAGATTTGGCCCTGCGGGTGAGCAATTCGTGGACAGGGCAGGCAGATCCCGGAAAGATATGGAATGAGGGCTACAGCACCAAGGGAAAGGGACGGGGAATGGGACTTTACGGTTTCCGCCGGATTTTGCGGGAGTATCCGAACGCGTTGGCTTCCGCCAGCTGGACGGAGACGTATTTTGTACAGGAGCTGACAGTTCCCGGTAAAGCTGTGGATAGAAGATAGTATATCGGCGGTAGTATTGTTCCGGCTTGTCCGGATGCTGACAAAGCGGTCTGCGCCGGCAGCAAGCCCCAGGCGCGGTATGAAAACGGAGGACCGAAAATGATTCCCATTTATTTATGCGACGACGATTCCGCCCTGCGAAGGCGGCTTGAGACTGCGCTGGAGCGGAAAATTCTGATAGAAGATTATGATATGCGGATTGTATGCAGTGCGGCGGATGGGGTATCCCTTCTGAATGCGGCGAGACAGGAGCCGGGGAAGCGGGGCATCTACTTTCTGGATGTGGAACTGAAAGACGGGAGCTGGGACGGATTCCGTCTGGGGCGGGAGATCAGGTGTCTGGATCCCCATGCAACGCTGATCTATGTCACCGGCTTCGGAGATTTGGCGTATCGTACCTTTCAGTACCATCTGGAAGCGTTTGATTACATTGTGAAAGATCCGGAGGGACTGGAGGAATCCGTGGCCCGCTGCCTGGAAGCGGTGAGAGACAGGCTGCTGGAGGAACGCAGGGACCCGGCACAGATTTATACGCTGCAGACGGGGGAAACCCTGCAGCATATTCCCATATCGGATATTCTCTTCTTTGAGACTGCCCCCATAGCCCACCATATTTTGCTGCATACCCGGGAGAGCCGGACGTCAGGGAAGGTTTCTGCTCCGGGAGGTGCGGGATCCGGCAGAGTTATCGATTTTCTCGGCAATTTAAACGAAATCCAGTCTCAGCTGGGGGAGGGCTTCCTGCGGGTACACAGGGCCTATCTGGTGGCTCTTGACAAAATCGAAGAAGTGGATTTAAGACATGGGCGGCTGCGTGTGGGAGGATATGAGTGCCTGCTCTCCAGAAGAGGGAAGCCGGAACTGTTGAAACGGCTGCAGTTATAGCGGTACCGGGAAGCCGTCAGGGATTCCCGGATTCGGTGTGGGAACTGCCGGGGGAGGAGATAACGCCGGAAGGGCTGCCTTCCAATGACGGATTGCCGTTTCGCCTCATGATACGTTTAAACAGTACCTGAGACAGGGTGGTAACCAGGATGATCCCCAGGGCAAGCGCCCCCGCCAGCTTCAGGGTGGAAACTGCCTTCCCCAGGAAATCGTTGAAATCGCTTTCCAGGGCGGAGGTCATTGTGTAATAGAGGCTGCCTCCGGGGATAAGAGGAATCAGGGATGTGGTTGCAATGGGGGTGGCGGGCGTTTTCAGGATTCTTGCCATAATCTCGGAATACAGCGACACAACCGCGGCCACGATAAAATAGTCAATGGGCTCATTGGGTATCAAACGGCTTGCCGCTAAAAACAGGCTCCAGGAGAGCAGTCCGCCAAAGGCTGCCGCCGCAAGCCGTTTTCCCCTGATATTGAACAGGATTCCGAAACAAAGTGAGCCGATAAAGCCGGCAAAAAGCTGAGTGATTTCAAAAGTCGTCATATGGCACCTCCCGACAAAACGGCAACTACAAAATACCCTGCGGCAATGGCTAATGCCGTAATACAGGCTTCGATAGTACGAAGCATTCCTGCTATACTGTCTCCCACAAGCAGATCCTTGAGTGCTGTGGTGAGTCCGATGCCGGGAATGAGGGTCATGATATTGCCGATGATAACCTTGTCAACTGTGGGAATGAAGCCCAGTTTTAAGGCTAAAAAGGCAAGCAGTGTGGCCGCAAAGGCGGAGATAAATTTGGTAAAGATCTTGTTTCTGACAGCCTTGTCACATAAAAAGATAATGCACCTTACAAACCCGCCGATCAGAAAGGAAACCGCCGCTTCTCCATAACCGCCGCCGAAAAACAGGGTAAAGGCGTCCGCAATGGTTGCATAGCAGAGAAATTCAAGCCATAAGGGATAAATCCTGCCTGCTGAGATTTCGGAAAGCCGTGTTTTGATCTCAGCGGCAGAAAGCCTGTGCGCGCAGATATTGCGGGAGAGTTCGTTTAATCTGTGGAGTTTCTCATAGTCCGTTGTATAGTCCGTTACGCGCCTTGTTTGTGTAAAGATTCTGTCGTCATCTGTATGTATGGTGACGACCATACTGCTGGTAATGATAAATACGTCTATGCGTTTTGCACCATAAGCACTGAAAATTCTTTTCAGGCTGTCCTCAACTCTGTGAACTTCTCCGCCGCTCACCAACATCTGTTCGCCCAGATCCATAACGCAGTCAAGTAGTTTTTCCATCCTGTCTCCCTGGGAATTTCCCTTTTATCCTTGGAATTGCTGATGCCTATATTTTAAAACAGTTTGGTACAAAAAGCAATGGTGCGTATGTTATTTCAGGTGCATCCAGAGTTTGTTTTATGCGGCTTATGCATCCTGGTCCGTTTTATGCGGCTATGCATCCTGGTCCGTTTTATGCGGCTATGCATCCTGGTCTGTTTTATGCGGCCTATGTATTCTGGTCTGTTTGATGGGGCCTATGTATTCTGGTCTGTTTGATGCGGCCTATGTATTCTGGTCTGTTTGATGGGACCTATGTATCCTGAGGTCTGTTTTGTGCTGCCTATGAACCGGAGGGAGCGTTTCGGCGCCTGCCGGTCAAGGTTGGTAATGTAAATGCCGGAGAGGGTTGCGCCTGTATTTGAAAAATATTTGCAGCATTACAATTGGTTGAGAAACTGGAGGATTCTTCCTTTGTTTTTAGGGGAGTAATGAGCTAAGATAGAAGTGAGCTAAGATTTTCCAGGGCTTATACGGAGAGTGTCTGAAAAGAGGGTGTGATGAAAGGAGCAGGCCAGGAAGAGGCATGTGCGCTGAAGGACACAAAGGGGTAAAGCTGGTTGGGAGGTATGCTGATTGGTATACGTACTGAAGCACGCAGGGGGTATGCTGATTGGTATATGCACTGGAGTGTGCAAGTGTTATAAGTTGGTTGGTATATGTACTGGGGTGCGCAAGTGTTATAAGCTGATTGGTATATGTACTGGAGTGCGCAGAGGGGTAAAATGTAAGAAGGGCGTAAGGGGTAAGCGTTCGAAAGAAGGAGGTGCGGTGTCGCAATGGGGGAGATGATGTTTCATGGAGTGGCCATGGGAGGGAAGCTTTATTCCCTGCGGGTGGCAAGTGGGATGACCCAGGAGCAGCTGGCGGCGGAATTGTGCGTCAGTCCCGGGGCGGTGTCCAAGTGGGAGAGGAATCAGTCGGTTCCCAGTGTGGAAATGCTCTGGGCGTTGGCGGATTTTTTTGACTGCAGCATGGATGAACTGGTGGGAAGGCGTCTGGCGCAGGTGGAGCGGATGGGGGCATATGACCAACGGCAGTTTCGCCTGATTGAGGTGGGGGAGGATTTGCTCCGGTGTGCCGAAATCAGCAGGGAGAAGGGGCTGACAGCCATGGAGGAGGCGGTTCCGGAGTTGAAGGGCGGCAGCAGATTTTTAAGGTTTGCGGTTTCTTATATCAGGAATCTTTTGATGAAACAGGCGGATACGGATTTCGCGTTTTGTCTCCTGGAGAATTATGCCGAGGCCCTGCCGGAGGAGGAGCAGAGGGAGGGGCGCATGGTTACGGCTGTGCTTAGGGGCATTTTTGCAGGGGAATCTTTGGAGGTGCAGCAGGAAGTCACAGCGTCTTATATCGGTATGGAATACAGGGAGAGGAGCGGAAAAATGGGAGAGATATTACAATATACCAGACAGGAACTGGTTCAGCGATTTCGGAACAGGGAGAGGTATTCGGAGGCCACGGATCTTCTGGAAGGATTTGCGCAGCTGGGGGCCTTTGAAATTCAGGTGATTCTGCGGAATCTGGACATTGCCACACTGACGGCAGCGCTTGCAGGGGCGTCAGGGGCAGTGGTGGAGGCCTTTTTCTCCAATCTGGCGGATCGGGTTATGTATCTGATCAGTGAGGAGTTGGCGCACTGGCAGGGAACAGAGGAGGAGATTCTGGCAGCCCAGAGGCGGGTCCTGGAGGTGGGAAGTTTCTATCTAAATCGGGAAGAGGAATCCTGAAGCGCATCAAATCAGTCGTAACAGTTCAGACAGGGCGCTGAACTGTTACGAGAATGCACACAAAACGCGAAAAGAATGCGTTTTGGCGCCCGCAAGTCTCGCAAAATTGCACAGAGCGCAAATTGCACAGAGTGCTATTTTGACTTCGCGAGAGGGGCTGTCTGAACTGTTACAATCAGTCATGGTATAATTCCCTGCTTTTGGTAGATGCTAACGGAATAGAAAGAAATCAATATTCGGGAGAAAGGGCAGGGGAGGGAAACCATGGAATCGATCTGGCGGGCAGATGTGGAAATCAGAAAGAGAGAGGCGCTTCCGGGAGAGATGAGGGTTCCGGTGGTGGTCATCGGGGCAGGACTGGCGGGGATTCTGACGGCTTATTATCTGAAGCAGGCGGGGATCCGGGCTGTGGTTCTGGAGGCAGATCGAATCGGAAGCGGACAGACCGGCAATACCACGGCAAAGATCACCTCGCAGCACAATCTGCTCTATGACCGGCTGATCAGGACCTTTGGCCATGAGATGGCGGGGCAGTATGCCAGGGCAAATGAAAGCGCCATAGGGGAATATGAGAGGCTGATTCGGGAAAAGGAAATAGATTGTGATTTCCTGGGGTGTCCTGCCTGTCTGTATTCCCGGACAGAGGAAGCGCTTCTGCGGCGGGAGGCGGAGGCTGCGGAATCCCTGGGGATCAAGGTTTCCTTCGGGACAGACAGCGAGCTGCCCTTTTCCGTTGCGGGGGTGGTGCGGTTTGAGAACCAGGCAAGATTTCATCCGTTGAAATTCCTGGCGGCAATGGCGGAGGAAGTGGAGGTATATGAGCAGACCAAGGTGCTGAAGGCGGAGGGCATGCGGGTGGAGACGGCCAGAGGGTGCGTGGAGGCGGAGTATATTGTATTTGCCGCCCATTTCCCCTTCCATAATGTACCCGGGTATTATTTTGCCAGGATGTACCAGGAGCGCAGCTATGTGGAGGCATTGGCGGGGGCGGAGACGTTGGAGGGCATGTATCTGGGGATTGACCGGGAGGGGCTGTCCTTCCGCTCCCAGGGGGACTTGCTGTTGCTTGGGGGAGGAAGCCACCGAACCGGTGTGAACAGGGGAGGGAGAAAGGACCCAGGGGATGGAGCAGGCAGCGCAGAGACCTGGGGGGAAGGCAGGTATGGAATGCTTCTTAACAGGGCGCGGGAATTCTATCCGGAATGCAGGGAGGCAGCCCGGTGGTCAGCCCAGGATTGTATGACATTAGACGGAATTCCGTATATCGGGAGGTTTTCCAGAAAGAAACCGGATTGGTATGTGGCTGCCGGCTTCGGAAAGTGGGGGATGACCACGGCAATGGTCAGCGCCCGTCTCCTGACTGCCCTGATCAGCGGAAAAGAATGTCCGGAGGCGGATATTTTTTCTCCGGAAAGACGGTTTACGGCCAGGGCGGCGAAGGAACTGGCTGTGCATGGAGCCTACACGGTTAAGGGCCTGTCAAAGCACCTTCTGCCTTCTGGAAGGGGAAAGGTGATTCCCAATTGTCCCCATATGGGATGCCGGTTGGAATGGAATCCGGATGAGGAGAGCTATGACTGTCCCTGCCATGGTTCCCGGTTTGACAGGGAGGGGCATCTGTTGGACGGCCCGGCCCAGACGGACTGTAAAAGGCGGGAATAGGAAAAAACCGGGTTATGGCAGGAAGGAAGGCAGGCGTCGGAAAAGAGGTTCTGTGGCATGCCGGGCCTGCTGCCGCTTCCGCAGGATGGGACGCACCATTCTGGAGTTTGAGACGGACAGAGCCTCTTTTGAGTATGAGTATTCCGGGTAATGAGGAGGCGCGGCAGGAAAAAACTATTGACGTACGCGTTTACGTACGCTATAATAATCATGACATATAAACTCTCGTCATTCTACTACGAAATACCCATAGTGATAAAATTCTTGGGTAACTGATACTTTTAGGAGACAGTCATATAAGGACGCCTCTATATACACAGAGAAATACAAATCAGAAATGGAAGACGAGAAACTGACACCGTGAGATTTTCAAAGGATACCTGATAAACATGGCGGGGAGAGGAGGTTCCGCTGCCTTTATCAGAAAACCACTAAACATATGCGCTGTTTCATCATATGCAGAAGACAGCGCCATCTTAATTTGTTATTATACTGGAATCCAATAGATGCTGTAATAAAGATTGGATTCACAGTATGATAAACAGTACAACTACAACAAGGAGATTTTATAATGTCAACCATCAATATAACAAATGCAAGAAAGGATCTTTATCGTCTGGTAGAAAACGTAAATCACTACAATGAGCCGATGCTGATCGTAGGAAAAAAAGGAAATGCGGTTCTTCTGTCAGAAGAAGATTGGAATGCAATACAGGAGACATTATATCTGGACTCCATTCCCGGAATGACAGAGTCTGTCGGGAAAGGACTGGAAACGCCCGTGGAGGATTGCATTCCCGAAGATATGGTGGAATGGTGATGTACCAAATTGTTTTTACGAAACAGGCAAAGGACGATTTGATAAAGTTAAAAAGTGCCGGATTAGCGTTAAAAGCCCGGAAGCTGGTGGATGTCATAAAAGAAAATCCCTATCAGAATCCGCCTGGATATGAAAAACTTGTGGGAAATTTGACAGGTGCCTATTCCAGAAGAATCAATATACAGCACAGGCTTGTCTATCAGGTCATAGAGAAGCCATTTACAGCGGATGGCATACAGTATAAAGGATATGTGAAAATAATTCGTATGTGGACACATTATGAATGCCCCTTTTAAAATAAGTGTTGCTGGAGTATAACTCCGGACCTTATCAATCTTCTTGTTAAAGATGACAAAATGTATTTGACAGCAGCGGATTAAATCTTGCCACCAAAAAAATAGGGAAGAATAACCCGAAAGCGGAACAGATACAGACCGATAGCGTTTCTGAAATGGAGATACAACAGATAAAGAAAAAATATATCACTGACCGCATCAGAGAATCCGTTGATATATTTGGTGATTATTTTTAACGCAGAGAGGGAACGCAATGAGTTGGAACTGGAGCGTGACAGCCTAAAAGGACTCGCAAAACTGACAAAGAAAGGGGAACTGCAAAGCAGGATTGACCGCAAAAACGAGGAAACAGACCTTCTGAAAGTCGGTTTGTCGGGGATAGTCAAACGATATGGATTCCAAACGGTGCATGATTTCTATTATCAAAGGGAAAATGCGGACAGACAAACAAAACAGATTTCAAAAAGCAGAAACAGAGGGGCAAGATGACATGCCCCTCTAAAATTTTATTAAGATATTTTTGGCTTGTAAAAACTTTACATCAATTTTACAATGCCGCGATATTGGATTTGATTTTTGTCCTGTATGATATAGCTGTAAACTTCAAGAAAAACAAAAAGCAAAGGAGATTCAAAAAATGAAAACATCAAAAAAATACTTGGCATTTGCCCTTATGAGTGTTCTAATGCTCTCTGCATTAACGGGGTGCGGTAATAAGAACGGGGGCGA
>CAJULV010000007.1 GCA_910587555.1 uncultured Acetatifactor sp.
CTTAGGTCATGGCCAGAATTCCTTCCGGGCACTGCTTCGGGCTTCTGCTGTTTATTCGTTCCGCATTCGCCCTCCGCTGTGCCTTTTCCAACCTTTTCCGGCGTGGCACCGCTTCGGACCTCTGCTGTTTTTGGTTCCGCTTTCGCCCTGCCGGTTCTCTGCCCGGCAATCGCGGTCAGTATTTAAACGTTATAGCCTTATACGCCCAGTGTACTCAGCAGGTGTTCCAGCATCTCATCCAGCACATTGATATAACGGCTGGATGCATTGTATGCATTCTGGAACTTGATCATATTGGACAGTTCCTCGTCGGAGGAGACTCCCGATACCTGCTCTCTTGCGGCGTAGACGGAATCCACCGTGCCCTCCTGGTTCACATAGATGCTGCGGAAGGCATATCCCGAATTGGCAACCTGCGCTACCAGGTCGTCATAATAATCCACGAAACTGGCCTTTTTCTTCACGTTGGGGTTCAACGAGTATTTCTCTTCCATAAAGGCCTCTTTCAGGCTGTCTGCCGTGGCCTTATCCTCGGAGCCGTCCTCCAGGCGAAATCCCAGCATGGAGGGCTTCTGCATCAGTTCCGCGTCAACCCGCAGGTTCTCAATCGTGTAAAGCGTTTCCCGCGCATCCTGGGGATTCTCCTGGTTTTCTTCGTTGTAGACCCAGTATTCCTTCTCTTCCTGCTGTCCTGTAGGATTCCCGTTCTCATCCAGCACGTCCACCATTCCGGTCACCTTTCTGTATCCCTCGGAAGAAACCTTGGTAAACATCTGGATGGGGCTGCCGTCATCCTTTCGCATATAGCCGCCCACATTGTTCTCGCAAAAGTACTCACCCTTCTTGACCAGGACGGTTCCGTCCGCAGCCAGCACGTCCGCTTCCGCCTGCTTTACGCCTGCCGCGGCAGCCAGGATTTCATTTACCTTCACTGCCACATTGTGAATCAGCTGGTCAAATTCCGCCTGGATGTTCATGAGAATGGACTGTGACACATTGCCGTACGTCTTCTCGTCCGCTACATCCGTGTAGTTGGCCCTGTGATCCCCTCTCGCCAGCAGCATGGCCTTCAATCCGCCGATGTCCGTATTCAGGTTTGAAGAAATCTCTTTATTTAATTTAAAAACTTCCGCCCCGTCTATAATATACTCCCTCTTGCCGTTGGCTAGGGTGCGGTAAGTAGCGTTCTCATACCAGAAAGGTGTATAAAATCCGGTGTTCTCATCCACATCAAGCCCGATTTCGAAACACCGGTCTCCCTTTATGAAATCCGTCCCTTCGATTTTCACCCAGACATTCCCTCGTATGTCCTCGCCAAAATCGATATCCACCATCTGGGACAATTCGTCCAGAAGCTGGTCCCTGGCATCCCGCAAATCGTTGGCGCTCTCTATACCGCCGGTTTCAATGCCTCTGATAGCCTCGTTCAGGGTAATCAATTTCTGCCCGTAGGAATTGATAATCTCTACCTGCTCCTTGATCTGGGCATTCAGATTATCCTGATAAGCGCTCAGTCCCCCGTACACAGCCTGCGCCTTTTCCACAAATTCCGCAGCACTTTGTACAAACAGCCCCTGCGTAACCGAGCTGGAGGGATCCTTCGTCAATTCCTGGATAGATGTCCAGAAATCCGTCAGTGTGTTCTGGAAGGCCTCTCCGTTCATCTCTCCCAGCTGGTCCTCCACCTCGGACATCACCTCGGCGGACACCTGATAGAACATGCTGCGCCCGGACTCCCTGCGGTATGATTTGTCAAGAAAATAATCCCTTATATGTTTTACTCTGGAATAAGTAACACCAAGTCCCGTCTGCTGATTGGTGATGGCCTTGGCATTGACTGCGAGAGTCATATAACTCTTCGTAGACTGCTGCACCTGCTGTCTCACATAGCCGGTGGTATCAAGATTAGAAAGATTATGCGCTGTGGTGTTCAGCGCATTCTGACTGGTTTGCATTCCCGAATTTCCGACATATAAACTTCCCATTAACGGCATAACATTTACCTCACGTTCTACAAGGATACAGCGCCCCGAGGGCTACTGTTTTGCATCAAAATTTCCGCTGGCCACACCCATCTGCGCTCCTGAATTGTATGCGCTTTTGGTGTAATTCGCCGTCTCCGGCGCTGCTTTGGATGCCTGCAGAATGTTCATCTCAAATTCCACCATCTCCAGTGCATTTACCAGCAGTTCCCTATTTTGTTCGTTAATCCGGCGCAATTCCCGGACGCTGCTCTGCAGTCTGTCATGTGCCTCGGCCAGCTTCGCCTGTTCTTCGGGGCGCAGTGACATCAATTCAATCATCTTAGAGAGCTTTAACGTTTCAACATCCCTGTTTAATACGTTGGCAATGTCCGCGGTCACTTCCGACCTTCTCCTGTCCAGATGGGTGACCCGTCCTACCGCTTCCTGTTCATCATCCGTGATTTTCTGTAAATTCTCCAGATTTGCACTGGCAATCACCTGTGTCTTCTTCTGGGATAAAGCCAGAAGTTCATCGTACGCATCACATTCCTGACCAAGTACCTCGATCAGGTTTTCCATTAAACTCGCCACAGGTTTCCTTACCTCGTTTCCTCATAAGTCGCATCCAGCTCGGCCGCCTTCTGCATAAGCTTCCGGGCAAATGATGTCGTATCCACCTGATAAGTGCCGTTCTGGACTTTTGCTTTAATAGGAGCGACCAAATCTTCCCTGATATCGGGAGCTCCTGCAAGCGCCGCCTGCGCCGCCCTGATTTCCCTTCCCAAATCGCTGAACTGCAGCTGGTCTGTCTGGGCCGCACCGCTCTTTTCACGTACCTTGTTCACCTTTTTTGTCTGATACAACTGATGAACCTGATTATATGCTTCTATACGCATTTCGGACTCCTCCCTTCCTGAATGATTGAGTCTCGTTGTAATTGCTTATTTAAATTATCGGCAGGAGATTCAAATACTTTAGTGTTACCGGAAAAATTAAGGACGATATGGTTTCCGTCCGCAGCTTTTCTTTTCGCTGCAGTACCCGGACACCTCACATTTCGGCACAAAATAATGTTCTACCAGGTATTTCCACTCCTCCGAATATTCCGAAAGCGCCCTGCAGATATCGCCCATCAGGAGCCGATACTCCCAGTATGCCCTGGTGCAGAGCCGCTGGCGGGACATCTCTATCAGATTGCGGACATTGCGCTTGTCTACAATTTTCGTAGACATTCCCAGCGGAAGGAGCATGGCGGCATCCTCCCGCGGAATCCCGCAGCCGCTCTCCAGGCGGCTGCACGCTTCGGCTATGGCGGACATGGTATCTCTGTAGATTTTCTCCGCCTCCGGATTACCGGACACGGACGGCGGTGTCGTATAGGAGAAATTTTTGTAGCTGACATAGCGTGTGCTTGCCTGCAGCCTGGTAGGCGCGCCGCCGATATGGGTGTACCATTCCCTGATGACACGGGCCGAGTATCCGTCCAGTACCATCTCCACATTGACATACTCCAAAACCCGGTGGTGGCCTGATTGAATGCATTCAAGCCCCCGCCTGTAATTCTTTTCGTCGTTGTCAATGTCCCCTCCCCAGCACACGCCTGCACGCCGGCCCATCAGCGTAATGGGATTCCTGGGCGTTTCATTCAATATTGTAATCATTCTGCTTCCTCTGCCTTTCCTGTCACTTTGTACGTCCCGTTCCCGTAAACGGATTTTCACACGCCTATACGGATTCCGGGGACTCTGCCAATGCCTGCAGATAGCCCTGGACCCGATCTTTTCCGGGCTTTCCCAGCTTCCGGTATTTTTCGATGAGAAAATACTCCTCCGAGCCTCTGCGGACCATCAGGTAATCCGCATTGGCTTCCACGGTTTCCGCCTCCGCCGCGTCCGCGCCGTCTCCCAGCAGCTGAGCCGGCGTCACCCCCAGCGTGTCGCAGATTGCCATAATCTTGTCAGCGGCCGGGTTGGTTTTCTTCCTCTTCCAGTCGCTGATGGTACTCTGCGCTATTCCGGTTTCTTCCGAGAACCTTTTCCGGCTTATATTCTTTTTATCCATTATGTCAAATATTTTTTCACTTATTATCATAATTTCTGCCTTTCTGTCTCCGCATCACCGGCAGGCCTGCTGATTTGCGTCCTGTACGCGGCCCATTCTGTTTCTGTTCCCTGCATCTCCCGCAGGCCGCTTCCGCCGCCGTTGTCCATGTACAGTAGTAACAGTCCAGGCAGGGCGCTGAACTGTTATGTACAGTATACTTGGAACGCCCATATTTTTCAAGCACTTCTTGAAAGCCGTCCCTCCCTGTGATATAATGGCCTTATTGATTCATTGTTTAAAATGCATTCGCATAATCATCCATATTATCATGCGGGCATCTTCTCCGTACACCTTCCAAACGGCACTTTTCACGAGAAAGGACGAGGTTTCACATGAACGAGAGCAAACTGAACAACAAACGAACCGTCCTGGTAGGGCTGGCATTTCTGTCCATCTGTTCCTTCTGGCAGATGTATGACAGCGTGGTTCCCCTGATACTGCGGGAAACATTCGGCATGGACGAGTCCCTCACCGGCGTCATCATGGCCGCGGACAACATCCTGGCGCTGTTTCTACTGCCGCTCTTCGGCGGGCTTTCAGACCGGACAGACACCAGGCTGGGGCGCCGGACTCCCTACATTATGGCAGGCACCGCCGGAGCCGTCATCCTGATGAACCTGCTGCCGGTCCTGGACAACAGCTATTCCCGCCAGGCGGCTCCCTTCAAGCTGGCCGCCTTCGTGATTGTACTGGGACTGCTGCTGATCTCCATGGGCACTTACCGTTCGCCTGCCGTGGCCCTGATGCCCGATATTACCGCCAAACCGCTGCGAAGCAAGGCCAATGCCATCATCAACCTGATGGGAGCCGTGGGCGGCATACTGTATCTGGGCGTGGCCGCGGTGCTGTATCCCACCTCCCGGGTAGCGGATCTGGCGCATGTGAATTACCAGCCTCTTTTTCTGGTGGTATCCGCCGTCATGGCAGTGGCGGTCATCGTCCTGCTGCTGACCATCCGGGAACCGGAACTGGCCGCCAGGAACCGGGAGCTGGAAAAACGGCATCCCGAATGGAATCTCGCGGAGGAT
Source organism: uncultured Acetatifactor sp. (assembly GCA_910587555.1). Taxonomy (GTDB): domain Bacteria; phylum Bacillota; class Clostridia; order Lachnospirales; family Lachnospiraceae; genus Acetatifactor. The sequence continues at coordinate 5,096 of CAJULV010000007.1, forward strand.
GACGGCAGCGGCAGCGAGACTCTGCCGAAGCCCGTCAGGCGCAGCCTCATGTTCCTGCTTGCCTCCATCGCGCTGTGGTACATCGGATATAACGGCGTCACTACCTGGTTTACCACCTATATTTCACAGATCATGGGCGAGGGCCTGGGCGGCGCTTCCACCTGTCTGCTGGTTGCCACCGCAGGCGCCATTGTCTCCTATATTCCCATCGGTGTGGCAGCCTCCAAAGTCGGGCGGCGAAAGACTATCATGGCAGGTGTTATTCTGTTGGCATCCTGCTTTATTGCGGGATATTTTCTGACTACACTGTTTTCTTCCATTAATCCTGTCATGTTCGTGGCCTTTGCCCTGGTGGGACTGGCCTGGGCCGCCATCAATGTGAACTCCCTGCCCATGGTGGTGGAGATGTGCCGCGGCAGCGACGTGGGAAAATTTACCGGCTACTACTACACCGCTTCCATGACGGCACAGGTCATCACTCCGGTGCTGGCGGGATCCCTTATGAAAAAAATCAGCTACCAGGTGCTTTTCCCTTACGCAGCCTTTTTCGTCCTTCTCAGCTTCGTGACCATGTGCTTCGTCCGCCACGGAGACAGCAGGGCGGAGGCGAAGAGCGGACTGGCAGCATTTGAATACATGGACGACTGAAATTCCGCCCCTGATAACACGAATTACTGCAAAACTATTCCACGTGCAGTATAAGTATATATCAGCAGCCACAATCAGCATGTTATGCGAAAGTATGGATATTAAAGCCGTTAACTATAGCTGTCATTGCACAAAACCACCCGGCACAAATCCTGTATCATATAAGAACACAAGGAGTCCAGATATGGTAATACTACTGATTTTAATCTCGCTTGCATTTATTATCTTCTTAACCTGGTGCCTGTTACTGCAGCCACGCGGGAAGCAGCCCGGTTGGGAGAAACTTTCCGGAGTCCGCTATGCCCACCGCGGCCTCCACAATACGATAGAAGGAGTGCCGGAAAATTCTCTTGCGGCTTTCCGAAAAGCAGCTGACTGCGGCTTCGGCGCGGAACTGGATGTCCATCTGATGGCGGACGGCAGCCTGGCTGTTGTGCATGACAGCAATCTACAGCGGGTCTGCGGTAAAAATCTGATCATTGAAGATATGACATCGGAAGAATTGCAGCATTATCCTCTGCAGGGAACAAAAGAGACCATTCCCCTGCTGCAGGATGTTCTGGATGTGTTTGAAGGAAAAACACCGCTCATCATTGAGCTGAAGGCAGAACGGGGAAATGCTGCCGCTCTGACGGATGCCGTCATGAATTTACTGAAAAACCGGAAGGCGGATTATTGCATCGAATCTTTCCATCCGGCAGTATTGCTTCATCTGAAAAAACATTATTCCCAGGTGATCCGCGGACAGCTCAGCCAGAATTTTCTTCGGACCAGCGAAGTGAGAAATCTGTCCTGGCCGGTACGTGTGATTCTTACATTCCTGCTGACCACATTCCTCACCCGGCCTGATTTTATCGCCTACAACTATCTTGACCGCTCCTGCTCCAGCCTGCGCCTGATGAAGAGGCTGTACCATGTGCAGGAAGTCGGGTGGACCATAAGGAACTGCGAAAGTATGGAAGCATTGGAAAAGGAAAATGTCATTCCTATTTTTGAAGGGTTTATTCCTGATTGATTTCAGATATTAAGTTCTTGCTTTTGACAGTTTCTCAAATTCTACTGCCCTGTTATGTAGAAATGATTCAATATCTTTATCTTCAGTACATGTATAAGAAGACAAAAAACGTTCCAACTGTTCTTTGCCTCCTTCAAAATTTGCAATTAATGCTTTGAGCGGGATAAGCACTGTTTTAATAATCTCTCACTCCTCTCTCTCCGCATCTGAAAAGGGATGTTGTGAAAGAGGCTTTTGAGGCACGTCAGCATTCATAACATCTATCAGTTTTTTCAAAGATTCTACATCCTGAATTTCAATTTTGCGATCAAAAGTACTTGTTGCGCAACCTGTTTCAGAAAAAAGCAAAAAATCACTCAAACTGCGAAGCATACAGCTTGTAGTAAAACCCTCTCCGCTCCATCAGGCCCTCATGGTCCCCCTGTTCTACTACATCCCCGTGGTCAACCACCAGGATATGGTCCGCATTCCGGATGGTGGAGAGTCGATGGGCAATGACAAAGCAGGTCTTGTCCTTCATCAGTTCCCGCATGGCCTTCTGAATGCGCCGTTCGGTGCCGGTATCCACATTGGAAGTAGCCTCGTCCAGAATCAGCATCCGGGCGTCATAGAGCATGGCACGGGCTATGGTCAGGAGCTGCTTCTGGCCTTTGGAGATATTCCCGCCATCCTCGCTGATGACGGTCTCGTAGCCCTGGGGCAGACGCATGATAAAGGAATGGATATGAGCGGCTTTGGCTGCCGCTACCACTTCTCCCCTGGATGCGCCTTGTTTTCCGTAGGCAATATTCTCGAAAATCGTGCCCTTGAATACCCAGGTATCCTGAAGCACCATGGCATAAGCGCCCCGCAGGCTCCGCCTGGTGTAATCCCGGTTATCCCTGCCTTCCACCAGGATGCTGCCTTCATCCACATCGTAAAAACGCATCAGCAGGTTGATAATGGTGGTCTTGCCTGCCCCTGTCGGCCCGACTATGGCAATCAGCTTCCCCGCATCCGCTTTCAGGCTCAGGTTGTGAAGGATGGCCTTATTTTTTTCATAGCCAAAGGAAACATCCCGCAATTCCACATTCCCTTCCACATCCGTCAATTCGACCGCGTTTTCCCTGTCCGCCGGCTCCTCTTCCTCATCCAGCAGCCCGAAAACACGCTCTGCCGCCGCCAGGGCGGAATAAAGTTCATTGGTGATATTGGAAATCTCGTTAATAGGTCCTGAGAACTTCCGCGAATACAGGACAAAAGAAGAAATCTGCCCCAGGGAAATCCGCCCTCCCATATAGAGGAAAGAGCCGAACACCGCAATCAGGCTTAAGCCCAGGTTATTGATGGAATTCACTGTAGGCCCCATGGTGATCCCATAGTAGTCGGCATCATAATAGGCATTGGCAGCCGCCGCGTTCACCTTGTCAAAGTTCTCCGCCACCCGGTTTTCGTAGGCATACGCCATAATGGTCTTCTGCCCGGAAAACATCTCTTCCACAAATCCGTTCATAATGCCGTAGTTTTTGGAACGCTTTGCAAATCTGGGCTGTGTGATTCTGCGCATTTTCGTCACGTAAACAATGGCGGCCGGAATCGTCACCACCACCACTGCCGCCAGCACAGGCGATATATAAAGCATCATGGCGAAGGAACCCGCCACAGTCACCAGGCTGGTGAGAATCTGCACCACATCCGTCGCCAGGCAGGTACTGACTACATCAATGTCATAGGACACCCGGCTGATAATATCCCCTGCCTGGTTCCTGTCAAAGTAACCCACAGGCATCCGCATCAGCTTGTCAAATACATCCTTCCGCATTCTCTCCGCAATCCACTTGCTGACAAACATCATGATAATATTGATGGATATGGTCAGCAGGGATGACAGCACATAAAAGATCAGCATCCTGCGGGCATAGTAAAAAACCCTGTCAAAATTCACTTTACCTGCCCCTGCCGCCGCCTCATTGATGGCCGCACCCGCCATGCCGGGTCCCAACAGCGCCAGGAAATTGCTGGTAAAACACAGGGCAAATACCAGCATAAGAATCCATTTATAATGCCCGATGTAACGCAGCAGGCGTTTGAAGGTCCCCTTTGTGTCTTTCGGCTTTTTGCAGACGGTATCTCTGGCTGCCATATTTGCTGTCCTTTCTGCTGCGCATTCATCCCCGGCCCAACGCCGCTCCCGAACCCCGCACGGATTCCCTTTGCGTCAACCACCCATCTGGGTCCTGTAAATCTCCTGGTACATGGCGCAGTCCCGCAGAAGCTCCTCATGAGTACCGTGGCCGATCACTTTGCCTTCTTCCAGCATGATGATATCGTCCAGCCCCATAATGGAGCTGATCCTCTGGGCAATGATAATGGTAGTGGTGTCCGCATGATGCTCCCGAATGGCTTTGCGCAGCGCTGCATCCGTCTTGTAGTCAAGGGCGCTGGAGGAATCGTCCAGCACCAGAATCTGAGGCGCCGCTGCCAGTGCCCTGGCAATCAGGACACGCTGCCGCTGACCGCCGCTGAGGTTCGCGCCCCGCACTACAGCCCTGTGGTCATATGTATCCTCATAGCTTTCGATAAATTCCCTTGCCATGGCGTCTCCCGCAGCCCTTCGCATCTCCTCCGTCCCCACCTCTCTCCCAAAGGAAATATTCTCCTTCAAAGAATCCGCAAAGATAACATCATTCTGGAATACCACGCCGAACAGCCTGTGAAGCTCGTCCTTATCGTAAGTGCGCACATCCCTTCCGTCAATGAAAATATGCCCTTCGTCCGCGTCATAGAAACGCATCAGCAGGTTGATGACGGTAGTCTTGCCGCAGCCGGTGGCGCCTATAATCCCCAGGGAGCCGCCCTTTTTCACCGTAAAATCAATCTCCTCCAGGCATTTCTGGCGTTCCAGGCCGTCAAACCTTGCCATGGCCGCATCCTCCTCCAAGGCTTCCTCCGTTTCCGCCGCCTCCGGATGCTTCCCATAGCTGAATGTCACATGGTCAAAGACGATGTACCCCTCCCGCTCTGTCTCTGCCGCTTCTTCCGCGGAAACGGGCTGCAATTCCTCCTCGCTGTTCACTACGGCGGCAATGCGGTTGGCAGAGGCATTTGCCTTGGACATCAGCATGAAAATGCGGTTCAGGCCCATAACCCCCATCAGAATCATATTAAAATAGGTAAGAAACGCCAGAATCACACCGGGTTGGGTAATACCGCCGTTCACCCGGTAAGCGCCCACGATCACCACAATGGTAAGCCCGATATTTAACATAAATGTCATAATCGGCCCAGGCAGCGCCATGACAATGCCCGCCTTGATATCTCTGTTGGCCATCTCCCTGTTCGCGTCCTCAAAGCGTCCCATCTCGTAATCTTCTTTTGAGAGCGCCTTTACCACACGGATACCCGTAATATTTTCCCTCATAATCCGCACAATGTCGTCCACGCTTTTCTGTACCTTTTCATAGAGCGGGATTCCCCTCATGGAAACATATACCACCGCCGTAATCAGGACAGGCGCCATGATGCAGAGGATGGACGCCAGCCCCAAGTCCATGGTCAGGGTAATCGCTATCCCGCCAAACAGCAGAATCGGCGCCCGGATTCCCATGGTCTGGCTGGATTGGATAAAGCTCTGCAGATTATAGGAATCCGAAGTCATCCTGGAGTTCAATGACGGCAGGCCGAACGCATCCAGCTGCCCGCCCGACAAATTGACGGATTTCCAGAATAAATCCCGCCTGATTTCATATATGCTCCGCTTTGCCACCCCCACTGCCGTGCGGTTTGCCTTCACATTCGCCTGACGCACATAGACCACCAGAATCAGCATCACGGCTCCCCATGCCAGCACCGGGCCGGTTTTCTGCAGCGGAGCCACGTCGTCAATCAGATGCTCCAGCACATAGGGAAGGAGCAGCTCGGCCAGGGCAGCGGACAGCTTGATCAGCATACCGAAAGCTACCATAACCCGGTATTTTTTTACATATGAAAATATGAATTTCATCCTGCGGCTCCTCACGAATTCTGTTTCGTCCGCCCCTTCGGGCCGTTCCCGGCTTACCGAAAAGCGTCAGTCCTCACACGCAGCACCGCAAAGGAGAGCGCCGGCAGCACAATATCCGTCCCCGGGAACGCCTTCTCATACGGAACCACCTTCTCCGGTTCCCGGATGCTGTTGTGCGCGTCCCTTTCGTCTCCGGTGAGAATCTCGGCATGTATCCCGATTCCGTCCTTCCGGACTCCCGGAAGCTCCAGGCTGATGTGCTGCTGTGCCATGCCGGAATTGACCACCTTCAAGATAATCTCCTTCTCCGCCTCGGAATAGCCGGCAGAATAATATACCCCTTCCGCCGCCGTCTCCTTTTCCCCGCCGCAGGTATCCAGCGTCACATCCCCCATGTTGCACGCATACATTTTCTGCACATAATAGCTGGGGCTGCCGTAGCAGTTCGACGCGTCAAACCAGATCAGATCCGGAGACCATTGGGCATATCCCAGCCGGGCAAACAGGGGCGCATAGGAAGCCAGTACCACCACATCCGCATTCCGCTCCACCCCGGTGAGAAACGCCGCCTCCGCCAGCGCTCCCTCCAGCGTATTGGACTCCGGCCTGTTAAAGCCGCTGCAGGGATGGGCCGCGTATTCCCCCGAAAAGACCTTCACCTTCCTGGAATAATTGTCGTAAAAATCCGTATGGCCGTAGAGCCACTCCGGCTTCACATAATAATGCTCGTCCACGGCATACACAAAATCAGCCTGCTCCTCATGGGCATGGTAGAATTCCCACGCCCTGGCGTACCGCCCGGAGGTGATATCGGGTCCCGCGGAACCGATCAGCTTCATCTTCGGCGCATACGCATGAATCGCTTTCTCAAAAATCTCATATCGTTCAAAGAAATCCGCTTTTTCCGTCTGCCACTGCTCATTTCCCACCCCCAGCATCGTAAGGCCGAAGGGTTCCTCATGTCCCATCTGCGCGCGGACGGCTCCCCAGCGCGTGGTCCGGTCCCCGTTGGCAAATTCAATCAGGTCCAGGGCATCCTGCACAAATTCCCGAAACGCCGGGCTTTCCCTGTCCACCATTTCTCCCGACTGGTACTGGCACGCAAAACCCACATTCAGCACAGGCAGCGGGCTGGCGCCTATCATTTCACAGAGCAGAAAATATTCGTAATACCCAAGCCCCAGGCTCTGGTTGTAATGGCAGTAAACGCTCTCGTAATGATTGCCCTCCCCGTTCCCATGTACCGCCCAGCGATTCCAGTTATTTTTCCTGGCCCACACCGGTTTCAGGCTGTCCTTGAAGCGGTAACGGTTCGCCAGGGTATTCCCCTCCACGATACAGCCTCCCGGAAAGCGCAGAAATCCCGGGCGCAGCGCCTTCAGCATCTCAAACAAATCCTTCCGGAAGATTCCTCCCACGGCATCCCCCGGAATCAGGGAGATAAAGTCAAGCTCTACCGTTCCCGGTCCGGACAGGCAAAATAGGAAATCCGCCTTCTCCGCATCCGCCCCGGCCCAAAGAACCGCCTCATATTTTCGGAAGCCATTGTAGGTTTCCTCCTGGCCGTCCGCCGCCGGTATGACGGCCTGCGCACAACATATCCCGTCCTTTTCAACGGAAATCCGGAAATCCCCTGTAAATTTCACGCAGCGCGCCCAGAAGACAAGCTTGTAGTCCATACCTTTTTTCAGATAAATACCATCGTAGGCTTTATTTCGCACCCCTTCCCCGGGATGCTTTACCTGCAGCCGCAGGTAATGGGGATTCTCCTCACAGTGGGGGCTGCCGGTGACAAAGCGCAGGACGGACTCCCCCTCTTCCGGATAAGCACACCACCCATATCCCCCGTCGTACTCCGCCTGATAATCACCGTAATCCCCCGTGGCCTTCAGGAATTCAAAGGAACGGTTCTCCAGCATCTCCGCATACAGGCCGCCGTCCGCCGCATAGTTGATATCCTCGAAAAAAAGCCCTATCATTCCCTTCCGTATTTCCGCTCTTTTCTCAGAGCTGATCTTTATCTTCATAGATTCCGCCTCCTCTTTCCCGGTTCTGGTTCATTACTTGATGTAATGTCTCAATACTTCCATAAAAATTTCTATATCCAGCGGTTTGGAGACATGGGCATTCATGCCGTTCATCAAAGCGGCTTCCTTATCCTCCTCCAACGCATTTGCCGTCATGGCGATAATGGGCAGAGACTTTACGTCCTTCCTGGGCAGCGCCCTGATTGTCCGGGTTGCCTCATAGCCGTCCATAATCGGCATCTGCACATCCATCAGAACGGCATCATAATAAAATTCCGCCGCCTTCCGCACCATCTCCACCGCATCCGTCCCGTCAGGCGCGCATTCCACCGTAAAGCCGGATTCCTCCAGTATCACCTGCGCAATCTCACGGTTCAATTCGATATCTTCCACCAGCAGAACCCTTTTTCCGCTGAAATCCGCCTGGGTCCAGGATGCGGCGCCTTCATCTTTTCCCGTCAGATTGTTTGCCGCCAGCAGCGCGGATTTCAGATCCGACAGGAACAGCGGCTTGGCGCAGAATGCGGTGATACCCGCCGCCTTCGCCTCCTCCTCGATATCCGTCCAGTCGTAAGCCGTCAATATAATAATGGGTACCTCCGCTCCCACTACGCTCCGGATTTTCTTCGCCGTCTCCACGCCGCTGGTCTCCGGCATCTGCCAGTCAACGATATAGGTGTGATAGGAGTCTCCCTCCTCATATGCCTGCCTGGCCCGATATGCCGCCTCTCTGCCGGAAGTGGTCCATTCGGAGCGCATACCGATCTGTTTCAGCATCTTGCTCACGCTGTTGCAGATGTTAAAGTCATCATCCACCACCAGCGCCCTTAATCCCTCCAGTTCCTTGATCTGTTCCGCGTTTTTCTCCACGTCCTGAAGCTTCAGGCTCAGCTCCACCGTGAAAACGCTCCCCTTGCCGATCTCGCTTTCCACGCTGATAGTACCGCCCATCATCTCCACGATGTTTTTCGTGATTGCCATCCCCAGCCCTGTCCCCTGAATGCCGGATTGGGTGGCGGTGGCTTCCCGCTCAAAGGGTTCGAAAATATGCTCCACAAAATCATGGGACATACCGATGCCGTTATCTTTCACAATAAACACATAATCGCCGTATCCGTGGCGGAAAGTAGTTTTCTGCATGATCCGAAAAGATATCATACCGCCTGCGGGCGTATATTTTACGGCATTGCTCAGCAGATTGATAAACACCTGGTTCAGTTTCAGGGAATCCGCAATCACATCCTCGTTGGCAACCTCGAAGGTATCTATAAAAAGCTCCAGCTGCTTCGCCTTCACCTGGGGCTGGATAATATTGACCAGATTGTGCATAACCTCGGAGACATTGCATTCCTGCTCCTTAATCTGCACCTTTCCGCTCTCAATCCTGCTCATATCCAGGATATCGTTGATCAGGCTGAGCAGGTGATTGCTGGAAGACAAAACCTTCTGCAGGCAGTCCCTCACCTGGTCCTTATTGTCGATATGGCTAACGGCAATGGTAGCAAAGCCTATGATTGCGTTCATAGGTGTCCGGATATCATGGGACATGTTGGACAGGAATGTACTCTTCGCCCGGTTCGCGTGCTGCGCCTGCATCAGCGCATCCTGCAGCGCCTGTGTCTGCTCCCTCTGCTTCCTGACCTGCTCGGTGATCTCCCTGGTTACCACCATGACCATAATGTCGTCGGTGTTATTGTCCCTCGTCATGACATAGGACTGGCGGACACATATCTGCTCACCGCCCTCATAGGTTTCCCAGTAATCCACATCCACTTCCGCTTCTCCGTTTTCGAAGCATTCCTTCAGATGTCCTATATTTACCGTGCTGCTGTATCCCTCCAGGGACTCCTCCATGACGAAGCCCTGCCATCTCCGGAAGCATTCCGACGCCCTGCAGGGCGCCTTAAGCCCTGCCCGTTCCAGCAGGGACACACTCCGTCCGCCCCGCACACGCACGATATCCTGTGCAATCACGTCCTTTGTCAGGTTAAATTCAAAGGTGCAGAGCGAATTCGTGGTAATGGCAATGCGGTACTGTCTCTCCTTGCGGTCTGCCAGAGACATCTCCGCCTGCATCTGCAGTTCTTTTCTCTTTATCTCGGTAATGTTCTGACGGGTAAACAGCACCTTGGCCGCCCTGCCGTCCTTTCTCTGCAGGCAGACGGCGCTCACATGCTCCCACTCCGTATGGCCGTCATACTGCACATGACACTCAAAGCGCACCTCATCCCGCTCCTCCAGTGCCTTCACAAGGTTATCGGCCGCAACGGATTCGGCAAATTCCTCCCTCGCCTCCTCCTCAGCCAAAATAGAACACATATGTCCCACCAGCTCCTGGTAACTGCCCCTGGATTCGATACTGCTCTCCTCCGGATGGGTCCCTGCCAGATACTGGTAGGTTCCCGTCTCGAAATCTATAATGGCAAACCGGTTAAACAGGATATTGACGCCATCAATAATATACCCCATCTCCCTGTTTTCCCGCTCAAGACGCTTCTTCTCACGCCCCGAACGGATCAGCAGGAGAATGATATAAACGGCAAACAGGACAATCAGGCAGATTTCCAGCTGAATCCCCACCAGATTCTCCGCCCTTATCATTTCCTGAGTAACGTTCTTCGGAAATGTCTGCACCAGGACAAATTTATTGTCATCCAGATATGTCACACAGATGTTATCCGTTTTGCTGTCAGCCGCACACAGGAAGCTTCCTTTCCCGCCGCCGGCAAACACCTCGCTTACTTTTCCCGCCGTAGCTTCATCGATGATGCCTTCCTCCGTCAGTATCTCTGTCAGGCTGCCTTCATAGGACCGGCGGCTGTCGGAACCCGCGATCACCCGTTCCTCCGGCGTACACAGATATACGTTGGCCGGCTCTCCGAAATAGGTGGCGGCAAGCATGCTCCGCAGATATTCCTCCGCCAGATAGGCCGCGCGCAGCACTCCCACGATTTCTCCCTGCCTGTAAACAGGCGCGTAAAAACACACCATCTTCTCGTCAAAAAAATGAGGGTCAAAAAGAATACCGGTTCCGTTTTCCCCCTTCATTCCCTTCTGATAGAAAAAGAGAGCCGTCGCATCGGCCGTCCGCCCGTCGGAAGCATAATCCACCCCTTCGGCATCCGTATACATCAATGCGTCAAAGATCATTTTCTCTTCCATATCTGCCAGCGTCTGCGCCGTAACCACCGTTCCCTCCATACTTTCCCCCACAAAAAAGGCATATGTAGTAATCCGGTTCAGCGCGTTCCGCAGTTCGCCGTCAATCTGATCCGCCTTCAGCTGCGCGGCATCCGCCGCATAATTTTTGTTGCGCTCTTCAATGCGCTCCCGGTTCCGCGAGGTGTACCATTGGAATAAAACGACGATTGCCGCCAAAAGAAATACGACGTAGACTACCTGCTGCAGAGACTTTTTTCTGTTCATTTTAAGGGTTCTCCTGTAAATCGTGCCTGTTGCCGGTTCCGAATTTCAGCTGAGTGAAACTTGGTTCTATTATACTACTGAAGAGTTCCCAACGCAATAACGAAAATAAAAGCATACGTCCCGGTACATTCTCCGCGGCAGACGGCCGCCGGAAAGTATTTTTCAAGTACGTTCCGCGGCGGCATATCAGATGTGATATCAGATAAGCATTTTCTTAAAAGCGTAATTCCCGTATATCCTGCAGTGTCTGGCTCCGCCAGGATATGCTATAGCTGCCGGAGTACTTGCGGGAGAGCAAATGTATCCCTGTTCACATTCATTGCCACAGCCATGTCAAGGCCCGAAGGCTTCCTGTCATTTACCACAATCCGTTCCCCCACAGGCATATTAAACAATATACCGTCATATCTGATTCCGTATGTATCAAGAAAGCATACAGTCCGTTCCCTGTACTCCTCTGTCCGTGATGTGAATATCAGGACCCTGTCTGATATGGGTATTTCAGACAGGTATTCCCGTACACCGGGCAGCAATGTGTCTTCCCCATCCAGCAAATAACCATTGTGCTTCACAATTGTCCCATCCAAATCAAATATCCAGGTCTTTGGAAGCGTGGACATCACAATCTCATTATCCATGGTCGTCTCGCATCCCCCTTCTTACTCAGATACCGCCGAAGGTACCACGATATTTTCAAAATCTTCCAGGTGATAGATCTCTGCCATTTTCCACCTCGTATCACTGTAACAGCAATCCGGATACAGGGCTATCTTTCTGCAGGCGGCTTCCCTGATGACATCACATACCCCGCTGCGAATGCCGATAAAGGTTCCGGCATACTCCGCAGCACACTGCAGTTCTGACAATTTCACCCGAATTTCCCGGGTTCCCTCCAGCGCCTGCTCTCCCTGCGCCGCATTTGTAAAGAGCTGATACCCCCGCTGCGTATAATAGTCTATAATCCGTTTCCAGTAAACCTCCGGAATATTGGTTACGGATTTCGCATAAGGCGCCAGTATAACCGCCTTTCCCTTCCGAATGTTGCCCAGCACGCCCGGTTTATCCAGCCTCACAGGCTTACAGGGAGTACAGTCCTTATCCAGCCCGAATACGCCGCACCTGTAAATCATCTCCAAAGTGATTTTCTTTCCGTATAAAGCCTTTGCCAGGTTTACCACATATGGACGGTCCTGATGGGCTATAAATGCTTCCCTGTCTTCCGTATACAGTACAGCCTGTATGGATTCGTCCATGTCCCGCTGTTCAAGGACCTCCGCAAGCCCTGAACCAAATAGCCCAACCACATCCCCACAAGCCTGTCCCACCACGAAAACAACGCATTTACCAATATTTCTGTTTTGCAAAAAGTACGGAAGATAGGACATTGTATAATAAACGTCTCCCAAAGCGGAAAAGGGACAATAAATTCGATAATATCCGGCATATTTTTTCCGCTGCTCCTCAAGCAGCCGGATGCCCCTCCGCAGGCGCTTCTGCATGCAGCCGATTGTCTCCCCGGAAAGAGAATATACCGCATAAGAGTTGTAGTCCACCATTTTGCGGATCTCCCCCCGATAGCCCATCCGTATCAGCTGTTCCCTCATTGCCGCATAGGCCCTGGCCGCAATGCAGACAATTGTGTCTTCACCCTTTGCACTCATTACTTCTTCCGGCGGAACGACAGGAACGGATTTATATGCGGTTCCGTGTTTGGATACATTGTTATCCAGAATCCCTTTTACGCAATACCCCTTCTCCAGGAAAAGCCCTGCAAGTTCTTCGGATGCATTGCAATGGCCAAATATATATATGTTAGAAAAATCAGCCATACCTTCCCGAAAAAGGGCATCGAAATTCTTTTTCATTTCTTCCAAATGCAGTTTGTCCATCGTTTACCATTCACCCAACAATGCCCTCACCATATCTTCCCGGCTCAGCAGGCCTGTGGCCACAAAGTTATACAAGCCGGCGTAGCAGGCCCTTTCCGCAACCAAAACAAATTTATCCGAAAAGTCATAGGTATCATACAATGCTTTCAACAGCCTCGCCTCCGAATCCGTCAGCTGCCGAAACGTAAAATTTCCTTCCTCAAAAGACCCTCTCCCCGTCGACAAAACAAGAACCTTCTGTTCCCGTGATTTCATGGCGCCGTCCCGGCAGAGTTCCCGCAGCAGCTTCGGCGAGTCGAAAAAAAGGATTTTATCATATCGCTCTATATCGTTCTGCAGTTTTTTGATTATCTCCCTCACACTGCTTCCGCCTCCTGCCCTACATTCCGTCCTACACAGCATCAAAGATGAAACATCCGCTATAATGCCTTCTTCACAATACCTCCTGAAGATATAATAAACCATTGTAAAAAGCGCCGCAGACAGAGTCGTAGTCCTGCCATGCATACGTTGTTAAAGAAAGCCAGATAATGCCGTGCAGCAGTTTTATCTCCTCCCGGTCCGTCCCGGTGAGTTCAAAGAAGTCATTCTCCAAAGCTTCCCAATGGTTCGAAGCAATCTCCAGATGCACCTCCGTATCGGTAATTTTCAGTGAAAACTCCTTTAGATTAAACCTGTCATAATTACCTACGATAGAATAATACAGTTTCGCCCAGTCATACCTTGCATCCCCGTACAATTCCGTATACCCGAAATATCCCCTTGGGTCAATCAAAACAGGCTCTCCATTCTCCCGCAGCATCAAATTGGAAAAGGTACAGTCTCCATGAATAAAGCAGAATTTATCACAGCGCAGCAGCTCCAGCCTTCTCTCCAGTTCGCGCTTATAATAATAGATATTTCTGCAAGTCCTGCCGTTGATCCTGATCTCCCGTTCTCTTGCAAAAGGAATTAAGTCTTCCACCTTCGAAAGCCTGTCCATCGTCTTATGATAATAGGCCTCCATAATGCTGAAGGAGTCTGCATGAACCTGCTGGCTCTCATGCAAATCCTTCAATGCTTCCACTATTTTCCGAAGTATCTGCCTTTTCTCATCATACGCCAAATCGCATTGGTAGATATTTTTGCCCCGGATATATTCCATCCGCAGCGGATTGCTGCCATATATTCGGGGAAGAATCTGTATCTGCTTCTGCTGCGCCTTTTCATACCAGGCATATTCCCTCCGGGCAAGTTTTTCTCCCTGGGAATCAATCGGTTTTTTGATAAAAATATCGTTTTCTATCGTTATCCGGTTAAAAGGCCTGCACTTCTGTTTCTCCAGCTTCTCATATTCTTCCAACAGCCCGAACTCTTTTGTCCCCGCAAGGCTTAACTCCTTATAGCGCATCTGATTTTGCTGCATCCAGCGGACCAGTTCCCCGTCTTTCGGCACATTTTCCAGCTTTGCCTTGTCCTTGAACAGGAAAAATCCTGCCACTCCCTGTTCCGAAGAAGCTTCTTCCGCAAAAGAGCCGTTTCGGTAGCTCCATCTGCAGGGAAAAGTAGCCGATATTCCTATGTAATCATTCTTCGGGACGTTTCCGGCTTCGTACTCTTCCGGCAGCCGGAATCCCTCCGGCAGAACCAGGTCTGACCAGACCAGCATAAATGGCTCCTCTTCCGGCAGCAGTTCAACCGCCTGGCGCAAGCCTCCGCAGGTTCCCGTGCCGTCTGCCTCCACAATCCTGTACTTGACTTCGGCGAAGGCGGCCAGATATTGCCGCAGCACATCCTTATGATAATCCGCAATGATGATAAAGCGTTTTTCAGGATATCTTCGAAACAAATGAAACAGCATGGGAAGGTTTTCCACCGGTACCAATGCTTTCGGTTTGTTCCGGGTGAAATGGCCTAAGCGGGTGCCTTTGCCGCCGGCCTGGACGATAATATATTTCATATAAGTATTCCCGCCTTTCTCAAACTGGCTTGCCCTAAATGCGCCTGCCCTTCCTCAAACATTATCGCCGGTTTTCATGGAAACAATTTCAGCCATGCGGTTTACTGTTTCGAAATTGTCTAAATTCATAATTTCTTCCGGCAGAAAAACAATATGAAACCCTTCTTCCAGGCTGCATATCAGTTCCATTATCTTAAAGGAATCCAGCAATCCCGATGCAATTAATTCCTCGTCTCCGGATATTTCCTTACAGCATAATTCCCGGCAAATCTCAATTATTTTCTCCTTCATATTGCTCCAACTTCCTGTATAAAATCTTTCCGGTATCACTTCTCGGCATCTCTTCCAAATAAGTACAGACAATATATTTCGGCGGTATTTTCATATTGTGGTCCAGCAATACCCGGATTTTCTGATTCAAATCGTCCTCTTCACATGTGTGGAAAACCATAATGCGGTTATCCTCTCCCACACAGGCAAACTCCGCATTTCGAAGTTTTCTTCTCAAGTAGTTTTCTATGTCGTCAAGGTTTACCCTTTTTCCCAAAACCTTCACATACCTGGTCAGACGTCCCATCAAATAAATACAGCCATCGGCATCAATGCGTACCATGTCTCCTGTATACAGTATCCCCTGGTGTACATCTCCCTGTGCCAATTGCATTACATTATTCGCATATCCCATACATACGCATTTACTTTTGACAATGAGTTCGTTTGATTGTATATCAGCCGTTGCCTCTATATGTTCCAGAGCCTTCCCCACAGCCGTCTTTTTTACACAGCTTTCCTGAATATTAATATCCGAAATATAACCTGCACACTCTGTCTGCCCATAAGCAAGCCACATTTTGTCTCCCAATACCGCCCTCAACTGTTCCTGCTCTTCTTCCGGCATTTTTTCCCCTGCCGCAACCGCCCGATGCAGGTAACCTACCTTTTCTTCGTCCCAGAAGCGCACCTTTTGGAGCATCCGAAAAATATACGGTGTCGCAGCAAAGTTATTTATCCTTTCCTCCCTGTAAAATTCCTGAAAACGTTTACTGATTACAAGCTCTTCCGTAACCAATATCGATGCGCCCTGGCTCCAATGCCACATACAGAAGATGAACCCCAAAATATGATTGAGCGGAGACGGGCACAACCCCTTCTGCCCTTTCACAATTCCCATGTGGCGACCCGCACGCTCGCCGGCGCTTCTGATATTGTCGTAGCTTAGCTTAACCAGCTTTGCGCTTCCCGTTGTCCCGCTGGTAGACAGCAGCAGGGCCACATCAGGATGAATTTCAAATCTCGGGTTTCCCGTCTTCCACAAAACATGCTCTTCAAAATTGCCTTCCTCCCGATACCTTCCTTCCATTTGATAGGATTTCTGGCAATAAAGATATTGCGGCTGATATGTCTGAATCAAAACGTCCAGCAACTCCGCATCAATGTCTGACGACAATAAAAGCGGCACTCTGTTCAAATACATGATTTCGTATATGAATTCAACTGTCTCCATCTGATAATCACAAAGTATAAAGATTAAGCTCCGCTCTTCTAATGCCGCCAATTCACTCCTGGCCTTTTGTGCTAATTCCTTATATGAAATCCGGTTTCCGCTGCTGTCGGCAATAGCCAAAAGATCCGAATACTGGATTTCGTCTTTTATGATAGCCTGCATATGCTCCGCTCCTTATTCAAAATATGGTTCCCAGCCCTTTATATATGTCTCTGATGCTGACTACATACCTGTAATATATCTCGGCATACATTTCAATATCCACGTTCACCGTTTTGCCTTCTTTTACGTTATAAATCCTGGCGTCGCCTTTTATGTTCATTTCAAGAGCCTGCCGTACACTTGGATAGAGCGGCATCACGCTTCTTTCTTCTCTCTCCGCCTCCTCCAACAGCCCGGGGTCTGTTATCGGTTCTATATCAAGCGTTTCGGCCAGCGCATTTGCCAGATACATTGACAAATGGAAGCCGAAGTGCGTATCGTCATTAAAGATCATCATGTCACGATAATTCTTTTCAATAAAACCTTTTATGGGGAATGACGAGAATCGATCCATAATCTCAATCTTTTTGAGTTCCCTGTAAAAGTGCTTTCTTATTTTTTCCCTGTCCCAATAGTCCGGATTCGCAACCTGCCGTCTGACCTCCTCCATGGTAAGGCCGTTTTCTATCATATTGTTTATTTCCTTATCACCCCTGAGCCAAAAATACTGATTACGATACATGATCGTATATTTGTTTTCGACTTCGCTTGCCTGAACCGCTTGTCCGCTGAAATAATAAAACGGCATAAACAGCCTTTTTGATTCCGGAAAATACTGCGTCACTAAAGGTTCATAGTTCCGCTGTTCTGATGTACCTGCATTAACTACATTGTAAAAAACGACATCGCAATAAGCGCCATATGCTTCCAGCCGCCGATTGTCCGCTTCACTACAGGGAGCATACATGTTATCCCTGTAGATACAGATATCATAAGTAACGGACTTTATATTTTTCTGCAGTAACTTTGTTACCCTTTCAATCTGACAGGTTCCTACCGCAATAAGCAATCTTTTAGGGAGCATATCTTCAAAAGTAAAATCCCTGCCCCCCCGATACCCCATTTTCCCAAGCTGTTCGGCTATAAGCGCCTCCTCGTTACAGCAAATGACCACATGGGGCGCATCCTGCCGTGTAATTTCCCCAGGCCTTATAACCGGAAGCCCCAGACACGCTGTCTCAGTGGAAAAATTGGAAATAAAGCCTCCAATCTTATAAACCTCCCTATACTTATCATAAAAACGCTTCCCCGTATTTCCTGCGCCGAAAATCCAGATATTCTTATTCTCTAACCGTAAATCGTATTTTTTCCTGTAATATTGGACCACATATAGGGAATCAATATAGTCTTTTCCCCACTGAAATCCTTTATTATATAATATTTTATCATTCCGCTTCCGGAACTCATGCCCGGCGCACATAACCAACAGCAGATTCTGTTTTCTCACCAAAGACGCTTCAAATGGCTCATATTTTACGCCGCTGCCCGCAAAAAAACTTTCCATATTAGAAGACTTTTTATTTGCCCCTACAGAAAAGCAATATTTTATATCCAGCATACCTTGAAACTGCATATAAAAATGCTTGCACACAGTTCCTATTCCAATTAGCGCAATCTGCCTTGTCTCCAAATTAATGTAAGCCATACCATTCCTCACTCACCGCTCTCATTTCTTTCCAGCCATTCAATAAATTCTCTGACTGCCCCGTTTCCTCCCTCTGCCTTCGTAATATAATCCGATATTTTCCTGATTTCCGGCACCGCGTCACAAGGACAGCCCCTCACTCCAACCTTCGTCATCACCTCATAATCGTTCAGATCATCTCCTATATAAGCGGTTTCCTCCGTCCTGACCCCCAGCTTATCCAGAAGGATGCCCAAATCCCCTGCCTTATTCCGGCTCCCCTGAATGACATGTCCGATTCCCAGTTCCCTGCAACGCCCTTCAACAATCGGCGAATTTCTTCCTGTAAGAACCACCGGTATAATCCCCAGCTGCGGAAGTATGTTGTGGATGCCATAACCGTCCTTCACATGAAATTTTTTAAAAATCTCGCCTTCCTTTCCTATGTAGATGCCCCCGTCTGTCAGCGTACCGTCCACATCCATAACCAAAACCTTTATCTTAAAATTTTTCGTCATTGTTTCCCCTCTCATAGATACTGGGCGTCACAATCCATACCTTTATTTTATGTAATACTTTATTCTTATATTGCTCATACAGCCTTCGGACTTCCCTATTCGTTTCTGCAACGGAAATTTCCTTTACCGTATTCGGAAACATATGGCTGTCAATATAGTTTTCTCCGTTTTCCTTCAAGCCGTCAAATCCGGCTATACAGATTTCCGAGACCTCAACCCGTTTCAGGAGATTCAGCAGCATAATCGTACTGTTATCATAGAGCATACTGTCCTCTTCAATCAGAGAAGAATAGTTGACAATAAAAGCCCCCTCTGTATTTACATGAATATTTGACGAGACAATACACTTTTCATGGCCGATGCCATCACATATCCTCTCCCAGTGAATCGTATTTGCATAGAAATACCAGTCACACTTTAAAGATTCCGGAACAAAATTTACACTGATAACAATCGGATTGTTAATCCGAATATACGCTTCTATTTCATCATGAAACGCACTGATTGTCCTCCCCGGCGCCAATATCAAAATGCGCCTGTCCTTCATGCGTTCATAGAGTTTCCGAACGCATTCCCTGTCATCCGTCAGATTTTCATTGTAGGTGCGATAAATCCTCTGAATATTATCATAGTCGTATCGCTGCCTCACCGTCTCTTCAATTCCTGAAAGAATGTACTTGATATCTTTGCTGTTCAGCCTGTATTTCTCGGTCAGGTAAATCACATTATTGGGATGTGACTTATAGATTCCGGCCATAAAAGCAGGTACGGAATATCCCCAGGTACACCTGTTCTTCAGCGGAACCAGATACTTGTCAATACAGTCTAAAATCCTGTCGGTATCATAATCCGAATTTTTCTTCCTGACCAGATAATCAATGATCAATTCCGTGTTCAGATTCCCGGCACCTTTTCCCATTCCGTTTAAGGTAGCGTCCAAAATAATGTTTCTCTTCCCGTTGGCCAGTTTTATGATTTCCTGGGCAAACGCAAAGGAAGACTGGAAATTATTATGAGAGTGAACATCGATGCAGATATCCGAAGCCAGATTATAATCAACCAGCTCATAAAAATGCACCATATCCTCTAAATACATTGCTCCATATGTATCCACAATCCCATAGCTATAGGGTTCTGCCTCGTTTATTACATCAATTAATTCCAATAGCTCCTTATCTGAATAGGCAAGGGAATTCACTCCCTGCACAAACAGTTTATACCCCTTTTCCTTTATCTGGCGAAGGGCCTGTCTGATTTCATTCCGTTGTGTGGTAAATTGTTCCTTTGTAAAGCCCACCCTGATACCGGTAATCGAACTTCCGTCACAATTTGCCAATTGCGAAAAATCATACATATTAAAGTCAATAAATGCTACATACATGGTACCTTTTCGGTCCGATGGTATAAAAGGTTTCATCTCAGATGCATCATTAAAAAACGTATATCCGCTTTTATAATGAAATATATCCGGTGCCCGCAAAAACCCCATCTCAATGATATCCACCCCTGCCAAAGTTAAATCCTTTGCCATATCGGAAATGGTCTTATCGCCAAATTCGCAGTCAATGATTCTTCCGCCGTCCCTCAGCGTACAATCCAATACCTGCACATTCCTCATGTTAAAGCACCTATCCTTTTTTGATATTGTGCAGCTACTTTCGCAAATTCAAAGTCTTCTGCGGTATCGATATCAATCGCCTCTATAGCGTCGATTACACACATATAAGGATGATTCCCAATTCTCTGATGCAGTTCGGTAAATACTTCCCTGCGAAAAATGAAAAATGCTCCTGTTTCCATGTAAACGGGCTGTAGATTCTGCGTTGTCACAATATCCTTGCGGTCATAGTTAAGCGGTTTCCCATCATACCAACAATAGTCCTGTATTTGTGTACAGCTGAATGCCGAATCATATCCTTCATAAAGCACTTTATCCAAAGCCCCTGCAATCGAATCCGCTTTTGTAAACGGCTGGGTCACATGGGTAAGCACATAAATATCCGCATCCACATCTCTCACAAAATGGTCTATAATCTCCAGTCCTTTAACCTGAAATCCGTCAAGATACTCATCACGTTTCAGGAACTTTAATCCGTAATTCAGATACCCTTTTATACTCTCGTCGCTGCAGTATACATACCTGTCCGTTATAGCCTCGACCTTACTGATCGTATGAAAAATATAGTCACACAGCGGTCTCCCCTCTAATTCCATCAGGTTCTTACCGGGCAAACGCTGGTTGTTCAATTTAATCGGTATAAAAGAGACAATCTTTTCCATCATTTTTCCTCCCTCATGACACTGTCTATGCTCTATTTTTCCAGATATAAAACAATATAGTCTCCCAATCCCTTTTCCGCCGCATAGCTTTTCCACAGGGCATTCAGCTCTTCTGTGAGAACGCCCATCTCTATTTCCGAATTAGGTTCCTTATCCCTTATCCATCCCATCATATTGTCAATCCCGTATCTCTGAAAGCATTTCACATTCTTACCGTGATATCCGCATTTATCGGCCAATAATTCCAGGCTGTTCTCGGAGAAAATCCAAAGATGCTGCGTACTGAACAATAACTTCTTCTCGTAAATCCCTCCCAACAGCTGCCGCATAACCGGTGCATCTGTAGGAGTTCCGATAATGGCTTTTCCGCCCGGCTTCAGCAATTCGAAAATATTCCTTAAAAACGCCTCCGGATCCTCCACATGTTCAATTACATCAAAAGATGTAACCACATCCGCCGTTTCCCTGAAGTCATCCAGTGCCTGTTCCGTATAGGCATATGTATGATATCCCTTCCTATCCATTATTTTTCGATATTTCTCTGACGGCTCAACCGCTATTACAACCTTCGCCACACCGGAGATAAAATCAAGGAAAGCGCCGCAGCCGCAGCCCACGTCAGCCACAACCTTGTTTCGGAACACGGAAGTTCCCGTATACTGAATCTTCTGGCAGGTCTCCCTGTCATGCAGCTGATAAAAACGTTCCTCTTCCGAACCACCTTCCAGGGAATCTCTGTACTCGGTGCTTTCGTAGTATTCCCCTATATCGGATAATGTATTTTCATGCCATATCACGCTGCACAACTCACACTGATAGACCGGCACGTCCTTCTTCGTATAATGGCCCAATCCGCCATTCCGGATTTTATCGTTATAAATCATTTTTATTTTAGTGCTTCCGCAGATTTTGCATGTCATTTCAAGCATTCTCCATTCTCTGTATTTCAATCATTTACTCAAACAACTTTTCAAAGTCCACCCTCTCAAATACTTCCAGTTTGCCTCCCCTGGTCGCATTATATATCCGGAATCCGTGCCTTCTGGAATATATCTCCGCCTTCTGATATGCCCGATCCATTCCCTTGAAATTGGCGGTGACATTTTTATAGACATTTCTGTCATTTTCGTCAAAATAGTTCTCAATAAAATGATTTCCGGGATCCGTAACTGCTCCAACATTATTATGGTCGATACCGATCAAATAAATCTCCTGAAATCCCATGTACGCGGCTATCTGCAATGCCAAGTCATATGTTACCGTATATCCCCAGAAAACGCCTTCCGTGATGTCCTCCGAGAATCCGGGTAAATTCGGCTCGTAATATTCAGATTTTAAATGAACATAATGCACCTTTTCAGAGCAGAAAAACCGGTCTGCCATAAATACTGTGGAGTTCTCCGTTATATCGTCCAGTTCACTCTCGCATGCCCGTATCACTCTCGTATCAGTCATACAGATATAGTCCGGCCTCCAGGCAGTCTGACTGAAAACTCTATGAATTTTATTTAATCCAAAACAGATTTCCTTCTGTTCATGGAGCTTTTCCAGGTCGGCTACAGTGAGACTTGGCCCGTTGCCGATTATGAAGGCCCGCCTGCCCGCATGGATATTTTTAAACTTCTGCAGTTCTGGATATCTGTTATAATAAATAAACTTGTCCACGTCATATATGTCCACAATATCAAAAGAATGCTCTTCAATCCTGTCTCTGATATCGCTTTCGGTTCTTCTCTTATTCATGATAAGGCAGTCAAAATCCTGCTCCTCAAGCGTTATAACCGGTATGTCAAACAAATGCTTCTCGTTGATATCCGGGTCAATAATCCCCACAACACAACTGATATCCGACAAAATTGCTATCTCCAGCAATAAATAGCTCAGATACTGGTTTACGCCGTAAATGGCAATCCGCTTGTAGGTGCAGATTTTATAATTCAATAAAATGTCTGTATAATTCATATATTGCGTATTATACAGATAATTGTATTTAGGCAAAACCGTCCTCATTTCATTCATACTGCGGCGGTTGAAAACAACATAATTGCTGATCCCGGCATCTTTAAGCTGGCTCTCCAGTATGTCTACATAGTCATTGGAGGTAATCATAATCTGAAACAGGTCTGACAATTCTTTCATCTCGTCAAAGGAGATAACCTTCTTCCCATATATTTCCGAACCATACTTATAATTGTCTGCAAAGCATTCCACCGTGTTCTCCCCCAAAATCTTAAATGCCTGCAGCCCGATATCACCTGCCCCGAACAATATATATTTCATTTTCTTTACCTTTCAAAATAATCTGTCACATAATCTATAAATTCCTGACGTTCAAAATCGTCGAAAATAATTTCCTCTCCCTTAAAATCAGGATAGTTTCTTCGCAAGCTGAAAAATTCCACCGAATTATCATTCCTTATATTTCTTCCGTATATGATCAGCTGCCTGCACTCTGCCATATGGACAATATCGCATAACCCGCTTCGGGCAGAGAGAAAATTCCCTGCAAATTCCAATACGCCTCGTGCCTCCTTATAGGAAAACTGTATTCTGCGGGTACCCTTAACTGCGGGTTCCTTCTCCCCATAACCTATGGTATATACCACATATCCCTTGGAAGACAGAACATCCGCAATTTCAGCCCATATATCCGGAGAAATCATGGGCGCGGGACTGGAATAGGCGTAGGGAGCCATTATGACGGTTTTCTCTTTCCACAATCCTTCGGGCACGTAATCCCGGTCCTGCCTGCAATAGGGAGGATATTGCGGACTTGTATTTTCAGTCAGGCGAAATGTCTCAAGCTTAAATTTATCCCGAAACACGATCGGGCTTTGACGTCCCGGAAAATAGCTGTTTCTGATAGTCAACGTCCATTCGGAAATAAATTTGACATTCATGGAATCTCCAAGGAACATATATGCCACCATCAAATCATCCAGTTCCTCTTCGGATATCATCTTAACCTTTTCATCTATTCCAAACATTGCCGCAATGTCTTTTGCATTCTTCCCCAGGCCCAGCAGCACATAGTCCTTAATGTCGTATTTTAAGCACCAGGCCTGCAGATAAGAACACGCAATAAAAATATCACCGCTGGCCTTTGGCCCTACCAGTAATTTGGTATCCTTTCCGTATTCCGCCGCTGCCTTCCGATAGTACTCTGCCCCTCTGCGCACAGCTTCCATCTGCCGGCGTGCGTATTCCAATGTATCTGCATAGATCTCCATTTCACTGCTTATATGTAGAATGTCACTGTCCTCATACCCCATTTCATGCAGGGATTGGAGCATTTCTTTTTCGTGTACGGAACAGACAATCACCATGGCCTGCGGATTATATGGCAGCAAATATTGATGCGGCAGGAAAATGCCGATTCCCAGATATTGTTTCCCTGCCTTGTTTTTATCATTGTCCACAATCGCATCCGCCTGTATGCCGTTTCGCTGCAGCGCCATACAAAGCCTTTTCGTAAAAAAGGTGCATCCGTATATCACAACCCTCTTCTTCAATAATGTTTCCGAATACGTTTTTACGGCTTCCAGTATTCTGCTTTCCATATTTTCCATAGCCAAGTTACCTTACCTTATAAACAGCGGACATGATAAAATCCTCAAGCTCCACATCCTCCTCCCGCAGAAGATTCCCTTCCCCATACGGCTCGTCAGTGGAAACAACGGAAATATGGGCGCACGGGATTACAAGTCTGTAATACTTTAACAGCAGCCGAAGCGCTTCCTGCTCCAGGTTTTCACAGAATATCTCCTGACCGGTTACTTGCTTCAGCAGCCCTCTCACCGCCGCTTTATCCGTAACCGCTATAATCTTTTTTAAAAACACTTTCTTTCGGTATTCCGGCAGCAATTCCACCGCCGCCCTATTCAGCGTCTCGTCCTCTGACGGAAAGATAACCATTCCGCAACCGTTTGTAAAACCGTACTTTTCCTTGATTTTCAGCCATATATCTCTTCCGGCCAATGCTTCTTCAAACTCTTTTTCCAAGTAATCCATATCTGCTTATATCTCCCTGGGGACAGGCTATCCGAGAAGTTTCCCGATATTTCCCCCCGGATGGTTTCTTTTAAACTGCCCTATATCCAGACACATCTTTTTCGCAATCATCATCGCCAGCCCCTGCAGCACAATTAAATTCATCGTCGTGGAATTATTGGGCATAATATTCCATAAATCCCCCTCATGCTTTAAGTCAAGAACGATACAGTTTTCAATCTCCCGTGCAAGCGTACTCTCCCGTCCAAATGTAAGCAGCCACAGGCTTATCTGCCTTTGTTTCAGAAAATTTGCCAGGTATATTGATTCCGAAGTCTCCCCGCTCTTCGTCAGCAGGATCAGCATATCCCCATCTTTTACGCTTCCCAAATCCCCATGGACCGCAGAGTTTGTGTGTAAAAAAAATGCGTCCAGTCCCATTGAGATCATTGATCCCACAAACTTCTCACAGATGGGGACATTCTTTCCCAATCCGGATACGATGATCTTATGCCCTGCACGCAATACCTCTACAGCTTCATCCACACATCTAAGGAACACGCCTTCATCCAAAGAATGGATGGAATTATTGATTTCTTCCAGTTGTTTTTCAAAATACCGAATCACGCTTCTAACCTCTGCAAACTATTTTTACCGTACGCTTATCCTTCTTCCCTGTCCGCCAGCTTCAGTATCGTTTTATATATTACTTCACCTGCCGTCTCCATCTGAGCCTCCCCGTCCGCTGTCCGGCTTCCGATGCCCGCCACTGATTGACGCAGCAATTCCCTCATATCGAAAAACAGGCACTCTCTCCCTATGGATTGATTTCCCTTCATCTGATTTATGTACCGCTCATGCTCCGCCTGAAATCGTTCCCTTCCCTCGCTGAAGCTGAAGCGAAATCTTTCCACAGAGTCGTCCGCCATGTTTAATCTGAAATGTTCATAGGAATTCCATGCCAGCAGACCTCTTCCTACGCTGTTTTCCTTTGCCTTCGTAAAATAAATATATTGCCCTGCCTCAAACAGGGCGATGATCTCATATCCGCTTTCAGCCTGCCCGAAATCAAATTGGGTTATCTCCCCTGATGCAAGGGACAGCTTCACCGCCATATTGGCATACGCCGGCAGGAGTTTTACATATCCCCCTCCCACATATCCTCTGCTGAATAGAAAGCGATTTGCCTGAAATCCGTCAGGAAACTGATCATAGCTTTCTTCCTCCCCCGTCCCCGGATTCCATCTTATAACCGGCCCCTGAATTCTCGGAACAAGCCAACAGCTATCCCCGCCCTTACAGATACTGCCCCATCCTGCACAGCTGTCGTCTCCTATTTGGTGTATTTTCCACATACAGCTGTCCATATGAAATTCCAGAACCGTATTTCCCTCCCTATTCGGAATATACAGCACGGAACCGCTCTGCACTGAATTACCGCTAAAAAAAATGCCGTCGCCAGGTACCCATTCCGCACAGCATTTTATTTCTCCGGTGTGCAGCCGCATCCTAAATATGGCGCATCTGTCCGAACAGATGAGAAAAAGAGAATCATCATAAGGAACGGCATCGGAAAACTTCCGGACGGCCCCCTCCAGCGGAATGTCCTCGATCTTTCCGGTTTCAATACAAAAGATACTGATATGCCCTGCCGCAGATGGTATAAAATATATGTTTCCGTTCACATAGGCCGCTTTCGCATGCAGCGTGAATCCATCCTCCGGTTCCCGCTGAAACATTCCGATATATGTACAATTCCCCGTCCGTAAATCCACCTTGAACAATCCGTTAAACAACGAACAGGAGGCATATGCAGTATACTCATCCACCTGTGCAAACGCCTGAAATACCAGGCCGTTATTTCCGTCATAGTCCGCCGACTGGATTAAAATCGGCTTCCCTGTATGTTTATACAACTCCACAACACTGCTCATATCCCCATAGTATGCGTCACTCACCGCTATCGCACGGTACATATCAGCAGAATCGTCATAGATTCCCGCCTTACTGTTTTTGTATTCCTCTACAATTTCCCGATATTCCCCAGCCATCTCCGAACGCATGGACTCCAATGAAGCCAATAGCAGCGGATGCGGCCTCCACAGCAAAACAGAATCCCTTTCCTCCTCAAATTGCCTTAAAACATTCTTTATTTTTAACAGCATTTTATCGCTATGTCTGAGCATTCCATCCACGGTAGTATTATACAAAACCGCTTTCTTTCTCCTTCCATCGGCATGAAAAAGCAGCGGCTTCCACTCCTCCGGTATTTCCTCGCCCTTCCTTCCAGCAGACACTGCCCTGTCATACTTAGGGCTACCCAATGCCAGAATCTTTCCGTCGATATCTCCGAATGCCCCTTTACAATTGTATTCCTTCTCACATTGGCGGAGTTCATTCACATAAATGGATCGCACCGCTTCAGACTGTACAACCACCTTATCTGCCAGATAAATACCCGGGTTTCTGCAAAAATGCCCCTCTACCTTGTCGTTTACCGCCACAAAATAGGAAATGTAGACCAGCATGTCCGTATATTTCTTCAACTCGGAGGCATAGTAATCCGGATGCACACTCGTAACCAGATTACACTCATCATACGGATTATGTATGAAAACGATATCCGGCCTCCTATCCTCTAAACGGTATTTCAGCCATGAGACAACCGGCACATCTTCCGGATATTGTCCGCCTTCGTAATGCATTTTCCCCAGAGTGCCGTCCGGATTCTTGTCAAAATAGGGAATCGGAACTACATACACATCACATTCTTCTTCCCTGGCTGCTGCCCGCCAAACGCTTTCCAATGAATCCCACATGGATGCCTTATAAGGAAAAAAGACGATTTCTCTCCGTATTTTAATCTCATACTTTATGCCGTTTTCAATCTGTATCAATGTATGTCGAAGCTTCTTATACAGCTTCATACAGTCTGCAGAATTTCCATGCACAATCTCTTCGTACAGCAAATAGAGCAGCTCGCAATACTCTTCTAAATCAGCTACTGTTTTAAGGCCCTCTCCCTCCGAATCCTCTATCAGCTTTCCCAGCTGTATGGTTTCCTGCTGGCATTTCTCCAACAACAGCAATACGTTTTCAAATGCCCTCTTTTTCAAACCCTTTTTTATTTCAGCATGCGCTTCCTCCAGTAACCTTACAAAACCCTCTATCTGCACCTTCTGTGCTTTTCTCATCGCTGCAGCCCTCAATTTGCCAAGCTATTTTAGTTTCTCCATTCACAGATAAAGGGAACAGGTAAACTGCTCCCTTTATCTCAATCTCAAAAATATTATATGTTATATTTTATCGATTCAGTGTAATAACTGCATCAGCAGTGGTATTTCCGTTAAAGAATACTTCCATGGTCAGAGGCAGCAACTTTGAACCTGCTGCTGCAGCATCGTCCTGTGACAGCAGGCTATTAACGGAAGCTGCCGTAATAACCATCTCAGTTGTTGCAGCATCAAGCGTAACGATCTTCGAAGCAACCAAATCGGTTCCTTTTTCTTTCCATACTACCTTGATGGACTTGAATCCCAGGCTTCCTGCTCCAAGGTCTACGGGAATCCGGATTTCCTGATCCTGTGCTACTGTCTTTGCTATTGGAGTTCCTGAATAACCGGGAACAGAAGGAGCAACCGGTGTGGTATACAGACCGTAGGTCACATTCTTAGCGGCAACTGCTTCCGTGTAAGCTGTGGAATTCAGTCCGTTAATGGTATAAGCGATTACGATCTTGCTGAAATCAGTAGCTGACCAGTTCTGCTTATTTGTTGACAGCTTACCAACGTAACGGAATGCAGCTTCTCCGCCGGCAGCTGCAGCGGTGGACATTTCTGCGTAGATATACTTGCCAACAGGAATGTTTGCCAAAGGTGTAGACGCGGCAGCTGCGGTATAATAGTCGTTTGTTGCAGCATGGGTTACTCCTGAGCTGCCCTTTTCAATCTTCGTTACTGTCGAATCCGCCTGCGCAACAACATACACGTCACCTGCAGCAATTGCAGCCTCTAAGTCAGTCTGCTCAGTACCAGAATTTAAAGTAACTGCTGTCAAAGCATGATACTCACCAAAGCTGTTACCTTCTCCAACATCACCTGCGGTTGCAACATCTACAAAGTTATAAACCACAGTTCCGCCAGCCTCTGCAAGATAAAATGTCTGTGCTGCCGCCTTGCTTGTAGCGTCAAATGTCGCAACGTTCGCACTCTTGGATGTGAGATCACCGATCTTCTCCACGCCATACTTGTCCTTTGCGGTCTGGGCAGCAACAGCCAGCCACATCTCATCTGCGGTGTTGTCTACTTCATTCGTTGCAGCAAGAGTAATGCCAGTGCCAAGCGTTGCGGTAGATGTTACAGCCACCGATACCGGCACAGCGCTCTTATTCACCATCTCAAAAGCTGCTGATGAAATCTGGGAGCCGTCCTTTGCAATCTCATACTCATCGACAGCCACTACCAGGTCCGTAGGCACCTGCACTCTAAGTACCGTATCCGTGTTTTCCACTTCGACATCCACGCTGCCGCTTCCCGAAGCAGCAGCAACCGGCATAACCATCTGTGCTGCAGCAAGAGCGCTTGCTACAGCGGCTGCCATTAGTTTCTTTCTTTTCATTTCTCTTTCCTCCTTGAAATAAGAATTTTTGTTTATAATCCACTGTATTGAAATACAGCAAACTACCGCATTTAATTTTGCACAGTTATCGTTATATTAAATCCTGCGTCACTGTAATCCGTATATGTACCCTCGCCTTCCTCCTGCAGCAGATATATTCTGCATACTGCGCTGTATACGCCTGCATCCAGGTCCACATCCAGTTTAAAAGGCGGCAGCTGCGCGCCTACAGGAATAGCTTCGGTAGAGAAAATCTTTTCCCCCGTATCACTCAGCAGCACTTCACATCTGATCGGTTTCGTATTGTTGGGAGAGTTGCCCAAAATCGCGTCAGTGCTTTCTGAGGTCCCGTCCGGAAATGTCCATTCCATATTCATATAGGTTTCAAAATACCCTTCCTGCACCTCACCTTCCATCTGCTCCGCAATCTGGCTGTAATTGCCTTCCTCCATCACATAAACACCATTGTTCCCTTCCTGCTCTGGTTCTTTCTTCAGCAATAAAACCACCACCGTTGCCAGCAGGGCAATGACGATAACCAGTAAGATTCCTAAAATAATGATTCCCAGCTTCTTCCTGTTTTCTTTCTCATTCAAATTTCTGTTGTCAGACTTTGTTGAACCCATTGCCGTAATCCTTTCCGCTTCCTTTCTGCTTCTTCCCGCTTTCGGAAATAATCTCAGCTTTACCCGCTCTACGCCGCCTCCGAATTTTCATGCGTTTCTTTATAAATAAAGCATATTGGACATTAATAAGGCCGAAACCAAATCAATGCTGCAGGACTCCCTGCTTCGCTCCCGCCTACCTCACAGCCTTCCGGCGCGGATAACCGCATTCCGTCCCCGGCGGTATTTCATTCGAAACGCACCGCCTTGCCGTGTTCACCGGGTCCTGGCATACCCAATCCGCAGGCTCCCGGGAAATCCCCGTTTCCTGCCTTCTAATGCCGTTCCTTCTTTTTCTATTGCGGACAGGCATTCTCTGCGCCGTCCGGCTATCATGAACATCTCGTCCGTTCCTTCGTGTGCCGCCCTGAAGCGGCATTTTCGGTAAAATCCCGGCTCATCACCGAAATTTATCCGGACAACTGTCCCAATGATCTCATTGTTTCTGCATCTCAAAATTTGCTGCTCTGCGAAGGATTAAAGATCATGCCCCTGAAGAAGCCCTCTCAGCGCAGTACCTTTCCTTCCACACCGCGCTTCAACACGTTCCGGGCGGTATTTATTTTCTCTTCCGCGCTGTACCCACAGCTGCCGCAGGAAAAGATGCCTTCTTTCCTCACCCCGGCCCCGCCGCACTCACTGCATTCCGTGCTGATGCCCTTTCCCAGGACTTCCACCAGTTCCACGGACTGTTCCATGCATTTCTGGCCCAGGCGGCTCCGTATGTATCCCCTCTGCCACATGGACACGGACTGGTTGATCTTCTTATTCTTACCGCCGCCCCCGGGCTTCGGCAGCTTTGCGATATAGACTTTCTTCGGCTTTTCCTCCCGAAGAAAGCGGTTCAGCTCCTGGTTAATATAGCTGTGAAGCCGTTCTTCATAGCGGCTTTTCTTAGCCTGATACTTCTTTCGTCCCGGATTCGCCTCCCGGTTGCGGCTGTAACTGCCGGCCTGTTCCCTTATCCACCCGGCGTATTCCGTCTGGTATGTTCCGAGTTCTTCGCCATAGCTGCATCCCGAGTCCGTGGTCAGCATTGTATACATTCCAAATGCCGCTCCCACTTCCCTGTCGTAATCCTCATGCCGCCTTACCGCCACATTCACCGGAACCTTGATTTCAATGCGCTGTTCCTGCGGATACAGGCTGACGTAAATCTGACTGGCATATTGGTTGTTGTCTGTCAGAGGCACGAAGACCCGTTTTCTTTTTTCTTTAATGGAAATATAGATTCCATGGTCTCCATAGCGGTATGCCCTTTCGGAAACGGAAAAGCCGTCCTTTACATCCGTATGGATTTTCCCCTGCCTGAGGTGATATTTCCTCACCTGCCTGCACAGATAGCGGTGCAGTTTTTCCGAGTCCACCTGCCCGGCCAGTGCATCATGCTGCTTTTGAATCCCTTTGGGCAGCTCCATGGGCTTCCGGTTCAAAACTGCCTGGAAAGCATTATTTACCTTCAGCAGAAACCGGAGGTAATGCTTCTCTTCATTTGTGAGATTCCCGTTGGCTGCAATCAGCTCCAGGACCTTTGTCTTCGTTCTTGTCCACTGGCACTTAATATCACCCAGCGCGTCGAAGACAGCCAGGTAAAAGTACACTGACGGCATCTCCATCTGGCTGCGAAGCCCGCCTGCAGTCATCTCGTTCTGGACGGTATAGCCGGGATAAAGTTTCGGGAGGCTGCCGATGCCGCTGTAACGCGCGTATACGTAATTCTTCACTTTACCGTAGTCCGCTGCGATTTCCAGAAGCTTCGCCATATCCTCTGCGGAAACCGGCTTACTGCTGTACTGCCGGACGGTCTTGCATATGGTGTCTGGCGGCATTTTGCTATTCCCTTCCCCTGACAGGATGTGTAACCTTTTTCACCCGGATCATATCATTTCGGGAAAAACGAATGCCCTGTCGGCACACGGCAAACCCAGCTGCCCTGCTTCCGGTCTAAATTCCCAAAACCTATACATTTTGAGACACTTTTAGATGCCGAAAAATTTATTTGATATAAACAAAAAATGGGGGTTAAGTTTATTGACATTTTGTCGATAATATTATAGAATGTGAGAACTTCACCACTGATTCAAAAAGTATAGTTTTTGAGACACATCATATCTTCGTATCTTGGACACCCCAAGGCAAAACCCCGGCGCAATACAAAACCTTATGTAAAATTCCTCCTGCATGCGCAAAGCGCCTGCTTTTATCAAAACCGGAAAGCTGCAGGTGAACTTCCACGGAAGCCGTTTTACAGCATGGAACCGCCGGGAAACGGATTTGTTCCGTCTCCCGACAGCCCCTGTCCTTCTCTGCCTACCGGAAACTTTTTACTTCCCGGGAAATTCCTACTTCCAGGGACATTTTTATCTCCTGGGAAATTCCTACTTCCAGGGAATTTGTTATCTCCAGGGTAATTTTTATCTCCCGGGGAATTTTTATCTCCAGGGAAATTTTTATCTCCCTACTCCCTGCCCATAGTAGGCATTGGCGCCATGCTTTCTATAGTAGTGCTTGTCCATCAGCTCCTGGGGCGCCGGCTGCACATGATGGTTGATGGATTCCGTGCGGTAAGCCATCTTCGCCACCTCCTCCAGGACCACTGCGTTGTGTACCGCTTCCCCGGCATCCTTCCCCCAGGTAAACGGGCCGTGGTTTTTGCACAGAACTGCCGGAACGGAAACCGGGTCCTTGCACATCCTCAGGAATTCGCTGACAATCAGCTTGCCGATATTTTCCTCATAGGCGTCCGCAATTTCCTCCGCCGTAAGGCATCTGAGGCAGGGTACTTCGCCGTAAATATAATCCGCATGGGTGGTGCCGTAGCAGGGAATGCTCCTGCCCGCCTGTGCCCAGCTGGCCGCATAGGGCGAATGCGTGTGTACGATGCCGCCTATCTCGGGAAACGCCTTGTAAAGCTCCGCATGGGTCGCGGTGTCGGAGGAAGGGTTGTAACGTCCTTCCACTTTGTTTCCGTTTAAGTCCACTACAACCATGTCTTCAGGAGTCAGTTCCCCGTACGCCACCCCGCTGGGTTTGATGACAAAGTATCCGTTCTCTCTGTCGACGGCGCTGACATTGCCCCAGGTGAACGTTACCAGGCCGTACCTGGGCAGATCCAGATTTGCTTCATATACTGCTTTTTTTAATTCTTCCAACATCATTTTAATACCCCCTTGTGTGCTTAGGCGCACATACCAGTTAAGATTAGAAATCGGGGCTTACACAAGCCCTTCCACCGCAGCCTTCTCCGCCGGCAGCGTACTCTTATATTTCGCGATAAACCTGTCGAACCCGGCTGTGTCCTCCGGCTTCGGTTCGATGGTGGTGCCGGTCTGCCCGGCAAAGATACGGTTACTCAGATAGTCCGGCAGGCTCTCGCCCTCCTCTTTTTCCACCAGATAGGCCGCCAGCACCGCCATCCCCCATGCGCCGCCCTCACTGGCGGTATCCATCACCGTCACAGGCGCGTTCATGGCCGCCGCCATCAGCTGCTGTCCCACCACCGGCGTCTTGAACAGCCCGCCGTGTCCCGTGAGAGAATCCACCTTTACCTTTTCTTCCTTCAGCAGAATGTCGTTTCCGATTTTCAGCGCAGCCATGGAACTGTACAGATGGCTCCTCATAAAGTTTGCCAGGGTAAAATTCGCGTCGGGCGTACGGACAAACATGGGCCTGCCGCCCCCGTTCAGCCCCGTGACAGGCTCTCCGGCGAAATAATTATACGCCATCAGCCCGCCGCAGTCGGCATCCGCGGTCAGCGCTTCCCTGTAAAGCATGCCGTAAAGCTCGTTTTTATCCGTTTTCACCCCCAATTTGCCCGCAAACTCCTCAAACAGGTTCACCCAGGCGTTCAGGTCCGACGTACAGTTGTTGCAGTGAACCATAGCCACCGGGCTGCCGTCAGGCGTGGTAACCATGTCAATTTCCTCATGTACCTTTGAAAGCGCTTTTTCCGTCACCACCATGGAGAAAATGGAAGTTCCCGCGGAAATGTTTCCCGTGCGCACCCTCACGCTGTTGGTAGCCGTCATGCCGGTTCCCGCATCGCCCTCCGGAGGGCACATGGGCACGCCCGGCTGCAGATTCCCGTCGGGATCAAGGATTCTCGCTCCCTCCGCGCTTAAATATCCCGCCTTCTCTCCCGCGGGCAGTACTTTGGGCAGGATATCCTTCAGTTCCCATCCAAGACGCCTGTGGGCCGTCAGCGCATCGAACTTTGCCGTCATTTCCGCATCGAAATCACAGGTCTCGGAATCCACGGGGAACATGCCGGAAGCCTCTCCGACGCCCAGCACGCGCTCTCCGGAAAGCTGCCAGTGGATATAGCCCGCCAGTGTAGTGAGATAGGAAATGTCCTTCACATGCTCCTCACCGTTTAAAATAGCCTGATACAGATGCGCAATGCTCCATCTCTGCGGAATGTTGAAGCAAAACAGCGGCGTCAGCCTTCTGCAGGCCTCTTCCGTCATGGTATTGCGCCAGGTGCGGAAAGGCACCAGCAGCTCCCCCTCCGCATTAAAGGGCATATATCCGTGCATCATCCCGGAAAAGCCCATCGCTTCCAGCCTGGTCAGCGTCACGCCGTACCGGTTCCGCACATCCTCCGTCAGGCTTTTATAGCAGCCCTGAAGGCCTTTCCAAATCTCCTCCAGGCTGTAAGTCCACACATTGTCCACCAGGCTGTTCTCCCAGTCCCAGGTCCCCTGTGCCACAGCCCTGTGGGTCCCGTCCACCAGTACGGCCTTGATACGCGTGGAACCGAACTCCAGCCCCAGAATCGTCTTTCCGTCCTGAATCGCTCTTTTGATTGCCTCGCTCATGCATTACCTCTCTTCCCGCCCGGAACGTTATTTATTCCGACGACTAGGTGTTCTTTACCTTATTTTAAGTATAGGAAAAATATGCGTTCAAGTCAAGAAAAAGAAATGCATGGCCGCTCCCCATGCTTCATATAGTATAACAATATTAACCTTCAGGTGATCTCTTGAAAAAGCACTCCCCCATTTCATTCCGGCAAATGCTCTTCGGCATTGTTTTCCTGGCGGCCTTTTCCTGCATGGTCATTTTCCTTTTCTCTTTTCGGCGGGACCAGAAGCAGTTCGACAGTATTACGGCCAGGCTGTTCGCCGACGAGATGAAATCCAACACTCTGAGCATGCACTACACACTGGCCAATCCCGGCAATTTCGGCCTCGGCGACTATGAACCCGTGCTGGCCTGTTATGATGCCGAACGCGCCCTGCGCGGACAGGCGGAATCCGAGAATACCCTGGCGGCCCTTAAGGCCCTGCGCCCGGAAAAGCTTTCCGAGCCGGACGCCTATCTGCTGCGCCTTCTGGTCAGAACCCTGGAAAATTCGCTGGCACTGAGCCGTTTTACCTACTACGACGAACCGCTCTCTCCCGCTTCCGGCACCCAGTCCAACCTCCCCATCCTCCTGGCCGAGTATCCCTTCCGCTGCCGCCGGGATGTGGACGATTACCTGGCCCTGCTGGACCAGGTCGACGATTACTTCGACTCCGTCCTCATCTACGAGCAGGAGAAAGCCGCGGCAGGACTCATCATGCCCGGCGCCTTCCTGAAAGAGGTGCGCGAGCAATGTGACACAATCGTCACAAAAGAAGCCCTGGAGAACGGCTCGCATTTTCTTCAGACCACCTTCCGGGAACGCCTTGCCCCGCTGGTGGACGGGAAAGTCATCACCGCCGGGGAAGCCGCCGCCTACGAGGACCAAAACGAAAGGCTGCTGAAGACAGTACTCCTTCCCGCCTACACGGCCCTGGGAGACGGGCTTATCCTTCTGGAGGACGATTCCGTACTGCCTGCCGGCCTGGCGGCGCTGCCGGAAGGGCAGATGTATTACGAACAGCTCCTTATCTCCGAAACCGGCTCCTACCGCCCGGCAGCGGAAATCCGTGATATGCTGACAATGCAGTTTTCAAGAGAATATGGTGAAATCAAAAAACTGGCGGAAGAATATCCTGAAATCGTGGAATGGATTGCGAAAAACGACTGGGAAGCGTTTCCTTACAGAGATGCCTCGCAGATGCTGTATGATCTGCGAAACCGGATGAAAGAGGACTTTCCGGACCTGCCGGGGAATCCCGCTTCCATTGCCGTCAAGGCAGTGTCCGGCAGCCTGGAGCCATACTGCGCGCCGGCTTTTTACCTGACCGTGCCCCTGGACGCCACGGACTCCAACAGTATCTACATCAACCGCAGCAAGACCCCAGACGGGCTGGAACTATACACCACGCTTGCCCACGAAGGCTATCCTGGGCATCTGTACCAGACCGTCTATCACAACCGCTCCGCCCTTGCCGCGGGAGAGCGCCCCGCCCGGGAACTGCTCTGGTACGGCGGTTACCAGGAGGGCTGGGCCGTGTATGTGGAATTTCGCGCCTATGATTACGCGGCGGAACTTTTAACGGAAAACGGACAGGAAGCGGCAGCGCTCACCGCCCGGCTGGAAGCACACAACCGAAGCCTGCAGCTGTGCCTTTACTCCCTGATGGATATCATGATTCATTACGAAAACGCATCCCTGCAGCAGATTGCGGATTTGCTGCAGCAGTTCGGCGTGCAGGATGCTGATACCGCAAAGTCCGTCTACAATTACATCGTCCAGTCCCCCTGCAATTACCCGAAGTATTACCTGGGCTATCTGGAAATCCTTTCCCTCCGTGAAGAAGCCCGGAAGCTCTGGGGCGCGGACTATACGGATTACCGTTTCCACCTTTTCTTCCTGGACAGCGGCCCGTCGGATTTCCTCTCTCTGCGGGAGCGGCTGAACGCTTACGATATCACGGCGGCGGAAGATGGCAAACCGTAAATTATTGCTCGTAATTACAGTTTTTCACATTCCGCTGTCCTCTACCATGTCCTCCAGGTATTCCCTGTCCCACAGAAGAATCTTCAGCTTTCGGGCAGCCTCTATGGCGGGCTGGGTAAAATACTGGTTGGTGAGTACCGCACCCACCATCCTGTCATAATAATCCCTGCCCGCGTAAGCCTCCTGTACGGCCTTCACCCCCACCGGCACATTGTAGCACTTGCACTGGACGGCATAGGTGACGCCGTCCTTCTCGGCCAGGATGTCCACGCCGTAATCGCCGCTGCCCCTGGTGACCTGTACTTCCTGAAAGCCGCATTTCTTCAGCAGCTCCCCGCAGTAATGCTCGAATTCATGCCCTTCCATCAGGTCATATTCTTCGGGCCTGCCCCGCCTTGCCCGCTGCCGCAGATAAAGCACCGCGCTGAACAGCATGGCTGCAACCGCCAGGCTTACAATGATAATCATCTGATTCGTATCCATATTGCTTTTTATCCCTCATTCGGCCTTTTATCTGTCGATATGCCCTATTTTGCCCTAACCTATATTTTTTCCCGCTCCTTCATGCCATACAGCCTCATCCCGTTCTCCCATGCCGCCCTGCGCACCTCTTCCTCGGAAATCCCCTTCACCTGCGCCAGGACCTCCGCCACCAGGGGCAGGTAAAGGGAACTGTTGCGCTTTCCCCTGTAAGGCGCCGGCGCCAGGTAAGGGCAGTCCGTCTCCAGGACAATCCTGTCCATCGGGATATAGGCCGCCGCTTCCTTCAGCTTTCTGGCGTTCTGGAAGGTCAGCACACCGCCGATTCCGATATAGAACCCCATGTCCAGAAAAATCCCGGCAGTCTCCTTTGTATAGGAAAAGCAATGGACAACGCCGCCGATTTCCCCCGCCTTTTCCCCCGCCATAATGTCAATGGTGTCCCTGGCAGCGTCCCGGGAGTGAATTATCACCGGCAGGCCGCGCTCTCCGGCAAACCGCAGCTGGCGGACAAACCACTTCTTCTGAATCTCCCGGTGGGTCTTGTCCCAGTAATAGTCAAGTCCGATTTCCCCCACCGCCACGCATTTTTCATGGTTCCACATGGCCTTCAGCTGCTCCAGGGCATCGGGAGACTCCGCGGACTGCCCTCCTGGCGCGTCAGGGGATTCCCCCTCCAGCTCCGCCGTCTCGCTGGGATGGATACCTACCGCGGCGTATATATAATCATATCTATCCGCCAGGGAAACGGTACGCTTACAGGACGCCAGGCTGGCGCCCACATTCACCACCCTTGCTATTCCCTTCCCCGGCAGGGCTTCCAGAAGCGTCTCCCTGTCTTCGTCGAAAGCCTTGTCGTCATAATGTGCATGTGTATCAAAAAATGCAGTCATTTTTCATTTTCCTCCGGATTTCGGAATGGATGCCCCGGTAAGCCCTGTCCGCCCCAATCCCGCATCGGCCGCGGCTCCCGGGGACGGCATCCGTTCACGGCCTTACATTGACAGGTGTTTCATAATATATTCTGCTCATTTCCAGAATTTCAAAGCATCCATTCTGCAGAGACAGGACGGAAACCGCACAGTTGGGCAGCCCCACCTTCCAGAAATCCTCCAGAGGCGCGGAAGATATGGCCCGCAGAAGGCACCGGTTAAAGGCGCCGTGAGCCGTCACCAGCACCGTATCGCAGCTTCCTTCCAGGGGCATGATTTTCTCCCGGAGAAATGCCCCGGCACGCGCCCCAACCTCATCGAAGGATTCCGCCCCCTCAGCGGGTACATAACATTCCGGCCTGCACAGGAAATTATGCAGCGGGTGGGAAGGCTCCTTTTTGGGCGGGTCGAAAGCACTGCCTTCATATGCGCCGAAGTTCATCTCTATCAGCCTGCTGTCCGTTTCCAGCGGAATGTCCCGTCCTCCCGACAGGATCCGGGCAGTTTCCAATGCCCTGGACAGGGGGGAGCTGAACGCCCTGTCGAAGACGGTCCCCTCCTGCTCCAGCGCCCTGGCCGTTTTCTCTGCCAACTCTATGCCGAACGCATTCAGGGGCACATCGCTTTGCCCCTGCAGCCTGCGCTGCTTATTCCAGTCCGTTTCCCCGTGCCTGAAAAGATATATTTTCATGTTTGCCGCCTCCCGACATATTACAGCATCATAAAATCCACGTTCTCTCCGACCCGTTTCCTGATAAGGTCAATGAAAGACCTCTGCATTTCCTTGGTGTTGTAGCTCACTGAGACATCGCAGGACTTCTTCGGCGTGCCGCTCTTGTAATAGAAACGAACGGCATAGGATATGTAGCTGACGCGGACCTTGCCGCTGCGTACCGTTCCCGATATGGTCTCCGTCTCTATCTTGCCCACTTTATCCCCATCCACAACCGTCACCATTCCGTTCCAGTGCAGAACGACCCAGTAGCGGGTTCCAACCACCGCCTGGAACATGGCTTCCTTTGTCTTCTCACGCAACTCCCATTCCTTTCCGGCAGCTAGGATGTCCTCGGCAAACATCTCCTGTTCCGTGGCGGAAGGGAATATTTTCCCAATGCGTTTGGCAAATTTCTTCAGGATTTTTTCCGGCTTCGCCTGTCCCTTCTGGCCGTACCAGAACAATGCCCCTATCAGTTCCCCCAAAAGCAGTCCCAAGGGCAGCTGGAACGCAATCAGCCGCTGAGTGGGCGTTTTCACATAGATGCCGATTGCCGTCAGAATCACCACGCTGCCGATAACCGCTATATACGCCAGCCTGCGGCCCCGCTTCAGGCTGTATTCACACCATTCCTCAACCCATTCCCTCTCCCATCCATAGAACTGCTCCATCTTGCTTCCGGAGGGAGCCGGCAGGGCAATCTTCTTCTTTTTCCCTCCCGTGAACAGAGACACCAGGCGAATCACAAATATCAAAAGGCTGAGTGCCGCTGTCAGCATGCATATCCAGATTTCGGATGTATGCAGGCCGCCTACAACTCCGTCTTCAATATAATACCACTTTGCCCCCTCCAGAATCCCGTCCAGGTTCAGGCACATATTTTCTATTACCTTGCCGTAGGAATCGCTGAAATAGGCTTCCATGTATGCCTCATCTCCCGATAAATCCCAGTAAAGGCCGATTACTTCGCTGTCTTCCACGGCGTCAAGGACACGTTCCACATCCCCTTCCCCCATGGGTTCCAGTGTGCCCTCCACGACAGCCGGACTCATGTCTTTACCTGCCCGCAGCTCCACCGCCAGCTTCAGATTCCACATCAGGTTCTCCAGCCTTCCGGAGTCCCCGTCCGGAACCGTCACATATAAGAACGCCTGGCGCGCCTCGTCGTAAGCCACATATCCCATCGTTTTCACACGGTCCGGATCACCCGAGTAATATTCCTCCACACAGGACGCAACCGGATATGGCACCTCGTAAGACACGTACTTTCCCTCTGCCTGTTCAAATGCCTCCTCTCCAATCGCCTCAGAACCGGCCCGCATCTTCAGGAACCCGGATCCTCCCACCAGCCAAAATCCCACCGCGCATGCAAGCGCACACAGCGTAACCGCGATACTCAACAGCTTTTTCATTTTCGTTCTCCTTTATGAATTTTATCTGTGAAGCGAGGTGTTTAAAAATTCATTCCTGCCATCTGTCGGAAGAAATTTTCAGACACGCTCCGGGATTATGCCT
This sequence comes from uncultured Acetatifactor sp., assembly GCA_910587555.1. Classification (GTDB taxonomy): domain Bacteria; phylum Bacillota; class Clostridia; order Lachnospirales; family Lachnospiraceae; genus Acetatifactor. The sequence continues at coordinate 45,733 of CAJULV010000007.1, forward strand.
TTACGGCACAAAAAAAGAACCGTCCCCAAGGCTCCCAGGTCCTCAAAAACAGTTCTTCCAAGTGCGCCGCCAGGGGCTCGAACCCTGGACACCCTGATTAAGAGTCAGGTGCTCTACCAACTGAGCTAGCGGCGCATTTTATCTCACGCATGTCCTGCGTCTGTTGCTAACTTGTTGTTTCCTTAACAACAAAACAAATTATATTACATTCTTCTTATAAATGCAAGTGTTTTTTCAAATATTTTTTAAGATTTTTTTACTTTTGGCAATTTCCTCATTTTTTCACCGGTAAACACCGTTTTAACCGCCAAAATCACAAATTGCATTGGTCCCCAGGGCACACAGGATGCCCGCCACAGCACTTTGCGCAAGTTTTTGGCGCATCTAAAACCTGAAAGCACCTTTGAATTCCTGCCGTCTGCCGCGGCAAACCGCGCTCCCCCATTCGCCGGAAGGCAATTTCCAAACATGCCCTAACGCCAAAACATACCCATGACAATCCCTGCCCCAACTCCAATCCCATACAGCAGCAGCATGATTTTCACATTCTCCCGCCTGTTGTGGTTGACACGGAACAAGACCAGAAGGCCAACGCCGGAACCGGCGAGAAGCCCTGCCATTGCCGCCCCCAGCCCCATGGCGCCCTCCAGGTACAGCCGGGTAATCGCCACGGAGCCGGCACAGTTGGGAATCAGGCCCACCAGCCCTGACAGTATGGGACCGATTACGGGTTTGTTTAAAATCAGCTTCGCCAGTGCCTCCTCCCCCGCATAATGCAGCAGCAGATTCAGCCCAAACGAAACCAGCAGGATAAAGAGGAAAATCCGCAGGGTATGGTTCAGGGCCGCCGGGATAATCCCCTTCTCGCAGCGGCACCGCTCCTGGGTGCAGATATCGGAAATGCCCTTCTGCCTCTCCCCGCCCTTTTTCCGCAGCATAAAGTCAACCGCCAGCCCGGCCGCCACACCGAATGCCGCTTTCGCCAGGACAATGCCCAGCACGGTGCCCACCGGTACCCGCTCGGATATCAGCACAGGCAGCATCTCGTCGGAAGTGGACAGGAAGATTGCAAGCAGGGTACCCAGGGAAATCACCCGCCCGGCATACAGATTTGCCGCTGCCGCCGAGAAGCCGCACTGGGGAACCGCCCCCAGAAGGCCGCCCATTACCGGCGCCGCCCTGTCCGCTCCCTTAATCCATTTCTGCATCCCCTTTCCGGCCCTGTGTTCCAGATATTCCATGGCAAGATAAGTCAAAAATAAAAACGGAATCAGCCTTACGCTGTCCATAAGTGAATCTTCAATCACATGCAGCATGACAAAACCTTCCTCCCCGCACATCAGGGTCCCGCGAAGCCCTTATAAGCCTGAACGGGTCAGCCAAACAGCTTTATCAGCAGTTCCCGGATCCGTGAAATCAGCTCCACCACAGTCTGATTTACAAAATTTTCAGGCATGACGATCTCATTTCCTCCCGGAACCATGGTGAGCGATACGCTTTTCACCATGGACAGCCGCCCTCTGTCCACCGGAAAGCCCAGGCGGGAAATAATACCCAATATTTTCTCGTCCGTTTCTCCCGGCTTCTCTATATGTAGCCGGAGCGTCAGCGGCACATCGCTGCCGCCTTCCGGCACTTCGATTCCCGCCGCCATCTGCCCCGTTTCCAGCGAATAAAGGCTTCTGCCCTCCCCCTTTTCCCTGTCCATCACAGCCAACAGGATAAAATACCGAACCGCGGAAATCTCGTCGCCCGTAAACGGAAGGCCGAAATTGCGGACGCTTTCCAAATCCAGCCCGAACATCTGCTCCACCTGTTCCAGGCTCATGTACAGCGATTCCTCCTGCTCCGGCAGCACAAGGCCGAACAACCGGAACTGTTCTGCCAGATGGCTGCGAACGGCATGGTAAATCAGCGTTTCGTTTATGACATCCATGTCATTTCCCAGATACAACTCCACGAGCGGATTCCCGGCACCCTGGGGATAAAGCAGGACATGAATGGTATCCTCCCACACATTTCCTCTGACGGTAAGATGGCACAGAGCGTCTTCCTCAAAGCCTGTCATGCCTGTCAGGACCGTAAACAGGCTGCCGTACTCTCTCCGCAGCGCTCCACTGTCCAGTTCCACTTCCAGTTCATAGGCATAATGCGCCAAATCCATATTTTCATGCAGATACCGGGCCGCCCTCCAAACCGGATAAAAGCGGATGCCCAAACAGACCGCAGCCGCTATCAGCAAAAGCAGCACGATACACCGGATGTATTTACCCATTCTTACGGTTATCCTTTCCGTAAAGCGAAAATCCGTGCCCTACTCCCGAATCTGTTTATACAGCTTCAGGTCTACAAACCCGTCTTCCATACGGATTTCCGCTCTATCCACCATCATCCCCACCAGGTGCAGCTGGCTGGTTTCGCCGAAATTTCCGGAACCCGCAAGTTCCCAGTAAATATCTTCTATCCCGTTGTTCCGCTGCTCCTCCAGTGCTTTCAATTCCTTCAGCTTGTCCGCTTCCTCAGGGCTGTAATTGGCATGGAAGGCGATAATTCCCTGGCCTCCCTGCCTTTTAATGCTGGAATTGATTTGATCAGCCCCCACAGACAGGAAAAACATAGTCAGCTCCGCCACGATTTTTGCGGTTTTCCTCTGTTCATCAAACATTTTTCTCTTTCTTCCTCTTCCTATTTTTATATTCCGTCATAAGGCTGTCCATCACGGGTACCATTATGATTGCCACCCAGCCGGTACTGAATCCGTTGTTATAAAGGTTCAGCCCGCCATACATCTGTGAGGTGCATGTGGCAATGGCCACATGGAGCATCCCCGCAAAAATTCCCGCCGCCACGCCGAAGCGTCCCGCAATCGGCGCCAGCCCCACGGCAAAAATCGCCGCCAACTGCACCCCCGGCGTTGTAGCCTCAAACTGGTTCAGGAGCGTGGACAGGTATACGCCGGCCAGGATCGGCAGATAGTTTTTCACATGGGCGCCGAATGCGGCAAAACCGAATGCCGACAGGATCGCCCCCACCACCGGACCTGACAAATCCCCTCCGATCAGATATATGTAGGTCTCGCAGAGGGCGCCCACCATCGCCATATTCATCAGCGTGCTTCCCACACCTTCCATCAGCACGAAATCCGCCACCGCCCGTCCGGGATGCTTCCAAATCTTCCGTATACCGTTTAATTTTCCCCTGTCCAGGTACATTCCATACAAAAATGTCAGTAAAAAATAACCGTAAAGCCCCAGCCCGATCCAGAGCGGCCTTCCCTCCCGCCAGATCAGCACCGACTCGCATTCCAGCCCGAAGGACTTCAGGATGCAGACCATCACAAAGGCAAGGATGCCCGCCGAAAACCCCACATTGAATAAGGTAAATCCCATATGGGTGGACGCCGTATGGGCGGAAAGCCCCGGCAGCACAAAACCGATGAGGATTCCGGCACCCACCGCGATCAGCAGATTGATTTTCCGGTCAAAGGGCAGCAGGAAAACCAGCTCCGTCACCAGCGGCGCCAGGCAGGTGCCAAACAACGCCGTATACATATATCTGCCCAGCCGATAACCATGTATCTTCGCATAGACAGATGAACCCAAAAGGATGGGCAGGATATTCACCGGGTTCTTCCCCCACAGCCCGTAGCCCACATTGATAAAAATCGCCGCCATGGTCAGCCCGGTAAACCTGACCCCTTCCCGGTGCAGCAGCCATAGCCCCATGGCCATCACAATCGCCGCATTCATAAGGGCCGAACCATATCCCGCCAGCTCAAAGTAGTCCGTAATCAGGGCATCCCTTGAAATAATAATCGTCCACAGCCCCCGGAGTACGCCTGCGGGTCCCTGTCCGTCCAGCACCATGCCCGCAATCCCTGCCGCAATCACCATCATTATGGAGAAACCGCAGAATACCTTCAGTTCACTGTCTTCCAATCTCTCCCTTACCGTTCTGCCCGCCATCCATACCTCCATACCGCATTTCACGCTTCCCGCGCCTGTCGAATTTTTACCGCGCATCAAACAGCCGATTCCTTACACACCAGTTTAAAGGATAGGCCCGCGGAATGCAATACCCAGTGTGAGAAATCTAAAACGTCAGCAGGCCGTTTTCATACAATGTCCTCAATTCAAAGCGGCGGGCTTTCTCCTCAAACTGAATCACCACCCAGCTTTCATCCATTTCCACAATAACGCCTTTTCCGAACTTCTTATGTTCCACCAACAACCCCGCGCCCAACGGTTCACAGAATTGACGGAACCCCGCCTCGGAAAATATCTTTTTCAGCCCCACATCCCGGTGTACGCGGACAATGGGCTTTATCTGCAGCTCCGGTTTCCTCTCCCTGCTTTCCGCCTGGGGCACCGGACCCCTCATAAATTCCTTTATGAATACGGATTTTCGGTTTACCGAGAACAGGAACAAACGTTCTTTCGCCCTGGTAACGCCCACGTAAAACAGCCGCCGTTCCTCCTCCCAGGCTTCCAGCGCCTTTTCCTCCCGGCTCTTTACGCTCCCGCTTTTCCCGCATGCCGTCCCCGCATCGCCGGCTGCTTTGCATGGGTCATTTCCGCCCATGGCCCTTTCCTTCATCATCTTCTCCCTCATGAACATTTCCTTCAAGGACTTTCTGTCCGCAAACCTGCCGTTCCCGGCTGCCGCCTTTGTCCCTGCGGGACTCCCCCCATCGGCTCCCCTGCCCGAAAGTTCTCCGCCCTCCGGCATCTTCTCCGGAAATATTCCGTCTATCACGTCCATAAGATAAACCGCATCGTACTCCAGTCCTTTGCTGGCATGAATCGTGGAAAGGATAAATCTGCAGTCGGGCTGATTGGGTTTGTCTTTTATAATCTGCTGCAGCTCCGCCAGCCGCTCCAACAGCCTCCGGGGCGATTCCTCGTTTTTCGCGATTGCCCTCAGCACAAAAAGCCTGCCGTCGCCCATGCCCGCACGCTCCAGGTACTCCCCATACCCCAGTTCCCGCGTAATCCGGTTCAGCGCCGATTCTGCCTGGTCCTTCAGCATGGCTTTCAACCCCGCCCGGATTGTCCGGCAGTTTTCTTTGGTTTTCTGGGAAAGCTCTCCGTGAAAATACGCGGCCTCCAAAACCTCCATTTTCTTTTCCCTGCTGATCTCACAGATACGGATTGCATTTTCCTTGCCGATATAAGTCGAAATCTTATAATATATCTGCATAAACAGTTCCGTATCCTGCGGGTTCTCCGCAAAGAAAATAATATTCTGAATATCCAGCACCACCCGGTGGGTGAAAAAAGCCAGTTCCGCATTGCGGAGACGATACCGAATCCCATGGCGCTCCAGCAGGTCCACCAGCGGCAGCACGCTCTCGTTATCCCGATAAAGCACGGCTGTCTCCTGTCGGCAGTCTTCCGCCACCTTCAGCAGATAGCGGTACTGCACGCTGCGCCCTTTCACGTCAATCTGCCGGATCTCCGCCCCTGCCGGACGGGCCGCCCGCATGTGCTTCTCATGGCGCAGGACATTTTTCCGGATAAAACGGTCAGCCGCCTCCACAATATGGGCATTGGAGCGGAAGTTTTCCTCCATCAGCAGCACCCTTGCCCCCGGATGGTCCTGCTCAAAGGACAGCAGCGCCTCCGGATAAGCTGCCCTGAAGCCGTAGATGCTCTGGTCCTCATCCCCCACCATAAACAGCTGGTCCTGCTTTCCCGCCAGCAGCCGGATGATTTCGTGCTGAATTTTGGAGGTATCCTGCGCCTCATCCACACAGATATAAGGATATTGGTTCTGAAAATACTCCAGCGTCTCCTGATTTTTACGCAAGATCGTATATGCGTATACCATTTGATCGTCATAGTCCATCCAGCCGCGGCTGCGCATCTCGTCGCAGTAAGCGCGGTAAATCTCCGAAATATGAAAATCGGCCTCCTGGTCCAGCCCGCGGATTTCCTCTTCATCAAGCATTCTGTTTTTAATGTAGGTGATCAGTGTGCGGACATTTTTAATATCGCCTGCCGCGGCAAAGCAGCCCTCCGTCTTCTGGTAAATGGAGGAAAGCATGGCTGCCGTACGCTTCTCGTCCGTTACAAGCGTAAAAGCGCTTTTGCCAATCAGCCGCCCATAGTGCTGGATCACCCTGGCACAGACGCCGTTAATGGTACGGAACTCCAGCCGTTCGCCCAGCCCGTCCCCAAAAACGGAACGAAAACGGGCTGCCATATCATGCGTGGCAGCCACCGTGTAAGTCAACGTCAAAATATGTTCCGGCGCAATACCGGCACAGTAAATCATATACCCCAGCCTGGTAACCAGCACCGTCGTCTTCCCGCTTCCCGGCACCGCCAGCAGAAGGACCGGCCCCTGGACGGACTGAACCGCTTCCGACTGCTGTTGATTCAACTGAATATGAAATTTTCCGCAAAATTCCCCGTATGTCATCTTCTCTGATACCGTATCCTAATCTATGCTTAACCGTATATCGTCAAGCATCGTTTTTTCAAACCCGCAGCACTCCCGGGCAGCGGAGCATTGCCCCCGTTTCCCCCATCCCTGGAGGAATACATGCCCCCGCCTTCCGCCGAAAGCAAGCCAGCACCCCCGCCGCAAGCAAAGGGTATATGACCCTCGCGGCATCCGCCTGGCTCATCGCCCGCTGGAATCACACGCTCCGCAATGGAAGCTGCCGTCAAGCTACATTATAACATCCCTTGCCCGTTGCCACAAGTATCTGTCTGAAAAGAATTCTGCCCGGGCACAGCAAAACGGACCGCATAAAAGAACCCGCAAAAACCTGTATTCAGGGTGGAAAACAGGCGGAATCTGTGGTATCCTGTCACTGTGGCACCCAAAATATATCAGTCGAAAAGAGGTATAAAATGCCTGACAAAAAAGCTTTCGAAGCTGCAAAAAGAAAAGTAATCGGAATCGACAGGCAGCGCCTGGGCATCGGAACCCTGGCGGAAAAGAGTCTCCATGCCATACTGAAGAACTATTACGAGCCGAATGAAGACCGTCAGGAGATCCCCATAGAAAATTACGTGGCAGACATTTTTGCCGACGGTGAAATCATAGAAATCCAAACCCGGCAGTTTGACAAGATGCGGGGCAAGCTCGCTGCGTTCCTGCCCCTGTATCCCGTGACCATCGTCTATCCAATCCCTCATGAAAAATGGCTTATCTGGATTGACGAGGAGAGCGGGAGTTTAAGCAAAAAGCGCAAATCCCCCCGAAAGGGCAATCCCTACCTGGTTTTTCCGGAATTATATAAGATCAAGGCGTACCTGAAGGACCCCAATCTCCGCCTGCGGCTGGTCCTGCTGGACGTGGAGGAATATAAACTGCTGAACGGCTGGAGCAAGGACCGGAAAAAGGGCGCCAGCCGCTATGACAGGATTCCTACGGAGCTGGTCCGGGAAATAGAACTGGACTGCCCGCAGGACTTCCTGCAGTTTGTGCCCTTTGAACTGGAAGGCGCTTTCACCTCCAAAGAATTTGCCGCGGCAGCCCGCATCCCCCTGTCCCTGGCCCAGACGGTTCTGAATATCCTCTATCATGTAGAAGCCGTGGCAAGGGTGGGCAAAAGGGGACGGCTTTATTTGTATGAGGCGAAGGAATACTGCTGAATGCCTTCCTTCGGCGCCTCCCCCTTCCGAATGTGTGCCCGCTTCCTTAATCCAGGCCCACAATCCCGTCCACCGGAAGCGACATCACCACGCCCTGGGCCTTGCTCTGCATGCCGCATTGCCGGCCGATTTCCTGCATGATGGCCAGCTTATCCTCCTTTGTGGCCAGGATGATAACCACCTCCCGCTCCTCCTGTACGCTGATCTTCCAGAATTTCATGGCCTCCTGGCTTCCGATGCGCCTGCTGTGGAACACCGTACCGCCGGAAGCGCCCTTCGGCCTGGCGGCGTTCATCACATCCTCACTGTATCCCTGGTTTACGATCGCCATAATCATACTGTACTCGTTATCTGTCATATCGGCATCATTCCTCTCCAAAAATTTCCTGCCCTCTTCCGGCTCCAGATTTTCTATCAGCTGTACCAGATGCCCGCTGCCGCCGTTCATAAGCACCGTAAATGCAATTCCGGTATTCGGCATGCCAAGATGCAGTTTTTTTCGCAGCTTCTTCAGCATGTCGTCCGCGAAACACTTGGGCATCATGCTCATCAGTATATTCTTGTCCACTCCGTCCAGCCCCAGCATATCCATAACATCGCTGGTGGCTGTGCCCTGGGCATGGAAGACATACTGCATGGGAACATTCCCCTCCTTAAATAAGGCCGTCGCCTTGTTTACCAGCTTCGGCGTGGCAATCAGGAACAGCATACGAAAAGCCGCTTTTTTACGATTGTCCTCCATCTATACCGCCCTCCTCAAATTCAATGATGTCATCCATAACATGCAGCACTTCCGCCTCCTGTACCGCGGCACTTTCCTCCAGCTTCAGCTTGTACTGATAGAGAATTCCCATCAGCTGAATGGCTATCAAAGGCGTCAGCGCTACCAGCGCCACCACGCCGAATGCATCCGTCATCAGATTGCCGCCCACCGCATCGCAGGCACCGATGCTCAGGGGAAGCAGAAACGTCGTAGTCATCGGTCCGCTGGCCACACCGCCGGAGTCGAATGCGATACCCACAAACATCTTGGGGACAAACCTGGACAAAATCAGCGCAATGACATAACCCGGTACTACAATCCAGTGAATCGGCAGCCCTGTCAGCACACGCATCATGGACAGGCCCACACTGGCAGACACCCCCAGGGACATGCAGAGGTTCATGGATTTCGCCGACACGGAACCGTTGGTTACGCCTTCCACCTGTCGGTTCAGCACCTGGATAGCCGGCTCCGCCTTTACGATATAATAACCGATCAGCATGCCGATAGGTACCAGAAGCCATTTCCAGGCCTCGGAAGCTATCTCATTTCCCAGCAGGGAACCCACCGGCGCGAACCCCACGTTCACCCCGCAGAGAAAAAGCACCAGCCCTATATATGTATACGCAAAACCGACCGTTACCCTCTTTACCTGCCTGTGCGGGTAGCGATGGGTGAACGTCTGAAACAGAATAAACACTGCCGCCACCGGAATCAGGGATATCAGCACCTCCTTCACATAAGGCGGCATGCTGAAGACAAATTCCTTTACCACATCCCGGGTAGTGCTGACATTGGCTACTCCCGCCGCGGAATACGCCGCCTCGCTGGGACTGAAAAACATCCCCAGAAGCAGCACCGCCAGTATTGGGCCCACGCTGGAAAGCGCTACCAGGCCGAAGCTGTCGCTTGATGCGTTCTTATCACCGCGGACGGACGCAAGGCCCACACCCATTGCCATGATAAACGGCACCGTCATGGGACCTGTGGTCACACCGCCGGAGTCAAAGGCCACCGCCAGGAAGTCCCTTGAAACAAAAAAGGATATGCCGATGAGGGCAACATAGAGACCAATCAATATGGTGGAAAGATGAATCTGGAACAAAATCCTGAGAATGGCCACCGCCAGGAAAATTCCCACACCCACAGCCACCGTGAGAATCAGCGTCAGATTGGGAATCGACGGCACCTGCGCCGCCAGCACCTGGAGATCCGGCTCCGAGATTGTAATAATCGCCCCCATGGAAAAGCCGATCAGAAAAATCAGCGGAATCTTCCTTGTCTTCGAAATCTGTACACCGATACCTTCCCCCAAAGGGGTCATGGACATCTCTGCGCCAAGCTGGAAAAAGCCCATTCCGATTACCAGCATAATCGCACCCACAATAAACATCACCATGGTTCCCAGGTCTATGGGTACCAGCAGGATGCTCAAAAGCAGCACAATGCCCGTTATGGGCAGAACTGCGGAAAGGGATTCCAGTATCTTCTCCTTCAGTTTCTGGTTCATCCACACCACCTCTTTTCATTTACCGACATCTCTTCAGGCCTTCCAGGCATCCGAAACAAAATAACTCAATGCAGCCCATGTGTACAGCGGATAAAAATTCCCCCTTTCATCCCTCCCCTCACAGAAGACCTTACGCGCATCCGCCTTCGTCAGAAGCGCAAATCCGTCAAACTGTTCCGAACCCTCCGCTCCCTCCTGGGAAAGCGCCGACAGATCCGCACCGTGCAGAACCGCGCATACCAGCGCATTGCTCTCGTCCGTCATTCCGGGCGTGGAGAACACCAGCGGATTGACGGTAAATACCCTGTCTCCTTCCGTCACTTCAAGCCCTGTCTCCTCTCTGATTTCCCGGACCGCTGCCGAATAAACGGGATCCTGCTCCGCTTCGTCTTCCCTGTCGATCAGCCCCGCCGGCACACTGAGCAGATACCGTCCCGTGGGATAGCGGAATTCATAGGACAGCAGCAGCTTCGCCTCCTCCCCGGGCGTATCGAGGATAACGAAACAACTCACCGCATCGGGAAACATGGTTCTGAACTCCTCATCCGTCTTGACCGCAGTCAGTTCCTCCGGGTTCCTTCTGGTTGCATCGTAATAATGCTTTCCCGGCGCATACCGAATGTCCGCCACCTTCACATAGGGCGAATCAAATACTACTTTTACGTCTTCTTTTCTTATCTGCTGATTTTCCTTCACCTTTATCCGCTCCTTTCACACTTCGCATTGTCCCTGCACCCCAAACCTTTGCGCCTCGCAGCACCCTGGCTCCATAAGGCTTTGCCGCCTCGCAGCACCCTGGCTCCATAAAGCTTTGCCGCCTCACAGCATATGTATTTCCGTAACAGCCCGGTGTCTGCCGAGCCGTTACGGAAAAGCAGTTTCACTTACAGATATTTCTCCAGATCGCCGCACAGCTTTTCCTCAATGGAAATCAGTTTCTCGCCGATATCCTTGGACTTATGGTCCGCCATCCTGTACTGATTGAGGGATTTGTTGAGGGATTTCACGCCCATATTGCAGCCGTCCGTAATCAGGTCCGCCACTGCGGCATCGCTGTTGTCCATGCTCAATTTCATGTTTGTCTTCATCCATGACATTCCCTTTGCCAGGAGCGTGGGATCCTTTTCCGCTGTCCCGTGGCTGATCAGCAGAGAATGAATCTCGTCCCCCAGCTTCTCATGATGCCTTCTGCTCTCCTGCAGCAGCCGCTTCATGTCGGTATCCCGCACATTTTCCAACACTTCATTGATAGCCGTCACCGCCATCTTAGTACCGGCGTCGCACTCCTGAAGGAGTTTTACCGTATCCGAATTTACCATATCCTTCCTGTCGCCCGCATATCCCTTCCCCATGCCGGGCTTATCCTTTCATATTATTCCGGAACCGCGCATCCCTGGCCCGTATGTCACGGGTATCCACCGCCATACGAACCGTTCCGATGCTTTCTTTATTATTCCATCCGTTGCGGATAATATACCTGCCCCGCAAACGCATTGGTCCTTCCGCCGCCGGCACCGCGCCCATTGTTACGCCGGAGACCTCCGCAGCGGACAGTTGGACATGGAAACCCGCTCCGCCAGCCCGTCCAGCCCGTTATCCCGGAGATAATCCTGCAGGATTGACTGCGACTGTGTGGATTCCGGCCCGATGATGATCTCCGGGACCAGCTCCTCCCATCCGATTCCGATTCTCATACACATGGAATCCAGCTCCAGCGGGTAATACTTCTTGATGCGCTCCTTGCTGACATGGTAGCATGGCCTGATATCAAAATCTTCCTTCACGGATGGCGAAACCACCAGCCTTACTTCCTGCTCCGACAGAAAAGAAGGATGCTTAAAGGCCGCCGAACAGCTCCAGGCATAATTCAGCGCCTTCCGGATGTCGGGGCTTTCCGCCGACAGCTCCTCGTTCCGCTTTACCAACCGGTAAAATACACCTGTCAAATTATGGGTATTCATATCTTCCTGATAAAAAACAGTCTGAAGCGACAATGCCCCCTGTGCCATTTTCTGTAAATACTTTCCCTGAAACGCAATGCATACGCCCCTTCCGCGATTCCCGTAACGCTCCCACTGTGCCGCGTCGTCCCGGTGGAGCGAAAAGCACGCCGCATACGCCGGATGGTAAAATTCCCTTTTCAGCGCCCCGGCAAAAAGCGCCCGCACCTGTCCCGCCTTCCCGCTGTCTCCCTCATTTTCCAGCCTCCCGGCAACCGCGTCGCACAGCCGGCTCATGAAATAGCGCATCTCCGCCGCGTCATTCATATTCAGGACATTGTTCACCCGCAGTCTGGCATCATGAAGAATTCCGTCCAGCGCCTGAAAATCTGTATAATGATAAAGTATCTCATTCTCATACGTTTTTCCGTTCATTCCGCATGTCTCCCAAATCTGCAAATCTCCGCTGTCTCTTCTGACATTTCACCCGTCACAGCACTGCCGCCTCAAATAAGTTTCTCCAAATGGGAAAAAACGAATGCCTTTAATTCTTAGAAATACTGAATGTAAGACTTACCACATATTTTCTCTGTCTATAGAATCAGAATAATCCATAGGGCCTTGATTGTCAAGAAAATTGTTAAGAAAATACCCCGCTTCAGGCAGCGGCGCGTCAATCATGCAGCGCTGCGCATGGGCGGGGTATCCGAATGCAAAAAGAAAATCGCCCTTTTTTTAAAACTGTATCGGCTCCACCTCTGCCGACAAGGGTTTCATTTCATATTCCGGAAAACTGTCAAGCAATTCCTCCAGGCATTGTGTCGTATTATAAATCACATCATGCGCCAGCATAACCACTTTCTTCCTTCCCAATGTACTGCTCACGGCATTCTGGATAAGGGCCTCCGGCGTAGACTTGTTTACCGCGTCTTCCAGGCTGGCATTCCAGTCAAAATAGACATATCCCTTTTCCGTCATTCTTCTGATGATTTCCGCCCCCACCGCCTTATTGTAGGCATTGACACTGCCGCCGGGAAAGCGAAACAGCTTCGTCTCCACCCCGGTCACTTCATAAACCGTGTCATAGGCTTTCTGAAAATCCTCCAAGTAACTGTCCGCACTTTGATAGAGCTTCCTGTAGTCATGATTGTTGCAGTGAATGCCTATGGCATGGCCTTCCTCAACAATCCGCTTCGCCACATCCGGATGCCTGCGCACATTCTCCCCCACCACGAAAAAAGTCGCCTTGATATTCCTTTCCTTCAGGATATCCAATACCGCTGTCGTATTTTCCGCGGAAGGGCCGTCGTCAAAGGTCAGATACATTGTCTTGGGGTTAAAATAAGTGTAAATGCCCTGGGCAATCCCTTCCGCCACCTGGTCCTGGTACTCTCCCGTGACGATTCTGCCCCTGTCGCTGCGGCTGGACAGGAAAGCCGTCTCTATCAGGCATGCCGGCATGGAAGTATTTTTCAGGACATATAAATCTTTCGTATCCTGAATTCCCCTGTCCATAGCCCCCGTCTCTCCTACCGCTCCCAGATGTACCAGCTCTGCCAGGCGCCTGCTGCCCTCAGAGCCTCCGTAATACCAGGTCTCAATCCCCTTGATATCGTCAACATCCTCATCATATGCGTTCTGATGTATACTGACAAATATGTCAGCATTTTCCAGTTCGGCTCTTTCCACCCGCTGCTCCAATGACAACTCTGTCATATCATCCTCCCGAAGCAGCAGTGTCTCAAATCCCATCCCCTGCAGTTTACCGGCCAGCCGATTGGCAATCTGCATATTGACCTCGCTCTCCATCACCTCGCCTCTGCTGCAGCCTGTATCCGTGCCCCCATGTCCCGGGTCAATGACAATAAACGTTTTCTCATGTTCCGCTCCCTCCCGCTCCAGTACCTCATTGGGAACCATCGGAACCGGTCCCAGTATTTCCTGCGGGCAGTTCTCTCCCCCGATTTCTTCCGTCTCCTCCGTCCCCAATGTATCGGGAAATTCACCCGCTTTTACCAGGTGGATTCCCCCAAGTCCCAGGAGAATTGTGCAGACTACCGTGGCCGCCATGGTCATGCGTTTCCGAATCCACCGCCTTTTCCCTGTGCGTCGGTTTCCTGGGCGAGCCTTCTCCATACGGTTGTACCCTGTGTGGTTTCTTCCCCCGCGGTTTCCCTGCCCACGTACCCCTGTAGTATATCTCTCCCCACAGTTTTCTGTATGGTCTCTCCTCACGCGGTTTTCTGCATCATTTCTCCCTGCGCGGTTTCCCTCCCCACGTGCCCCTGTAGTATATCTCTCCCCACAGTTTTCTGTATGGTCTCTCCTCACGCGGTTTTCTGCATCATTTCTCCCTGCGCGGTTTCCCTCCTCACGTGCCCCTGTAGTATATCTATCCGCCCGGTTTTCTGTATGGTTTCTCCCCGCCCGGTTTTTCTCCACGCAGCGTCTCTGCATATCCAATTCCATATCATGAGGCCTTATTCTGATCAGTTCCACTCCCCCTGCATTACGTTCCCTGCCGTTTCTCTTATCCATAGTATACCCCTCTTCCGGCTTTCCCTGTTCCGTTGGCTCCCCATACTTCCATAGCGATACGCCCCCCTGTGCCATATCCCGCAGATATATGCGGAACATCACATGCGCCCCCGAACATAAAAAAGCCCTCCCGCATCTGTTCTGTACAGTATACGTGAGAGCTACATCATAGTATCATATTTTTTGTAAACAAGTTTTATCTTTTTTCCATCAAAGTTGTATCCTTGCAGTCCCTTCCGTCTACCTGGATATCTTCAGATACAATTCGTTAATCCCCTCATAATATCCGATAGTGACTATTGTGTTGTCGTCTTCCATCCCGGCAAAGCTGTATTTTTTAAAATAAGGGGTATTCTCAGACAGCGGATTGGCATTCTCATATTCCAACGGCGCCTCCAGCCCCATATACTCCGCCCAGGCCGCCGCAATACCGTCCGCGTCTACCTCCGTCCAGGAGGAAATATCTGTCCGGGCATAAAATTCATACACTTTTCCCGTATCCGCATCCACATAGGCATCCAGCAGGCAGGATTCGCTGTAAGCATTCTGCACGGCCGCCCCCATGCCTACCCTCCATACCAATACGCTGTTCCGTGGTTCCGGCACATAAATCGCCGAATACAGGAGCGCCTGGTAAGAATCCTCCCGAATCTCCCCCACTTCCTCCGGCAGAATCCCCCGCTCCTTCAGTTCCCTGATTCCCCGATTACAGAGTTCGATTCCGGAAGCAGACGAATCCCGCTCCTCGGAAGCTTCTTTTTTATTGGCTACAAAGGCATAGGTTCCCGCCACCCCCTGATAATCCGTCTCTGCCCTTGTGAGGGCATTCTGCTCGCTCTCCGGCTGCGCCTGGCTGTCCAGGCACTTTGACAGAATATACACCTTTTCATTGCCGCTCAAAGAATAACGGTATCCCTCCGTACCTGTCTCCGTCTCCTGGGCCTGAATCTGATTCAAAATCCCCTTATCCCGGTATATCGCCAGGGTCTCGGGCCCCCACACTGCCAGTACCACGATGACTGTTGCCGCCAGAACCAGCAGCAGGCTGATTTTCTTCAGCCGCTTCAGAGACAGCTTACGGCCCTGCCGCTGTCCTGGCGGCGCCGGCTTCCGCCATTTCATTCTATTTCCTTCCATCATGCCTACCTTCACCTGCCATACCAATTTCCAACCGCGTGCCTTCCCCCGTCAGCCGCCCGGAAAATCCTTTCACCTGTGCGGCTGCGCTCCACTCGTTAAGCCGGAACGCTTTTCATCCTCCGCCTCATCCTTACTCAGAGCCGCTCCGTGGGCCGCGCTTTCCCCTGCTTTTTCCATGACGCTTCCCTCATCCCGCCCTGTGCCATCCTCCTTTTCTTCCGTCCTGTCCGGAATCACAAAGTGAATAGAGGTCCCCTTCCCCAGCGTACTCTCGATAACCAGCTCGCTGTCATGCAGGCGCAGAATCTCCACACACAAAGCCAGGCCCAGCCCCGCGCCGTTTTTACTGCGGGATCGGGACTTATCCACCATATAGAAAGCCTCCGTGACCTTTTTCAGCTCCTCCCGGGGAATGCCCACCCCGTGGTCCCGGACACAGAAGGTATAGGAATCCTCCGTCCGCTTTCCCAGGACTTCCACCAAATCTCCCTCTCCGGAAGCCTTGCAGGCATTGTCCACCAGGTTCAGCAGCACGGATTTCAGCAGATTGGACTCCGCGCACACCGTCCCCGCGCCGAAGGCAATCCGAATCTTCTGTTCCGTATTTCCGGAAAACATGCTCTTCAGATACTCGAAAAGGCTCTTTGCCGCCACCGGCTGACGCTCTATGGTATCCCGCCTGGTAACGATGATGTCAAGCAGCCGGAAAGACATGTTTTCCAGACGTTTTCCCTCTGTATAGATATAATTCGCAGATAAAAAATGTTTCTCCTCGTCCAGCTTCCTGGAACGCAGCAAATCCGCGTAACCGATAATTGCGGTCAGCGGCGTCTTCAGTTCATGGGCAAACGCGGCAATAAAGTCCTCCCTGGCCCGAACCTCCTCCTGAAGCTCCCCTATGGTTCCCTCCAGCGCATTCGCCATGCTGTTGAAATCCGTGGTCAGCTGTCCCAGTTCGTCATGACTGACCTGCCTTGCCCGGTAGCTGTAGTCCCCCTCCGCCATCTTCCTGGTAGCGCCAGCCAGCAGCCGGATCGGCTTGGTCAGCCATGTACAGATGAAAAACATCACCGCCGTACAGCACGCCAGCATGGCAAGCGTAATCCTCCGATACACGGAAAATCCCTGCGCCCGCTCTTCAAATACCTCCGTCACATCCTCCAGCGTCTCCAGATACAGCATTCTGTCCAGCGCGTTGATAATGCTTCCCGTGTGAA
Organism: uncultured Acetatifactor sp.; assembly: GCA_910587555.1. GTDB lineage: Bacteria > Bacillota > Clostridia > Lachnospirales > Lachnospiraceae > Acetatifactor. The sequence continues at coordinate 62,448 of CAJULV010000007.1, forward strand.
CGAAATAATGCTCTCCATGGGGAACCACCTGCCAGATCCTGGTTTCCTCCGTAATCTGCTGCAGAAGCTCCGTATCTCCGGGAAAGCCGTCGCTCATATACAGGACTTCCCGCCCTTCATTGGACAGCCGCAGATAGCGGCCGGATTCCCTTCCGCTGCTCTCCAGCTTTTCCCCGATCTGCTCTACCGCAATATCCTGCAGCACATGATATTGGGTGGGGATATTCAGCGCCGCCGTCTCGAAGGCAAAACGCAATATGTTGCTGTCATCCAGCGCCTTGGAAACCTCCCGTTCCAGGGAGGTCCGGAATACGGAATTGACAAAAAGATAACCGCTGAGCCCGAACGCGGCCGCCATGATGATAATGGCTGCCAGCAAAATCTTATATACAAATTTCATCCTCAGATTTCCAGCCGGTAGCCTATCTTATACACTGCCACCAGGTTCTCCTCCCAGCCCATTTTCCGGCGCAGTCTCTGGACATGCAGATCCAGCGTGCGGCTGTCTGCCAGGTACTCGTCGCCCCACACTTTTTCATATAGAACTTCACGGAAAAGCGCAATATTTTTATTGCTGATAAACAGTACCAGCAGACCGTATTCCTTATTGGTCAGCACCACGGGCTTACCCGCCCTGGTCACCTTTCTCGCCTCCCTGTCCACCACTACGTCCCCGGCCGTCAGGATGCTCTCCGTCTTGTTATAGCGGCGCAGCACAACCTCCACCCGCGCCACCAGTTCCACCATTTCAAAAGGCTTCACCAGATAGTCCTCTGCCCCCAGCTTCAGGCCCTTCACCTTGTCCTTCACCTCATGCTTTGCCGTGATGAAGATGACAGGCACCTTCAATGGCCTGATATATTCCATAATGTCAAACCCGTCCGCGCCCGGAAGCATAATATCCAGCAAAATCAGGTCAAAGTTCTCCGCCTCGATGATATCGATGGCTTCCAGCCCGTCCTGCACCGTCTTACACTGGTATCCGGCCGTGGACAGGTGAATGTCAATCAAATCACAAATAGATTTCTCATCATCCACTATCAGTATCTTAATCATTCCTCTTTCGGCCACCCCCAATATTCCCTGATAATCCCTACCAGCCCGGCCATGGTGTCTTTTTCCGTACACCGGTAACTCTCCGCGAACCCCTTATCCTCCTCGAACCCGTCCGTTCGCTGGTAGTAAATGTCACATTTTGTATCAATCAGCAATTCCCCTTCAGGACCGGAGTAACTGTACCTGGCAAGCACCACGATATCCTTCATGCCGTCCCCGTCCATATCCCGGCAGGTCATTCCCTTCAGGGCATAGAGGTTATCATAATCCTCCATGGGCTGGAAGCTCCACACGATGCTTCCCTGTTCATTCACCAGATAAATCATGAAGATATCATACTCCGCCATCCGTATGATACCCGGCACCACCCACAGCTTTCCCTGCTTCTCAAAATCCCGGGAATAATGCTGCTCTTCGATAATCCGGAAACCGTTCTCCAGCAGTTCATCCAAAGTCGTAGCCGTATACAGTATCTCCGTGGAATTGCCGTCACGCACATAGGCGGCAATGAACTCCGCGCTTTTATTCATGCTGAAACGGTTGATTTTATCGGAAATGCGCCAGTCCCGGTAGAACTGCCCGTCACGCTGGAAAAGCACATCCCCCACCTTGTAGTTCTTACCCGCGTATTCACCCGTATCGTTCTCGCAGCTGGCAATCAGAATAATGTCCGTCAGCCCGTCATGGTTCAAATCCTGGAAAGATACCGCCGCCAGCCCCTTTATCGGCTGTTCCAGCTGTTCCAGCCGCCTGTAATTCGCCTCCAGCTGATCCGTCTTGTAGAGTACCTTCCCCTCGCTGTCCGCAATCAGGACAGCCAGCCGATGATATTCCTTATGAAGGATGGATACAAAATTCACTTCCGTCTCCCCGAAGCTCTCCAACAGCACCGGAAAACACTGATCCGCAATCTTTTCATAGCCGCTGCCTTCGATATCCTCCAGAGTCTCTATTCCGGCAAAGCTTTCCCGGTAATCCTCATACTTCTGGACCAGAAGCCCGATGGCCTCATTCTGCGCCGCAGCCCTTCCGGGCGGCAGCATCCACATACAAATACAGATACAAAGTATAAAAAACACTGGCTTACACTTTTTTCTCACTGGTCCCTCCTTTCTCATTCCGTTTTCGGAACCGGCCTCCTGTACCCGCAGGCCGCGAATGTATATACGGCAGGTATTTCTGCGGTCCGCTGCCTGTCCTGTACATCCGGCGGCTGCGTGCTGTCGGAATGTCTGAAAGTATTCCATTGTCATAAAAAAGTTAACTGTCTTTCATATATGTACTATCATTATAATCCAATATTGCATCATTTTTGCTACAAAATGCCCGCTTATAAAACACAGACAGCAGCCCTGCTCCATAACTGAAATTATAAACCATGAAAAACCATATTGACAATAAAAATTGTATACAAATTTGCAGAAATCCTCCTGTTTTGGGTCCGTACAGGGAGAATCCCGGCCAAAGCGGCTCCTCCCATTGATTAACCTGCTCCGTAATGATATACTGAGACGGTAAAATGAATCGGAACAGGAGGCTTTATGCAAATGAAAAAGGTCCGGATGAAAAAAGATTTGACACAGGGAAGCGTGACCGGCAACATGCTGCTGTTCGCCGCCCCCATGATACTGGGAAACCTTCTGCAGCAGTTTTACAATATCGCCGACACCCTGATCGTGGGCCAGTTTCTGGGTTCGGGCGCCCTGGCGGCGGTGGGAAGCGCCTACACCCTGATGACCTTCCTGACCTCCATCCTCATCGGCATGTGCATGGGCAGCGGCGCGCTTTTTTCCTATTATTTCGGGAAAAAGGAAGAACAGAAGATGAAGGACAGCATGCGGTTGTCCTTTCTGCTCACAGGGGGCGTAACGCTCCTGCTGAACCTGCTGGTCATGGCGCTGCGCCGTCCCATCCTGCGGATTCTGCAGGTTCCGGAGGAGCTGACGGAAATGATGCACACTTACATATGGATTATTTTCCTGGGGATTTTCTTCGTTTTTCTATACAATTACTTTGCCTATCTGCTGCGGGCGGTGGGCAATTCCGTGGTGCCGCTGTACTTCCTGGGAAGCACCGCACTGCTGAACGTGGTGCTTGACCTGGTTTTCGTGACCTTGTGCAGTTGGGGCATTGCCGGAGCCGCGGCCGCCACCGTGATTGCCCAGGCTGTATCCGGGCTGGGGCTGATGGCGTATACCTGGATCCGGGAACCGCAGCTTCGCTTTGACCTGCGCCCCTTTACCCCGGAGAAGGGCGCTGCCGCGGAAATTCTCCGCTTTTCCTTCTCCTCCTCCGTCCAGCAGTCGGTGATGAATTTCGGCATCCTGATGATACAGGGCCTGGTAAACAGCTTCGGCGCGGAGGTGATGGCGGCTTTCGCGGCAGCCGTTAAGATTGATTCCTTCGCCTATATGCCCGCCCAGGAATTCGGCAACGCCTTCTCCCTCTTCATCTCCCAGAACCATGGGGCAGGGGAGAAAGGCCGCGTGCGGGAAGGCATGCGGAGTGCCGTGAAGATATCTATGCTTTTTTGTATCTTTATATCCTTGCTGGTATTTCTCTTCGCGCCGTACCTGATGCTGCTCTTCATCAGCCCGGAGGAAACCGGCATCATCGCCATCGGTTCCGGATATCTGCGGGTGGAGGGCGCGTTTTACTGCGGAATCGGTATCCTGTTCCTGCTTTACGGGTATTACAGGGGCATCAACAGGCCCGAAATGTCCCTGGTACTCACCGTCATCTCCCTGGGTACCAGGGTGCTTCTAGCCTATATACTGGCGCCCCTTCCTCAGATCGGCGTGCCGGGCATCTGGAGCGCCATCCCCATCGGGTGGATTCTGGCGGATGTGACGGGAATTTTGTACCTGCGGAGGCTGGAAGGGAGTTCAATGTAAGCAGTTCTGCCCTCATCGCGTTTGAGAAGCTGCCTGCACTGGATGACCTGATCTGTGACGGAAAATATCTTTTACTGAAATAAAAAGGACAGCCATGGGGTGACTGTCCTTTTCAGAGAAGGTATTTCTTATGGGGTATAGCAAAAAACTATATAATGTATTGGGGGTTACGAGTATTATAATACCATTTAAACCCCAATCTGCCAATTCTCAAAAACAACAAAATTAACAAAAAATCATCCCATTTTTTGTACACTATGCATATATTATGTCTGCATAAAGTGCCCCAGGCCTATTGCAGCAGTTCATCAAGCCTGCTGACTCCCTCGTTCTGCACCAGCCCATCCGCCGCAAAAAGCGCCTCGAACTCTTCCCTTCCGATCTTCTCCTTCTGCAGCAACAGCTCTGCGCAGGAATGCAGCACCTTTTCCTTCTCCAGGATGATGGCCTTCGCCCTGGCATAACAATCGTCCACAATGGCCTTGACTTCCTTATCGATCTCGCCCGCTATGGCTTCGCTGTGCCCTTTTGTATGGGCAAGGTCTCTTCCGATAAACACTTCGTCATCGTCATCATCATAACAGATCACACCGATATTTTCCGACATGCCGAAGCGCGTTACCATCCGGCGGGCCACCTTGGTAGCCTTCTTGATGTCGCTGGAAGCGCCCGTGGTGATATCCTTGAAGATGATTTCCTCCGCAATCCTTCCGCCCAGGGAAACCATAATATGCTGCAGCATCTGCCCCCGGGTCATAAACATTTCGTCCTTCTCCGGCAGAGGCATGGTATAGCCCGCGGCACCCGCACCCGTGGGAATAATGGAGACAGTATAGACCGGGCCAACGTCCGGCAGCACATGGAATAAGATTGCATGCCCCGCCTCATGATATGCCGTAATCTTCTTCTCCTTGTCGGAAATGACGCGGCTCTTCTTCTCCGCGCCGATGCCTACCTTGACGAAAGCCTTCCTGATGTCCTCCTGCACCAAAAAATTTTTGCCCTGCTTTGCGGCATTGATGGCGGCCTCGTTCATCAGGTTCTCCAGATCCGCTCCCGTAAAACCCGCGGTGGTCTGTGCCACCTGCTTCAAATCCACGTCCTCCGCCAGAGGCTTGTTCTGGGAATGCACCTTCAGGATATCCTCCCTGCCGCTGACGTCCGGCGTACCCACCGCCACTTTCCTGTCAAAGCGCCCGGGACGCAGGATTGCCGGATCCAGGATATCCACCCTGTTGGTAGCCGCCATGACGATGATGCCTTCATTGACACCGAAACCGTCCATCTCCACCAGCAGCTGGTTCAGCGTCTGCTCACGCTCGTCATGGCCGCCGCCCATACCGGTACCGCGGCGTCTCGCCACAGCGTCTATTTCGTCTATAAATACGATACAAGGTGAATTTTTCTTCGCTTCTTCGAACAGATCACGGACGCGGGAAGCGCCCACGCCCACGAACATCTCCACAAAGTCCGAACCGGAAATGCTGAAGAAAGGAACCCCTGCTTCCCCTGCCACCGCCTTTGCCAGCAGCGTTTTACCGGTTCCGGGAGGTCCCTCAAGCAAGACGCCCTTGGGAATCCTCGCCCCCACCTTCGTATATTTACCGGGTTCCCTTAAGAAATCGACGATTTCTTCCAGTTCTTCCTTTTCTTCCTTCAGGCCCGCCACCTGCCGAAACGTAATGTTCTTGTCGCCGATGGACAGCCTGGCACGGCTCTTGCCGAAGTTCATCATCTTGGTATTGCCGCCCCCGGCATTCTGGGCATTGACCATCATAAACAGGAACACGCCTACAGCCAATACAATGAGCATGGGAACCAGCGTGGTCAGAACCCAGCCTTCCCTGGGCACATCCCGCACCGGCGGGTCAAACCCGTAAGAGCGCACCAGTTCTTCCGCCTCCCCGATATCCGTCACGTAAAGCTTCATATCGGCGCCGCCCACCAGCTCCACTCTCACATATCCGGTGGGAACCTCGCTGTTGGGATTGATGGTAACCTCCAGAACCCTTCCGGACTCCATATCGCTGACGAACTGCTCACGGGTATACTCGTCATCCGCTCCGTTGAGGGTCGTAAGCACCGCCACGCCCATCAGAAGCAGGAGGATAAAAAGAAAATATGAATTGAAACCTCTACTGTTTTGCCTCAACTTGCAAGCCTCCTATTTATTCTATGTACCTGTCTCCTTCTGCCGCCGGTTCCAGGTACCCATGCCTTATCCTGCGGCTTTCTCCCTCACCGGATTGTTACGTTTCCGGATCCCCGCAGAATGCGCCGCCATTGCGCACCCGGGCTGCCGCCTTCAGTCCTCAAGCTCCACCACGCCGATGTAGGGCAGGTTGCGGTATCTCTGGTCGTAATCCAGGCCGTAGCCCACCACGAATTCATCGGGAATCTGAAAGCCCGTATAATCCACGTCCACATCCACAACCCGCCGCTCCGGCTTGTCAAGCAGCGTACACAGACGCAGGGATTCAGGCCCTCTCGCCCAGAGCATCTCCATCAGATAGCTCAATGTCCTGCCGCTGTCCACGATATCTTCCACCACTATCACATTCTTATCCCTGATGGGTTCATCCAGGTCCTTCACGATTTTAACCACACCGCCGGACACGGTGCCGCTTCCGTAGCTGGACACCGCCATAAAATCCAGCGACACCGGCACGGTAATTCTCTTCGCAAGCTCGCACATAAAAAAGCTTCCGCCCTTCAGCACGCAGATCAGATGTACTTCTTTTCCCGCGTAATCCTTACTGATCTGTTCCCCGATCAACTGAATTTTCGCGTCCACTTCCGCTTCCGTCAAAAGTACCTTAATGCTCTCCGCCATCTTTCTCCTCCGTTTCTTTCATCCCGGCAGATTTCCGCTCCGAAACCCTCACCTGCAGTACGCGTTCCGTATCCCCGTCCACCTTGAAAGCCTCGCTGATACGCCAGCCTGTAAGCCACAGCACATGGCTGCCCGCGGCCACCAGAGGTATCCGGTCCCGGATCTGCCTCGGAATCTTTTCCGTGATCATATAATCCTTCACGGTTTTCCGTATCTTATTCCCCGCTTTATCCGTTATCGTGAAATAGTCTCCCTGACATCGGGAGCGAATCACCACACATTCCTTTATTTTATCATAATCAAACCATTTCGTATACTGTTTTATGGGAACTTCCTGACCTTTTTTTAGGAAAAATCCCATACATTCTATTTTTCCCCAGTCTCCCAAATCATAAACAGCGGGCGTCCGAAATATTTCTTCTCCCAGGCTGACGGTTATCGGCCGTTCACACCGGCCAGCCTCTGCCGCATCAGGGGGCTTCCCCCGGGCCGAGCCGCTTTCCGGCGCCTGGCCTTCCCCTGCCCGTTCCAGGAACACGCTGTCATACTGCCGCCGTGCGCCGATTCCGAAAGGCAGGCAGATGCGCCTGTTGCCCTCTCTCTCAAACAGCTCCAGCGTGTCCGACACATGCACCGCCCCAATGTCTTTCCCGGTGGGTGACAGGCCGTTTAACAGCTTCAGGAGCATGCGCTTCTGCAGTATCGTATGGTTCCGGCGAAAGAGGGCGACGTCTATCCTGACAGTGCTGCCCTCGGTTAAAGCGGGCACGCCCTCCGGTAAGGCAGGCACAGACTCCGCGCATTTCTTCAGCGCCTCCCCCGTCTGCATCTCCAGGTAATCCTCCGTCTCCCGCAGCAGCTCCGCCGTCCGCCCCATATGTCCCACCGCGCCGGCTGTCACCGCTTCCTCCGCATAGGGCAGAATATGGTGCCGGATGCGGTTGCGCCTGTAATCATCCCCCTGGTTTGTGAGGTCCAGGCACCACCCGGCGGAAACGCTCCGCAGATATGCTTCCACTTCCTGCCGTTCAAGGCACAGGATGGGGCGTATGATATCCCCTCTCACCGGCGCGATGCCGCCCAGCCCCCTAAGCCCGCTTCCCCGGAACAAGTGAAACAGCATGGTTTCCGCATTGTCATTACTGTTGTGGGCAACGGCAATCCTTGCGCCGCCAAGACGCTCCGCCGTCCTGAAAAAAGCGTCATACCGTACTCTCCGCCCCGCGTCCTCTTCCGAGTACCCATGGCGCAACGCGAATTCCCTTACGTTTCTCTCCTCCAGGAAAAAGGGCACCCCCTTCTCCCGGCACAGTTCTTCCACAAAGCGGGCATCCTCCCCGGCCTCCCGGCGTATGCCATGGTTGACATGCACCGCCGCCAGGGACAGCGGAACTCTCTTCGCATATTCCGAAAGCAACAGAAAAAGGCAGACCGAGTCCGCCCCTCCTGATACGCCCACCACGACCCTGTCATGGGCTTTGAGCATACGATGCTCTTCCATGTACGTAAATACCTTTTTTTCTATTACATTCCCGTCATTGGCTGTCCGGCCTTTTTTTCCGCTTTTATCCATGCCCTTATGTTATCTCAAAACGCGTTAAAAGTCAACCGCAGGAAATTAGCGGTCCCTAACCGAAACCCTCCGGGCAGCCCTTTACGTCTCCCAGATCCCGATCACACCGATGGTCATGTCATCGTAAATCCGGCCTGCGCTGGAGTGGATGGCTATCTGCATCAGCCTGTCCGACAATTCTCCCGGATTGTGCTCCTGCAGCCCCGCTATAATGCTCATAATGGTATTTTCATAATCCTCTCCCCCAAAGGCATCCACAACCCCGTCCGAGACCATAATCAGGTAATCGCCGTCCTGGAGCTGCCGATACAGGGGCTGCGCCTCAACCTGCCCGAAAATTCCCAGCGGCAGGTTTCCCGTCATCAGCTGCTCCACCTCCTGCCCCCGTTTCAGGAATGTGGCCGCGCCCCCAATCTTCCTCAGCTGGCAGCTGCCCTGGTACAGGTCAATATCACAGATATCCAGCGTGGGATGGTTTGCATCTTCCCCGGACGCGAATAAGGCGGTATTCACCATATTGACGGCAGTGTCGGTTCCGTATCCCGCCTCCAGCATTTTTTCCATCAGATCCAGTACCCGCTCGCTGTCCCGTCCCGCTTTCTCTCCGGAGCCTGTTCCGTCCGACAGCATCACCGTCACTCTTCCCTTCTCCGCCTCCACCACCGCGTAATTGTCACCGGAGACAGATTCCCCTTCCTTCACCGCCCTGGAAAAGCCTGTCAGCACCAGAAACGCCGCCTCTTCTTCCAGTACGAAGCTCTGGGGCGCGGTCTCCACCACGCTGGGGCTGGTTACGGAGGGCGCCAGGCGCCTGTCCAGCAATACGGAAATCATGTCTGCCGCATCCTCCGCCGACACCTTGGCTCCCCTGCGGGTATGCATGGTCAGTACAATTGCCTGTCTGCCGTCTTCCCTGGGCAGATAGCACGGGCCTTCCACCTCAATTCCTTCCTCCGCCAGCGCCTGCACCAGACGCCTGCGTTTCTTCCCTTCCATGGGCCAGAACACCAGCACCTCGCTGGCCGCCTCCGTCATAATCTTCGCCATTTCCGTCAGATGCCCGCTGATTACCTGCCTGTTCTCCCATAATCTTCTCTCCATCAAAACCGTTTCCCGGTTCTCCTGTTCCGGTTCGAATTCTTCATCGTAGCTTCTGGCCAGCTCATAAAAACTGTCCGCATAGCTTAACAGCCTGCGCCTGCACAGATCAGACACCTGCGCCGTCTGCAGTTCCTTTTCCTCCCCTTTGTGTCTCATCACGCCAAAGCACCCCTTTCCGCTGCCCTCTCCCTCTTCGCAGCAGTACTATTATAGAAACCCGGAAAAACTTTTTTTGTCAAAAAAGCGTTCTCCTGCCCCTAAAGTTTTGCGACAAAAAAAGCGGAAGCCTCATGCTCCCGCCTACTCCTTCTGTTTAAAGAGAATCTCATCTTCATAAACCAGCCCCAGTTTTTCCCTGGCCACGTTTTCAATGTAACCCTTGGTCTGTACTTCCTTGCCGAAATTGATTATCTCCTGCTCGCGCTCCAGCTCCGCCGCAATCTGTGCTTCCAGTGACGCCGCCTCCGTGGCTTTCACGTCAATCTTGCGCTGCAGCTCCAGGCTCCCCATCTGCACCAGAATCAAAATCAACACAACCACCAGCGTCACCAGAAACATGCTGAAACGGTTCTGCACCCGCTTTCGGTACGCAACCCTCTTCCTTCCTGCCATAATAATCTCCATTCCTGCCGCAGCCCGACCCGGACTTCCCCGAAAAAATGATTTCTCATACACACCGCCGCATAATCTCACACCTTCAGATTCATTTTGAGTACTTTCAGAAAATATGTCAACCTGTTTTTCAGGAATCTCTTCTGCCTGCCCATCAGACGCCGCGTCCCGTTTCCGACTTTCCTGCCTGCCAGACGCACAGGCCGGAACAGCCGCTTCCATATCCTGCCGATTCCTTTCAGCAGCATCCCCAGTCCCCGGGAAACATACTTGACAAACAGCCTGCCAAACAGCTTTTTATACAAAAACATCCCCACCAGGGCGCCCGTCACGGCAAACCACCGCAGCGTCCCGTTGCTCTCATGGTACATCAGCAGAAATACTTCCGCTCCGCAGTAAAACCAGAACACCAGATCCTCCACGGCAACCCAGAACCAGCCATGGGGAATTACCCTCCGAATGACCCGCAGGATATCATACACAAAGAGGATAAATGCCCCCATCATCAGGGAATGCAGCAGAAACTGGTTCTCACCTGCCATATTCACCGAAACAGCCTCCTCAGCAGCGATTCGTTTTTATGCCCTGCGCTCATCATATCGGAATACGTAAAGCTGTCAATCTTGCCGTCGATATCCACTTCTCCCTTTTCCAGCGTCAGCCTGCTGACATGAAGCTCATCTCCCTTGATCATCAGCATCCCCTGCTCCGTCTCCAGCAGGATTTCATGGATATCGAAAGAAAGTACATCGTTTACGCCGTTTACCGTACAGTTTCTCCGGTTTGTCATCACTACCTTATGTATACGGGAATTCCCGCTTAAGTCTTCCATAGGTCCCTCCGTCCCCGAAGCCGCAGCGCAGCCTCATCAAGTTTTTGTATACCTTGAATCAGTATATGCGGCAGCTATGGAGTATAGACCACTCCAGGAGTATAGACCACTCCAAGGAGTATAGACCACTCCAAGGAGTTTAGACCACTCCAAGGAGTTTAGACCGCTCCGGAAGTCCCCTTCTCACCTACAGGTAGCGGAACAGTTCCTTCGCCTCGTCTTTTTTCACGGTCTCCTGCACATCCAGGACTTCTACCTTTACCTCTTTATTCCCAAAAGAAATGGTGATGATATCTCCCTGCTTTACCTCGGCAGAAGCCTTCGCGACTCTGTCGTTGATCATCACACGCCCGCCGTCACAGGCCTCGTTCGCCACTGTGCGGCGCTTGATTAATCTGGATACCTTCAGATACTTGTCCAATCTCATAACGCACCCTCCCCCGATTACCTTCTTCCTGCCTGTCCGCTCCATTCCGCGCAGCCGGCGGGCCGTTCAAAAAGTATCGATTTGCCCCATATAGGGACAAGAAAGCCCGGTGCTGTTCGTTGGTACATTGAAACACGGAACATTCACCGAGCCTTTTATACTTTGTATTTCCCGGAAACGGTTAATACTTCATTTTACTCATTTCCTTATGAACCGATGACACCTTACTCGTTCACCATGTCCTTCAAAGCCTTGCCAGCCTTAAACTTGGGAGCCTTGGACGCTTCGATCTGGATTGTCTCCTTGGTCTGCGGATTCCTTCCCTCTCTGGCTTTTCTCTCGGATACTTCAAAGGTGCCGAAGCCTACCAGCTGAACTTTTCCGCCCTTCTTCAATTCGTCGGCAACAACATCCGTGAAGGCCTTCAATGCTTTCTCGGCATCTTTTCTGGATATTTCAGCCTGCTCAGCCATGGCGGCGATTAATTCTGTCTTGTTCATATTGCTCCTCCTATATGAGTCTTCATTATTTGTACATTTCATTTCTCAATGTCTCTCTGAAACGTCTATAAATATATATAAATGGTTTTTCCGGGTTTGTCAAGAAATTTTTCCGTTCAAACCGCAAAATTCCGTAGCTGCATGACGGCAGCATCAGTCAGCGGCGGCTGACGGGTCTGGCTCCGGCGTGGGGGACGGACTCGGTGTCGGCTCCGGCGTGGGAGACGGACTCGGTGTCGGCTCCGGCGTGGGAGACGGGCTGGAAGTCGGCTCCGAAGATGATGACGGCGAAGACGACGGGTCTGTATCCGGTTTGGGGCTTGCGGAAGCATCCGTATCCGGACCGTATTTCAACAGGTCCGCAAAGGAGAACGACATGTCTTTCTCCGCATCGTCAACCTGTATGGTATAGCTTCTGGTTTCATACCCCTCCTTCCGCAGTATGATTACATGTGCCCCTTCTTCTTTCCGAAAGCTGCAGGGAGAAATGCCTACATAATGCCCGTCAAGGTATACCTCGACTTTTTCCGGCGCATCGATATATACTTTATAGTAATTCGTAACAGGATTGGGCGACTCCGTGGCATCCGGATCCGTACTGCTCTCCTCTTCCTCTATATCCGTTCCCACCGCCTCCATCTCAATGGCGAAGCTGGCAGATTCCTGCGCTACCCGGATATACTGGGTAATGGACTGATAGCCCTCCGCACGCACAATCATTTGATGGAGTCCGTACTCCAGCGTCACCGGTCCCGAGGCATCCGCAATCTCACCGTCAATGTAGAGCTCCGCGTCGGCGGGCGTCAGGGAAAACAGCACCATCCCTGTCTGCGGCTCCGGTATTTCCAGATCGCCGATGTCCAGTACGGCTTCCTCATTGCGGGCAATGTCCACGCTTTTGATCCCGCCGCCCCCTCGGTTGCTGATATTGACCTGATAGCTTCCCTCCGGCACCAGAAGCAGCATGTCCTCCGTTATTCTCTGTATCAGGGCCTCGCCTACCTCAATCCAGCCGCCCACAAATTTTTCGTCGTTCACCAGGCGCAGATACCCATGTCCCCTTTCCACCCGGACGCTCAGCACCTGGCTTCCTATCCCCTGAAAACTCAGGATATCCGCGGGGTTCAGATCCATCAGCTCGACGCTTCTGCCGGCGGACAGGTATTGGGTATTGGAAGTCAGCTTATACACCTCCTCCCCGATGGTGACTTCCCCCCTTCCCGCGTCGAACTCGTACCAGGCCGCGTCGGAATAAGTCCAGCTGCGGGAAGACAGCTGCATGGAGGTGAGATGTTTTTTCGATTTCAGAAAGGTGACGTCCACAATATCCCCCTTCTGAATCTGCTCAATGGAAATCGCCTCGCCGTATCTGTCATACAGCCTGGTGGTGCCGTCCATGGAGAGTGTATATCTGCGTCCCAGATCCAGGTTCAGGAAAGTCAGCAGGTTCTCCTTCTCATCCCGCTCCACCAGGATAGCGGTGTCCGCGGAGTCAAAGCTCTCCGGGCCGGCGGCTACAAAACCCGTATCGGCCTGTTCCGGCATGGGCGAGGGTGTCCCCCGGTTTCCGTTTCCCGGAAATGACAGTGCGCAGCCCGATAGGAAAAGCGCCGATGCGGCCAGGACAAAAAACAATACACTTATGTGCGTTCTCTTTTTACCGTTCATTTCAAGTCTTTTTATCATATTTTTTCTCCGTACTTTTCGTTGGCGCATCCGTGCATTTTGTTCTTCCATAATTGTCATCCTGCTGTTTCCGGCCAAATGCGCGTTTCAGTGCAGATGGCTTACGTCGCGGAATACTTCGTTCAGAAAATGCTGCTTCTCTTTCTCCTGGGCAATGACTTTTTCCAGCTTTTCCTGATTTTTACCCGGAATCCACGACTTTCCGGAATTATAATAGAAATTGGCTATCTTCCAGAATTTTTCCGGGTAAGCCAGGCGATAGTATAAGTCAATCCGGCTGTATGCGCTGACAGGACTCTCCTTTTCATAGGACTCAAGCAGTTCCGTCCCCAAAGACACGGACCAGTTCTCCTTCTCCAGAAGCTTCCGCAGCAGCAGATACAGATCCCTCACCGGGTTGTCTCGCAGATACTTCTCAAAATTGACCAGGAACCAGCCCCTGCTGTCCTGGAGGATATTGTGATACTGGTAATCCCCGTGGCAGAAGGCCACCGGTCCCTCCCCGCCCCCGTCTTCCGTCAGCGCGGCGGCATACTGCTTCCATTCCTCCGTCACTGCCAGCGCCTGTTCCAGAAAACCGTCCAGCGCCTTGCGCAGGCTCAGCTCAAACCAGGACTTCTGCTTCTTCTGCTGCAGATAATTCCTCACCCTTTTCAGTTCACGGTTCCGCTTATCATAGTCCTTTTCCGCGGAAAACGCCGCCGGAAGGCCGGGAGTGTCTGACGGAAGTGTCATATTTCTGTGAAGCCGGGCCAGAAGACGCACTGCCTCCACACATTCCCCCCTGTCATGGGTGCTGCATTCCCTGCCCTCCCGCCATGTCTTCAGCACATACCTGACACCGTCGTTATCCCTGACGAATAACGCGCCTTCCCTGTCCGGCACGATTTCCTCCGCCTGTACCCGGCCCGCCTCCACCACCTGCTTCAGCAATCTGTCCTGCAGCGCTATCCTTTCCTGGCTCCCCGCATATTCTTTCAAAATCAGGCATCCCCGATTGGTCTCACACAGAATCGCACCTCTGCCTTTTCTGGTGCGAAGCACCTCAATCTCATACTGTTCCAGTAACTCAACTGCCCTGTCATTCACTTCCGGCCCCTCCTGATTGGTTTCTTAGCCGTACTGCGTCCAGTCCGGTTTATAACCTATCATATGAGAGGATTTCTAAAAGTATGTTACTGCTTTCACCTATCTTTTCAAGTGCCGCGCCGCCTCCGCCAGCCCCTCTCTCGTGTTCAGCTCCGGATCCTCCAGCACCAGTTCAAGCAGCTTCTGAAGCGTTTCCCCCAGCTCCCTGCCGGGCTGCCATCCCGCCGCAATCAGGTCGGAGCCGTCCAGCGCCAGGTCCTTCAGGGAGACACACTCCTGTTTTTCCAGAATTTCCTCATAAAGCTTCTGCCATCTGTCCAGATTTTCCAGCTTCTCCCGGCGCTGATAATCGCTTTGCGCCATGATATCGGCGCGTTTTACGGCAAACAGCCCCGGAAAAGCGTCCGTCCCTATTTTATTCAGCGCCCTGCGGACAATCCTTCTGTCGCACACGACTCCGTTCCCGTAATCATGGTATAAAACCAGCCTGCAAACCCTGTGGATGGTGTCATTGTCAAACTTCAGCCGGTGCAGGATGGTTCTTGCCATATCCGCGCTGACTGCTGCGTGCCCGTGAAAATGGGTGACGCCGTCCTCGCCCGCGGCCAGGACGGCCGGTTTGCCCATGTCATGGAATAACATGGTAAGCCGCAGCACCCTGTCCGCTTCCACCTCCCTGAGGGAATGCAGAATATGCTCTCCCACACTGCAGCAATGATGGGGATGATTCTGTGCCGTCTCCATACATGTATCGAACTCCGGCAGAAACACCTTTGTGACACCATTGTCATATGCTGTTCTCAGATACTCCGGGTGAGGCGACATCAATAGTTTTACCAGTTCCGTCTGGATCCTCTCCGCACTGATCCGCGCCAGCGTAGGCGCCAGCTGCCCAATGGCCTTCAATGTCCCCGCCTCGATTGTATAGCCCAGCTGGGCGGAAAAACGAATGGCCCGCAGAATGCGCAGGGCGTCCTCCCGAAAGCGCTCCTCCGGATTCCCCACGCAGCGAATCACCCCTGCTTCCAGGTCGTCCATGCCTCCGAACAGGTCCACCAGCCCTTCCCTGTCATTGTAAGCCATGGCATTGATGGTGAGGTCCCTGCGCTTTAAGTCCTCCTCCAGATCGGATGTAAAGGTAACGGACTTCGGGTGCCTGCCGTCCTCATATTCTCCGTCAAGGCGGTAGGTAGTCACCTCAAAGCCGTCCTTATCCAGCATGACCGTCACGGTTCCGTGCTGCAGCCCGGTATCGATGGTCCTGGCAAAAAGCGCTTTCACCTGCTCCGGCTTCGCCGATGTGGTGATATCCCAGTCCTCCGGCTCCCTGTTCAGTATGGAGTCCCTCACACAGCCTCCCACCACATAGGCGTCAAATCCGGCATTTCTGATGGTATCTATAATATATTGTCCCTTTTGCGGCACCCTTATCCTGATATCGCGCTTCATCCTGCCACCCCGATTTCCATTTCGACTCCCCGGAACAAATTCCGCCTGTATAAACTTCTCAATCACCGGTACCAGCCCGTCCTCGTCGTTACCTGCAGTCACATAATCCGCCGCTTCCTTCACCGGAAGGCCGGCATTTCCCATTGCCACTCCCACACCGGCATAGCAGAGCATGGAGATATCGTTAAATCCGTCCCCGCAGCAGACCACATCCTCCCGGCCTATGCCGATGTTTTCCACCAGCCTCGCCAGGGAAGCCCCCTTGTCCACATTCTCCGGTACAATTTCGATAAAAAATGCTTCCGACCGGTAGACGGACGCACGGGAACCGCAGAGCTTTCTCAGTTCTTTTTCCAGCTCTGCCGCCCTTTTCCCGTCTGCCGTCATAAAACATTTATAAATGTCAAAATCAACGTATTGTACAAAATCTTCCGCCACCCGCACCGGCATCCCGTTGATGCGCGCCTCCAGCGACACATAATCGTCCGGCGGGAAGGCGGATATCACCGTATCCTCGGAATGCGTGGCAAGCCCGCAGCCGTTTTTCCGTGCAAAATCCACAAGGTCAGGCAGCAGTTCCGGCGGCACGGCTTTCTGAAAAATCACGTTTCCGGTACGGTAATCCAAAACCCTGGCGCCGTTATGGGACAGCAGATAGCCGCCGTACCGCATAAGTTCAAGTTCCTCCGCATATCGCCGCATCCCGTAAGCCGGCCGCCCCGAAGCCAGTATGACTTTATGCCCCTGATTCAGGACAGCCAGAATGGCTGCTTTTGTGGCGGGTGTAATTTCTTTCTCTGTATTCGTCAGGGTTCCGTCTATATCCAGAACCAGCGCTTTTGTCTTCATTTGCATCCCCCTGTCCCTCGTCGTCCATATCGGACCCTGTTCCCCGCAATGCCTGCACCCCTCCGGCCCGGCGGTTTTCCCCGCCCTTCCGTCATGCCCTTTTCCCGTCTGACAGTTCTGTCATAAAAAGGCGGCGTAAAATACACCGCCGCCTTCCACATTACTTTATCTGTCAGTTTTTCCCTGCCCTGCCTGACAATCCATGACGGCTGCCCGGGGCAGTTCCGTTTCAAGCCGTCTGCAGCTCTCCCGCTGAAACGGCATCAGCCCTCTGTATCCGTTCCCGTCTCCGAGGAATCGGAACTCCCGGATTCCTCCCCGGAAGCGTCTGCTCCATCTGCTTCCGCCTCAGAGGAATCAGAACCCTCGGACTCTGTCTCGGAAGAACCTGACTCCTCCTCCGCTGCGGCACTTGAAGCCGCCTCCTGTGCCCGAATCTCAATGTACCGCAGATTTCCCTTCGGATCCTGCACGTCTACATTTTCCGTAAAGGCCGCCATATACTCGGAGAGTTTCTCATTCTGCAGCGTCGTCCTGATACTCTGGATCCATCCGGCGTCATTGGTGCCTACATAGTATACCACATAAGTATACTCCTCGGATTCCGGCGAAACGACAATAGTGTCACCTTCGGCACGGGCGCTGTCCTTCACCCATTCCGCCAGTTCGTCAGGCATGTCGGAAGGCAGTATTCCCTCCAGCATTCCCCCCTCAACGGATGTGGTCTCCGGATCATTGTATTTGTCGCAGATTTCCGCAAAGCTTTCCTCTGTGGCAGCACCGCTCTTCCATTCATCCAGAATGGCCTGTCCGTTATCCTCCGCAGTCAATGTCATACGCACATCCACGGAAGGCGTCTCGTCCAGATAGCGGCTCTCAAATCCCACCACGTAATATTTATGATTCGTGGAATCCTCAATTACGGTAGTATCGCCCTGCTTTCTCTCCTCGTCGAACAGCCAGTCGCTGATCTGATAGCTGACCGCCGACTTCTTTACGTTCGTAATCAGTTCACTGTCTGCCTGAAGCGTCTTCTCAAGCCTGTCCGCCTCCGCCTTTGCCTCTTTCATGGCAGCTTCAATCTCGGCCTCGGAAGGCTGATAGGTCTCTTCCGCCCCGTCCTCCGTGCCGCCTTCCTCTTCACCCTCTTCCACAGGGTCCGCCAGCTCCGTAGGCTCCGTGGGCAGTTCCGCCTCTACCGTCTGGCTGTAATAGTCCACGGAATCATAATTTACCTTATTCTCATCATAGTAACTCTGAATCTCTTCCATGGAGGGCGCAAGCCTGTCCGCAACCGCCTCGCTGTAAGCGCTGAGGTAAAAACTCTCCTCAAGATAAGGCTTTACCCGGCTTTCGGTAGCATAAGGCCCATAGAGTTCCTTCACATAATTCCGCACCGTAGTCCCGGCCGCGGAAGCCGCCTCCTTCAGTACCTCCTGAAAATCCGCATAATCCGCGGCGGCATCATAGGCAAAGCCTTCCGCCTTCGCTTCCTTATCCAGCCCCTTGTTGCGGGCGATGGTCTGCACGGCCAGTTCGTCAAAATAATCTCCCCAGGTCATTGTATCCGAATACATCTGGGTATCCACATCCCGGCTCGTATCCAGTCCGAAGTAGCTCAGATAAGCACCGTACTG
Organism: uncultured Acetatifactor sp.; assembly: GCA_910587555.1. Lineage (GTDB taxonomy): Bacteria > Bacillota > Clostridia > Lachnospirales > Lachnospiraceae > Acetatifactor. The sequence goes on from CAJULV010000007.1 coordinate 80,986, forward strand.
GTTGAGATAACTGCTGCGTGCCATATAATAATTGAAATCAAACTCAACCCTGGATATCTTCTCCCCGTTTACAGTCGCATATGTCCCGTTCACGGTGAGATAATTCCTGATCGGAAAAGAAGCGACGATACACACCAGCGCAGCCACCACCAAAATCCCCGTGATCCGGCTGATTTTCTCTTCTCTGGCAGCCTTTTCCTTCTCTTCCTTCCTCCTCTGCATCTTCAGGTCATATTTGGTAACTATCTTTTCCGGTTCCTGCCCGGTATTCTCCTTCCCGGCATTCCGTGTTTCCTTATTCGGCATGATATTAATTTCTCCCTTCCCTTATTTTCACTTTCCTGCAAAGCTTCTTCATTTTACAGCATTTTACGCGAAATGGGAAGCTATTTCACATATTTTTCAAGTTTTTCCACAATATTTTTGATGCAGCCTTCCTCAAAGGGACTCATAAGCCCCACTTCCTTCACCATATTGGTAAAGAAATCAGATGCGGAGAGCCTGCACAGCTTCAGATAATCGGCCCAGGCGGCCCCGAAATCCTCATCCATCCTCACTTTGTACTGCAATGCGCAGGTCTGGGCCAGGCTGTAATCAATATAATAAAAAGGAGAATTGTAAATATGCTGCTGTTTCTGCCAGAATCCCCCCTTCCCCATAAACCTGTCGTCGCCGTAATCCTGATGGGGCCTGTAGGCCTTCTCCAGCTCAAGCCAGGCCGCATGCCGCTGGGCCGGCGTCATGTCCGGATTCGCATACACGATATGCTGAAACTCATCCACCATACATCCGTAGGGAATAAACGCGGCGGAATCCTCCAGATGCATCTCGATATAATCCCCGGCCCTGTCGCCGAAGAAAAGCGCCATCCATTTCTGGGTGAAAAATTCCATGGACATGGAGTGGATTTCCGCCGTTTCCATGGTAATGTCGGAATGCTCCCGGATCGGGTCCTGCCCCGAGAGATATCCCTGGAAGGCGTGCCCGCATTCATGGGTTATGACATCCACGTCACCGCTGGTACCGTTGAAATTGGCAAACACAAAAGGCGAATTATAAACCGGCATATATGTCATATATCCGCCTGCCCGTTTTGTTTTGCGCCCCAGGACGTCAAACAGTTCATTCTCCATCATAAAGTCATAAAATACCTTTGTCTCCGGTGAAAGCTCGCCGTACATCTTCTGCCCTGCCGCCAGAATTTCATCGGGCGTGCCGAAGGGCGCCGGATTTCCCTCCTTAAAATAAACTGCGGCGTCGATATAGCTCAGCTTGTCCAGACCCAGCCTCTGCCTTCTGCGCTCATGCAGTCTCTCCGCAAAGGGGACAAAAAATTCCTTAATCTGGCTGCGGAAGGACTCCACCTCCTCCTTGCCGTAACAGTTCCTCATCATCCGGTAGTAGCCCAGCTCCAGATAATTCTCATAGCCCATCTCACGGGCCTGGGCGGTGCGGTTCTTCACCAGCTTGTCATAGATTTCATCCAGTTTCTCCGCATTTGCCTCAAAAAATTCGCTCTGTTTTTTATGCGCAGCGGCCCTGACACTTCTGTCAGAATGGACCAGATAGGGACGCAGCAGAGACAGGTTCAGGGTTTTGCCGTCAAATTCAATCTCAGCCCCGGCAATCAGCTTATTGTACTCCGTGGTCAGGGCATTTTCCTCCTGCATCAGGGGAATCAGCTTCTCGTCCATGGATTTCCTGGACAACTCCATATTTTTAAACGCCACAGGCCCTATCTTCTCTTCCAGATACGCACGATAGGGAGAGTCATACAGCTTATTCTGATATTCCAGCACCAGGTTATACAAAATAGGCTTCTTTTCATTGTAATAATCATGTTCCCTGCTGTAGAACGCATCTGTGGTGTCCACATCATAGCGGATATTGGCTATGGTCATCTGCGTGTAAATCCTATCCGTCAGTTCATAGTACTTCTGATGCACCTTAAACTGCTCCTCCCCGTCGGAAGCACGCTCAAACGCCTCCATCAGCGCCCTCATATCCTTTTCCGCCTGCTCAAAATCAACTCGCTGATACGGCATGTCCTTAAATTTCATATTCTCATCCTCTCTTCCTCATTCATTTTCCGCGCGTTCATGCCCTATGCACTTTTGCTATATTGTACCCGATTCCTTGCCTTCTGTAAATATTCAGATTGTAAAACATACAGCCGTCTACTTTCTTAATTTTTTATAAACAGAAAAATATATGATATTTTGACTGCCGACACACCGATTTTCACTTGAAATTCAAACAATCCGGTGGTAATATAATATCAGTATTTTACATAAATTTTATAAAATGCGGAGGAAACAAGAAATGTTTGAGGAACTGAAAAAGAAGATTCTGAAAAGCTCCCTGCTGTGGTCCATTATCCTGATAATAGCAGGGCTGGGGTTAGCGGGCTGGAACGCCATGAATGCTTTCTACGCTGCCACCGGGTACGTGGATTTCACACAGTTGGAATCCGGCCAGATCAAGAGCCAGCTGGTAGATTTTAATTTGGCGGAATGCTACGGCTGCTACCTGATTGCCGGTGAAGAGAACACCAAAACCCATCAGCAGAAAGTTACCCACCTGTATTACGTGATCATGACCGGCGACGAGAATTCCGCTGTCGAAGACTGGCGTTACATGTCCATAAAGGTTCCCGCCAAATACGAAAGCCGGATGGATGCCATCAGCGAAGCGACTGCCAACGGGACGGCTGTAGAGCCTCTCCTGCTGAGCGGTAAGATTGAAAAGCTGAGCGCCGAAGACGAGTCTTATTTTAAGAGTTATTTCAGGGAAGCCGGCTTCACGGACGAGGAAATCGCCGCGGAAACCATTCCTTACAATATCGTGGTATTTGCCAGCAAGGCAAGCATGAGCGGCGTCTATATCTTCCTTTTCGCCGCAGGCGCCATCCTGTTAATCTTCGGCATTTTCAGGATTGCAAAGGTGGCAGGCGGCAGTTCTCTGAAGAAGCTGCGCAAGGACATCGCCAATGCCGGCTATTCCGAGTCCATGATTGACTCCGATTTCCGCAGCGCGAAATCCTTCGATAAGAAGGGTACCCTGAAAATAGGCCGCCTGATGACATACTATATCTCCGGCTCCGACGCCAGGGCAATCCCTAACAACAAGATGATGTGGGCTTATCAGAATACCATTACCCACCGCACCAACGGCGTCAAGACCGGAACCACTTACAATGTGATGATCTATGACGAAGTTACCCCCAAGGGCCATACCTTCGCCGTTGCCAACGAATCCATTGCCCAGGATATGCTGACCCTCATCAATACCATGCTTCCCTGGGTTGTAGTAGGATATTCCGATGAGCTGAAAAAGCTTTATAACAAAAACCGCGCGCAATTCCTGGAATTGCGCTACAATACCTGCGATCACACTGCAGTGGAAGCCGCATCCGGCGATTCACCTGTGGGCGGCCAGCCGTAACCTCAGGTATCGGATTTCAGCCGGCAACATCCTTTTTCCCTACGGCGTGTTTCTTTTAAACGGAGCCGTCCCGCCTGTTCCCGCGGGACGGCTCCGTTTTCGTCTCACAGCGCCTCCACCCGGAAGCAGGACTTTACCTGCCCTTGGGCGCCTTCCCACAGCACCTCCCACTGAAGCAGCCACACATCCCTGAGAATCCCGCCATGGTCGCTGAAGCCCTGATGCACACTGACAATCTCCGCATCCGAATCTTCCACCGATATCACACACCCCTTCCCGGCGCCGTATATCCAAATGGTGCCGCCCTCTATCTCCGGCTTCCATTGGGTGACCAGGTTCTCCCGGACAGACTGCAGCCTCCCCGTGGTCCGGAAGCAGTCTTCCACCTGCAGCGTCCCCGTTGCCTCATCCCAATCCAGCGTACGGACCAGGGATTTCAGATTCGGATTGCCATATGCCCCGGCAAAGCTGATTACCGTCCTGCCCGCCCCGTCCGCCCGGAAACCGTCACAGCCGTAGCCGCCGCCCGGAAGCTGCTCCCTGCCGTCAATGAGCGGAACATTGTGCCCCAGGGAACGGCAGCACAGATAACCGTAACGCTTTTCCGCAAAATAATCTCTGGTGTATTCCCCGCAGCCCAAATCCGCCAGCAGGAAATCCTTCCCGTTTATATAGAAGAAACTGCCCACATCATTGTGATTGTGAGGTTCGCCGTTGTGTCCGCCCTTCGCCGCCATTCCCGCGCCGTTCCTGCTCCGGCAGATACTCCACTGGGCGTCAGGAAGAATGATTTGGAATGCCTCAGTCCCGGCATACCCTGGTGTCTCTCCGGAACACTTCTCCCGCCGCAGAAAATCCGCATACCTCTTCGTCCAAACCAGATTGCGGTACAGCCCCATCCACCGGAAACAATGGTCGTCATTGAGTCCGGCCGCCCGCTCCATGGGCGGAATGGCGGCCCCCGGATACTTCATGGCCAGAAAAAAGGTAAGCCCGGGGCGGAACGTGTCGTCCGTGAAGCCGTCGGCGAAGCTCACCGTCTTCCCGGACGGAAAATAGCACTTCGCCTGAAAAGCCGCTATTTTCGCCAGCTTTTCATTTCGGAACAGGTCGCGCTTCCCCGCCGTAAACTCATACAGCTGCTGCGCATATCCGGCAAAATAGGTCATCCCGTAGGTAAAGTAGCCCAGGCCCTCCAGACATGTGCCGTCACTGGCGAAGCTTTTCAGATAGTAATGCTCCAGAGAATAACAAATCCTGTCCGTAATCCGCAGCAGCATCTCCGGCGTCTCCGCATCCTCCCCCGCCACACATGCCGCCTGCGGCTGCTCCCCCATCAGGTAAAGCGCCGCGCTGCCTATGCTGCCGCCGCACACAGCACACCAGTTGCTCCCGCCGTACTCCCAATGGCCGTAGGGCGCCCGGGATTCGGCAAAAGGAATCAGCACACGGCGCATCACTTCCCTGCGAACCGTCTCCAAAACCCCGGCGGAAAGCCTGCCCTTCAGCAGGCCGGAAATCTCCGCCAGCGTCTGGGCAGTCTCCGCCGCAAATAAATCTATGTAGATGCGCCAGTTTTCATCCTCTTTACGGTTCACATGGGCCGGCAGCGCCCAACATTCCTCGCCGCAGATATCCCGAATAACCTCTTCCAGCTTCCGGATATCCCGCTCTTCCCCATCCTGGATTCCCTTCAGGCCGAAAACCGCAAGGTATTTTCTCCGCAGAAAATAGGCACTCTCGTATTTCAAACGGTTTCCCGTATTTTCATAGATTGCAAACAGTTCTTCGGTGACGGGCGGCATCTGTTCCCCCCGCAGGGCATCCGCTTCCTTCCGGATTTCACCGCAGTAATCCGTATAAAACCGCTCCAGTTCCTTCAGCATATACTCTCCTTGTCGTTCCGCACCTGCCCCCGCCGTTTGAAATGAGCTTCTGCCATTCTTAAGCCGGGCTTTCAGGCTTTCTTCTCCTTCCCGTTTATTGTATCATCCGTCTCCCGCAGCCGTCAACAGGCATGCGCCTGCTCCAATTTAATTAGATAAATATATAATTAGATATTGACTTTTTTATTTTATTATAATATGATAACGCTATCAATTTTAATTCAAAGGAGGTAAAATCATGAATCATTCAAAATCGGAAGCATTTATCAGTTTCCTGGACAAGCGCACTGCAGACATACAAAAAACGGTGGTTCAGTTAAATGAAGACCACCGAAGCGATGAAGCCAATTTCGAGAAAATCCGGGCGAACATCTTCCAGATCATCAAGACCGTCTTCCTATCCTACCGGAAGACACCCAGGAGCGAACAGGAGCTGCGGGCGCTCACAGATGCCAAACTGGCCATGTTCGAAGAAACCTGGAAAACCTTTCTCTCCAAAGCGCGGGAACACAATGATGAGAAACGCGTGCTGCAGGAGGAGGTGAAGCTGGAAGCCATGAAGGAAATCCGGCAGAAATTCGATGAACTCTGGGAGGTGCCCGCATGACAGAAGCCAATGCCATTAAGCTTTTCAAGTGCCTGGCAGACAAATCCAGGCTGCAGATTTTAAAGTCGCTGATGCAGGAAGACATGTATGTGGAACGCCTGGCGGAGCGCCTGGGGCTGACCCCCGCCACCATTTCCTTCCATTTAAAGAAGCTGACGGAAATCGGCGCCGTCACATCCACGAAAACCCAGTACTACACCATGTATTCTCTCTGTCGGGACACCTTCTCCATGACCATCCTGGATGTGCTGAAAGAACAGTCCGACGAGGCGGAGCTTCAGGCCCAGCGGGAGCAGGCATACCGCCAGAAGGTAATTGATGCCTTCTTCGAGTACGGCAGGCTGAAGTCCATCCCCGCCCAGCGGAAAAAAGAGCGCATCGTACTGGAGGAAATTGTCAAGGCGTTTGAACCCGGCAAAATCTATTCGGAGCGGGAGGTTAATATCATCATCGCAGATTATAATGATGATTTTTGCACCATCCGTCGTGACATGATATCCGAGCGGCTGCTGGACAGGGACAGCCGGGGATACTGGCGCATTTTCCCCGACGGGGGTTAACGCGCCAGCCTTCCGCTTGCAGTCCGGAATCTACAGCTCCACAAACACCGTATCATAAGGCGCCATGGTCACTGTCTGTATTCCTTCTTCGGTGGGAACGGACGTGGTCTGCTCCCGATGGCTGTTATTGATGATGACCAGCTTCCTGCTCCGGGGATAGTAGGCACATTCCGTATACAAATTATCAGTCATATACAGCCCTTCCGTTCCCTCGCCGCCCGCGTGCCGAATCAGCTGATAGAGCATGCGCGTATTCTCCGGCGTCACCCGGAAGGAAGACAGGTAAATCCCCATTCCTTTTCCGAACCGGTTCTCGCATACCGTCGGCAGCCATTCTTCGTTTTCCCCGGCAGAATGGCTGTCTGGGGCAGAGCTTCCGCCGGATGCCATCAGCACCCTGGCTTTGCCGTCCGTAAGATACAGATGCGCCTTCGGCTCCACCCATGCACCTGCGGGTATCACGCCTTCCCCGTCCTGCGCTTCAAATGCCCACCTGCCATGGCACACCCTCGCCCCGGTATCCTTGTCGATACCCAGGACATGCGCCATGCGGAAATACGTATCATAGCCCTCCACCGCAGAAGGTTCATTCACGCCCAGGAAAGTGCCTCCCTCATAGGCCCACTTTGTCAGCAGCGTCACCGCTTCGTCATCTTTCCAGTTCTCGCCGCCGCTCCAGGCACTGCCTGCTCGTCCCGCATTGATTACTACATCCACGTCTTCAAGTGCCCCCTCCTTTATATCCTGGAAGGAAATAAATTTCACATCCACCGGCAGCCCGGACAGCGCTTCGTTGATATGAATCAAATCATGTATACAGGTCTCGTGAAAATGCCCTGACAGGGTCCAGGAACGCAGCGCCCCCCAGCTGTGGAGAACCGCTACTTTTGTCCGGATGGTATATGGCTTCCCCGCGTCATGGAAGGAGCAGATCAGCCGGAATTCATCGGACACTTTCTCGATATAATCACAGAAATCCGGATACTTTTCCACCAGATGCAGATAACCGCCCAGCCCTATCCTGTCGATTTTCGCCCGAAGCAGCGCCCTGCGGACACTGTTCCAGTATTTCTTTGCATCCAGTGTAGGGTCGCCGCCTTCCGCAAAAGTGGGTGCGCCGCCCAGTCCCACCGGAAACAGGTAGGGATGGAGCCGCAGCTCATGGGTGGGTACGTCCACGCCGGCGCAGAGCCTTGCCTCATAGCCGGAAAATACGCATTTGATCAGCCCGTCAAAGCCGAATTCCGCGAATCTCCCGTTATAGGGTTCTATACCTACCCAGCTGTCGTCATAAAACACATAGGCTTTCTTGCCGTAAGCATGTACCATGTCTATGAGCTGCTTCCCGAAGGAAATTACGAACTCATTGATGAATTCCATCCAGTCCGCCTTCCGCTCTGTGCCCGGCATATGGGTCACGTGAAGCTGTCCCTTGTTGATGAAGTCCTCTGCCGTCATGGCATACCCATACTGCTTCTCGAATTCATCCAGGGCAAGTGCGCTCACCGTGTAGTCATAGGAACCCCAGTCCGAGAAAAGGTTCCTGTTCCGCGGGCTGCTGCCCCAGATCCACACAAAATTATAGAACATGGAGGTAAATCGCACCACCGTTGTGTCGGGATGATTCTCGCACCAATTCCTCATCCAATGGAGCAGGTACTCCCGGGCCTCGGGATATCTGGGATCAATCTGCATCAGATGCTCCTTGTCCCAGTTGTTGGTGGTGTGGTTGTACATGGAAATCTCTTCCCAGATGCGGTAAGCCAGAAAGCTCACCGTGTATCTGTGAAAGGGAACCGCTGTTTTTATGATTACCTCGCCTGTCTCTTTTCTGTAGACCCAATTATCTGAATCCAGTTTTTTATTGCATGTCCTGTCATACACTTCCCAGTACTTGAAAGCCGCTTCCGTGTCATTGACCGCAAACTGTTCCTCGAAAAAGCTTTCCATCAGGTTCACCGTCAGGCTGATACCCTCTGCCACCGCAGGGGGTGTACACAGAAAGGCCTGCTGAAGCTTGTCCCTGTTCTTCTTCGCCCATTCGTTGTGATCCCGGATAATGCATATGGTAGAATAAATGCCGTATCCCGCATGGACAATCTCGTCCGACAGTACAGTGCCGTCACTGTCCCGTATCACATCGGCTCCCCACTTTTCTGCCATTTTTAATGTAAGCGCTTCGTATCCGGATTCCCCGGGAAGCGTAAAACCACCTTTTTGTTCTGCCATATTCTATTTCCTCGATTTCTATTCCGCCCACGCCGGTCCCGACGCAATTGATAGGTATGTGGGACTGGTGTTTTTCCGAATTCCGCCCACGCCGATCTCGACGCAATAATTCCGGCATGGAATTCCAGCGCCAATTCGCCAGGCACCGGTGTGTTCGTTGCTTCTAACATTGCTTCTCATTTGACTGCCGTCTTCCGGTTCTTCGCATATGTGCCACGCCGATCTCGACGTAATGGTTCCGGCATGGAATTCCAGCGCCAACTCGCCGGGTACCGGTGTGTTCGTTGCTTCTAATATTGCTTTTCATGTGACTGCCGTCTTTTGCTTCTCATTTGACTGCCGTCTTCCGGTTCCCCGGGCATCCAGCAGGCGGCTTTCTCATATCCCCAGCTTTCTGCAAAGTTCCACAGCCTCTCCCCTGGTGAGTACCCTGTCCAGAACCGCACTGCCGTCAAGTGGAAGCAGTCCCAGCCCGCAGGCCGCCCGCACATAAGGTCTGGCAAATTCCCTGCACTTCCCGTCATAAACGCGAAACCTTTCTGCCGGGTCCTTTACAGTTTCCGCGCCTGCCCCCGGTTCTGCTGCCGCAGTGCCGTTATCCGGAAGCGCCCTGCGGCTCTTATAACCGTTTACCGCGAACACAAGAAACTCTTCCAGCGTTACCGGGCGCAGCGGAAAGAACCTTCCGTCTTCCACCAACCCCGGGTCAATCATGCCGTTCTGGTAGGCGCATTCCACCGTCCCCGCATACCACTCATGTCCCACCACGTCAGTAAACATATCATTATACACATTTGTGGGGAAAAATCTTGCTGTCCGGATAACCATATCCAATGCCGACACCCTGTCCGCAGGCTGGGACGGATTCTCTATATCGGAAAGGGCCTGCACTTCCTCCGGATTCGGCACGTTTTCATACTTTTCAGGCTTCGTTAACGGCACAATCCGCTCCGCCGCAGCCCATTCCCCAAAGCCTCCCGTCACACACTCCGCAAGAAACCGGTATTCTCTCTCCTCCCGTTTCCCGCACACCCTGGAAATCTCCTCCGCTACCATACCTGCCATCAAATATGCGCCATAGTCATTGCCATGGGTATAGTCGCCCGGGAAAAAATAGGATTTGGAAGCTTCCAGTCCCGTTTTTACAATAAAATCCATGCTGCGCCGGTGCAAATCCACCACAGGCAGGTTTTCCTGCTGCCCTATACGGATGCAGACAGCGGCATATTCCTCCAAAAGGTCATTATAGCTTCCGTCATTACCCTTCCAGGTATTTCTGGCAAGCGGCGTCACCAGTATGGGAAAAACGCCCCTCTCCCTGCATTCCCCGATATAACGCAGGAGATTGGCCCTATATCCCTCCTCCGCCTTCAGGCTCTCCAGTTTCTGGTCATTATGGGCAAACTGAATCAGCAGATAATCGCCCGACCGAATATATTGCTGCACAATTCCGTAATGTCCCTCATCTCGAAAGCTGGCAGTGGTCAGTCCTGAATGGGCATGGTTGGAAACAGCCACCTCCCGGTTCAGGTATCCCGAAATCATCTGCCCCCATCCCGAATAACTGGTTCCCGGCGCATAAGGATACTCTGCGCCCTGGTCTGTCACTGTGGAATCCCCGGCAATAAACACCGTTGGACAGTCCAGCTCCTCCACTTCTATCCGGCTGATCCGGGGGCGCCTGGCCAGGACGGCAATATCCAGTGACTTATCTGTATAAACTTGCGTCTGTCCCCTTGGAATGATATCACAGACATTTACGGACATTGTATATACAAACTCTTCCGTCCCCGCCTTTTCCGCAGAACCCGCTACCTCCGGGCTGTGGCATTCCCCGGTTCCGGCGATTCCCGCCTCGGTTCCCAAATCGGACTGCCTCACAATTCCGACAGTATCCGCTCCGCTTCCTGCGCCCACAGGCCCTCCTGCAGCATTTCCCAGTTCCGTCTCTAAGCCGGACCGCACTCCGGCTCCGACAGTATCCGCTCCGCTTCCTGCGCCCACAGGCCCTCCTGCGGTGCCGCGATACCCAAGCCTCCTGCGCCCCGTGAAAATCATCACATCCTCCATAGGCTCCGCCCCACGGATGGTTACCGTCACCCTGTAATTTCCCTGGCGGGGCACATCCGCCTTAAAGCAAAGAGGTATCCGCCTGTGTTCTCCCTGAAAAGCTGCCGCCGGCTCCAGGGCAGCGATTTCCCTGTCGGAATCCAGGAAGCAGCCGTTGCAGTCCTCCTCCACACGGGACAGCTCCTCGCCCTGATACCAGTACACGGTGTCAAAAGCGGAATTCAGCTCCGGCAGGCGCAGCCGCTCCTGTTCCCGCCTATTTCTTTCGACTACAAAGCCAAATCCTTTTTCCGGGCTATAGAGATCATCTGCCCTGACCGTTCCTCCCGGCACATCCCCAAATACATATTTCCTGTAAAACATCTCAGAGCGCACCGTCCTTCTCTATGGTATCGGAAATCAGCAGCGTAGAGAAAAACGCCAGCGCCAGCCCCTGGCCCCATCCCTGAATCCAATCCTTGGAGATCCCTCTGTAGCCTTCCCTGTCGCGCATCACCGCCGTCCCGGCAGACACGTTCATCACTTTGCCGTCCTCGCTCACATTGTCCAGCAGTCCCCTGATGGACTTGTTGATATACCTGGAATGCAGCGGATTGCCCCTGGTGAGCATGGCTGCTGCGATTCCGGCGGAAGCGGAAATCTCCTCATAGGAATCCGGGTCATCCAGCACGGTCCTCCACAATCCGTTTTCCGTCTGCACGGTCTTCAGCACCGCCAGCTGTTCGTTCAGGGATCCTGCCACATCCATATACTTGGGATACAGGTAGCATTCCGGAAGGATGCCGCCCACCTGGGACATGGTAAACGCAGCCCATGCATTGGCCCTGCCCCAATAAATGCCGGACATATGGTCTCCGGCGATATTGTCATAGCCATGATAATAAAAACCGCTGCCGGGATTCTGCAGATATTTGATATGCCAATAATATTGATTCAGCGCATCGTTAATCATATCCTCGTCCTTATTCATAACCCCCACCCTCAGCAACAGGAATGCCGCCATAAACAAGGTGTCGCACCATGCCTGTTCCGGAAAATCGTTGTTGGCGGACACCGTATGCTGCAGCACATGGTCCGCGAAGCGAAGGGCATCCCTGGATATGTAGGCAATTTTACTCATAAGGATATCATAATATTTCTTATCATCCGTAGCCTTATAAAGGGTAATGAGGCAATGCCCCATGGCACAGGCATTCACGGTCCAGGTCCTGGGCAGCCCAAGGTCAATAAGCTCATCCACCCTGTCTTTCAGCAGCTTCAGATACTCCTCTTTTCCCGTCTTCTCATAGGCCTCGCTGATGCCGTAATAAGCTACCCCGCAGGGCCAATCCCAGGTCAGATCCATGTTCATTGTCTTCCTGACAATCCTGTCGATTACCTCTTCGATTTGTTTCCTGTCATACTCCAGTCGCAGCATAATTCCCTCCGTTCCGCCGCACCAGCGGCACTTTTGTTTCACCTTTTTTCCCGCACCGGTCACACAGCGCGGAAACAAGCCTGTTCATTACCATTGTAAGCCCTTACAGGAATATCCGCAATTATCATTTTATAGAATCGGCCGCTTTTCCGTATGACTGCTCACTCCGTTCACGGCATCGGACGGCGCACCCATCGTTTGAAAACTTCATTCGGCAAAATGTTGGAAATTATTATGCTGTAACCGCAAAAGAAATGAAAGACAGTAAGACTGTTGCAAATAAGGACAAATATCCATTTGACAATAAGATTCACATAACTCGCCGCTAAAAGAATTCCCCAACAAGAGCCTGCCGATTTTACAAATGGTTTCCCACAAGGCAGGCGCAAACGGCATAGATGAAATAGACCAGTTAATTATCGAAAAGGCCGCCATGCAGCCAAAAACAAGTCAGCAGCCACGCTGCAAGCAACGGTGCATCAAGCTTGTAGCGCTGCTTGCAGCGGGGTATGTGCCCCTCGCAGCATTCGCCAAATGGATGCCGACGCATCCGCTTGGCTCATTGCCCGGGGGAATCAAATATCTTCACAGCGCCCCAACCGCCAGACGAAGCGCCTGTACGATGTCCTCCAACGGCATGCCTGGACGCGCGCCATCGTGCTGCTCCGGAAGGCCGGGACCTTTGCCCTCCCCCTGCTTTGCGAGGCAAGGCACATGTATAAATCCCACTCCCGTCCCGCTTCCCTCATAATGATGCCGCAGGCTGTAAAACAAATCATTGCACACATACGCCCCGGCAGAATAGGAAATTCCGCAGGCGATACCGCCGCTCCTGACAGTTTCTACGATCTTACGCACGCAAATAGATGAAAAATAGGCTGTCGGTCCCCCTGGCACCACCGGCTCCTCCTGGGGCTTTTTCCCTGCGTTGTCTTCTATGGAAGCGTCCCGCAGATTGATTGCCACCATCTCCGGCGTCACCATGGTTCTGTTTCCTGCCTGACCCACACAGAGAATCACATCCGGCTGCAGCTCCCGAGCAGCCTCCAAAACCTTCTCCGCAGCCTCCCCGAACACTGTCGGTATCAGAAGCTTCGTTACCTCCAGGTCCCCAATCCTGTCCTCCAGCCGGCTCACCGCTTCCCAGGAGGCATTGACCGTATCCTTTCCGAACGGTTCAAACCCTGTTATCAAAATCTTCTTTTTCATCATAAACCCCCGCTTCTCCGTCAGCATGCCTTCCATAAACCGGTTCTTCACAGACAATTCTACACTCTGCCGGTAATTTTTCCTGCACGTGTTAGTCATCGTACTCGCTTTCATATTCCAGGACAGTCCCCGCAGCGGCATCTATCGTCGCTTCATACTCCACCCGGTCCTTATAAAATTCAATCTCATACTCCATGCGCCCGTCCTCTTGTTCCAGCTTTACCTTGGTAAAGAAAACTTCTGCAGTGGAAAAACCTGCATGAGCGGCAGCTATCTCCTTCGCCTTTTCCTCTCCGATTAAGGGATCCGTCCCCACATTGTAGTTTCCGGGATTCCGGAGAACCTCTTCGCTTCTGTCCATGATGATGCCTGTGGTCGCGTTAATCTCATACTCGTATTCCCTGTCTGCCGTGTAAAACTCGATATCATACACCGCTACGCCGTCATCCCAGTCCAGTTTTTCTTTCGTAAAGGTTACTTCCCCTTCCGTCAGGCCTGCATCTGCCAGTGCTGTGGTTTTAGCGGCATCCATGGTTTCCACCTGCCCGGTCCGACTGGACTGGCTTTCGCCGCCTTCCTGGCCCTGCCCTCCGCCGGACTGACTTACGTTTCCGCTCTCCTGGCCCTGACTTCCGCCGAACTGGCTTCCGCCGCTCTCCTGGCCCTGACTTCCGCCAGGCTGGCTTCCGCCGCTCTCCTGGCTCTGACTTCCGCCGCCTTCCTGGCCCTGACTTCCGCCGGACTGGCTTCCGCCGCCTTCCTGGCCCTGCTCTCCGCCGAACTGGCTTCCGCTTCCGCCTTCCTGGCCCTGACTTCCGCCGGGCTGGCTTCCGCCGCCTTCCTGGCCCTGACTTCCGCCGCTCTCCTGGCCCTGACTTCCGCCGGACTGGCTTCCGCCGCTCTCCTGGCCCTGCTCTCCGCCGAACTGGCTTCCGCCGCCTTCCTGGCCCTGCCCTCCGCCGGGCTGGCTTCCGCTTTCCTGGCCCTTCTCTCCGCCGGGCTGGCTTCCGCCTTCCTGGTTCTGCCCTACGCCGGGCTGGCTTCCGCCTTCCCGGATGTTTTCCGATTGCTCGGACTCACCGCCCGCCGCAGCCAGCGCATTGATATTCACCCCCGTCACGGCGCCGGAAGATGCGTCAATTTCATAATAATATCCGTATCCGCCGGATGTAAAGACAATCTCATAGTGCGCCCTGCCGTCCTCTTTTTCCAGCTCCTGCCTGGTGACGGTGATATCATCGGCGGTAAGCCCCGCATCTTCCAGTGCGAATCCCAGCGCCGCCTTTCTGTCCATGACGCTGTTCCCGCAGCCTGCCCCAAAGGCAACCGCGCCTGCCGTAATCGCCAAAAGGGCCATTTTATTCACCGCCCCATGTCTCCGCTTACCCCTAACCCTGCTCTTTTCCATAAATTCCTCCCGAATATCGTCAAGCCTGAACCGGTCCTCTGCCGGAATACAGGATTTCGATGAGAAACACCCGATACACCGATACGCCGGCGCTTCCACCTGCCCCGCATTTTCCCTGTCATTACCAGTTCTTTTCCAGTATGTCTCCTCTCCCCACATCACGTTTCTCCAGCCCGCCCAGAAGCAGCCCTACATGATCCCCCTGTTTCGCCGTATCCAGAAGCTTTCGAAACATCTCTATGCCTGTCACGATAACCTCCCTTGAACTTCCGTCCACCCGCCGCAGCATCACCTTATCCCCTTTTGTCACACTGCCGGCTTCCACCTGTCCTGTGATTGCAGTTCCCCGGCCGGTAATGGAAAACACATCTTCCACCGTAATGCGGAATGTCCCGCAGCCGTCATTTCCCGTCTCCGCATCTCCGCAGTATGCACCGGCGCCTTCCGGCCTGCGCCAGGTACCGTCGTCTGCATTCTTTTTCCTGAACCAATCAAATAATCCCATTTTCCTCCTCACTCTTCCTGCTTCCGGTACTGCACCGGGGTCAGGCCGTAATTCTTCTTAAAAAGCCGGTTGAAATGCTCCACGTTCTCATATCCCACCTCGGCGGCCACACACTCCACGGTCAAATCCGTCTCCCGCAGCAGCGACCGGGCCTTCTTCATCCGCTCCCTGCGCACCGCCTCCTGGAAGGTCATCCCTGCCTTCTCCTTGATATACTTGGACAAATAGGGCTTGGAAAGATGGAATTCCTCGGACAGCGTGTCAAGGGTTACATTCATGTAGTCATTTTTAATAAAACTGATAATTTCCACAATGCGCGCTTCCCGGCCTTCGGTGATATGCTGCTCCACCGCCAGTTTGTTAGTTGCGGAAGCCAGCGCCGCAATGGAGGCCTTGATGATGTCCTCGTCCACACCTACTCCCCAGTAGTGCTTACCGCCGCACAGAATTGCCACATAGGCCGCAGCCTTGGAACTGGAGCCTTTGGAAATGGCATGCTCCTCGTACACCGACAGCTGGTAGCTGATGCCGAAATAGGTCTTGATTGCATTGCTCACCGCATCCAGACGCCCGTTTCCGCCGGCCCTGATGAGCCGTTTTTCCCCGTTCTGCTCTATAGTCACTTCCGCCCGGATGCCTTTCTCCTGCCGGAAATGGCATTCCGGAATATGGAACACGGTTCCCAAATTGATATAATTTTCCTCGAAAATCTGATAAATCTCCGAAGGGTGCAGCTCCTGATGCCTTCTGTCGGACACCCCCTTGATGAGATACCCCACTTCCTCTTTCATAGCCGCAGGCAGGGAAAATCCGAACTGCTGCTTCAGCACAAAGGCCACGCCTCCCTTGCCGGAGACGCTGTTGATGCGGATCACGTCGGACTCGTATTCCCGCCCCACATCCCCGGGGTCAATGGGCAGATAGGGCACATCCCAGCGGCTTCCGCTCTTCCCCTCCTTCAGCCAGTTCATGCCCTTGCTGATGGCGTCCTGATGGGAACCGGAGAAGGCGGTGAACACCAGGTCTCCCGCATAGGGCACCCGCTCGTGAACCTGCATGCCCGTGAAGCGCTCGTAGGACTCCCGCACCTTCATAATATTGGAAAAATCCAGCCCGCTGTCCACACCGTGACACATCATGTTGATGGCTACCGTCACCAGGTCCACATTCCCCGTGCGCTCCCCGTTGCCGAAAAGAGTTCCTTCCACCCGGTCGGCCCCCGCCAGGATGCCGAACTCCGCATCGCTGACGCCGCAGCCCCGGTCATTGTGGGGATGGACGCTTAAGATCACATTTTCACGATATTTCATATGCTTGTGCATATATTCCACCTGGCAGGCAAACACATGGGGCATGGCAACCTGCACCGTAGTAGGCAGATTTATGATAGCCTTGTGGTCATTGTCAGGCTGCCACACATCCAGCACCGCATTACAGACCTCCAGCGCATATTCAGGCTCTGTCTGTGAAAAACTCTCCGGGCTGTACTCAAAGGTAAAGTTCCCCTCTGTAGCCTCCGCCATCTCCTTCAGAAGCTTCGCACCGTCCACCGCCAGCTGCTTGACCGCCTCCTTATCTTTTTTAAAAACCTGCTCCCGCTGCTCCACGGATGTGGAATTGTAGAGATGCACCACCGCATGGGGCGCTCCCTTTACCGCCTCAAAGGTCTTTCTGATGATATGCTCCCTTGCCTGGGTCAGCACCTGGATAGTGACGTCATCGGGAATCATGTTCCGCTCAATAAGGGTGCGGATAAAGTTATACTCGGTATCGGAGGAAGCCGGAAAACCTACCTCGATCTCCTTGAAACCGATTTTTACCAGTAATTCGAAAAATTCCAGTTTGTCCTCCAGAGGCATGGGGTCTATCAAAGCCTGGTTGCCGTCCCTCAAATCCACGCTGCACCAGACAGGCGCCTTCTCTATGGTATCCTTCCTCACCCAGTCATAGGTCACCTCCGGGGGCATATGGTAGGTTTTGCCGTATTTTCTGCCGATTGCTGTCTCGTTCATTTTCTTCTATTCCTTTCCTTCCCGGAGATCTGCATTTCTACCCGGGATTCGTCAGTCATGCCAAAAATCGCCGCCGCTGATTTTAGAAAATCGTAACACATATTTTAATATTCTGCAAGCATTAATTTAATATCATATATTGATTTATTTTGGGTATGTTTTTTATATTTACTTTATTTTCGCATTTTTCAGTTGATTTTTTATCTTGAATCAGATGAGATATTTTATTCATATGCATGTCCGAATTTAATACTTGTTTTTCCTGATTCAGGCCTGTCAAAACCAGGCAACTACCGTAATGCCACGGCAGCCTGAACCCTTTCCTGATGAATACGGTTCCGTCCCCGGCATACGATTGCATTGATTCCCCAGTAAGCAGCAATTGATGCCCGTACCAGGATAACACTGAGTTAGGCGACGATGCCCACGCCTGCCGGTGACAACACAGTACCGGGGTGGACATCGCGCAACGAAAACGGCTGCCGCTGATGTTCGCACACCGCAGCAGCCTGTCTCACCGATATGTATCTTCCGGACCTTTCATCGGCTTATGGACTCTCTCGCCGGCTTATGCCTTCCATATTCCGCCTTCCAGCCCGCTCGTCGGCTTATACATTCCATATTCTGCCTCCCAAGCCTTCCATCGGCTTATGGGTTCTCTCGCCGGCTTATGCCTTCCCTCCCGCCTTCCAGCCCGCTCATCGGCTTATGCATTCCATATTCTGCCTTCCGAGCCTTCCATCAGCTTATGGATTCTCTCGCCGGCTTACGCCTTCCCTCCCGCCTTCCAACCCACTCATCGGCTTATGCCTTCCATATTCCGTCTTCCGGACCTTTCATTGGTTCGCGCTTTCCTGTTCACGGCCCTTATCCAGAAGCCTGTGAATCTTCTCATGAGGATCCAGCAGCTTGGATATGGACTTGCCGGCGTTGACGGAATTGATATAGATTGCAATATATTTTGTGATATCCACCTCCCTGTACCAGGGCGCGTTCCGAATCTCGTCCCTTCTGTAAGACGCATTTGTAATAAACACGGCTTCCAGCACGTTTTTCTTATATGCCTCGTCAAACTTCTGGATCCCGGCCGTAAACAGCGCAAAGGTGGCAATGGCAAACACCCTCTTCGCCCCCTGCTTCTTGCAGTACTTCGCCACATCCAGCATGGTGGTTCCCGAGCAGATCATATCGTCCACAATGAACACGTCCTTATTTTTCACGCTGGGTCCTATATATTTATGTATGTCTACCACATAGTTGCCGTCAACCACCTTGGTCCTGGACCTGCGCTTATAAAAGATGCCCATATCCAGCCCCAGTTCATTGGTATATTTAAAATTCCTTGTAGTAGCTCCCAAATCCGGAGAGATAAAAAGGGAATGCTCCTCGGAAAATTCAATATTGGGATAATATTTTTTAATTGCCTTAATTACCTGGTAAATCGGATACAAATCGTCAAATCCGTTATAAGGAACTGCGTTCGCCACCCGGTTGTCATGGACGTCAAAAGCAGTAATATTTTTCACACCGATATTTTCCAGCTCCCGCAGCGCCATTGCGCAGTCCAGAGATTCCCTGGAAATTCTCCTGTCCTGCCTGCTGGCATACAGCAGCGGTGAAATCACATTAATCCTGTAGGCCTTTCCCCCGATAGCCGATACCGTACGCTTCAGGTTCTGGAAATGCTCATCCGGAGACATCGGGACAGTCTGCTCATACATCTGATATGTATTGGAATAGTTTCCCACATCCACCAATATATACACATCGGCTCCTCGAACCGTGTCCTCCAATACTGCCTTTGCATCGCCTGTGGAAAAGCGGACAATCTGTGAATTAACTACATGACATTCCTCCTTATTATAGGTCTCCCGCAAGTAATACTCGATTTTGCTCGCGAGTTCCTCGGTTCCGTACAGGGGAATCAATACGATGGGAATAGAGTGGTTTGCCGCCAGTGAACTCATGTTTTCCTCCTTATGTTGTAACGTGAAGCTGTATTTTTGAAAACAC
>CAJULV010000008.1 GCA_910587555.1 uncultured Acetatifactor sp.
AAGAACACCGGGCCGAAGAGCATGTAGGAGCTGACCTCCATTTTCCGTTCGATATAAGTGGAATCCCGGATGGAGCACAGTACAATGCCTGCCACATAGGCGCCTGTGATGTCTGCTATCCCGAAATACCGCTCTGCCGCATAGGAAAAGAAAAAGCACAGCGCCAGTCCCAGAATGGGAATCCTGCGGGTATGGGGATAACGGTCATCCAGACGTTTGAAAATCTGGAACAGGATAATGCCCACCACCAAAGCCATGGCAAAGAAGAGGACTGTGGAGAGAACCACTTTGCCGGGATTGGAGTCCGGACTCTTAAAGCCGATGACAAAGGTCAGCACAATGATGCCCAACACGTCGTCGATAATGGCGGCGCTTAGGATGGTGGTGCCCACCTTTCCCTTCAGCTTGCCCAGTTCCTTCAGGGCCTCCACCGTAATGCTCACACTGGTGGCGGTCATAATCACGCCGATGAAGACGGCGGTGTAGAACTTCTCCGAACCCCAGGGCGCAGCGCCGTACATGCCCATGTACAGCAGAGCGCCGCCCACCAGGGGAATAAACACACCGGCGCAGGCGATGAGAAAGGCCACAGGCCCTGTTTTCATCAGATCTTTCAGATTTGTCTCCAGTCCGGCGGAGAACATCAGCAGAACCACGCCTACCTCTGCCATCTGCACCAGGAAATCCGTCTGTTCCACCAGCCCCAGAAGACTGGGGCCGATGAGCAGCCCGGCCACGATTTCACCAACCACCATGGGCGCCTTGCATTTTCTGGCCAGAATGCCGAAAACTTTTGCAAACACGATGATGATTGCCAGATCCTTAAAAATACTGTAAGCTTCCATAATAAAATAATCACTCCCTTGTAAAATTTATAAGCAAGAGGCGTTAACCTCTTTCTTTCTGATTATATGCTGCAGATCAGTGTTTTCGCGTTTTACGTGCATTCTCATAACGGTGCGTTCTCCTGTCTGAACCGTTGCGAAAAATCTGCTGCGAATCTCCGCTGCAGACCGCCGGCAGGATGCTTTTATTCATTTACTTAGTTTCCTGCTGTAAAATGCGGCGCTCCGCAGTATGGATATGTACCCAAACACACGAAAGAATATCCGCGGAAGCGTATTGCCTCAGCGGATATCCTACATTCACTTATGCTTGAGATTTCAAATCATTATAAACGGCCATATAGAAATTCAGCAGCAGCTGATTCGTGGTTTCCCGGTATCGGACCACATTCCCGAAAGCCCTGGCTTTTGCCTGTCCCATATTATTCCCCGGCACATGCATATCGCCGCTTTCACAGTCGGACATACCCGCAGGGCCGTCTACCACCGCAAGCAGGTAGTCAGTCTGATTCCGGACCGCTCTGATCTGGTCAAAACAATAGGCCATGCCGATTTCTCTGCCTGTTTTCGGGGGGTGAGGGCCGCATCCGGTGAATGCCGTTTTTGTAATGGATGCCTTCCCAATTCACAACTCTACTATAGTAAAAAACAGCGGCGTTGTCAAGATGGATTTCTTAAATTTGTCCATGCGTTTTGGTCTGACATGGCATAATATTTCTGCAGCTTGTCTGTCATGACGTCATATTTCAATTGTTACAGGCGTTGCTGCTTTTCACTGCTGCATTTTACGGAGGAGAAGGTCGAACAGCTGCCGGTAACTGCGGTATTCTGATTTCTAATGTTGAATGGCTGCAATTTTTCGGCAGACATCGTCAATGTCCGTTTGTTCGGAAATTACATGGATGTCGTGAGGTTCCATGTCAAAACTGCCATGCTTTTTTTCCAGCATAGCGGCTACCGGCGCCGGCAGATTACCATGCATACGCACGGCAAACCGTGTTTTTATGACCTCCAGATCTGCGGTTACCAAAACCCGGATGCTTCCGTCCGGCAACAACGGCAAGTGTTCCCTTTCCGAAATAACATAGATAATATTCTCACCGTTGACGGCTTCACGCAGCTTTGTCCGGAAAGACTGCAATGCGGCCGCTTCATTCTTTTCCAGGCGAAGATAATCTCTGCCGGTATAAATCTGAGCGTTTATGTGTTCTTTTAACTTGGCTGCAAGGGTAGATTTCCCGGTACAGCTTTCACCAAAAATTCCGATTACCATGATTGTACACTCCTGTCAGTTATAATAAAATATTCTGTATTACAAATTATTTTGATTGTTTATTCGCTTATTGTTACCGTACCATGGCCGACAAAATCGATGTGGTCCGAAGCCGTATTTGTACCGCCGAACATATTGTTGGCGCCAACTGCAATGTGAAAAGTGCCGCACATTTTTTCATCCAAAGCGGTATACCCGCACAGTTCCGTCACGTTGGGGTTCATGCCGAAGCCAAGCTCACAGACGACTCTGTTTTCCGGCGGCTGCTTCTCAAAAAAGGCGGTGATATCGGGCTGATTGCTGCCGGTTATCTGCCCGTTTCCGATATACAGCAGGACATGCTCGTATTTCGTACCGTCAAGGTAAAAAGATTCAAAATAAACCGTCCCCTGGGTTTTGTCTTCCACAGGGGCGATGTAAATTTCTCCGCAGGGAAGATCGCCGTCCCCGGCGTCAATATGCCACACTCTGTTGGTTAGATCAAAAGAAAGTTCACAATCCTTTCCCGTCCGGAGCAGCACGTTATCCGATCCCTCAAAGCGGTCCTTCGCCTGCCTGCAAACCTCGTAAACAGCGGCGTAATCAATGTCATAGGCGCTTTCCATACGCCGGATATAATCCTGCGGGTTGAGGCCGGATTCCTCTGCGTTGGCCGCAGTGGGAATTCTGATCTGTGTAAAACGCTTACAGTTTATGAATTTTGAAAAGAGCTGCGCCATATATTTGCGGTAAAGCGCAAACTTGTCATGCGCAATTTCATACCCAAGCACAACAGGGCGATAGGTGAAAATGTCCAGGACCGCGTCAAACTGAGCAAATAAATAAAAATATTGCTCACCAAAGCAGCTTTCCTGTGCGCAAAGGAAAATATCCCTGTTTACAGATCGGGACTGCTGCAGCAATAAGGGGGTGGCACCGAGTTCCGCAACAGCCGCCATGAAGCTGTTTGCAATCTCCTTGTCAGTATCCTCGCCCCAGAAATGAATAAGGATCATTTCGCCGGAAGATATGCCGATGGCTTTGACAATTTTAGATACCATTTTTCTGTTCATATAATTTCAAACCTCCAGTCTGGTTTTGATTATATCAAAATAGCATCAAAATTTCAAGTTTAATTTTATAACTATAAAAATAAATACAAGATATTGTTTTTGCCAAATGCGAAGGCGTGATTTCGTTTCAGGAATGTTGCCCGCGAGCTGCTGTATTTTAGATGATTCTATTTGGAAATATGCTGATAGAAACACTGTGATGGAAATACTCTGATAAAAATACCCTGATAGAAACACTCCGATAGAAAAACTCTGATAGAGACATACTGATCGAAGTATTCTGATTGGGCCGGAGACAGCTGTATTCAAATAAGAAGTGGATGGGCGGCGTAAGAAGGGGAAAACTGGTATGAAAGGGGAACGAAGAAAAGCAGCCCGGGAGTCTGGCTGCCTGGCCGGCACACTCTGCGGAGCTTGGCAAGGCGCCTGTGGAGACGGAGTGTGCCGGGGAACCTGCGCTCTGTGATTCCCGCGGGCAGAATGCCGCGAGGGTCACTGGCTTTGCAGCGCTACAAGATTGATGCCCCGTTGCTTGCAGCGGGGGTTGTTGTACGCTCAAAACGTCGATTTCTCAAGATACTATTTTGATGCCCCGTCAGCGGGGGTGTTGACTTGTACTGCGGTATCTTCAAATATAAATGATACCTGGCGAAAAAATAGCGGTTAGGGACCTGGGGCGGCCATGAGGGGAAGAAACCGGAACAGGGCGTGCCTAAATATGTAAGTCTTTCCTGCAGAATACGGTAATTCCCGTCGTGTAAAGGGCAATGGCACAGAGCAGTAAAGCCAGCGTTCCGATGACGGCACTTCCTTCATTTGCGGCGATACCGTTTGCGTCAAAAAAGGTGAAGAATGTAAAATATCTGATTACATCGGCTTTTTCGCCTGCATTTGCCAGCATCTGAAGGACATACATAAGCGCCGGGATACCCGCTCCAAATGCAACACTGTATTTTGTGTCCGAAAAGACACAGGAGGACAGGAAACAGATGCTGCCGATAAACAAATGCAGGCATAAAAGGGCGCCATTTAATTTGAGCAGCTCCCATATTGCAAGTTCTCCCGGAAAACTCGTTCCCGCAATTGCCGCTTCCAGCCCGGTTGTATAGGCCAAGAGCAGCAATATTCCGCTGATAAGGACCGACATCTGCGTTACTGCCACGGTCCTGCGCTTTACGGGTGCCGCTAACAAGGTAACCATGGAGCCTTTATCCGCATATTTGGCGATAAGGCCGTTGCCGCGCAGAATACAGAATACCATGGGGAAAATCAACAAAATAAATCCGTAGAGATAGGAAATCATAAAGCCGATCAGGCTTGTTGCGCCTGTGCACATTCCCACCGAAGCCATCACCTCCGGCATTACCTCATAAAAGCTGTCTAAAGTCGCCATCATCTCCGGGTCATACATGCTGATAATAATGGAAACATACATGGATATAATGGCAGCAAATATAATGAGCATTTTGAGGCTGCCCTTCATCTCCCGTTTGTATAAAGTCATATTAAGCATTTTCCTTACCTCCGTAGTAATTCATAAAGATTGCTTCCAGGCTTTGTTTCGCCGCAACCGTAACAAGATTACCGTCGCATGTTCCGTCAAAATCTCTTGCAAAATCCGCTGCCAGCTTCGGCGAATCCAAACGGACGGTATATGTGTGCATATGGCGCTCTCTTAAGGTTTCAACCGCGTCAACCGTTACAAGTTTTCCGCTTCGGATAATGCCGATACGGTCACAGGTGCGCTCCACTTCCTCAAACATATGGCTTGACAGAAGGATGGTTTTGCCCTTCTTTTTTTCTTCTGCAATCAGCTCAATAAAGCGATTCTGCATCAAAGGGTCAAGCCCGCTTGTTGGCTCATCCAGAATCAGGATGTCAGGGTCGTGCATAAAGGCAGCGACAATGCCGATTTTTTGTTTCATTCCCTTGCTCATTTTTTTGATTTTACCTTTCGGGTCCAACGCAAACCGTTCAAGCATTTCCTGCATTCGGCTGCCTTTGCCTGCGTTTCGGTAATCCGAAACAAATTTGAGAAACTTTTTGCCGCCCATATCGTCAAAAAAACTGATTTCTCCGGGAATATATCCCAGCCTTTTTTGAATTTCATCCCGATTTTTCCAGCAATCCAAACCGGAAATCTGACAGTAGCCCGCTTCAGGCCTGATAAATCCCATCAAATGACGGATTGTTGTAGTCTTACCGGCACCGTTCGGACCCAGAAATCCAAAGGCCTCGCCCTTTCGCACTTGAATGGATACGTCGAATATTCCTTTTCCCGCGCCGTAATCCCGGGTCAGGTTTTGAATATTTATTACATGCATTGAAAATCCTCCTTTGACCAATCGGTTTCATTGTTTTGCTTATTTCACATTATATCGGATTGGCTTGAATTTTCAAGGGGGTATGCTGTCAGGGGCATGTGACGCATCTGGGGCATTGTAACAGTTCGGACAGGGCGCTGAACTGTTACTACGGAACTGTTGCAGGGAGGCGTATTGTGAGAAAACGGTTGAAAAGGAAAATCACATGCGTTATCATATTGGATGGAATCGGCGTATGCCGGGAAATACAGGAGGGTGCAATTATGGTCGCAAAACCGAATTATACAAAACGTTTTTGCATATTTTTTCTATTTATGCTGCTTTGTACTGCGGCGGGGTGTCTGGCTGCCTGCGGCAGGAAAGAGCAGGAGGCGGGCGGAAGCGGCGGATATGCTTTTACGGACGACCTGGGGCGCGAAGTGGTGGTCACTTCCTGCGAGCGGGTGGCCGTTTTGCTGGGAAGCTATGCGGATATGTGGGTGCTTGCGGGCGGGGAGGTCTGTGCGGCGCCGGAGGATGCCTTTGACGATTTTGACCTGCCGCTGTCTGAGGAAACGGTGAATCTGGGTGAGACGAAACGGTTAAGCCTGGAGCTGCTGTTGTCCGCGGAGCCGGACCTGGTGCTTGCCAGTACGAATACTGCGCAGCATCTGGAATGGCAGGAGTCCTTAGAGGGAGCAGGGATTACCACGGCCTATTTTGACGTGTCCTGCTTTGAGGATTATCTGAGGGTACTGAAGGTTTGTACCGATATCACCGGGCGTCCGGAGCGCTACAAACAGTATGGAGAGGATATTCGGAAACAAATAGGCGAAATAATGGAAAAGCATGCGGATGAGGAAGCCCGGACAGTGCTGTTTATGCGGGCATCCGCCACCAGTATCCGGGCTAAGGGCAACGGCGGCAATGTGTTTGGCGAGATGCTGGAGAGCCTGGGCTGCGTCAACATTGCGGATACCAATGAGAGCCTCCTGGAAAATCTGAGTGCGGAGAGTATTCTGCTCCAGAATCCGGAGTTTATCTTCATTGTGCAGTCCGGTGACGATGCGGAAGGGACCCGGAAAAATATAGAAGTCATGTTTGACGAAAATCCGTTGTGGAATGAGCTGGATGCCGTTAAAAACTGTAGGGTTCACATTCTGGACAAACATCTCTACAACCTCAAGCCCAATGCGCGCTGGGCGGAGGCCTACGAGAAGCTGGCGGAGATTTTATATGGGGAATAAGAGGTTCCGCAGCTTCTGCGCTGAATTGAAGAAACAATTCAGGAGATATTACCCTGTATGGGGGATTGCCGTCTGTGTTCTGGCGGTGGTTCTCAGCCTGTGCCTCGGCAACATTCATTTTTCACCCATGGAGCTTCCGGGTATCCTGCGGGGAGACGGGGGGAATGTGAAGCGGAGCATTCTGCTGTATGCCAGGCTTCCCCGAACGCTGGCTTCCCTTTTTGCGGGGGCGGCACTGGCGGTATCGGGAGCCGTGCTGCAGAATGTGCTGGCAAACCGTCTGGCGTCGCCGGGCATTATCGGCGTCAATGCGGGAGCCGGGCTGGGGATTACGCTGTGCTGCAGCCTGGGAGTCCTGTCCGGTTTCTGGGTTTCCGCCGCGGCTTTCGCGGGAAGTATGGCCGGCATCCTCTTCATCTTCGCCTTTTCCTGTCGATTTCGCGCTTCTAAAACCGCGGTGATTTTGAGCGGTGTAGCATTGAATAGTATACTGAATGCCGTCAGTGAATCCCTGACGGTTCTGGACACGGAGCTTGCGATGCTGAGCATTGATTTCCGTGTGGGAGGTTTTTCCGCCGTATCCTACACGCGCCTGATTCCCGCCGCGGGGCTGATTGCAGCAGGGATGCTTGTTCTGTTTACTTTGTGCAATGAGCTGGACGTACTGGCGCTTGGAGATGAGACGGCCCGGGGGCTGGGTATGCAGGTGGGGCGGTATCGTATGTTTTTTTTACTGCTGGCCGCGTTGCTGGCGGGAGCCGCGGTCAGCTTTGCGGGGCTTCTGGGGTTTGTGGGGCTGATAGTACCGCATTTTGTCCGTGGAATTACCGGGAATGAGAGCAGGAAGCTCCTGCCCATGTGTACCGTGGCAGGGGCGGGCTTTGTCACCTTATGCGACCTGGCTTCCCGGCTGGTGTTCGCGCCCTATGAGCTGCCTGTGGGCATACTGATGTCGGTGGTGGGGGGACCGGTGTTTTTATTTCTGCTGGTGCGCGGCAGAGGAGGCCATGGACGGGAGGCAGGGTGACGCATTCCGGATGCTGCGCCTCCCGGCATATTCCGGGTAAAGAGGAAAAAGCCCAGCAACGGCCGGAATTTCGCATGCAGGACGGTCCAGGGAGGATTCAGGAGCAATATTATGGTTGAAACGGTAAACATATCCGCCGGATACGGGAAACGAGAGGTTCTTCATGGTGTGGACTTTTACGCAGGCAAGGGAGAAATTACCACCCTTATCGGTACGAACGGGAGCGGTAAGAGTACGCTGCTGCGTGTGCTTCCGGGGTTTCTTCCCGTTTTGTCCGGTGATGTAAAAATTGACGGTATTTCGTTAAAAACATTGTCCAGGGACGCCCTTGCCAGGAAGATTGCCTATCTTCCGCAGGGGAAGAACACGCCTGATATATCGGCGGAACGCATGGTTCTGCACGGGCGTTTTCCCTATCTGCATTATCCCAGGAAGTACGGCGCGGCGGATTACAGGATTGCGGAAGAAGCCATGGGGCAAATGGGGATCTCGGAATTCGCGTGCAGGCAGATGTCCGAGCTGTCCGGAGGGATGCGGCAGAAAGTCTATATTGCCATGGCATTGGCACAGCAGGCGGAAATTATTGTCATGGACGAACCCACCACTTATCTGGATATCGGGCAACAGCTTAAATTTGCCCAGATGCTGAGACGATTGTCGAAAGACGGGAAAACGATTATTCTTGTTCTGCATGATATTCTGCTGGCGCTGAAGCTTTCAGACCGGATTGCGGCCCTTCGGGACGGCAGGATTCTGAAATGCGGCACGCCGGAGGAAATCCGGCAGTCGGATATTATGGAGGAACTTTACGGTGTGACGGTGAAATCCCTTCACACCGGGGAGGGGATACAATATTTTTATGAAATTCCGGACATGGCGGAGGCGTAGCGCCTGCTGTAACCTGTCAGGGACGCATTCCTGGAAATACGATCGATTCAGACATGGAAGGAAGCCGGGTACTGACTGACAGAAGATATGACAGTCCGGTATTAAACGACTGCATATATGACGGCGGCGGGAAGCCAACGATACCTTCCTGAAAAGGTAGAAATCGCCGCATTGCCGCTGCCCATTCATTTAAGTAATCGGTAGTGATTCAGGATACCTGCGACAACCGACTACAGGGCAGAACGAACATAAAAACCGGAAAAATCGGGTAAACAGAGTGCAAATTCACTTGCAGGGATTAATAAAAGCGGAGAGTCTGACGATAATATTGATGTACTGCCCCGATGCGCAGGAAACGGTTACTTCGACTTCTAATCGCGGTGTTGTGGGTTCGACCCCCATCTGCCGTGAAATACCGGCAGTAGCTCAATGGTAGAGCACGTTTATCGTTTCCGACTTTTCTCGGGGCATTTTTATTGAGGGAAAAGCCAGGCAGCTTAACAGGCAGGGCAGTGACTTAAGTCAGGAGGAACAGAAATGAGCCGTTT
Source organism: uncultured Acetatifactor sp. (assembly GCA_910587555.1). Taxonomy (GTDB): domain Bacteria; phylum Bacillota; class Clostridia; order Lachnospirales; family Lachnospiraceae; genus Acetatifactor. Next base: position 9,184 of record CAJULV010000008.1, read on the forward strand.
TCGGAATGTATTGGATGCAGCCAGGAAGAATGAGACTGTGAAAAATTTTATGGGAGGCGAATCCTACCGGATCAATCCCCTGGATACGCTGAAGATGATTATGGCATCTTCCATATTCGGCGAACCCTCTTATTATCGGAACGGCGGGCTGGGGAACCAGGTTCGGGATGCCCGGTATAAGCAATGTGAATTGCTGAAAGGGTATGTGCTTTTTGCAGATGACTGGGACGGGCGTACCACTACGGAAATTATGGAGGGCGCGGTGGATGACGCCCTGACGGCTGATTTTGAGGGCACTCTGCGCTGGGCGGTGACGCTCAGGCGGGATTTTTACATGCGGCTGAATCCGCAGGTCATTATGGTGCGGGCTGCACTGCATCCGGGCAGGAAAGCCTTTACGGACAAGAATCCGGGCGTATTTTCTGAAATTGAGCGCCAGGTTATGAGCCGCGGAGATGACGTCCTGTCCCAAATGGCATATTTCCTGTATTGTAACCATGGAAAGCAGAATATGCCCAGTATCCTGAAGCGTTCACTGGCAGGAAAGCTGGGGAGCCTGGACGCCTATGAGGCTGCCAAATACAAAAATGCGGAAATCGGGCTTCGGGATGCGGTGCGCATTACCCATGCCAATTCCGCTGTCATCGACGAATTTATGGAGACGGGGACGATTTCGCTGCCGGCCCGGAAGAAGACCTGGGAAAACCTGCGCTCCGAGGGAATGGGGTGGAAGGATATTTTCCGCCAGATTCCCATGGGACATATGGCGCTTTTGCGGAATCTGCGGGGCGTATTTTCAGAGATTGAAGACAGCGGGTTCTGCAATGAGTATCTGGAACGCCTGAAGGGCGGTGTGATGAAGGGCAGACAGTTTCCCTTCCGCTATTACAGCGCTTATATGGCAGTGAGCAACAGCAGCTGTGCCCATAAGCCGCAGATTCTGGACGCCCTGGAAGAATGCATGGACCTGTCTATGGGGAATCTGCCCAAGTTCAGGGGGAAGACCATGTGCCTGTCAGATAATTCCGGTTCTGCCTGGGGGATGATTCCTTCGGAATACGGCAGCGTCCAGGTTGCGGTTATCGATAACCTTTCGTCTGTGATTGCCGCTGCGGTCTCGGAGGAAGGATATGTGGGCAAGTTCGGCGACAGGCTTAAGGTGTACCCGATTTCACGCCGGGGGCAGATACTGCGTCAGTGCAGGGAAATCTCGGAGGGCAGGAATTCCGATGTGGGCGGAGCCACGGAGGGCGGCATATGGGAATTTTTCTGTCATGCAATTGAGAAAAAGGAACACTGGGACCAGATATTTATCTATTCGGACCAGCAGGCAGGCCATGGCGGGCTGTACGGGACGGCTGCCCAGCGGCGTGTGTACCAGGAGAAGGGCTTCAGCTGCCAGGGCTTCGGCAAGAGGGGAACGGGTTCCTATATTAACGTGTTTGATTTGATCCTTGCGTACAGGCGGAAAGTAAATCCCGATGTAAATGTCTTTTCCATCCAGACTGCCGGGTACAACAATATCTGTATACCGGAATATGCGTACCGAACCTGCATTCTCTATGGATGGACGGGGAAGGAGCTGAGTTTTGCCAGGGAGATGACAGACCTGTGGGATGCCAATTGCCCGAAAGGAAGATAAGGCGGATTTTCCCGGCGACTTTGAATGCATGCCCGCAGCCTTTGACAGGGACCGGGCATGCCGGCTGGATTGCGGCGTGCCCGCGGGAGGCAGGAATGTACAAGGTATTGATAGCGGAAGATGAGGCAATCGTCCGGTTGGGACTGAAGAATATGCTGGACTGGGAGAGTATGGGCATGCAGGTGACGGCTCTGGCGGGCGACGGCGAGGAGGCGTGGCAGCTTTACTGTGAAGGCAGCCCCGATATTGTTATCACGGATATCCGTATGCCGCGCCTTGACGGGATGGAGCTGATCCGAAGAATCCGGCGGATGAGTGCCGGAACCAAAATCATTATCCTCACCTGCATCGATGATCTGACAATGGTCCAGCAGGCTCTGGAGATGGGAGCCACAGGATATATTTTGAAGCTTACGGCGGGAATCGAGGAGGTTGCCCGCCTTTTGAATAAGGCCAAAAGCGCTCTGGACGAAGAGCGCATTGTGCAGGAATCCCGGGGATGGTTTGACGTGGATGCAATCAGGCAGAAAATATGGAGTGAATATGTAGTGGAACGCAGCATGGGGCTTACCGAGTTTGAAGAGTATGCCCGGAAAGCGGGACTTTGCCCCGAAGATGCTCCGCTGCAGCTTCTGGTGTTCCGTCTGCCCGATTATGAACGGCTCCGGGACGGCAGTGACAGTTTGATACACAGACGAAAGTATATCAGGGATGTCATCCGCAATTTCCTGGCTAAATATCCCTATGGGGAATGCTTTCAGCACAGAGGCGGTGAATACGGCATATTGTACGGCGTGCCGGAGGAATGTACGCCAGAGGAAGCGGAAGGGCTGTGCGGGGAAGTGATACAGTCACTGGCACAGGCCCTATATCAGAATGTCGGAATCCGGGTGAACTGCGGTGTCAGCAATGTGGAAAAGGGTTATTCCGGCCTTCCTGGCATGTATCTACGGGCGCTTAAGAACCTGGAGGAGAAAGAGGGGGAAGGGCTTCCGCTTCGGGTTGCCCAGGCGGTCCGGTATATTCAGGAGAATTTTCACAGGGAGCTTTCTCTGCAGAGTGTGGCAGAAAAACAGGGTATTTCCGCTAATTATCTGAGCCATATGTTTACAAGATATCTCAATATTTCATTTACAAATTATCTCAATAACGTTCGGGTGGAGTATTCCAAGAAGCTTCTTTCCGACCCGTCGCTGAAGATTTATGAGATTAGCGGGCAGGTGGGATTTTACAGTCCGGCTTATTTTATCAGGGTATTCAAAAATGCCACCGGGCTGACGCCTACGGAATATCGGAACGGAGGCGGTCATGCGACGTAGGTTTTCCGGGATTACCGGGTTCTTCAGGAGTATTCAGGGCCAGTTTATCCTGTTTTTTCTGGGAGGGTCCGTGATTTTGCTGCTTGTGTCTTCTCTGTTGAGTTACACCGTTATTTATGACACTGTGCAGCACATCAATGAGAGGGTTACGGCAGCGGAATTCGCGCAGATTTCGGTAAACCTTGGGGGGCTTTGGGATAATGTAGTCAGGCAGCAGGAGACTCTTCTGGGCAATGAAGCGGTGAAAAAGCTGTGTACGGATACCAATGAAGATAAGATTGAACGCATCTTTTCCATCAATGAGTTCTCGGACCTGGTAAAGAGCATGGTATGGCATTATCCCTATATCCATTCCGTGTACTTGTACCTGGACGGCGGAGATGTGCTGTGTGCTACAAATGTGAACATGCAGTGCATGGTGAGCGAGGGGAAAGTTGAGAGTGCTGTCCGGGAGCATGGCGGGAAGAGCTTTCTGGCCGGCGGGATCAGGGCGGGAGATTTCCCGCTGAACAGCATGAAGAGAAACGAGGATGAACTGTTAATCACTATAGGGCAGAAGATGTACCGGGGATGGATGCTCATCAATATCAGCGAGGCTTATTTCAACTCTCTGTACGCCGATGTATCCAGGGACGGGGAGCGGATAATCCGGGTCATAGACGGAGAAGGCCATATTCTCTCATCTCCGGATAAGGAGAGCCTGGGAGCGTTTTACCAATACAGGGATTATATTGACCTGGAACAGAACGAGGGGCAGTTTCTGGACCAACAGGGGGGTGTCCAGGTTCTCTGGTCGGTTCAGGAGGGAGAACCCTTTGTGATTGTGAGCGAGAGAAAGCTGAATCCGCTGTACGGGGAGCTGACGGTGGTTTCCCAGGTGACGGTTCTCACCTTTGTAGCCGGGCTTACCGTATTGTGCCTGGCTTTTCTGTGGTGGATGAACCGGGGATTCGTGCCGCTGAAGCATATCATCAAAAGTATGGACAGTGTGGCGCAGACGGGGGAATATGCTGTCATTTCCATGGACAGGGAGTATATGCGGGTATCGGAGATTCATTCCCTGGTGACACATTATAATACCATGCTGGGCCGGCTCAACGAATTTAAGCTGGAACAGGAGCATTCTGCGGAGGAGCTTCGGAAGAGGGAACTCCAGGTGCTGCGCAACCAGATTAATCCCCACTTCCTGTTCAATACACTGAACAATATTAAGTGGATGAGCATTATGTCCGGTGTGCCGAACATAGCGGAAAGCATCTCGGCGCTTGGAGGAATTGTCCAGCCGCTGTTTCGATCTGACGCGGTGGTGTGGTCGCTGCGGGAGGAGATGGAGCAGGTGTATCTGTACCTGAAGATTGAAAATCTGCGTTTTCAGAACGGAATCCGCTGCCATGAGGAAATCCAGCCGGGGCTGGAGGACGTAAAGCTTCTGCGCTTTCTGCTGCAGCCGCTGATTGAGAACTCCATAGTACATGGATTTTCGTCCGCGTTTCATCAGGGGGATATCTGGATACACATTTATGCCAGGGAACGGGACCTGGTAATAGAAGTGGCGGATAACGGCCAAGGTCTGACGGAGACGGAGCTGGAGGAACTGAATGAGAAGCTGGCTGAAGGAAAGGGGGGAGGAGGAATCGGCCTGCTGAATACCTGCCGCAGGATACGGCTGTATTATGGGGAACCTTACGGGATTCGGGTGTATTACAATCAGCAGGAGGGCAGAGGCCTTCTGGAACGTCTGACATTGCCCCTGGATAGGGAAGGGGAATCGGATAGAACCTGTGAAACCGGCGAAACTGCCAACCACTACAACAAAAATGTATTATAAATATCAAAATTGTATAATGTGCAGTCTTATTTACAGATAGGAAAAGGAAAAACAGCAACAAAACGAAGTTATGTGTCATTTACTTCTTGTTGCTGTTTTTGTATACTTATTATAAGGAAAATGGCAGTATGGAGGAAAAATTATTGAAAATGACTAAAAAGAAAAGAGTAAAACCCAGGAGATTGAAACTGACATTGATGGCACTGCCTTTTGTGATTTTTGTATTTCTGTTTTGTTATGTACCGCTGATGGGATGGGCGCTGGCATTTTTTGACTACAGGCCGGGATTGGCTTTGAACAGGCTGAAGTTTGTGGGATTCAAGTATTTCGAATTGCTGGGGTACTATGGGGACGATATTGTCAATGCGCTGGTCAATACGCTTGGGCTTAGCGGGCTGTCCATGCTCACATCCCTGATTCCGCCCCTGTTTGCCATATTGCTCACGGAGGTGCGCCATAACAGGCTGAAAAAGGGAATCCAGACAATGATAACCCTTCCCCATTTTGTGAGCTGGATTATTGTCTCGGCACTGTGTTTTTCCCTGTTTTCCACCAACGGTATGGTAAACCAGCTGCTGCAGGCCCTGGGGTACACGGGCAGGCCCGTGAATGTGCTTGGAAATGGGGATACGGCATGGACCTTTATGACGGCACTGGATATCTGGAAGGAGGTGGGCTGGAATTCCATTGTGTATCTTGCGGCCATAGCCGGCATTGATGAGGAACTCCATGACGCGGCCAGGGTGGACGGCGCTTCCCGGTTCCAGCGCATATGCCATATCACGGTTCCGGGGCTGACGCCTACCTTTATCGTCCTTCTTCTGCTGAAGGTGGGAAATTTGCTTTCAGTGGGATTCGAGAAATATATTGTATTCAATAATTCGCTGATGGCATCCAGGCTGGAAGTCATAGATGTATACACTTACCGTATCGGTATCGGGACCCAGGATTATTCCTTTGCCATTGCGGTCAGCATCCTGAAATCCGTGGTCAGCATTTTACTGCTGTTCTCGGTGAACAGCCTGGCAAAACGCATAAGGGGGGACAGTATCATATGAGTAGGAAGAATTTTCGTGTTAACAGGAAAGAGAGAGTCTTTGATATCCTGAACGCAGTGTTTTTGTGCCTGTTTACGCTGCTGTGTATTTATCCTTTTTATTACATGCTTTGCTATGCCTTCAGCGATTCCACCATGGCGAATCAAGGCATTACCTTATATCCCCGCGGGTTTACCCTGCATAATTTTGTGGAGGTTTTCAGGCTGAAGTCTCTTCCCCGGGCTTTTATGGTTTCCGTGTTCAGAACCTTCGCGGGCTGTGGGGTGACGCTGGCATGCTGCAGTTTTTTTGCATATATCGTGTCCAGGCGGGAAATGTATTTTCAGAAGCTGATATATCGTTTCACCGTGATTACCATGTATGTCAGCGGAGGACTGATACCTACTTACCTGGTATTCCGCGCTTACGGGCTGCGCAATACCCTGTGGGTGTATCTCCTGCCGGGCGCAGTGAATGCATACTATGTTATCCTGATGAAAACCTTTATGGAACAGATGCCTGATTCCCTGGAGGAGGCGGCTACCATAGACGGGGCGGGTATTGTCACCTGTTTTCTGCGTGTGGTGCTGCCGCTGTCCAAGCCCATACTGGCTACCATTGCCGTATTTACTATGGTGGGACAGTGGAACAGCTGGTTTGACGCCCATATTTATATGACCAAAACGCAGTATTATCCGCTGCAGTATGTCCTGTACAATTTTCTGCAGGAGGCGCAGCGGGCAGCCGCGGCCATGCAGGAGAGCGGTGAAGCCTCGGGGCTGGCGCTTACCCCCAATTCGGTGCGGATGACGATTACGGCGATCTCCACGCTTCCAATCCTGTTCGTGTATCCGTTTATGCAACGCTATTTTGTCAAGGGCATTATGATCGGGGCAGTGAAGGGTTAGGGGGCTGAAAAAATTTCTTCTTGCGCAGGAAGTGATTTATAGAATTTGGGAACAGTAAACAAGAGTTGCAAAAAGAAAGGGAAAATGATTATGAGAAAGAAAACATTACCTGAATCCCGTATTTTCCGGAAAGTCTTATGCCTGCTGACGGCGGCGGGCCTGGTACTGGGCGGCTGTGGCTCGGACGAAGGGAACGACAGTACCGGAGAGGGCAGTTCTTCCGATGCCGGGGCTTCCGGGAGTTCGGTTGCCGGCGAACCCGCCGGCGACGGGAATTCTTCCGGCGAAGAGGAGTGGGTGGACCTTAATATCATTGCTGTGGCGGGCAATTATGCGAGCATAGAAAATGCCGTGGGTTCTCCCGTGTACGAGAAAATACAGGAAGATACCAAAGTGAACCTGACCGTTACGCCCATGGATGCGGACAAGTGGAATGTGACCATGTCCGGAGGAGATACCACGGATATTATTGTCTTCCATTTAAGCCAGTATATTAAGCCCATGGTGGAGAGCGAGCTTGTGATTCCGCTGGACGAGCTGATCAGCCAATATGGGCCAAATGTGTCCGCCCGCAGCCCCGAATCACTGGAGTATGCGGCGGAGATATCCGGAGACGGTAAGATTTACTGCCTGCCCTACGGGGTAGGCCTGGAGGGAGGCAACTCCAAGGCCACCAATTCCGCGCTGCTCACACGCTGGGACCTGTATAAGCAGATCGGGGCGCCCGAACTCACCAGCATGCAGGACTATGCGGAAGCGCTGGCGGAAATGGTGGCATTGGAGCCGGTTACGGAAGGCGGGCTGCCGGTATACGGTGTGGCGCTCTATACGGCGGAAAACAGTTTCACTTCTTTGATTCAATATGCACGTTGCATGGGATTTGAGCAGTTCAATGACTGGATTGCCACCAGAATTAAGGACGGAACGATGTCTTATGCTTATACGGACGAGGATAGTTCCTTCTGGCAGGCTTTGGAATTTTGCCAGAAGGCATATGAACTGGGAATCCTGGATCCGGATTCCTTCACCCAGAAGCTGGATGACTATCAGGCAAAGGAGGATAACGGCCAGATTCTCACCCCTGTGTGGCGGGATCATGTCAAGGATTTGCAGCAGAGATGGATGGAGGCAGGCAGCCAAAAGGGATATGCCATTCTCCCCATGGAGGGTACCTTCATTGCAGAGAATAAGAATTCCGTCTGCGGTGCGGCTTTCGGATTTGCCATTGCTTCCACCTGTAAGAATCCCCAGCGGGCCATGCAGCTTATCGACTATCTCTGTAAGCCGGAGACTTCCCGCATGATATACAGCGGTATGGAAGGGGAGGACTGGGAGATAGTGGATGGGGTTCCGGTGCCCACACAGGAGGCTATTGAACTGAAAAATGCGGGAGGCGACGCGTTTAATGCCACCGGTATCAATAATGCGGCTTTGTATGGTATGGCAGGTCTGGCAAGGGGCGTGATGATGGAAGACGGCGCCGTGACGGATTTGTACCGCAGCGAGGGCTTTCATCCCATGAATGTAAATAGTGTGGATTTGGATTTCTGCGCATTTTACGGAGATTATGCATATCCCAACCAGGTGCTTCTGGATAAGGGAACCAGTGACCTGTCCGGGCTGAATATGCGTATTGCAAGCGGCTACGGACAGGCTCCCGAGGATATCCAGCGAATCGATGCAAGGCTGCTGGAGTTGGCGCTGCGTTCCGTTCCCGGTATTATTATGACCGACAGCAGGGAAGACTTTGAGAAAGCCAAGGAGGAGGCAATCGCAGCCTTCAGGGAAGCCGGAGCCGAGGAATCCCGTGCATGGTGGCAGGGACGCTGGGACGAATTGAACGCTAAGTACGGCAAGTAGGGGCAGAAGGATAGAATGCGGTATCAGGGGCTGCTGTATGGAAGATTCGATGTGGAATCTGAATCCGGCAGCCCCGGTTTTGAAATGGAAGGCAGAAAAAAGAGGGACAGTGATGAAGATAAAAGAAGGATTAGAGATGCGTTACAGGCCTTTTGACAATTACATATCCATGCAGAACCCTCCGGATTTTTCCTGGCCTTACGAGGCAGGGGTTACAGGATATGACCTGATTGTATGCCGGGATGCCGGACTGCGGGATGTCGCTTACAGGCTGGATCATTTTCATGCGAATTATTACAATTTTCCGTATACCTTCGAGCCTGGTATCTATTACTGGGCGGTGCGCAGCCGCAGAGAAGGTGCTGCCGGGAGCTGGAGCAGTCCCAGGAGGTTCCTTCTGCATGCATTGTCTGAGCCTTTTCCGGTGCCTGATGTGGACACGCTGTTGTCCAGGATTCCGGAAGGGCATCCCAGAATCTATGCCACGGCGGCAGGGCTGGAGGAATTCCGCCGGGAAATAAAGGAAGAAGGACGGGATTACCTGCCGATGGTACGGCGGGCGCTGGCGGGATTTATGTCCATGCCTTTTCCGGAAGAAAAGGACGCGGATCCCAGGATTTCCACCCCCTACAATATGTTTTCCCCTTTCCAGACTGCGGCGGATTTGACGAAGCTTGCCTGCAACATGGCGATGTATGCCGGCTTTGCCTATCTGGCCGATCAGGAGGAAAAAGCGGGCAGGTTCGGTGTGGAATGCCTGATGAAACTTGCAAAATGGGATCCGGAAGGAGGCACTTCCTACGAGGTCAATGACCAGGCGCACAGAAGGATTGCCGTCTATTCCACGCTGGCATATGACTGGCTTTACCCGCTGCTGACGCCTGGGCAGAGGTCTGAAGTGTTGGAAATGATTCGAAAACGCGTGGAAGTTATCTGGCATTCCGATGTCTATCATATAAAGAATCTGGATAAAAGCCCCTTTGATTCCCACGGGGGCACGGCAGTGGGCTACGTGCTGCTGATGGGGCTTGCACTGTACCGGGACGTGCCGCAGGCAGAGGAATGGCTGCGCTATACATTGCCGCTGTACATCAATTACATGTATCCTTGGAGCAATGAGGACGGAGGCTGGGCGCAGGGAACATATTACTGGACCTGCAATATATTCGGGAAAAAGGTGATTGAGGCTCTGCTGTGCAGCGGCGTCATTGACCTGTATCGGAAGGCCTGGCAGAAAAGGGAACATCTGTTTGCGATTTACTGCTGTCCTGAGGGTTCTGTGGGGGCATTTGGAGACAACAGCTATATTCCGGCTACGGCCAAGATGTCCTCCCTGCTGTCCGTCCTTGCCCATCGTATTGCAACGCCGGAGGCCAGATGGGCACGCAGCCGGATTGGTTATCTCACGGCTTACGGCCACACGGACGACTCCGACCCATCCGTGTGCATCCATGACAGGGTTTATTCTCCGGAGGAGGCGTATATTCCGGAAAACATGCCGAAGGACCATTATTTCAAGGACATCGGCTGGATTGCCATGCACTCGGACCTGGAGGATGCGGAGCGGATTTCCGTGTTTTTCAAGTCCAGCTGGTACGGCTCGTTCAACCATTCCCATCCCGATCAGAATTCCTTTATCATTCAGGCGTTCGGGAAACCGTTGGCGATAGACAGCGGCTATTATGACTTGTATAACTATCCGTTTGACAGGGACTACACCCGTAAAACCTATGCCCACAATGCCGTCACCTACGATAACGGACAGGGGCAGCCGGCCATGGATATTCTGGCAAAGGGAAAGATTACGGATTTCCTGAGCCATCCGGCAGCGGCACTGGCAGGCGGAGATGCCACGGAGAGCTATCGCGGCGGATTGGGATGCGCAAGGCGCTGGCTGCTGTATCTGCGGCCCGATGTGGTGATCACTATAGATGAGCTGGCGGCAAAGGAAAATAAGCAGAGCCGTTTTGAATATTGGCTGAATGCACAGAAGTGGGCATTTCTGGGAGAGGACAGGGCAAGCGCCAGGTTTATTACGGATCATGCACAGCTGGATATGAGGATGCTCTTTCCCAGGCGGCCGGATGCTTTTATCAGCCATGACTTTGCCGGACCTGACGGCATGCCGCTCTATCCTGTGTATGAAGGGCATGCGCGCTGGCCGGTGCAGAAGCGGGTATGGTTCCGGACAGAGTCCTGCAGCAGCATATACATGGTCTCGGTGCTGGATATTCACCGCACGGGCTCACCGCCCCGGAACTGGCATGTGGAGTACCGGGAGGACTGTATCGTATTGGAGCTGGAGGACGGCGCCCTGTTGGCGGTAAACCACAAAGGCAGCGGGGAGGAGATTGCGGTGGGAGATTTTGCTTTTCGGGGAACGGCCGCCCTGGTGGGCGACAAATGCCGTATGCTGGTAAACGGCAGGGAATTATCCGTGAGGGGGAAGCGTGTGTTTGCGTGCGGCAGCCCCATATCGGCAGCGGCAGGAGAGGGCAGGCTGGAAATCAGCGCCATCCACAGAGATGCCGACGTGACGGTATACCTTCCCGGCGTGAAGCAGGTGGTTACAGGGGAGGGGAAAGCCGTAGGCGTGGACAGCGCTGCTTTCGGTGTTACCCTGAAACAAAACGACGACGAATCTGTCTTCTCTCTGTACAATGGACATTATGATTTTAGATATACGTAATGAGGGAAAAAGAACAGGAGATAAGCATGAAGAGAGGATTTAGCACCGTGGCCTGCATGGACACTTCCCCGGAGGAAATTCTGGCGGCATGCGGGAAATACGGAATGGAGGGCGTGGAAATCCGCCTGGGTGAGGACAATAGCGTTCTGGGGACCAGGGATGATTCACGGATAGAGGCATTGGGGCAAAAATTTCGGGAGGCGGGTTTGGCAATCACCAATCTGGGGAGCAGCATCTGCATTGCCGGATATGATGCCGGCATTATGAAATCCGCTGCGGAAGCGATAGCGTATGCACGGCTGCTTGGGGCAAAGGGAGTCCGCGTTTTTCTGGGCCGTTTTCCGTCGGAGGAAGCTGCGGGGACAGGATATGGGCAGGGGGAACCGGCTTATGAAGGAATCGTTGAGCTGCTTCGGGAAATGTGCGCCCTTGCCGCCCAAAGCAACGTAGAAATCTGGATCGAGACCCACAACGCGTTTTCCGCGGGAAGAAAGCTGAAGGAGCTGCTTGGGCAGGCGGGCTGCGATAACCTGAAGGTGATTTGGGATATTATGCATCCCATTGAGGCGGGGGAGGAAATCGAGGATACCTGGGAGGCCCTGGGAGACAGGATTGCCCATGTACATATCAAGGACGGCGTGGATTCCGGCGGGAAAGCAGGTGGGGAATACCGCTATACGATGCTGGGGGAAGGCGCCCTGCCGGTCTGCGGTATACTGGATTTGCTTGAGAAAGCGGGCTATGAAGGGTATCTTTCGTTCGAGTGGGAGAGCCTGTGGCGGGAAGAATTGAAGGGTTGTGAGAATACGCTGGACTGGGTGCTGGGACAGTTTGCGTCCTGGCTGGAACGATACGGAGACAATCCGGTGCAGGGTCCGGGAGAAGCCTGGAAGCCGACAGATGCGCCGGGCAGAATGGACGAATCCGCGTTTTATATTTCTCCCCGGGGAACAGGCGCCGTGATTGATAACCGGAAGCCCTATGCCGGCGGAAAGCGGTATGGGATTGCGCTGGAGGTTATGCCGGGCAGGACGTACCGGCTCCATGTTCCCTGCCGGGAGTGGGACACCTGCAGCCGGAATGTGGTATACGGGGTTATAACGCTGATAAAGAGCGGAGGGAAAAGGACCAGGCGAATTTATCTGGAGAAAAAGAGAAAAAACCTCCTGGAACTTACCTTTCATACAGAGGAAGAGACGGAGATCCTGCTGGAACTGGGGATCAAGAGGGAGGGAATGGCGATGTGGTATCGGCCTTGCCTGTGGGAGATACCGGAAGGCGGCGGGAAAGAAAAAGCCCGCAGGAAGCTGAAGGTTGCCGCTGTTCATCTGGATGTGAGGGAATTGGCTTATGAAGAAAACCTGAGCAGGATTGGGGAGGCCTTTGACCGGGCAGCCTCCGGAGGGGCGGATTTGCTGGCGTTTCCGGAGACCATGGATACGCGGGGCGTGAAAAATCTGGCATATGAGGATTCCTTTGCCTCCATGGACGGACGCTTCTGTTCCATGATGCGGGACAAAGCCCGAAAATACGGCTGCCATGTGTTTTTCTCATTTCGGGAACTTGACTGCCACGGCGCGCGCAGGAATACTGCGGTGCTTTTGGACAGGGAAGGAAGGGTAGTGGGAAAATACCATAAGACGCACCTGACCCTGTCAGAGTATGAGAACGGCATGGTGCCCGGGGAGTCCTATCCGGTGTTTGACACGGAGTTCGGCAGGGTTGGGATGCTGGTCTGCTGGGATATCTTTTTTCCGGAGCCGGCCAGGGCCATGGCCCTGCAGGGGGCTGAGATTTTACTGGTGACCACGGCAGGCGACCCTGTCCACAGGTTTGTGGGCAGGGCTAAAGAAAACGGAGTGTACGTGGTGACTTCCTGTCCCCATACGCAGAGATACGCGGGGATTGCTTCAACCGCCGTCATTGACCCCTGCGGCAATGTGCTTGCGGATACCAACGAGGAGGGAGAAGCGGCCACGGCGGAGATTGATCTGAACGAGGAGAAGGCTATCTATTGGCTGGCCCTTGGGCCTGTGGATGCCATACCGAATAATGTCTATCTGCAGGAGTACCGGGATGATATGTTCGGGGAACTGGAGAAATACGCGTGTGAGGCTGCCCGGTAAGGCCGCGAAGGCAATTTCCTCATCAGGGCCGCGGACAGCGGCTGAAATGTAAGAAAGGCGGGAGGTATCAGTATGGAAGTGTTTGTGTCAGTGCCGAAGAAAAGCGAAGTGATGGAAACCTTTCTGACGGAACCCGTGAGAAGGTATCTGGAAGAGCGGTTTCAGGTGCGGTATTCACCCCTGGAGCGTAATCTGACACCGGAGGAGGTATCCGCATATGCGGGAAACGCCCGGGTGATTATCACAGGCTGGGGACATCCCATGCTTGACGCGGAGACGGTGGAAGGAACGGGAATCCGCCTCATTGCGCATACGGGAGGGAGTGTGGGAAGCCTTGTGAGTCCCGAAATATACCGGCGCGGAATCCGGGTCATCAGCGGAAACAGGCTCTATGCGGATTCCGTGGCGGAAGGGGTACTAACATATATGCTGGCGGCTTTGCGGAGGATGCCGGATTACGTGGACAGGATGCGCAGCGGGGGATGGGGCGAAGCGCAGGACATCTCGGAAGGGCTGCTGGATCAGACGGTGGGGCTGGTAGGCGTGGGAGCCATCTCGCTGCGCCTGATGAGGCTGCTGCAGATGTTCCGCGTGAAAATCAAAGTATTTTCCCGTTACCCGGTTGATACGGAAATCCTGGAAAAGTACAGGGCGGAGCAGGTTTCGCTGGAAGAGATATTCTCTACCTGCAAAATCGTCAGCCTGCACTCTGCCATGAGCGAAAGCACCAGAGGCATGATTGGCAGAGAGCATTTTGACTTGCTTCAGGACGGGGCGCTGTTCGTGAATACGGCAAGGGGCGGCATAGTGCGGGAGGCGGAAATGACGGAAGCGCTGAAGGAAAAACGGTTCCGGGCTGTCTTGGATGTGTACTGCCAGGAGCCGCCGGGCCAGGATAATCCGCTGCGCTGCCTGGACAATGTGTACTGCATGCCCCATCAGGCGGGACCCACCAGGGACAGGAGGGCGCTGATTGCCCGGCAGCTGATAGATAACATTGTGAAATTCCGGACCGGGGAAGAGATGGAACTGGAAATCAGCAGGGAATATGCGGGACGAATGACGGTAGGGGGATAATGAGTTGACGTTTTGACGGATATTCGGAACCGGAAAGGGAGGATGAAGGGATTTGGACGGAAAAAGAATTGCATTCCTGGGGGACAGCATTACTTGCGGGGCCTGTCTTCGGAAAGGGGAAGAAAGCTATGTGGACAGAATCACGAAAAGCTGTCCCCGGGCGAAGGTATTCCGGTACGGGGAACCCGGCTCCAGGATCGGCAGCTATATAGGGGAGGACCCCCGGAAGATAGGGCCTTCTTTCGTGGAGCGTTTCCGCCGGATGGACAAAGAGCTGGATATAGTGGTTGTGTTCGGGGGAACGAACGATTACGGTATCGGAAACGCGCCTCTGGGCACCATGGCTGAGCGGACGCCGGAGACCTTTTGCGGGGCATGGAATTTGCTGGCAGAAGGGCTGCTGGCAATCTATCCCCGGAGCCGCCTGCTGTTTGTGACGCCTTTGCATCGAAGGGGGGAGGAGATGCCGAACGCTTTCAGCGGTGCGGTGTTTTCTGACTACGTTGATGTAATCAGAACTGCCGCGAAGCGACATGGGGCAGAGCTTTTGGATTTGTATGCGGCAGCCAGCCTGCAGCCGAATGCGCATTATTACAGTACCCTGATCCTGGAGGACGGGATTCACCCGGGTGCAAAAGGGCACCGGGTGATTGCAGGGGAATTTCTTGCTTATTTATACCCCAACACGTAATTAATTGCCGTCTGCACAGTATAACGAGTGAACGCATCGGCAATCCAGAACTGAAAGCGGCAATTAAATGCGTTCACGAATATAAAAGGAGAGACAGGGGGCGGAAAAAGTGATTAAGATCGGTCTGGCAGGGTCGGAAAGTATGCATGCGCTGGCATTTGCCCAAGCCTGCAACAAGCCTTTGGAGAACGGGCGTTATCTGTTTCCGGACGTCAGGGTGGCGGCGGTCTGGGGTATGGATGACAGGAGGGAGCATGTAGAGGCAGTGAGGGAACAGGGCAATATCCGGCTCTGTGCGGATTCCCTTGAGGAACTGGCAGATGAATGCGACGCTTTTATGATACTGCCCAGAAGGGGGAGGGAGCATATCGGATATGCAGAGCCTCTGCTCCGGCGGGGGGTTCCCGTATTTGTGGACAAACCTGTCTGCAGCTCTTATGAGGATATCCGCAGGCTGTGCGAACTGGCCCGCGGAAAGGGCGCCGTTCTCAGCGGAGGTTCCGGGCTGAAACACAACAGGCAGGTGAGACGGCTGAAAGAAAAGGCGGAGAAGGGATTTTTCGGCCGGATAAGGGGTGGTACCATCAACCACAGCGCAGACATGAACAGCCCTTATGAGGGTATTTTTTTCTACCTTCCCCATGGGGTGGAGATTATGCTGGAGGTATTCGGGTACCATCCGGAAAGCGTGAATACCACTGTGCTTTCTGCGGACAATTTTACGGTATGCGTTAAGTACCGGGAATATCTGGTGAATCTTGCCATAAATGGCTGCAGACCTTCCTATCTGGTGATAAACGGGGATAAAAGCACAGCAGTACGGATTGACGACAGGGATATTTTTTCGGAGACCATGAGGCATTTTGTGGGACAGATTCGAAGCGGCATCGGCGACGACGTGGAAAAGCTGGTGAAAAGCAGCCTGGTTATCCTGGCGGTGAAACAGTCTATGGAAGAAGGAGGGGAAGTTAAGGTCAGGGATATTGTGTGAAGCGTTTCTTTCTGATAATGCTTGTATTTTCAAATATTATATAATAAAATAATGTCAGAGCATATTTCAAAACTGCTTTCTGGAAGATGTGTGTCATAAAAAGGGGTTTGGTGAGGAAAATACAGACAAAAGGAGCGGTTTTATGGCGAAGCAGCCGAACATTGTGATGGCCATGGCGGACGACATGGGATATTGGGCCATGGGTTGTGCGGGAAACAGGGATATACGGACACCCAATCTGGATCAGCTTGCCCGGGAGGGCATGTATTTTCCGGATTATTTCTGTACGTCGCCGGTCTGTTCCCCGGCCAGGGCTTCCGTACTCTGCGGCAAAATGCCGTCTCAGCATGGGGTTCACGACTGGATCAGCAGGGGGCATATAAATTATGAAGAGGTATCCCCTGCGCTTAGAAAAATGCATCAGGACCCGAATGCTTCCTGGGAATACGCATGGTCACGCGAACAGCTTGCCGGCGATAAGGCAATCCGCTATCTGGAAGGTTTTCGGACCTATACCGATATTTTGGCAGAGCATGGGTATGTCTGCGGCCTGGCCGGAAAATGGCATCTGGGAGATGCGGGACAGCCGCAGAAGGGCTTTTCCTATTGGGAGCCAATTGCCATGGGGGGAGACAATTATTATTATCCTGTAGTATACAGGGACGGCCATTTTGACATGCTGCGGGATACATACATTACCAATTATATAACGGGGAAAGCACTGGATTTTCTGGCGCAGCGTGAAAAGGACAGACCTTTTTATCTCAGTGTGCATTATACCGCGCCCCATGCCCCCTGGGAGCGGAACCAGCATCCGGAAGAATACTATGCCCTGTATGAGGACTGTGCCTTTACCGGGACGCCCGACGTCCCCCATCACAAATGGGGAGCGCCCTATACCCGGGAGGAGCGCAGGAACCGGCTTCAGGGATATTATGCAGCGGTGACCGCCATGGACAGTGACATCGGAAGGCTTGTGGGTTTCCTGAAGGCGGAAGGGCTGTGGGAAGACACCATATTTATCTTCACGGCCGACAACGGCATGAGTATGGGCCATCATGGAATCTTCGGAAAGGGGAACGGGACTTTCCCGCTGAACCTGTATGATACCGCCGTCAAGGTTCCCATGATCATATCCTATCCGGGGGGCATCAGGGGAGGAACCGTGGCGAAAGGGCTGTACAGCCACTATGATTTGCTGCCGACCATTGCGGGGCTGGTGGGCGAGCTGCCGGATTCGGGCTGTCCGGGGCGCAGCTTTGGGGGAATCTTCCGGGGGGAGGTGCCTGACGGGCGGGACGCGGTAGTGGTTTACGACGAATACGGGCCGGCCAGGATGATACGTACCACGGAGTACAAGTATATTCAGCGGTATCTCTACGGTGAGGACGAATTTTATGACCTGAAGGCGGACCCGGGCGAGGAAGTGAACCTGGCGGATTCCCGGGAACCCGGCGTGCAGGAGCGGATTGCCGCTTTGAGGAGCCGGATGGAGCAGTGGTTTGACAGGTATTCGGACCCGGAGAGGGACGGCAAAAACCAGGCTGTCTATGGGTTGGGGCAGAGCGGTCCGAAAGCTTTTGTGGGAAGATGAACGGGTGAATTTACCCTTTAGTGCTGTCGCGAAGCGATTTCAATAGGAGGAAACTGTCTGTGATGTTTGGTAATTTCGCAGAATGGAATCTGCAGAATATATTGATCCGTGTATTTGTATCTACTGTTCTGGGCGGCGTCATAGGTCTGGACAGGGGGATGAAGCATCGGGGCGCGGGCACCAAGACGATTACGGTAGTCTGTCTTGGGGCAACGCTGGTTATGCTGACGGAGCAGTACATCCAGATGAATTTCCCGGGGCTGGCCAATATGGGCAGGCTTGCGGCGCAGGTCATCAGCGGAGTGGGCTTTATCGGCGTGGGAACCATCATTGTGTCCAGGCACCGGGTGCGGGGGCTGACCACCGCAGCTACGCTCTGGGCCAGCGCATGTGTCGGGCTGGCGGTGGGAATCGGATTTGTGGAGGGCGGCGTATTGGTTACGGCAATGATGTTGGTTTCGCTGCATGCGCTTCCCTATGTGGAGCGTTTTGCAACCAGACATTCCCATTACTGCAACGTATTTATCGATCTGGAGGAGAGCCGGGATTTGCACACAGTTATCCAGAAACTGAAGGAAGCCGGAGTAGCCATCGACTCTATGGATACCAGCGAGTCCAAATCCGTGGGAGTGGGAATCTCCGTACATATGGTGCTGTACCTGAAAAAGGCGGTAAGGAGAACGGAAGTCTACGATATTCTGTTGAAGTTGGACAAGGTGGTGTCGGTGGATTTCCTATGAAGCAGATGCGGGATTTTCATGGAGACGGCAGGCAGAGGATAAAGGTGCGGAGGAATCAGGCGGCACTGGAGACAAAATTTTCCCGCAGGAATGAATGACGGTCTGGCATTCGTTCCTGCGGGGTTTTTCATTTACAAACCCGTTGCTTTACATACTCAATTGTAAAGCGATATACCATGGTCCTCCCAAACGCAAAAAGCGAAAAATAATTGCAAAGGTTTCTATAAAATGTTAGAATAAGAAATAAAATATGCAATGTATGGAGAAATGTCATGAAAAGAAAATTCTATTTATTTCATTCTGTCCTGTTTCTGCTGGCCTCCTCTCTGTGCGGATGCGGGAAAAATGACAGATCTGTCACTTCTGAAGCGGAACAGGCTGCCGATTCCGGCACGGTGGCGCTGACCGTCTGGGGGGCTGAGGAGGACGAGGAACTGATTGGCAGGATGATAGACGGATTTCAGGAAAAATACCGTGGCGAGGCCGATTTCGTGATTACATTTGAACCTCAGAGCGAAAGCCATTGTACGGATGCTCTGATGGGAGATTTGGAAAACGGCGCAGACGTGTTTGCCTTTGCGGATGACCAGCTGAACACGCTGGTAGCCTCCGGGGCTTTGGAACCCGTGGAAAATGCGGACGCCCTGCGGGATTCTAATCTGCCGGAAGCGGTCTCCGCAGCCTCTGTCAACGGTACTTTGTACGCTTACCCTCTGACTGCGGACAACGGTTATTTTCTCTATTACAATAAGAAGTATTTTTCACAGGAGGACATCCGTTCCTGGGACAGAATGCTGGACATTGCAGGGGAGGCGGGCAGGAAAGTTTTTATGGACTGGTCATCAGGGTGGTATGTGTACGCGCTGTTCGGTAATACCGGTCTCACGGTGGGACTGAATGATGACGGTCTCACCAACTATTGCACCTGGAATGATACGGAAGGCGCAGTCAAGGGAACCGACGTAGCAAAGGCCATGACGGCCATGGCCAGGCATCCGGGGTTTCTGAGTACGGATGACGCGGGTTTTGTTGAGGGCGTCAAAAACGGCACCATTGTGGCAGGTATCAGCGGTGTGTGGAATGCGGTGGCTGTGGAAGAGGCGTGGGGTGACGGTTACGGGGCGGCAAAGCTGCCTTCCTATACCTGCGCGGGACAGCAGGTTCAGATGGCTTCCTTCTCCGGCTATAAGCTGATCGGGGTGAATTCTTACTCTGCGCACAGGGAATGGGCCGACAAACTTGCGGAATGGATTACCAATGAAGAGAATCAGGAGCTGCGTTTTGAATTGCGGGGGCAGGGACCTTCCAACAAAAATGCCGCGGCTTCCGAAGAGGTTCAGGCCTCCCCTGCCATTGCGGCGCTTCTGGAGCAGTCCGAGTTCTCTTTCCCGCAGCGCATCGGCGGAAATTTCTGGGATCCGGTGACTGCCTTTACCGCGGAGATTCTGGCAGGAAATCCCTCGGGAAAGAGCCTTCAGGAACAGCTGGATGCCATGGTTACAGGCATCACAGCCCCCTGATTGTGCCGATTTTCGTCTGTTGTCGATACCTTGAACAAATGTTATCGGTTATTTTCCGACAATTCCTGAAGGAGCGTTTTAGATCATGAAAAATATCAGCTTAAAACATCGCCTGATTATCCCCATTGCGCTGCTGGGCATTGTGGCGCTGCTGTCAAACATTCTTTCGATTATTAATATCCGTAATGTAAACGCAAGCGCCTCCAACATCGCGGACAACTATATGGAAGGCAAAGAAAGGCTGGCTGAAATATGCCAGACATCCATGGACATACACAAGATGGCCCTGAGCCATATCGTGGCTACGGATTATGACACCATGATTCTCCTGGTTCAGCAGATTAAGGAGGAAGAGGCGCTTCTGGACCACATGCTCTCGGAGTACGGACAGTTTGTCATACAGGAGGACCAGGCGCGGTATGAATCTCTTTTGGACAATTATGCCGCCTTCAAACATGCACTTGTAAGGCTGGTATGTGCCAGTGCAGGCCACAAGACGCAGGATGCCTATGCCTTGGCTAACGGCGATGCGGCGGACTGCGCCGATGCCATGAAAGCGGATATTGATGCCCTGAACGAATCTATCAGCGCGCAGACGCTGGAAGCCAGGTCTCATCTGGCGGCAGTATATATCATTTCCCTGGTGGTGGGCATTGCGGCGGCCCTGATCTGCGTCCTTCTGGTATTGACCGATTTCAGGCTGATATCCGTCTATGTGGTGATACCGATCAAGAATATTTTGAAGACAATTCAGGAAAGCTCGGGACGCATCAACGGTATGACGGGAGAGGTGCTGAAGAGGACCCAGGCATCCAGGAAAAACGCCGCAGGCCTTTCGGCCCTGGCAGGACAGCTTTCGTCTGCCTTCCAGGAAGTAGCGGGAAATGTTTCCGCTATCCACGACGGCGCCGGAAATGTACGGCAGGAGGTTCAGGCGATTGCGGAGGAGTGCGGCAATATCACTGCCTACACGGCCCAGATGAACGCCAGGGCGGATGCCATGCAGCTCTCTGCCCAGAGCAGCGCCCAGGCTACCGGCGCCAAGACAGAGGAAATCCTGTATTCTCTTAACGAAGCCATCGAGAAGAGCAAGAGCGTGAATCAGATTAAGAATCTTGCCGGCGAAATCCTTGCCATTGCCCAACAGACCAGGCTGATCTCCCTGAACGCTTCCGTGGAAGCCGCCAATGCGGGGGCAGCGGGCAGGGGTTTTGCGATGGTGGCCAGGGAGGTGCGGGAGCTTTCCAATTCCACCCAGGAGACCGCAGGCCGTATCCAGGAAATCAACGACGTTGTAACCGCCTCCGTCTATAACCTTTCCGAAAATGCACGGCAGCTAATTGACTATATGAGTCAAAGTGTGCTGAAGGAATTCCAGGCATTTGTGGAAACCGGCAGCCAATATAAGGAAGACGCCGCCTATATCCGCCGTATGATGGATGATTTTCAGGGGCAGACCCAGAGCCTGAGGCATTCCATGTCCGGCATTGCCGATTCTATTGGCACCATTAACAAGGCCATTG
This sequence comes from uncultured Acetatifactor sp., assembly GCA_910587555.1. Lineage (GTDB taxonomy): Bacteria > Bacillota > Clostridia > Lachnospirales > Lachnospiraceae > Acetatifactor. The sequence goes on from CAJULV010000008.1 coordinate 30,729, forward strand.
ATGAAAGTGCCGTCGGCATTACCGGTATGGCAGGCAATACCAGGAACCTGGCTGCGGACATGGAGGATATCACCCGGCGCATGGGCGTCAACCAGGATGTGGTGGCGGAACTGGAGAAGGAGACGGTGGTGTTCGATCATCTGTAAGTAAAGAAATTTTGCCGCTTTGCATTGCGTGCTGCCGGCGGTTTATAAGCCGGTGTACATAAGCGCGGGTTTTGCGGAAAATAAATTATAAAAACGGAGAAGCGGATATGAAGCGGGATATTGGGACGGACAGAGGAGGGAAACCGGCCGGGGAAGAGCAGGTGCGGCAGGCTGCGGCGACGTCGGCGGAGCAGGGATTACAGGAAGGGGAGAATGCTGGGAGAGAAGAAAACATATCCCCGGCGGGTAATGAGCATACCGGGGAAGGCGTACATGGCGCACAGCGCAATCACCCGGCAGAGCATAATCCGGTACATGCACCGATTCCGGGGCTGGGGCTCAGGAGCATGAAGACGGCAGCGGCCGCAATGGCCACAGCGCTGCTGTATGCGTTTCTGCCGGAAAGAAATCCCACATTCGCCTGTATCGGGGCGATTTTCGGTATGGGCGCGGATATGGAAGAGTCGCGCCGCAGCGGGGGAAACCGTTTCTTCGGGACGATTATCGGCGGCTTTATCGGACTGGGGCTTTACTGGCTGGAACATCGGATTTTTCCGGAAGGGTACTACTGGCTGCGTCTTCCGCTGGTTTTCCTGGGGATTGTCATCATGATTTCGCTTTGCGTACTGTTTCGATGGCCTGGGGGTGTACAGCCCGGCGGCGTGGTGCTGTGCATTATCTTATTCAATACCCCGGCACATCATATCGACTATGCAATCCGCCGTATGATTGATACAGGCGTGGGGGTGGTCATTGCGCTGCTGGTAAATTACCTGCTGCCCAGGAGGAGGCTGGAGCATTGGTTTCGCCTGGACCGTCAGCGGAAGGAAAGAAAGCGTGGGCAGCCGTGAAGAAAATCTCTCTGGAGCAGCTGCTTCGGGAAAGCGGAGAGGAAGCTTATCAGGAGCAGTATCGCTGTATATGCAGCCGGATTGAGGCAGGTGAGCTGATCCCGGTGAAGAAATCCCCCTTGAACGGCAAGAAGCCGGCGCTTCACTTAAGCTACTGGCTTGCGGAGGAAGCGCCGGATTATGAGGCGGAGCTGGAAGAACTGAAATTCCGGATTGCGCCGGCAATCAGGACGGACTATTATCTGAAGCATCTTAAGGTCTATCGGGAAGAAGCGGTATGGGTCAGGATGCTGAACCGTTATTTTTGTCAGAGAGAAGAAGGCGGGGAACCGGTTTCCGTGTCTCTGAACGAGCGGAGTTTTCAGATATGGGGCAGGGAAAAATTCCTCCAGAGGGAGCAGGGAAGAAAGATTCTGGCGCACTGCGGTGTGGAATTGGCCCAGCTGCATGTATATGGGACGACAGAGCCTCTGGCGTATTATTCCCATACCCGGAACGTACCGCAGAAAGTACTGATTTTAGAGAATAAAGATACGTTTTACAGTATGCGCAGGTACCTTTACGGGGAAGGGCGCCGTATCTTCGGCACGGAAATCGGGACGGTGATTTACGGGGCAGGAAAGGGAATCCTGCGCTCCTTTGAGGACTTCCGCTTCTGCGTGGAACCCCATGTCAATGCCCCCGGGAATGAGATTTTATATTTCGGTGATTTTGATTACGAGGGCATCGGAATATATGAGAGGCTGGCGGAATTGTTCGCCGGAGGCGTGGACAGGCGGGAGATTCAGCCTTTTGTGCGGGCTTATGAGAAAATGCTGGAAAAGGCGGCGGTGAGGGGGCAGGATTTCCTTCCGGAGACAAGCGAGAACCAGAATCGGAATCTTTCCGGACTGTTTTTCCGGTATTTTGCGGACAGCGTGACAGGGCAGATGAGGCGGATTCTGGAGTCAGGGAAATATATTCCTCAGGAGATTATCAATATAACGGATTTTTGCTAAACAATATGCAAAAAACGGAACAGACAAGGGCCGGAAGGAAACGGACGGGAGAAGGAGAATGCAGTACGAATTTTTAAAGCAGTTCCCCAAGCGGATGAAGCATGTGGGGGCTTATGTGATTTTGTTTGCAAACAGCAGCCAGAAAACCATCTGGAAGCAGTACGGATTCCTGAAGCTGGACGAGCAGGTCAACCTGATCTTTGCGGTTATGCTGTATATCATGGAGCAGTCCCTGAAGGAAGAGAACTGTACCATAGACGATATCAGCGCCTATATTGACAGTCTGAACATGCGTTATTTTGATAAAAGGATGGGCTATGAGGACTGTAAGAGCCTGGGGGATTTCATTGTAAATGTGGTTCTCTCCAATGAGGGCAGGCCCATGTATTTTGACGGGTATGACTTTGAGGAGCGGGAATACCGGAACATGAACGTAAGCTATGTGGCCAATCGGATTGTCTATGTGGATTCTGAGGTGCGCAGGACCTCCTATTATCTGACAGAGGACGGCTATAACCTGCTGCTCTCCACCCTGGAAATCGAAAATAACATGAAGCTGACCATCCATGAGATGATTTTCAGGCTCCATCTGGAGAAACAAAGGTTTGACAAGGCTGTGGACGACATCAAAAATGTGTTTAACCTTCTTCGCATCCAGCTGCAGAAAATACAGGAGGCCATGAGCCGGATACGCAGAAATGCCCTGAGCTATTCCGTGGCGGATTATGAGTCCGTCCTGGAGGCAAATCTGGATACCATCAGCGATACCAAGCAGAAGTTCCAGGGGTATCGGGAGCTGGTGAAGAGCAGGGCGAAGGAGCTGGAGGAGATGAACCTGAACGTCAGGCGCCTGGATGAAAAGGAAGAGGAGAAGCTGGAGAACCTGGGTATCATCGAGGGATATTTAAACCGGACCATCGACGAACACCAGAAAATCCTGAACAGCCATTTCGATTTGAAATCCCTTTATACAAGGGAGCTGGAGCAGCTTTCCCAGATGTCCTTTATCAGGCGTTTTTCGCTTCGAGGGGAACTGTATGAGAAGCTGCAGGGGCAGCCGGAGAGCCTGGGAAGGATGGAGATTTTCCTGCGGCCTCTCTTCGGGAATGTACCGGATAAAATCTATAACCCCAAAAAAGCCGCGGAGCTGCAGCGCCCCATCCGGAAGAGAGAAGCGGAGGAGGGGGAAGCGGTGATGGCGTTCGGGGAAGACGGCTGGATGGAGGAAGAGGAGCGGCGCAGGCAGGAGAAGCTGGCAAAGTATGAAGGAAGCCTGAAACTGCTTTTAGAGGCATCCATGGCGTCAAAGGGCGGGGAGATTACCCTGGAAGCGCTGAGAGAAAATGTTTTGAAGGCTTCCGTAACGGAGGCTGCGGAGGAGAAGGATCCGGCGGAAGACTCCGCCTACAGAATACTGCTTCCCAATGTGCAGATATTTAAGGAAATCATGGTGGAATTGCTCAAGGGAAGGGAAATCGACATGGAAGTTCTGCGGGAGGAGCGGCGCAATTACATCGGCGAGGTTTCGGGAGGCTTTCAGCTGAATGAAATGCTCCTGAATCTTGCGGACACTTATGATATGCGGATCGGCAAGGTTGAGGCCTATCGGATAGAGGACGGAAGGACGGTTCGCTTCGAGCATGTGCCTGATGAGACGGGAAGACGCAAAACGATTTGCTGTTCCAACGTGCTGATCAGGGTCACGGCATGAAGCCCGCAGGCAAATGCGCCGCGGGGACACAGGAATAGGAGACAGGTTATGGCATATGAGCTGGAGGAAATCAGGACAAGCCAGGAAATATTTTATTATCTACTGGAACATCACGAGCTGGGGGATGAACATCAGGAGCGTCTTTTTCGGGAGTATGCGGAAAACGAGCGGATTCAGAACCTGGTAAAATCCCAGGGGGAAGCTGCCCAGTGTGATATTGAGCGCTATGGGGATGTGATATACCTTATTCCCCGGGAGGATAATAGCTTTCTGGGATACTCCAAGGCGCAGCTGAAGCAGCTTTTATGCAAATCAGGAGGTACGGACAGGGACTACTATCTGTCTCAGTTCGTCATTTTGACCCTGCTGGTGGAGTTTTATGACGGCCAGGGCGCCACCAGCAAGACGAGAGACTACATGCGCGTAGGCGAATTGCAGAACTGCATTTCCGCCAGGCTGAAGGAAGGGGCGGAGCGGGCGGATGAAGGGCTGGAGGAGGTCCAGGGGATTGCCTTTTCCGACATGGCGGAAGCATATGAGGCGCTGCGCTCTGACGAGAAAGGCTCCCGGGCCAAAACCACCAAGGAGGGTTTTCTGTATCATATCCTGAATTTTCTGCAGAAACAGGGGCTGATTGAATATGTGGAAGAGGACGAGATGATTAAGACGACAAAGAAGCTGGACCAGTTCATGGACTGGAATCTCTTAAACCAGAACCATTTCCAGAGAGTGAGGAGAGTGCTGGAAGAGAACGCTTCTGAGGCATTGAAGGCACGGGCGGAGGGAAACCTGCCGGAGAATACGGGGAAGAAGGAAAAGGCAAAGAAACAGGCAAAGAAACAGGCAGCCCGCGGAAACGGGCAGATGGGAGCAGGATTTGAGCAAAATTAACGCAGTCCGTCTGATTAATCTGAATTACAACAACAATTCCATCCGTATCAGCGATGAGACTTTCCGGTTTAACGGGGAAAGTACATTGCTGTCCCTCCGGAACGGCGGCGGGAAATCGGTCCTGGTGCAGATGATGATGGCTCCTTTTGTCCACAGGCGTTACCAGAATGCAAAGGACCGTCCGTTTGCCGGCTATTTTACCACCAATAAGCCCACGTTTATCCTGGTGGAGTGGAAGCTGGACCAGGGGGCAGGCTATGTGCTGACGGGGATGATGGTCCGCAGAAGCCAGGAGATTGACGAAGCGCATCAGGATGAATTGGAAATTGTTAATTTTATATCGGAATACAAAGAACAATGCCAGCAGGATATTGCCCATCTCCCGGTGGTGGAGAAGACGAAAAAAGACATCACGCTGAAGGGCTTTGCAGCCTGCAGGCAGCTGTTTGAAATCTGGAAGCGGGAGAGACGGGTTCCTTTTTTCTATTATGACATGGATAACGCATCCCAGTCCAGGCAGTATTTCAGCAAGCTGGCGGAATATCAGATCCATTACAAGGAGTGGGAGGGCATCATCAAGAAGGTCAACCTGAAGGAATCCGGCCTGTCGGATCTGTTTGCCGACTGCAGGGATGAAAAAGGGCTGGTGGAAAAGTGGTTCCTGGAGGCGGTGGAGAACAAGCTGAATCAGGACAGGAACCGGATGAAGGAATTCCAGGACATTATGGAGAAGTACACCGGGCAGTATAAGGATAACCGCTCCAAAATCCAGCGCAGGGATACCATCCGCGCTTTCGGGCAGGAGGCCGGGCAGGTGCGTGAAACGGCGCTCTATTACCGGGACGTGACTGGGAAGCTGGAGGGACAGAAGGGCAGGATAGCGGATTTCATTTACAGACTGCATGAACTGGAGAACCGGGAGCGGGCCAACGCGGAGATGGCCGGGCGGCAGATGGAGGAGCTGGAAAGACAGATCAATGCGCTGGAATACGAGAAGCTGTCCGGTGAGTTTTACGATATAGCGGACAGGGAAAGAGATTCCTGCGTCAATCTGGAAATGCTGCGAATGGAGGAGGAAGCGCTTGTCCGGAAGCGGGAGGACATTCTGTACGGGATTCATGCGCTGGCATGCGCCAGGCAGCAGGAGAATCTGGAAGAATGCGGCCGGGAAAGGGAGCAGGAACTGCAGCGCCTGGAATTGTGCCGGGAAAAACAGGAGCATCTGGAGCCGGAGAGAATGCGGCTTGGATGGCTGCTCAGGCAGTATTATGACGGCCTTCGGGGGCGCCATGAGGAGGAGCGGGACAGGCACTGCGAGTCCGTGGCACGTTTGGAACAGGGAAAGGAAGATTCACGCAGAAAGCTGGAGGAACTGCAGGAGAGCGCAGACATGCTGATACGGCGCTGCAGTGCGCTGGACGCCCGGATGAGGATGTTCGACAGGACGGAGGAGCAATACAACCAGGACCATGGAGAGGAATGGAGCCGGAATATTCTTGGGGAATATGAGCCGGGCGCGCTGCAGATTGCCCGGTCGGAATATGAAAAGAAGCTGACAGCGGACGAGCGTGCAAGAACGGACGCAAAAAAAGCGGCGGAGCAGTGTAGGGAACAGGCGAGGAGCCTGCGGCGGCTGGTAGAGGATAAGGTGTCCGGGAGAGGGAAACTGGAATCCGCCGCGGCGGAAAGCAAAGCGAAGCTGCAGGATTTTGAGAGGGAGCTTTCGGAACGGGGAATCATTCTGCGGTATTTGGGGACGGGCCGGGAGGACGTCTTTGACACGGAAAAGATTTTGGACGCGGTCCGTCGTAAGCTCCAGGATACGGACATGGTCCGGCAGGGGCTGGAGAAGGAAGCGGACGCCCTGGAGAAGGAGTACCGGAAGATGGCTCAGGGACAGGTGCTGGAACTGTCTGAGACGTTCAGGGGGCTGCTGGAGGAAGCGGGGATTCATTTCGTATACGGTATGGAATGGCTGCAGAAGAACGGGTTTTCGCTTCGGCAGAATCAGCGGCTTGTGGCCGAACAGCCCTTTTTGCCTTATTCCCTGATTCTGTCAGGGGAGGAGCTGGATAGGCTTTCAGGTCTGGCGGAGCAGGTTTATACTTCTTCGCCGGTACCCATTCTGCGTAGGGAGGATCTGGAGCAGGCGGGGACGGAAACCGCGGGAACCCTTCATTTGCTTGGAAAAGTACATTTTTATATATGGTTTAACGATAATCTGCTGGACGAAGAGAAGCTGAAGGAGATGTTGGAGGTACAGGAGGCACGGATCCGAAAGCTTCGCGGTAAGATTGATACGAAGAAGGCGGAGTATACGGAATATATCGGTCACCAGGAGAAAATCAGGGGGCAGAAGGTGTCCAGGGGCGCTTACGAGGGGGTGAAGGAGGAAATTGCCTCCCAGGAGAGGGAACTAGCCGACCTGGAACAGGAGATAATAAAAAAGCGGGAGGAACTGGACTCGCTGGAGGCGCGCAGGGAGGAGGCGGAACGGCAGGCGGCGCAGCTGGAGAAGGAGATTCTGTACCAGCACGGAAGGCTTGTGGATTTCGACAGATTCTGCAGCAGCTATGGGGAGTACCGGGAGAACTGCCGCCTGCTGGAGAAGGCGCAGAAGGAGCAGGAGCGGAGCCTGAACCTCCGAAAGCTGGAACTGGAGAAAACCGCAAAACTGGAGCAGGAACTGGAAACGGAGCAGAACCGTCTGACGGCGCTGGAGTGGGAGCTGAAAAGCTGCATGGAAAAGTGTTTGAAATACCGTCAGTATCCGCAGCCGGAGGAGAAGGCGGTGGAAGCCGTATCAGAGCGGAGTCTGCCGGATGCGCCCCTTTCACAGGAGCAGGCCGGGGAGGCGGAAATTCGTTATGAGGTTATCACCGGCGGAATCGGCGCGGAGCAGCGGGAATTGGAGCAGCGGGTGGAGAAGGCGCAGAAGCGGTATGAAAAGGCGCTGGAGGAATTGAAAGCCCTGGCCGGAAAATACGTCCTGGAGGAAAAGGACTGGCTTCAGGTCCGCTATGATCGAAAGGAAGAGAGTCACCAGGAGAAGCTTCTGGAGGAGCAGGACAGAAAGCTGGGCATACAGGGTACGCTGATCCATGAGGAGGAAATCCGGTGTGCGCTGCGGAAACAGGAAAAAGAGGCAAAGCTTTCTCGGATAAGGGAGCGCTGCGGAAAGGATGCGCCGGCCCCAAGGGAAACCATCAAGACCATCCGCTTTGAGGATGCAATCCGGAAGCTGGAATACGAGAAGGATGAGTCCTCAAAGGAGGAAAAGCGGATTCTGAAAAAACTTCAGGGCTACGAGGGCAATCTGGCGGCCCTGGCGGAGTATGAGGACTTTGCCCGCGGGGAAGCGGCAGAATGGGAGATGGATCTGGCTGCCATGGACGGAAAGGAACTGACAAAGCTGAAAGGTATCCTGGTTCGGGATTATAACGGCTATACCGAGGCACGCAGGGAGGCCAGGACGGCGCTGGAGCGGATGCTGAACCGGATGGTCCGGACGGAGGCTTTTGCGGAGGAATTCTATCAGAAGCCCCTGGAGGCCATGCTGCAGCTGACGGAAGATGCGGAGCAGGTGCTGAGACAGCTAGAAACCACGGTAGCCTCCTATGACAGCCTGATGGAGAAGCTGCAGGTAGACATCTCCATGGTGGAGAAGGAAAAGGCGAAGATCGTGGAACTGGTGGGGGATTATCTGAAGGAAGTGGACGATAATCTGAATAAAATAGATCGTAATTCCACTATAACCGTGCGGGAGCGTCCGGTGAAAATGCTGAGGATGGATCTGCCGGACTGGATGGAAAATGAGAATCTTTACCGGCTGCGTCTCCAGGATTACATCGACGATGTGACGGCAAGGGGAATTGCCCTGCTGGAGGAGAACCGGAACCTGCAGGAGTTCCTGGGTGCCCGTATGACCACCAAGGGGCTTTATGACGGCGTTGTAGGCATCGGGAATGTGCAGATACGGCTGTATAAAATCGAAGCGCAGAGGGAATATCCCATCACCTGGGCGGATGTGGCGAAAAACTCCGGCGGCGAGGGCTTTTTATCGGCGTTTGTAATCCTTTCCGCGCTGCTGTACTATATGAGGAAGGATGATTCGGATATCTTTGCGGACAGAAACGAGGGGAAGGTCCTGCTCATGGACAATCCCTTTGCCCAGACCAATGCCTCCCATCTGCTGAAGCCGCTGATGGATATGGCAAAGAAGGCGAATACCCAGCTCATCTGCCTGTCCGGCCTGGGCGGTGAGTCCATTTACAATTGTTTTGACAATATTTATGTGCTGACGCTGATTTCCGCCAACCTGCGCAATGACATGCAGTACCTGAAAGCGGAGCGTATGAGGGGATCTGAGGAGGAGACCGTGCTGGCGTCCCGGATTGAAGTCATGGAGCAGCAGGAATTTGTATTCTGAGTTGACCGTGCGGCAGCAGAGAGGACGCGGTACGGTATGGAGTGTCCGGAGGGATTAGGAGGACAGGAATGAATAACTATGTCACATATTTGGAGGAAACCCTGCCGCAGAAGGACAGCCTGAAGCTGGTAAAGACGGAGGCGAAAAAATTTTACCAGTCAAATCCGCCGGAGGAATGCCTGGAGATGGGATATACGCTGTACGGATCGGAAAATTTCCAGATACAGGAGATCGGCGTGTTTCTTCTGGGATACTGTGCCCATGCATTTCCGGATGCCCAGGTATTCTTACGGGATAAGGTGAGCCTTCACAAGAACTGGAAGGTACAGGAAATCCTGGCAATGGCATTTGACAGCCACTGTAAGATGATCGGTTACGAACAGGCGCTTCCTCTTATCAGAGAGTGGATGGAAAGCGATAATGCAAATGTGCGCAGGGCTGCGTCAGAGGGGCTGAGGGTGTGGACAGGACGGCCTTATTTTAAGGAAAACCCGGGTATTGCCGTTGAGATCCTGGCGTCCCGCAGGGAGGATGCCAGTGAGAAGGTACGCAAATCCGTGGGCAATGCCCTGCGTGACATCAGCCGGAAGCATCCGCAGCTGGTGGCGGCGGAACTGGCGAAATGGGATTTGTCTTCCAGGAAGGTGCAGGAGGTGTATCAGCTGGCGGGGAAATATTTATATGTAAAATAAGACTTTGTCTATTTTGTTTTGGGGAAAGAAACAAGTGACAGACCGGACGAGTCCGTGTATAATGGACTGTAAATAAACGCGAGGTGAAAATAGATGGAAATGCTGAAGAAGTTTTTTGCGCCGGTGGACATGACGGAGGGTTCTCCCTGGAAAAAAATCGTGTTCTTTACGGTACCCATGCTGGTGGGGAACATTGCCCAGCAGCTCTACAACACGGTGGACAGCGTGGTGGTGGGCAACTATGTGGGCGACAATGCCCTGGCGGCTGTGGGGAGTGCGGGTCCGATCCTGAACCTGCTGCTGGTACTGTTCGTAGGTATCAGTGTGGGCGCGGGTATTATCGTGTCCCAGTATTTCGGGGCAAAGGAACGGGAGAAGCTGTCGGGCACGATTGGGAACTGCATTACGCTGACGGCTGTGGCTACCATATTCGTGATGGTGGTGGCCTCTTTGGTGTCAAGGCCCCTGTTGGAACTGCTGGATACGCCGGAATCCATTATTGACTGGTGCCAGTCCTACCTGCTGATTCTGTTCATCGGATCTGCCGGACTGGCATTTTATAACATATTGAGCGGTATCCTGCGGGGACTGGGGGATTCCATGTCCGCTTTGGCATATTTGCTGGTATCTACGGTACTCAATATTGTTCTGGATCTGGTATTTGTGGCAAAACTGGATATGGGTGTCAGCGGTGTTGCCCTGGCCACGGTGATTGCCCAGCTGATATCCGCCCTGCTGTGCTTTCTGCGGCTGAGTAAGATGGTGGATCTGTTCGACATGAAGCCCCGTTATCTGAAGCTGGAGAAACACCACGCCCTGAAGATTATCCGGCTTGGCCTTCCCTCGGGTATCACCCAGGCTATCTTCTCCATGGCAATGATCGTGGTGCAGTCTCTGACCAACAGCTTTGGAGAGATGTTTATTGCGGCCAATGTCATCATCATGCGCGTGGACGGGTTTGCCATGATGCCCAATTTCTCTTTCGGTACGGCTATGACTACATATGCCGGACAGAACGTGGGAGCCAGGATGTACGACAGGGTGGAGAAGGGCGCGAAGCAGGGGACACTGATTGCAATGGGGGTATCTGCCATACTGACCTCCCTGATACTGGTATTCGGCAAGGCGCTGATGGGAATTTTCACCAAGACACCGGAGCTGGTGGACTTAAGCCGGTATATGATGGGTATTCTGGCGGTGGGCTATGTGGCTATGGCAGTGACCCAGAGCCTGTCCGGCGTCATGCGCGGTGCGGGGGATACAGTGACACCCATGTGGATATCTATCGTCACCACCATTTTTATCCGTGTACCGGTGGCCTATGGAATCGCGTTTCTGACCAGATCGGCGGCGTTTCCGGGAGGGCGTCAGGAGTGTATCTTCATTTCCCTGCTGAGTTCCTGGGTGGCAGGCGCGCTGATTACGTTTTTCTTCTATAAGAGAGGGAAGTGGAAAGAGAAGGCGGTATAGGAAGCGGAACGGGAGATAAATATGCGTCATGAAATGTCATATGAGGAAAAATACAAGATGATGGTGGAAACCCCGGTCAACAGGCTGATTCCCAGGCTGGCGGTGCCCACGATTATCAGCATGCTGATAACGTCTGTCTACAATATGGCGGACACCTTTTTTGTGAGCCGGCTGAGTACCAGCGCTTCCGGGGCGGTGGGCGTGAATTTTTCCCTGATGGCCATGATCCAGGCCATCGGCTTTACCCTGGGGATGGGAAGCGGCAATTACATGTCCCGCATGCTGGGGGAGAAGGCGGACGATAAGGCACAGAGGGCCTGTTCCACGGCTGTGTACACTGCTTTTGTATTCGGGCTGATGCTGGCGGTATTCGGTGTATGGAATATTGACGCCCTGGTGCGTGTGCTGGGGGCCACGGAGACGATTGCGCCCTTTGCCAGGGATTACGGGCGTTATATACTGATTGCCGCGCCCTATATGACGGTGTCGTTTGTGTTCAACAATCATCTGCGGGCGCAGGGAAACGCAGCGCTGTCCATGATGGGGATTACCGCGGGGGGCGTGCTGAATGTGGTGCTGGATCCCATACTGATATTCGGGTTTGGGATGGGCATTTCAGGAGCGGCCATTGCCACGATAATCAGCCAGTTTATCAGTTTTCTGATCCTTGCCCTGCTGGTGGTCCGTTCCGGCAATGTGCTGAAGCCCCACCCGAAATTTCTTACCGTGAGATGGTGGGTGTTCCGGGAAATCCTGTCAGCCGGAATGCCTACGCTGGGACGGCAGGGGCTGGCAAGCCTGGCTTCCGTGCTTTTGAACGTGGCGGCTTCCGGCTTCGGGGATGCGGCTGTGGCGGCCATGTCCATCGTCACCAGGATAATGATGTTCATCAATTCGGCACTGATAGGATTCGGGCAGGGTTTTCAGCCAGTGTGCGGTTTTAATTTCGGCGCAAAGCGGTACGGCCGGGTGCTGGAGGCGTACTTTTTTTGCCGAAAGGTTGCCTTTGTGTTCCTGCTGGCTATGGCGGTGATTATGTTTGCGGTTTCCACGCCGATTATGAGGCTGTTCAGGAAGGAGGATGCGGAGGTAATACGGATAGGGTCCAAGGCGCTGAAGATGCAGTGCCTGCTGTTGCCGGTTCAGTCCTTTACCATCATCGGCAACATGCTGACCCAGTCCATCGGATACAGCTTTCGCGCCACGTTGACAGCCATCGGGAAGCAGGGGCTGTTTTTCATTCCGGCGATCCTGATTTTACCGGGGCATCTGGGAATTCTGGGACTGCAGTTGTCACAGCCCATCGCGGATTTGCTGACCTTTATCCTGACACAGGCAATTGTGGTGATGGTGGTGAAAGAATTGAAGGAAATGCAAAAAATTCCGGCTGTGGGTCCGGGCACGCTGAAGGGCACCTAACCTGACGAATATATTCGCAAAACCTGCGTTTACGCGCTTCGGCGCCTGCTTGAGCATCCGCATTATGCGTATTGGGGAGCGGATTGCCGATCTGGCGGCTGTGGCGGAAAATTTTTATGGGAACAGACAGGAGATGGACGGTTCCGACGGGGAGATATATGAAGAAGACAGTGGTTGTAGGGATGTCGGGCGGTGTGGATTCTTCCGTGGCGGCCTGGCTTTTGAAAAAACAGGGTTATGATGTAATCGGCGTCACCATGCGGATATGGCAGGGGGAGGGAGACTGCGCGGAGGAGTCCTGCGGGGGCTGCCGCATGCCGGATGGACCTGCCGGCGGTGGCGTACGGGACCCGGCAGGAGAGTCCGGCGGGTGCTGCGGGCTGAAGGCGGTGGAAGACGCCAGAAGGGTTGCGGAACTGCTGGAGATTCCCTATTATGTCATGAACTTCAGGCAGGAGTTCAAATGTCATGTGGTGGACTATTTCGTGGAAGAATATCTGCGGGGGCATACGCCGAATCCATGCATTGCCTGTAACCGGTATGTAAAATGGGAAGCTTTGCTGCGCAGGAGTATTGCCCTGGGGGCTGACTATATTGCTACAGGGCATTACGCGAGAGTGGTGCGGCTGCCAAACGGACGTTTTTCGGTCAGTCGTTCCGTGACGGCGGGAAAGGACCAGACCTATGCCCTCTATAATCTGACCCAGGAACAGCTTTCCCGCACGCTGATGCCGGTGGGGGATTATACCAAGGAACAGATTCGCGGATTTGCAGGAGAAATCGGGCTTCCGGTTGCGGATAAGCCTGACAGCCAGGAGATTTGCTTCATACCGGATGATGATTATGCGGGATTTATCGACAGGGAGGCCGCCGGGCGTGTCCCCGGGCCGGGGAATTTTGTGGACGCACAGGGATGCGTGCTGGGGCGTCACAAAGGAATTACCCACTACACCATCGGTCAGCGCAGGGGACTGGAGCTGCCTATGGGAGAGCGGGTGTATGTGACGGATATCCGGCCGGATACGAATGAAGTAGTCATCGGCAAAAACGAGGCGCTTTTTACCAGGGAAGTACTCTGCGACAGGGTGAATTTTATGGCGGCGGCGGATATAACGGAGCCGGTGCGGGCATTTGCCAAGATACGGTATAACCACAAGGGAGAGTACTGTACGGTAAAAAAAGCCGGACCGGACTGCCTGTCCGCTGTCTTTGATCATCCGGTCAGGGCGGCTGCGCCGGGGCAGTCCATATGCTTTTACGACGGAGATGCCGTGCTGGGCGGCGGTATCATAGTGCAGCCGTGACTGTCAGGGCACATATGTGACGCGGCAGGGCAAAATGCCTGCATAATGGGCGAAAACGGTATCAATGCGGGTATATACGGGTAATGAGAGTATAAATACGGGTATATACAGGCAACATTGCAATGGTAAAAACATATTTTATGCAGACAGATAATATGCTTTATGGGAGAAGACATGGATTTTGTTTTTGGAGAAAGAAAACCGTTCAGGAGAAGCAGGTTTGGTTCCATAACCGGTACCATTGTGGAGATGACGCCGGGCAGGGTGGGCGGAAACCGTACCAATGGCTGTATTATATTCACCACGCTGGAGGACGAAAATGGGAATACGGTTGTGTTTTTGATGACGCCGTCCACCTATGTGGTGGATTTTGAGACATTTTCTGTGGGGATGACGTGTACTTTCTGGTACGATGCGGAGGCGCCCATGCCGCTGATTTATCCGCCGCAGTACAATGCGGTGGCGGCGGCACAGGTGCTGAACGGGCGGATGGTCTGTGTGGGATATTTTAATGCGTCCCTGGTAAATGAGGACCAGACCCTGCAGCTGAATATGGACGCCGGCGTGGATGTAAGGACCACAAACAACCAGTATTTTCAGGGAAATCCCGCCAACCATAAGCTGGTGGTCACCTATTCTCATTCCACCAGAAGCATTCCGGCCCAGACGACGCCTCAGCGGGTGGTGGTACTCTGTGACTGATGGGCCGATGCCTGTGCCCGGGCCGCATTGGTGGCAGGCGGGTATTCAGTGACAGGAAGCCCGTTACAGGTACCCGGACTGCATCAGTGAGTGGTGGTACTCTGTGACTGTGGGACCGATGCTTGCGCTCGGGAGGGCTGCGTTAAGCTGAATGTACTGACAGCGATGTTTCAATCGGGAAAGCGTCTGTCATTCAAAATAGGATAACATTCGTATGAGGTGGTTTGCGGAATACAGGCAGCCTCATACGAAAGAAAGGATAATATATGTATTTCAGATGCAGAAACTGCGGGGGCAATACCGTGTACAGTCCGGAACGGCATGGCATGTACTGTCCCTATTGTGAAAGTGAAGGCAGCGGGGAGCGGGCGGAAGGACAGACAGGGGCGCTGACGGTCTGCCCCAACTGCGGCGGAGAGGTGGCTGTGGAGGAGCATACGTCCGCTACCCAGTGCCCCTATTGCGACAGCTATCTGATTTTCAACGAGAGGGTGGAAGGCAGGTATGCGCCCCGGATGATGATTCCGTTTCAGATGGGGAAAGAGAGCTGCAAGAAGTTGCTTCGGGACAAGTTTAAACGGTGCCTTTTTGCGCCGGTGGATTTTCTGTCCGAGGTTCGTCTGAACAGTATGCAGGGCTACTATGTGCCTTACTGGTTTTATGATTATGATACCAGCTGTTTCTTTCAGGGGGAGGGTACGAAGATCAGGGTATGGCGCAGCGGGGATAAGGAATATACGGAGACCAGCGTCTATGCCATAAACCGAAGCATGGATATCCGTTTTGAGAAGATACCGGCGGATGCGTCCGAGAAGATGCCGGACGATGTGATGGATTTGATGGCTCCGTTTCAATACGATCAGATGGTGGAGTTTGAACCAAAGTTTATGTCCGGCTTCCATGGAGAGAAGTATAATATGACGGCTGACGTGACGGAGATGCGGGCACGATCCCTGATGAAGGCGGATGCCGAGAAGCTTCTGCGAGAGAGCTACGCAGGCTACAATGCCGTTAAAACAATACAGCAGGATGTGCGTGTGAAGGACAGCAGGACAATGTATGGGCTGCTTCCGGTGTGGAAATACATATATCGCTATAAGGAACAGGACTATCCGTTCTATGTAAACGGGCAGACCGGGAAAATAGTGGGGACGGCGCCGTTTTCTAACGGCAGGTTTATGGTTTATGTAGGTACTCTGTGGGCATGCCTTACGGCAATTCTGGCGCTGCTGCAGGTACTGCTTGGGTTGCTGTAAAGGATGAGCGCCTTCTTATGTGCATGAGGTGACAGCCGGAGAAGAAATAGCTCTAAAAGTGTATGGAAAATGTGTTTCATAACAAAGGCAATAATAAAGCGGCATCCGCCGCGGAATCGAGATGACAGATAATATGGAAAACGATGTGAAAAAAGAAGCAAGAAGACAGTACCTCCGCTATTTTCGATTCTGGTTCATCGGAATCGGAATCCTGGCGCTGCTCTGTATTGTGATGGCGCTTGTAAAGCAGCTGCGCGGGCCCGTTCCCAGGAGCAATACGGAAGCTCCGGCAGAGCGGGTATATGACTATGCGGATGTACTCACCGACCAGGAAGAAGAGGATTTGCGCCGGTACATAGCAGAGACAGAAGAGAAACTGCAGATAGATATTGTACTTGTGACTTTCAGCCAGTCTGTGGAGGGGGAGGACGCCATGGCACAGTACGGGCTTCGCTCCCGGAACTGGGAACAGAATATGCAGGATATCGCCGATGATTTCTGGGACGAGAATCATTATGGCTATAACAGGGGATTTGAGGGGGATGGGGTTCTCCTTCTGCACAACTGGTATGAGGGGCAGAATGGTGAACATCTTTCCACCAGCGGCAGTGTGGAGCGTGCTTTCAGTGTCCGAGATATAGACAGGGTACTCTATGCGGTGGATGATTATTATGCCACGAATCCCTATAAGGCGTACAGGGCTTATGTGAAGGAGGTGGCCGAATTGATGGATACTTCCCCGAGACTTCCTTTTTCCTGGGTTACGGTATTTGTTCTGCCCATAATCATAGCCTGTGTATACGCCGTCAGCGGTTCTGCCCAGAAGAAGGCCACAAACACGGTAGCTGTGAATGCCTATGTGGCGGGGGGGAAACCGGAACTGCATGACAGGACGGACGGTTTTCTGAGAAAGAGCGTGGCAGTCAGAAAGATTGAGACTCCAAAGTCCTCAGGCGGCGGACACAGCGGCGGAGGGGGACATCATCGCAGCAGCAGCGGAGCCAGCCATGGCGGCGGAAGCCACAGGCATTGATGCAATTCCACTAAAAAACACCCACATGACGGTATGGGTGTTTTTTTGGTGAGCAATTTTTAATATTTTACAAAATATGAATTAAGCCATTTTGTTTACAGCTTTGCTGATACGGGAAACCTTGTGGGCAACATTGTTCTTGTGATAAACGCCCTTGCTTCCGGCCATCTCGATGACCTTGGTAGCAGAAGCCAGTTCAGCCTTTGCAGCAGCCTTGTCACCGGCAGCAATCGCAGCATATACCTTCTTGATGGCAGTCTTAACGCCTGATCTGATCGCCTTGTTCTTCTCGGTTTTCGTGCGGCTTACCAGAATTCTCTTTTTCGCGGATTTAATATTAGCCAAGTCGTACACCTCCAATTGTATACTAAGATTATGTTTGGTTTTGTTTTATCCCAGCCAGACACGGAGGACTGTGATAAACGCATAAAGACAGTTTAGTAAATAATAGAAGCTTTGTCAAGACATATTCCAAGAAAAATTGAACAAAATAGAAAATAAACTGCAGATGTGAAACTGAATTGCGAAAGAGAGTGAAGACAATGCAAAGTATGGAAGGAAAGCTTTCCATGGATGAGCGGTATCCCAATGAGAAAAGGGCATTCCATGGAAATGTCCAGGTGAGGACAGACCTGGCGCTGGAAGTAAGGGAGAGCATCAGTGAGGCGGACAGCGAGCTGCGGGGTGTCAGAGTGGAGGAATATTACCATGAAGAGGACGATATCCGGGTTACGAAGGTGATGATCGATACAAAAAATGCCGCAAAGGCCATGGGTAAACCTGTGGGAATCTATGTGACGATGGAAGCACCTGCCATGGTGGAACCGGATGATGACTATCACAGGGAGATTTCGATGCGGCTGGCGGAAGAGCTTCAGGAATTGCTGCCCAATGCGGAAAAGGAGCAATCCGTGCTGATAGTGGGATTGGGCAACAGGGATGTGACGGCAGATGCCCTGGGCCCTCAGGTGGTGGACAACCTGTTTATCACCAGGCACATTGTGAAAGAGTACGGAAAGGCTGCCTATAACTGTGACAGAATGAACCAGGTCAGCGCGCTGGAACCGGGGGTTATGGCGAAGACGGGGATGGAGACGGCGGAAATTGTCAAAGGCGTGGTGGGGGAGACGGCGCCGGATGTACTGATTGTCATTGATGCATTGGCGGCCCGCAGTACGAAGCGCCTCAACCGTACCATACAGATCACCAATACCGGTATACAGCCCGGTTCCGGTGTGGGCAATCACAGAAACGCGCTGACAATGGAGAGCCTGGGAGTGCCTGTGATTGCCATCGGCATACCCACCGTTGTGGACGCGGCAACCATAGTGGGGGATGCGCTGGACAGGCTTCTGGAGGATGAGGATCCGGCCAGCGCCAGATACAGGGAGAAACAGAAGCTGAATTTCGCGGAATTGAATAATATGTATATGACGGGTAAAGATATTGACGCCGTTATCAAGCGGGTCAGCTATACGGTATCCGAGGGCATCAACATTGCCGTGGGCGAAGCGTTTATGTGGTGACGGGCCAGGGCCGCCGAATGTGGAACAGCAGGTATCATGTATCCGAAACTGTCGGCATATATTGAATAGGAATCTTGCGGCGGGAAAGGAAGTGCATTGCTGTAAATGAAAGAAGCCAATTCCAAAGTGAAAAGAAGGATCTTTTTGCTGGCCTTCCTGGTGCTGGTGCTGCAGGCAGTGATGAAAAGCTGGAGCATCAACGCTTCGGATGCCGTGAAGAAGGAGGATACCATCGGCGGCGCCATGCTGAAAAGCTTGGCAGAAAGCGGCGAACAGGGATTGAGCGGTTTATTTATGCCCGGTATTGCGTTTGCCATGGAAAACGGCAGGGGAAGCGGGCTGTTTCTTCAGGAACAGATTGCAGCCCTGTTTCCGTTCTACGGATATTGCGGAAAGGATATCGGGGGGGAGGAAGGCGAGGGAAAGACGGATTTCCGCACCATTATGCTGGCGGAAGCAGAGGAAGGGACGTACCCTGAAGCGGAAGGGACAGTGATTGAAAATGAGGACTCCGTACCGCCGCCGGATTTGGTACAAGACAGCGGACAGGCGTCTGAGGAAAGCCTTCCGCAGACGTCCATGGAGGAGCTTCTGCGGGCCGAGAACGAAGCGGCAGCCAGTGTGCAGCAGCCCGCGGTTTTTATTCCCCATACCAGGCAGAACCAGGTGGACCTGAACGTCCTGGGCAGTTATGAAGCACTGATTCAGCAGTTTTATACCATAGATGCCAATACAACGGCGGGCAGTGACCAGCTTAATATCGGCAAACTGATGGAACAGGATATGCGCATATCAAAGGAAGGCGACGGACCTCAGATTTTAATCTACCACACCCATTCGCAGGAGGCTTTTGCGGATTCCATACCCGGAGACGCCGGTACCTCCATTATGGGGGTGGGGGAACATTTGGCGGAAATTTTAAGGGATCAGTATGGATATGATGTGGTTCATCATCTGGGGCAGTATGACAAGGAGTCCAGGGATGATTCTTATTCGGTGGCATTGGCGGATATTCAGCAGGTACTGGAGGACTATCCGTCCATTCAGGTAGTCATCGATTTACATAGGGATGCATTGCCGGAAAGCACCCATCTGGTAATGGATCTGGACGGGAGGCCCACTGCCAGGTTTATGTTCTTCAACGGTCTCTCCAGGACGAAAAAGACCGGGAACATAGCCTATCTCTATAATGAAAACCAGGATGCAAATCTTGCTTTTTCCTTTCAGATGCAGCTCAAGGCCATGGAGTATTATCCGAACCTGACCCGCAAGATATATCTGAAGGGTTACCGCTACAATATGCATCTACGGCCCCGAAGCCTTCTGATTGAACTGGGGGCGCAGAACAACACCGTGGAGGAGGCCATGAATGCCTGTGATCCGCTGGCACATATTCTGGATCTTGTGCTGTCGGGAGAATAAAATATGGAAAAATTTTAAAATTCATTTTACTTTTCAGAGAAAAACGGTTAAAATAGCATAAACATAAATATACTGAGGTGCCCAGGCATATACAGAATCATTTAAGGCGCCGCCGGGCGCGGCACGGAGGATGCATATGGACGAGAAAAGGATGACAGAGATATCCATAGACGAGATGGATCCAACCTTCCTGTTTATATGGAAGGGAACCAGGCACAAGGGCAACGGGGAACCCGAGTATCGAAGCCATGATTTCCTTGAGATAGCCTATGTCCTTTCCGGGGAGGGGAAGTATCGGATTGACGATAAGATATATCCGGTAAAAGAAGGAGACCTGATCATGATCAATCCGGGCGTGAAGCATCAGGCGCTGCTTTGCCCTGAGGCCGACACGCCGGCCACGGAATTTTTTGTAGGATTTTCCAACGTCCGCATATCGGGGTGCCCGGAGAATAACATACCCCTTCCCGGTGGGGAATGCATTTTACACACAAGCGGGGAACTGAGCCAGCGGCTGCTGAAGCTCTGCACTTCCATGGAAGCGGAAAATGCCGTGTGCAGGCAGGGGCGGTATTTTATGCTGAAATCCTATCTGATGCAGATGCTGCTGCTGGTGATCAGGGAGCAGTGCGAGCCTATGGAGCGGCCCAGGGGGTATGCCTTTGAATCCGCCAGCAAGAAATATGTGGCGGAACAGGTGGTCAGCTATATCGAGGACCATTACAGCGAAAAGATTTCCCTGGACCAGATTGCGGAGAATATGTATCTGAGTCCCTTTTATATCTCCAGAATTTTCAAGGGTGAGACAGGGTATACGCCTATCCGGCATTTGATTAATCTTCGGCTGGAGAAGGCGAAGGCGCTGCTGGAGGGCGGATATCAGGGCAGCATCCAGGAGGTGGCAGCGCTGGTGGGGTATGATGATGCCTATCATTTCAGCAAGCTGTTTAAGAAGCGCTACGGGGTTTCACCCTCCCAGGCCAGAAAAAATACCTGATTGTTACATTTTTAACTTATGGGAAAAGTGTTTTCAAAGGCGGAGGAATTTGATACAATAGCAGCACAATAATAATAAGAAGAAAGCGGGTATACCCGGGACGGAGGTAAGTGATGAGGTATTTTTTTGAATCGGTTGTAGAGAAGAAGGAAAAAGGCGTCATGATACGGATTCCCTTCAATGTATGGGAAGTCTGCAAACAGCGAGACATCATCCAGGCCGCAGTGATTCTGGATAATAAGATTATAGAGTGTGAGCTTCTGCCCGTGGAAAATGAAAAAAGTGCATTTCAGGGAAAATATGAGATCCATATTCCGGACGGAGACGCGGTAAATGTGGAGCTGGGGGTAACGCATAAGATCCTGCTGCATATTACGGGTTCTCTGATCCGCATGGACCAGAACAGCCCTTACAGCTTTGAGAATCCCATCCGCAATATCGACAGCATGAACGTAATCATCCAGCCGGAGGACGGTCTGTGCGGACAGGCCTGCGTGGCCATGCTGGCAGGGCTTACCATTGCCGAGGTCATTACGGTGATGGACTGCAGGGAGTGGCAGGCTACCATGGGCCGCATGATTTCCGCGCTGAACTACTATGGGATTGATCATTCTGACGTTATTAATTATACGGAAGGCCGTAATGCCGTGTTGCCGAAATGCTGCATTATGATGGAGAAGATGGGGCGTTATTGTCATTATCTGATTCATTTTGACGGGAAGTACTATGATTCCAATCTGGGCATATTGGAAGAGTATGATATGTCCAAGCTGCTGGGGTATCTGGAAATCAAGTGCTGAAAGCAGAAGCAGGGAAGGCATTGAAGCGGGGAGAGGGAGCAGGCTTTTTCTGGGGGTAAAAAAGGGACTGTTGCATCGTTGATATGAAATCATTGATGTAACAGCCCTTTTTCCCGTTCAAAAGGTATATTCTCTGGAGCGGCAGTAGTAATAGGTCTGGAGATGGCGCTGCCTGTCATAGGTCACGGTGTAGCACTCCTCCGGACGGGTATTTGCGTCTGCCTTTTCCAGAACAGCACCGAAGGAAACCGGTTTTTCGGATTGGGAATTCTGCTGCCCGGATCCTTTGTTGTCCTGTTTCAGCTTTGATGATCTGACTACCATTTGAATCGGATACACCTTGAAATCGCGGTTAATTCCGTTTGCTGCGTTAATCCCTCCTTGGATGCATATTTCAATAGTGCAGTTACCTGTATTCCTACTTATTATTTCGGCGAAATGCCCGGGAAAAATTACCCATTTCTAAAATAAATATTAAATCACAATTTCACGGACAAAGTGAGATAACAAGAGAAAATGAGAGATAACAAGAGAAAACAAGAGATAATATAGTTTCGTTTTCCGTGAATATGTTTGCAAAGACTTCCATATAAAACTATTATATGTGTTAGTGATTAGCACTCGTATTAAAAGAGTGCTAACAGGTATATTACAGGAACCAGTTGACAAACCTGTAATTAAGAAAAAAACGTAAATGACAGGAGGCAATTATCATGAAGTTAGTACCTTTGGGTGACAGAGTTGTATTAAAACAGTTGGTGGCTGAAGAAACCACGAAATCCGGCATCGTTCTTCCCGGACAGAGCAAGGAGAAGCCCCAGCAGGCAGAGGTTGTGGCAGTAGGTCCCGGCGGCATGGTAGACGGCAAGGAAGTCAAGATGGAAGTTAAGGTCGGCGACAATGTGATCTACTCCAAGTATTCAGGTACGGAAGTGAAGCTTGACGAAGAGGAATTTATTGTTGTAAAGCAGAACGATATCCTGGCTGTGATTGAGAATTGACAGCAGGAGGCAGGCTCTGCAGGATGGAAGGGGCGGAGCAAAGGATCATCGAGGTATCAGTTATCAAAGTCTAAATTAGCATAGAAATGAAAACGGAGGCATGAAAAGTCATGGCAAAAGAGATTAAATACGGTGCGGAAGCCCGTGCAGCATTAGAGTCCGGCGTCAATCAGTTAAGCGACACCGTGAGAGTGACCCTGGGACCCAAGGGAAGAAACGTAGTACTGGATAAGTCCTTCGGCGCTCCCCTGATTACCAACGACGGCGTAACCATCGCCAAGGAGATCGAACTGGCTGACGCATTTGAGAACATGGGCGCACAGCTGGTAAAGGAAGTGGCTACCAAGACCAATGACGTGGCAGGCGACGGCACCACAACTGCTACCGTTCTGGCCCAGGCAATGGTAAACGCAGGGATCAAGAACCTGGCTGCAGGCGCGAACCCCATCATTCTGAGAAAAGGTATGAAGAAGGCTACCGAGTGTGCGGTGGAAGCCATTTCCAAAATGAGCCAGAAGGTAAACGGCAAGGAGCATATTGCGAGAGTGGCTGCCATATCCGCAGGGGATGACGAAGTAGGACAGCTGGTTGCAGACGCCATGGAGAAAGTCAGCGGAGACGGTGTTATCACCATTGAGGAGTCCAAGACCATGCAGACCGAGCTTGACCTGGTGGAAGGTATGCAGTTTGACAGGGGCTATATCTCCGCATATATGGCTACGGATATGGATAAGATGGAAGCTACCCTGGAGAATCCCTGCATCCTGATCACCGACAAGAAGATCTCCAATATCCAGGAGATCCTGCCCCTGCTGGAGCAGATCGTACAGTCCGGCGCCAAGCTGCTGATCATTGCCGAGGATGTGGAGGGCGAGGCCCTGACCACTTTGATTGTCAACAAACTCCGCGGCACCTTCAATGTAGTGGCAGTGAAGGCTCCCGGCTACGGCGACAGGAGAAAGGATATGCTGCAGGATATCGCCATTCTCACAGGCGGTACCGTCATCAGCTCCGATCTGGGCTATGAACTGAAGGATACCACCATGGATATGCTGGGACATGCGAAATCCGTGAAGGTGCAGAAAGAGAATACCGTTATCGTGGACGGCGAAGGCGAGAAGAGCGAGATCCAGGCACGCATCGCGCAGATCAAGAAGCAGATCGAAGAGACCACTTCCGATTTCGACCGCGAGAAGCTTCAGGAGAGACTGGCCAAGCTGGCAGGCGGCGTTGCCGTTATCCGCGTAGGTGCCGCTACCGAGACCGAGATGAAGGAAGCAAAGCTTCGCATGGAAGATGCGCTGGCAGCTACCAGGGCAGCCGTGGAGGAAGGCATTATCTGCGGCGGCGGTTCCGCTTATATCCATGCGGCAAAGGACGTTGCCAAACTGGCAGATACCATGGAAGGCGACGAGAAGACCGGCGCAGGCATTGTGCTGAAGGCTCTGGAGTCTCCTCTGTACCACATTGCGGCCAATGCAGGTCTGGAAGGCAGCGTTATCATCAATAAGGTGCGCGAGTCCGAGCCGGGCGTAGGCTTTGATGTGCTGAAGGAAGCGTATGTGAATATGGTTGACGCAGGTATCCTGGATCCCGCCAAGGTGACCAGAAGCGCCCTGCAGAACGCTACCAGCGTTGCAAGCACCTTGCTGACCACCGAGAGCGTAGTGGCCAACATCAAGGAAGAAACTCCCGCAATGCCCGCAGGCGCAGGCGGAATGGGCGGTATGATGTAAAAATAAATGCGTTAAATCGGCAAAAGGTTTGAAAATGCCGAAATAAATGCGTATATCCCGGATGACAGATTTCGGTTTGTTGTCCGGGATTTTTGAATTACGGGGAATACTTCACTTGCCATTTGCAAATCACGCGTGGTAAGATAAATAAAAATCTACAGGAGGCGTATGGGAATGAACCGTTTTGAATATGTGGTGGTATCCATTGAGGGAGATTATGCCAATCTGAAACGCACGGACGCGGAGTCCGATGAATTGAAACTGGTGGCCAGGGCACTTCTGCCGCCGGAGATTACCGAGGGGACGAAGCTGCTCTACGAGTGGATGAGCTACAGCATCGTGGATTAGGAATGCTGTCTGTTTCGGTTGTCTTTGGCCCGGAAAAATGATATAATCCATTTAGTTTTGAGCAGAATGGATGAGATTGTTTTGGAGGGTGCAGATGGATGCGATAAAGAAATACAGAATGAGGATAGTGCAGGCGGCATTGTTCGGCGTTTTTCCGCTGCTGTGTGCTTTTGCGTATTGCGTGAAAGACGGGCATGTCCCGGCAGATGTTTTTCTTCCTTCTTCCTACTGGAACGATGAACTGATGTACTTCAAGCAGGTGGAGGCGGTTGTGAACTGCGGGCTGCCCCGGGGCTGGTTCGGATTCAATGAAGCCCACGGAAGCGTCTACCCCTTTGCCGCATGGAGTCCTGTGATATTGCTGCCCTGGATAATCTGGGGGAAGATGTTCGGATGGTCTCTGACGGCGCCGGTCTATGCCAATATTTTCTTTAATATGGCGGCGCTGTGCGGGTTTGCCCTGCTGGTGAAGCCCACCTTGAAGCAGAGTGTATTTGTGCTGGGGCTTCTGGGCATATTTATGCCATACACCCGGTATATGCTGTCGGGGATGCCGGAAGCAATCTGCATGTCCCTGGGAATCCTGTTTGCGGGACTCGCCATCAGCTATACCAGGAAGGAAAAGCTATGGAAAATAGTTGTTATGACGGCGGCGGTGATGTTTCTGACATTGTCAAGGCCCTATCTGGGGCTGTTTTTCCTGGTCCCACTGTGGTTTATGGCAAAGCGTTTCCGCTTCCGGGGAATCCTGGCGATGGCTGCGGTAATAGGCTGTACCGCCGCGGGATATGTATGGGTGACTGGGGCATGCTCTTCTCCATACATTGAACCGATTGTGGAGACGGAATGGCTGGGGATTTTCCGTACAGACGGCATGTGGGCAGGAATAAAATATATATTTTCCACGCTGTTCGGCAAATTCTATCAGCTGTTTGATTATTATCTGAAGCATGCGGTAAAGTACGGGCTGTTCTCGGGGGCGCTGTATGCCGTGACGGGATTGCTGGCCCTGGCGCTTATGCTGCGTGGAATTTGGGCTTTCAGGAAGCGCAGGGACGGGGAACTGAGGTGGCTTTGCCTGTTCCAGTTTACGGCCACGGCGGGAATGATACTGGCGCTGTTTCTCTTCTACCGGATGGGGGAGGGATCCAAGCATTTGCTGATTTTTATTGTGACGGGCCTGGTGATTACGGCCATGCTGGAGGAGCGCAGGATGCTGCTGAAGGTTTTTGCAGGCGTGCTGTGCCTGTACTTTTTTGTGGTGAAGGCGGCGGCACCTTACGACTGGCAGGTACCGTACGATGACGGGGCGATGGGGAAGGAAGCGCAGGAGCTGCGCCGACAGCTGAAAGCGGAAATGGTCCTGGAGGATTCGCAGGAGCGCTACGACAATACCGTAATCTGGCTGGCGTCGGATTTTGTGGGGGAGGAGAGCGTTGCGGCCGTATGGGGGATGCACTATATGATTCCGGAAGGGTACGGGATTAATTTCTGTACATGGCAGTATGTGACGGAAAATCTGGATGCCCTCCGCTCGGGTTATATTGCGGTGGTTCCGGAAGGCGGAATAGACAAGGCGCTGGCAGAGAGGCATGTTCCGGCGATCGCGGAGACGGAGCATATGAAGGTGTACCGCCTGCGGGAGTGAGGTGCAGAGGCGCCATGCCGGGATTTTGCCGCTGAACCATTAACCCGGACGGGCAGGAACCAATATTTTCCCACGAAGCTTAAAACATGCCCACAGGAAATCAGAGGCTGGAAGGAAGGACAGAGAAGATATGACAGGCGGACAAAGGAAGAAGATATCTGCGGAGGGTGCGCTGCTGGCGCTGATTCTGCTGGCGGGCTGTCTGGTGCGCCTGGCTGCGCTGGATAGGAATCCGCTTGGGCTGCATCAGGACGAGGCATATTCGGCATACAATGCGTGGTCGGTGATGCGTTATGGGATTGATTCTTACGGCTATACCAGACCGGTGTACTATACGGTATGGGGGAGCGGCATGAGTGTCCTGTATTCCTGGCTGGAGATGCCGTTTCTGGCATTACTGGGAACCACGGTATGGGCAATCAGGCTGCCCCAGGCAGTGTTGGGGTGTCTTAGCATTCCGGCTGTATACGGACTGGGAAAGGAAATGGGAGGAAGGCATCAGGGGCTTCTGTTTGCGGGATTCCTGGCAATCAATCCATGGCATATCCAACAGTCCCGGTTTGGCCTGGACGCCAATCTGGCAGTCCCCATGTTTCTCTTCTCCATGTATTTTCTGTGCAGATATCTGAACGGAAAGCGGAGAAGCGTGTGGGGAGCGGTTTTTTTCGCGGGGCTGACGCTTTACAGCTATGCCCTGACGTGGATACTGGTTCCTGCGGTGCTGTTGTTGTGCCTGATTTTTTTCAGAAGGCGGATTTGCTTTGACCGGAGGCTGCTGGGTGCTGCTTTGCTGCTGTTTGCAATGGCGGTTCCGCTGCTGCTCTTCCTGGCGGTGAATTTTGGCTGGATTCCGGAGATCAGGACAGGGATTTTTTCCGTTCCCAGGCTGCCTGCCATACGGACGGATGAAATGGTTTTTTCGCTGTCCGCGTTAAAAAGCCGCTTTTTGTGGCTGACGGCAATGCTCTTTGCCCAGCATGACGACATGTGGTGGATTTCCAATGAAACGGTGGGATCCTACTATTATATCAGTACGCCGTTTATATTGGCGGGCTTTTTGTACCACGTCAGGGTAATGATTGACCGGGTGAGGAATAAGAAGGCACTGCCGCTTCATTTTCTGATTGCAATCTGGTTCGCGGTTGCGTTTGCACTGGGGTGCTGTGTTGATTTGGCAAAGTATCACAAGGTAAATTATATTCATATTCCCATTATTTTATATGGGGTGCTGGGATTGACATGTGTCTTGAAACTGCTGCGGAGATTCAGATGGAAACAGGCCGCAGCTGCGGGAATGTGGGCAGCTGCGGGAGTGTATCTGGTGTCCTTTTGCTGTTATCTGTATTCACAGGCATCTTTTGGGCTGCATTACGAACACTACGGAAATTCGCCGCTTTCCCATATGCACTGGTATCGATATGAGGAGGCGATTGAACGGGCCGAAGCGCTGACAGAGGGGGATATAGGCATCTATGGCCTGAATTATGTGAATTTGATGCTGTATAAGGAAATGCCGCCTTATACGTATATGGAGCAGGCAGTTTACTCCGGCGACCTGGCATTCCGCAGGGTTCAGTCCATCGGCAGGTATTATTTTGACGAAATGCCGGAGGACAGGGCAGAAAATATGGTTTTTGTATATCCGTATCTGATGGAGGAGACGTTTCGGGAAGCAGGGTATGTGACAGAGCATGTGACGGAATGTTATGGGGTGGCATACAGGTAAAAGTCATTTTATGCGAAAGGCGGATTTTCGGAAAATGAAAGGAATCAATTGGCGCAGAAGGTTTCATGGAGAAAGACAGGTGGAAGGAGTAGGCGGATTAACGGAATTTTGTGCATTGACGGCTGTTTCTGCGATTAGTGTACTGTTTTTGTTTTACTGCTTCAGAAAGTTATCTCCTTTTATCTACCAGACAAACGATGATTTGTTCCTGAAAATGCTGGTTTCGGGGGAGATGTGCGGGAGGCCCCAGAGCCGCCTGTTCTATGTTTCGTTTCCGGCAGGGCTGTTTCTCTCCGCCCTTTATAAACTGCTTCCCCAGGTACCCTGGTATGGATTCTCATTCTGCTTTCTGATTGGCCTGACCATGACCGTTATACTGTATCATCTTCTGCGGCTGGAAAAAAGGCTGCCAATACGTCTGCTTACGGTTTTGCTGTTTGGGTTCTTTTGCTATGGCTTTTTATTTCTGCATATTGCGGAATTGCAGTTTACCGTGGTCACCGCCATAGCGGGCAGCGGCGCCCTTTTCCTGTTTGCGATTGCTCCGGAATCGGATTCCTGCCGGGCGGCCCTTAAAGACAACATGGGCTTTCTGCTGTTTTCCGCCTGTGCCCTCTGTATCAGGAACCAGGCCTTTTTCATGTTTCTTCCCTTCATCGGCATGATTGGAATCGGGAAGTATCTGGACGCCGGGAAAGAAAATTCGGATTCCCTGTTTCACCTCAACAGGCAGCGGAAATGCCTGATTGCCGTTGCAGGCGCATTTACGGCGATACTGGCGCTCTTTTGCCTAGTGGAGAGGCTTGCTTACCAGAGGGAAGACTGGCGCATTTTTTCCGCTTATACCGAGGCTTCCGAGACGATTTATGACTATGAGGGCTACCCGGACTATGAGGCTTATGAGGAAGTTTACCGGGAACTGGGCGTAAGCCGCTCCGCTTACGAGGCTGCAGCCCATCATTACAGCATTACCCTGGAACCCAATATCAATCAAAGGACAATGGAGGCCCTGGAAGGCATTGTGAAGCGGGAGAGGCATCTCTCCCCTGGGGAGGTTCCGGGGAAAATCCGGGAAATGGCTGCCGCCTTTCTGGAAAGGCACCTCAGCTATATTGACAGACCCTTAAACCTTCTGGTATATGGCTGCTATATCCTCTTCTTTCTCTGCGGTGCCGTATGCCGGAAAAGGGCGGTTCTTCGGGATATCCTGTTTCTTGGCTTTGCGCGTATGGTTATCTGGGCATACCTGCTGTTTTACGGCAGGCTTCCGTCCCGGGTGTCCCAATCGGTTTATCTGGCAGAACTTGTTGTACTGCTGGCGATTGCGTTTCGCAACAGGGTGTGGGAGCCGTGTGAAGCTTTTGACGGCAGAGGGGAAAAGGATGAAGTGGCAAGGCGGCGTTTTCGGAAACGGCTTTGCCTCGGCTTCTGGGTGGCGTCAATTCTTTCCCTTACCCTGGCCTGTCTGCGATTTGGCATTCCCAAGGCAGAAGCAGTGGCGGGAGAGGCTTCTTCGCGGCAGCGCTTTTCGCAGGCCTTTGCCGATATAAGGGATTATTTCCATGCGCATCCGGAGCGTTTTTACTATCTGGACATGAATTCCTTTAATTCTTTTACGGAGGATGCCCTGGAAAAAGGGGAATGCAGATATGACAATTTCCTCTATCTGGGCAGCTGGATGCCCCATAGCCCATGGTACGATGAGAAATTTGAGAGGGCGGGAATTGCGGACCCTGCGGCAGCGCTCTACCGGGATCCGAATGTATTTGCGGTTTTTATGAATACGGAGGGCACCGGATACGGTTATCTGCAGGATTATTATGCTGAAAACTATCCCGGCGTTTCACTGGAGATCGTGGAAACGGTGGATGTCTCAAACGGAATACAGTTTTTCATCCTGAAGGGGTATCCGGAGGATTGATATACCCGGCGGCGATTCGTAACTGTACAGACAGGGCGCTGAACTGTTACGGCGATTCAAAATCTTTTCATGAAATGCAGGCTGAATATGTACACTGTGCTTTAAATGCGGTACAATAACCAATGGCAATGTAGTCGGATTTTTACTAAAATATCTGAGGAGGAAGGCAAATGAGCGTGTTATCTAATTTGGAACCCAGGAGCGTATTTCGATTTTTTGAGGAAATTACAAGGATTCCCCACGGTTCGGGCAATGTGGGACAGATCAGTGATTATCTGGCGGAATTTGCCGGTGAGAGAGGGCTGTTCTGTATTCAGGACGAACTGAAAAACATTATTATAACAAAGGATGCCACACCGGGCTACGAGAATGAGCCTGCCGTGATCATACAGGGACATATGGAC
This sequence comes from uncultured Acetatifactor sp., assembly GCA_910587555.1. Lineage (GTDB taxonomy): Bacteria > Bacillota > Clostridia > Lachnospirales > Lachnospiraceae > Acetatifactor. The sequence goes on from CAJULV010000008.1 coordinate 61,160, forward strand.
ATGGTGGCTGTGAAGAAGCCGGACTGCGATATTGATATGAAAACGGAAGGGCTGCGGGTTGCAGTCAACGGGGACCTGATCTATGCGGAGGGCACCAGCCTGGGCGGAGACGACGGCATTGCGGTGGCGTATGCGCTGGCGCTGCTGGATTCCGATACCGTAAAGCATCCGCGCCTGGAGGTTGTCATCACCGTTGACGAGGAAGTGGGGATGGACGGTGCCAGGGGCATCGATTTGTCCATGCTTACCGGCAGCCGCATGATTAATCTGGATTCCGAGGAGGAGGGTATCTTCCTGACCAGCTGTGCCGGCGGCGCCAGAGTGCATTGCCATCTGACGGCAGTGACCGGGGAGACGGAGGGCATGGCGGCCGAGGTGGTGCTGGGAGGCCTTCAGGGAGGCCATTCCGGCGGTGAGATTCACAAAGAGAGGGGAAATTCCAACGTGCTGTTTGGCAGATTGCTCTGCAGGCTGGCGAAGAAGCTGCCGGTACATCTCATAGAGGTGGAGGGCGGCCTGGCGGACAATGCCATTCCCAGACAGACAAGGGCGGTGATACTGACGGATGCCGGGGACAGGGAAGCGTTCTGTGAGATCGTGAAGGCTGTGGAAACCGAGATTCGATCGGAGCTGGCGGTGAAGGAGCCGGGCTTTTATCTCAAGGCGGAGGGTTTTTCGGAGGGAAAATATGTCTGCGCCTCTGTGGGGGATACGAAACGGATTGCCTCATTCCTGACGGCCCTGCCCAACGGGGTCCAGGCAATGAGCGTGGACATGCCGGGACTGGTGGAAACCTCTCTGAACCTGGGGATCCTGAGATACAAAAAGGGAGAACTCCTGGCTGAATTTGCGGTGCGCAGCAGTGTGGAGAGCGCAAAATATGCGCTGATTGACAGGGTTGCGGCAGTGACCGGCCTGGCCGGGGGCAGCAGCGATGCCACAGGAGATTATCCGGGCTGGAAGTATCGCAGAAATTCGCCGCTGCGGGATAAAATGGTGGCGGTATACAGGGAAATGTATGGTGCGGAACCCAGGGTGGAGGCTATTCACGCGGGGCTGGAATGCGGAATACTGGGAAGCAAGATAAAAGATCTGGATTGTGTTTCCCTGGGACCTGACATGAGCGGAATCCATACCACGGAGGAGACTCTGAGCATTGCGTCCGTCAGGCGGGTATGGGAATACCTGGTGAAGCTGTTGGAGAAAAAGGATGCCTGAAATGAGGGACGGAAAGGGAGAGAAGAAGGCGCCGGCGGTGAGGCGCACAAGGGGGTAAAGATGAAAAAAATACTGCTGATTGCAACGGGCGGAACCATCGCATCTGGGCGCACGGAGGAAGGATTGTCCCCGAAAATCGGGGCAGGGGAGCTGCTGCAGTACGTGGAGGAACACAGGGAATTCTGTGATGTGGATGTGATACAGCCTTTCAGCCTGGACAGCACGAATGTATATGCAAGGCACTGGCTGGAACTGGCGGCATTGGTGGAGAAGTACTATCAGGAATATGAGGGGTTTGTCATCAGCCACGGCACGGATACCATGGCATTTACTGCGGCAGCGCTGTCTTACCTGGTGCAGGACAGCAGGAAACCGATTGTGATCACAGGCTCACAGAAGCCCATTGATATGCCTGTGACGGATGCCAGAACCAATCTGCTGGACAGCCTCAGGTTTGCCGCTGACGCCAGGGCCCATGGGGTGAATATTGTGTTCGGGGGCAATGTGATAGCAGGAACCCGTGCCAAGAAGGAGCGTTCCAAGAGCTATGATGCCTTCTCCAGCATTAATTTTCCCAATGTGGCCGTCATTCGGGACGGAAGGATTGTATTTTATATTGACGATAAGTTCAGGGTGGCCGGCCAGGTGCGGTTTTATCATCAATTAAATGAGAAGATTTTGCTGCTGAAGCTGGTGCCGGGGACGGACGCAGCCGTGCTGAACAGGCTGTTTCCGTATTATGACGGTGTAATCATAGAGGCATTCGGTGTGGGCGGGCTTCCGGAGTATGGAGAGGTGCCTTTTTATCCGGAGATTCGGCGTTGGACGAATGCGGGAAAACTGGTGCTGATGGCGACCCAGGTTACCCATGAGGGCAGCGACATGGAGGTATACCGGGTGGGAAGGGTTATCAAGGAAGAATTCCGGCTGATGGAAGCCTATGATATGACACTGGAAGCGGCCGTGACAAAGGCAATGTGGGTGCTGGGCCAGGAGAGCGGACCCGAGCGGTTTCGGGAGAGATTCTACCGGACGGTAAACCATGATATTCTGCTGGGGGAAGTATGAGAAGAGGCTTTCGGTTCGTAAGGTACGCGGACTAAGGACTTCCGCCGACGCGGGACAGCGTCTGTTTCTATTGAAGAGAAGGGCTTTTAGAAAGATTTAAGAAACAATTAGGGTGAAAAAATACCGAAAACATTTGTGTTTTTGGGTACACTATGCTATAATTTTAGCAATTGCGGCTGTGTCCATGCAGCAGGCAGTCTTTTTGATTTATAAATATAGGAAGCGTTTTGTTATGTGCCGCAGAATGGACGGTTTTTCTTAAGAGAAGGATGCGCATTGAGGGACAGGGCACAGAATTGAAGGAGGAAACGTAAAAATGGGTTTACAGGTAGAAAAATCAGGCAATAATATGGCGAGACTGACAATTGAGGTGTCCGCCGAAGAACTGGAAAAAGCAATCGAGAGCGCATATCAGAAGAACAGGGCGAAGATCAGCCTTCCGGGATTCAGAAAGGGGAAGGCGCCCCGCAAGATGCTGGAGCAGATGTACGGCAAAGAGCTGTTCTATGAGGATGCGGCGAATGCCCTGATTCCCGATGCATATGAGCAGGCTTATGACGAATGCGGGGAAGAGATCGTGTCTGCCCCGAAAATTGACGTGGTACAGCTGGAGTCAGGCAAGCCTTTCATTTTTACTGTGGAAGTGGCGATCAAGCCGGAAGTAACCCTGGGGCAGTATAAGGGTGTGAAGGTGGAGAAGGCTGATCTGGATGTCACGGAGGAAGAAGTGACGGCAGAAATTGACAGGGAGCGGAGCAAGAACGCAAGGACGGTGGACGTCACCGACAGGACGGTTCAGGAAGGCGATATTGCAACCATCGACTTTGAAGGCTTTGTGGACGGAGAGGCTTTTGACGGCGGCAAGGGAAGCGACTATCCGCTGACAATCGGTTCTCATTCGTTTATTCCCGGATTCGAGGAGGCATTGATTGGCGCCGAACTGGAGAAAGAGACAGATGTGAACGTGACCTTCCCGGAGGATTATCAGGCAGAGGAGCTTGCGGGAAAGCCCGCGGTATTTAAGTGTACCGTCAAGAGGCTGCAGGAGAAGCAGCTTCCGGATCTGGATGATGATTTTGTGGGAGAGGTTTCCGAGGAAAGCGATACCGTTGCGGAGTATAAAGAGGAAATCCGCGGGAAACTGGAAGGAAGAAAGGCGGAGGCAGCCCGGGCAAAGAAGGAAGACGCGGTGGTGGATGCCATTATTGCCGACGCGCAGATGGAGATTCCCCAGCCCATGGTTGAGACCCAGCAGAGGCAGATGGTGCAGGATTATGCCCAGAGACTGCAGTATCAGGGGATTTCTTTCGAGCAGTATATGCAGTTCACAGGCACGACCAGAGAACAGTTCATGGAGCAGGTGAAGCCTCAGGTGATGAGGCGTATTCAGTCCAGGCTGATTTTGGAGGCCGTGGCGGCTGCTGAAAATATCACGGCTTCCGATGAGGAGATCCAGGAAGAATTGAAGAAAATGGGTGAAGCTTACCAGATGGAGCCTGAGAAGGTGGAGCAAAGGCTGGGTAAGGACGGCAGGAAGCAGGTAAGCGAGGATATCTGCGTCAGAAAGGCTGCCGACTTCGTGGTGGAGAATGCAGTGGAAGAATAATGGGAGGCTTTTGTTATGAGTTTAGTACCTTATGTCATTGAACAGACAAGCAGGGGAGAGAGGTCCTATGATATCTATTCCAGGCTTTTAAAGGACAGGATTATCGTTCTGGGAGAAGAAGTGAACGATACTTCAGCCAGCATTGTAGTGGCGCAGCTGTTATTCCTGGAGGCGGAAGATCCTGAGAAGGATATTCATTTGTATATCAACAGCCCCGGCGGTGTCATTACGGCGGGCATGGCAATTTATGATACCATGCACTATATCAAATGTGATGTCTCCACGGTGTGTATCGGCATGGCCGCCAGCATGGGTTCGTTTCTGCTGGCAGGCGGTGCGAAGGGAAAGCGCTTTGCGTTGCCCAATGCGGAGATCATGATCCATCAGCCGGCAGGGGGGACTCAGGGCCAGGCAACGGAGATTGAGATTGCGGCAAAGCATATTCTGAGGACGAAAGAAAAGTTAAACCATATTCTGGCAGAGAATACCGGCAGAGATTACGAGCAGATCTGTGCGGATACCGAGCGCGACAACTGGATGAGCGCAGAGGAGGCCAGGGAGTACGGCATTATTGACATGGTGATCAGTTCCCATGATACGCAGGACGGGAAATAATGCGTACTGCGTGAACGAATAAAATTTAGGAGTGAAGTAATGGCAGGAAGAATAATCGGAAGCGATATCAGATGCTCCTTCTGCAATAAGACCCAGAACCAGGTCCGCAAGCTGATTGCGGGTCCGTCCGGGGTTTATATCTGTGACGATTGTGTGGAGATCTGTACGGATATTCTGGAGGAGGAGCTGCAGGAAGAGGAAGAGGAGGAATCTGTCCGTCCCGACATTAATCTGCTGAAGCCCGTTGAGATCAAGAATTTTCTGGACGAATATGTAGTTGGTCAGGAGGAAGCGAAAAAAGTGCTTTCCGTGGCTGTCTATAATCACTACAAGAGAGTGATGGCGCCCAGGGACCTGGATGATGTGGAACTGCAGAAGAGCAATATTATAATGGTTGGGCCAACGGGATCGGGCAAAACCTACCTGGCACAGACACTGGCAAAGATTATCAATGTTCCCTTTGCAATTGCGGACGCGACGACGCTGACCGAGGCCGGATATGTGGGGGAGGATGTGGAGAATATTCTTCTGAAGCTGCTCCAGGCTGCGGATTTTGATGTAGAGCGTGCGCAGTACGGTATGATTTATATTGACGAGATAGATAAGATTACCAAGAAGGGCGAGAACGTGTCCATTACCCGTGACGTATCGGGGGAGGGCGTTCAGCAGGCGCTTCTGAAAATTGTGGAAGGTACCGTGGCGAATGTGCCGCCCCAGGGCGGGAGGAAGCATCCCCACCAGGAACTGATTTCAATTGATACATCCCATATCCTGTTTATCTGCGGAGGCGCTTTTGACGGGTTGGAGAAAATCATTGAGACCAGGCTGGACCGTAAAGCCATCGGCTTTAATACCGAAATGACACAGAAGAGTACCAGGGAGATCGGAGACATTCTTCAGGAGGCAACGCCTCAGGACCTGGTAAAATTCGGTCTGATTCCGGAGTTTGTAGGCCGCGTGCCTATATGCGTTACCTTGAGAGGGCTTGACAGGGAAGCGTTGGTCCGCATTCTGAAGGAACCCAAAAACGCCCTGATCAAGCAGTACAAGAAGCTGTTTGATATGGACGGGGTGGAGCTTTCCTTTGAGGACAGCGCGGTGGAGTCCATTGCAGCCAAAGCCTATGAGCGCAAAACGGGCGCCAGAGGCCTGCGTTCTATCATGGAGGATATCCTGATGGATACCATGTATGAAATTCCTTCCGACGAGTCCATTGAGGAATGCATTATTACGGAAGAAACGGTGAAAGAGGGCAATGCGCCGCTGACCGTTCATAAGAACGAGCGGAGAATAGGTTTGAATAAAGCCATATAGCCGGTTGGATCAGAGCAGGTTCCGGGGTGGCCGGGCTGTTTTGGTTGGTATTGTAGAGGAAAACGCCGTCCTGGGTGATGGCGTTTTTCGTTTATCAGGGATTTCGCAGGAATTTTTGTATTATTTTCAATCCATTTTCGGAGAAAGGATTTGGCGAATGGTAATCAAACAGGTGAGTCTGGAAACGGTGTGCGGTGTCACCAGCAAGCTGCCGGATACGCAGCTGCCGGAGGTGGCTTTTGCGGGTAAAAGCAATGTGGGAAAATCGTCCCTGATCAATGCGCTTATGAACCGCAAGTCCCTTGCGCGTACAAGTTCCCAGCCAGGTAAAACACAGACGATCAATTTCTATAATGTAAATGCCGCTCTCTATTTTGTGGATTTGCCCGGCTATGGCTATGCGAAGGCAAATGAGGCTGTGAAGGCGCAGTGGGGGAAAATGGTGGAAAGATATCTGCATAAATCCGGGCAGCTGAAGCAGGTATTCCTCCTGGTGGATATCCGGCATGCGCCTTCGGAGAATGACCGCATTATGTACGACTGGATAACGGACAGCGGATATCAGCCGGTTATCATTGCCACCAAGCTGGACAAGATAAAGCGCAGCCAGCTGCAGGGCCAGCTGAAGCAGATACGTAGCGTCCTGGGCATGAAAGGAGACGATATTATCATTCCGTTCTCGTCTGAGACAAAACAGGGAAGGGATGAGATATATGAGCTTTTGGATGCTGTCCTGGAGGAAAAGATATGAGAAAATACTGTAAAGCCCTGGTAAACCTGGCGGTAATGGCAATTATATTGTTTGGTATCGTCTGGCTTTTTCCAAGGCTGCTTGTCTTCTTTTCACCTTTTGTTGCAGGTTGGATCATCGCTTTGATTGCGGGTCCATTGGTGAGATTTTTTGAGGAGAAGGTCAGGCTAAAGAGAAAAATAGGCGGCGCGTTTGTGATAGTAGCAGTCATTGCGCTGGTGGTGCTTATGATTTATATCGTAGGCGCACAGCTTTTTGAACAGGTGAAGGGATTGATGAGTTCCCTGCCGGAAATGCTGGATAAGATGGAAGATGACTTCGACAGTATAGCGGCGAATCTGAACCAGCTTTTGAGCAGGCTCCCGGGGGGACTGCAGCTGAACCCGGATAAAAATGTGCTGGAACTGGATTCCTATATAGGGGATTTTCTGGAAAAATTCGGTTCCCCAACCATTGAGGCGGCGGGGAATTTTGCAAAGGGGCTTCCCGCCGTGTTTATCGGGGTGATTATGGCATTGCTTTCCTCTTATTTCTTTGTGGCGGAGCGGCATCAAATCAACGAATGGTTTCAAAAGCATACACCGGCGGCCGTGATGCAGCCCTGGCGAATGGTTCGGGACAGCCTGGCAAAGTCTGTAGGGGGATATCTGAAGGCACAGCTGAAAATAGAAGTGTGGATGTACCTGCTTCTGCTGGCAGGGCTTGGCATTCTGCGGGTGAATTATTTCGGCCTGATCGCACTGGTTATTGCAGTTCTTGATTTTCTGCCGTTTCTGGGCACGGGGACAGTACTGATTCCCTGGGCTGTGATTCGGATTCTGACAGCGGAATATAAGACTGCCATAGGACTTCTGGTGATATGGGGGGTGGGACAGCTGGCGAGACAGCTGATACAGCCCAAGATTGTGGGGGATTCCATCGGCGTGCCGCCGCTTCCCACCTTGTTTCTCCTGTATATCGGCTATAAAGTGGGCAGCGTAGTGGGAATGATTGTGGCGGTTCCTGCGGGTTTGCTGGTTTACACACTTTATGAGGGCGGTGTATTCGATACCGCAAAAAACAGCGTGCTGATCCTGCTGGCGGGGATAAATCGTTTCCGCAGTCTTGAAAAGCAGGATTTGTCCGAGGTGGAGGAGATGCGGCTTCGGAATAAAAATAAAAAAATCTCTCCCAAATGAAACTTTTGGGGTGGAAAAGCAGTCTATATAGAAGAGGGCGTACGTGGGTACGCTCTTTTTCGTATGGAAATACGTGTGTGAACCGAGGAACTGCTCCGGGGAACATTTTTACAATATGGCGAAAGAATTTATGCAACTTTGATACAAAATTATTTTACAATGTTTGCAGTAAAATGATATGCTTCGGGATATTAATAAATAGAAGAGGTCGTACATAAAATAACATGACGATGGCAGGCACGAAAGAGAGAGAACTACAACTTAAAATTGACCGATATGGTGACATGTTGTTCAAACTCAGCTACATACGCCTTCAGAATGTGCAGGATGCGGAGGATGTGGTGCAGGAAGTTTTCTACCAGTATCTTAAAAGCGGCCAGTCTTTTGAGAGTCCCGAGCATGAAAAAGCCTGGCTCCTGAAGGTCGCCATAAATGCCTGCCGTAAGGTATGGCGCAGTGCATGGCACAGACACCGCAGTGACTGCCGGCCTGAGGGGGAGTTGTGGGAAGAAGGGTTGCCAGAGGCGGTCGGCGCTGGCTGCAGGTCTTTTGAACAGGGACCCGAGGAGGCGGCATTTCAGAAGGAGGAAAAACGCTGCCTGCTGGATGCAGTGCTTGCGCTTCCGGCAAAGTATCGTGATGTAATTCACCTTTTCTACTATGAGGAACTATCCGTAAAGGAAATTGCAGGGGTTACGGGACGGGCGGAATCTACCATAACTTCGCAGCTGACCAGAGGCAGGGAACTGCTGAGGAAGGCATTGCGTTCCCGTTACGAGATGTAATGTACAGGTCGGACTGGGCAGGGGGGGATGGCTTTGGATAAATTTCAGGATGCATATCGGGAAGCGATGGATGATCTGCCAAAACTACAGATAGATGCAGACAGGGTAATGGATGAGACGCACCATTACAGGATGATAAAGCAGGGAAGACGGTATCTGATTACAAGAGGCTGTACTGCGGCCGCAGTGTTCCTTCTGTGCGGCGCCGGTACCGTGGCGGCGAAGAGCTTTCGGGACAGCATTATCCGGGTAAATGACAATGGTTTTGTCATTACCAGCGAGAACGCGGTGGAAGGAACGGAGAACCAGAAGGGCATTCCGGATACTGTGTCTATTTTGAAAATAGGGGGGGTATTTTCCACAGAGGACGATGTCCCTGACCAGGCCCAGGCGGCTCTGGACGAGACGGAAGTTGTGGCATACCAGCCGCAGATGGATGAATATGATTCGCTGGAAGCTTTTCTGGCGGAATCCGACGCGGCGGCAGCGGTTCCGATTCCTGACGAAAGCCTTCTGGGGATGGAAGCTGCAAATGAAAATGTGCATGTCATAGATGGGGGAAGGCGGATCTTCATTTCCCTTTACAATGAGGAGTTATATTTTTCCCTGAGCCAGGCTGACAACAGGGGATATGAAAGCTACAGTTCCGCTACCGCCTACATGGGGGAGAGCAGGAATGAGAGAAGCTTTACCAACAGCCAGGGGATGAACTATGTGGTGATGGATTCGGTGGACGAAAATGAGACAGTGGTATCCGTGCATGCCGCTATATCCATGAACGGCAGGGATTTGACACTTTCTTTTGAAGGATTCGACTGGAGTGCGGTGGAGAAGGTTCTGTATGAACTTGACTTATCGGTATATTATCAGGAGTGAAGGGCTGATTGCCGGAGACATTGATTGCGGGCAATCATAAAGATGAGAACGGAACGGCATATGAATGTGTTCACAAGTATAAGAAAGGATGGAGAGGATACAGTGAAGAGAAATATTTTGATATATAACAACCAGACAGGAATTGCCGAGAAAATGATTCCCCTGTGTGCGGGAGAGGGACTCTCCGTCGTAGTGGCGGCCGATGTGGATGATTTATACGGAATATTGAAGCGCCTGGAGATTCACCTGATGCTGGTGGATGTGGAGCTGAACGACAAGGGCTGGGATAAAGGAATCGAGATGATTGCCAATCTGAGAAATAAGAGCAGCATACCGCTGATTGTGGTTTCGGCGCAGTCTGCGGAGACAGCGAAGATTATGGCATTGGAGGCAGGGGCAGACGATTACGTCACTGCGGACTGTAATCCGCTGGAGCTGCTGGCCAGAATAAAATCCCAGCTGCGCAGGTATATCCAGCTGGTGAACATGTGCGCCAATATTGACCGTATTTATAAGGTGGATGAACTGATGATAGACGATGTGCAGCGGAAAGTGACGGTGGAGGGCAGGTCTGTGCGGCTGACGCCGATTGAATATAAGATATTGCGGCTGCTGGTGCAGCAGAGGGGGAAAGTATTTTCAAACAGCCAGATTTATGAGAACATCTGGCATATGCAGGCAATCGGCGCCGACAATACCATTGCGGTGCATATCAGGCATATCAGGGAGAAGATAGAGAAGAATCCCAAGGAACCCAGGTATCTGAAGGTGGTCTGGGGCAATGGCTATAAGGTGGGGTGAAACCCCATTATTTTCGATTGGGGAGGGGCATGAAAACGCCCCTCCCCAATTGTGGGCAGAGTCCGTCAGCTTAACATACATCAATCATTTTCCTTGTGTACTTCGAAGCAGCTCTGCGGATAGCAAGGCTAAAAACGGGGACGGTTCTGGAAGAGGAGGAAACAAGATATGGAATACGCGGCAATCAGACATTTTGCGGATAAAAGATATTGTTATGCCATGGCAAAGGGGCATTTCCTGATCAGGCTGGAAGTGAAGAAGGGGGATGCGGCAAAAGTAACGCTCCACACACAGAATAAATACCTGCCCATCCGCTATATGGATACAAGGCAGGCACGGCCCATGGAAATCGCCTGTTCCGACAATTATATAGACTATTACGAGGCGGAAGTGGAAATAGACGTGGTCTGCCTGCGGTATTTTTTCGAGATAGCGGATTACGCGGGAAAGACCGTGTATTACGGCAATCACTGTTTTTATGACCAGTGCATAACCTCCATAGACAGGATGTTCGACTGCCCCCAGAACCTTCGGGAAGAAGAGCGGTTCCGGCTGCCTGCCTGGGCGGAAAACAAGGTGATTTACCAGATTTTCCCGTCCCGCTTTGCCGCGGATAAGGAGGTGCCGGAGGAAATCTGGTATCAGGCGCCCATTGACAGCAAAACTGACCTGAAGGGTTCCCTGCGTGGCATCATCCAACATTTTGGCTATATCCGCAGCCTGGGGGTGGATATTCTCTATTTGACACCCGTTTTCAGCTCCGATTCCGTCCACAAGTATAATATCCGCGATTATTATCAAATCGATCCTGCTTTCGGGGATAAGGAAGATTTAAAGGAACTGGTGAGGCTGGCTCATGAGTCGGGGATGTATGTAATATTGGACGGCGTGTTTAACCATACGGGAATCGATTTCTTTGCTTTTCGGGATATCCGGGAGAAGCAGGAGGATTCGGCGTACCTGGACTGGTATTATATCGAAAGCTTTCCGCTGGTGATGGAATGGGGAAAACGCCCCAGCTACAAGACCTTCAGCTACGCCGGGTTCATGCCGAAGGTGAATCTGAACAATCCGGAGACTGCGGATTATTTTATTGATGCGGCGGCATACTGGATTCGGGAATGCGATATCGACGGCTGGCGGCTGGATGTGGCGGACGAAATCACACACGGCTTCTGGAAGCGTTTCCGCAGGGAGATGAAAGCGGTGAAAAAGGATGTTCTGGTGGTGGGAGAAATCTGGCATTATGCCGGGGATTTCCTGGAAGGGGACGAGTGGGACAGCGTGATGAACTATCCTTTTTACGATTCGGTGCTGGAGCTGGTGGCAAAGGAGGAGACGGCGCCATCAGCCTTCCTGGGAAACCGGAATTTTGTAAGGGGAAACCTGAACAGGGGACTGGAGGGGTACCTGTGGAACTTTATCGACAGCCACGATACGGCCAGATTTCTCCACAGCGCGGGAAGCGACATCAAAAAACAGAAGCTGGCGGCAGCAATGCAGCTGCTGCTCCCCGGCATGCCCATGATTTATTACGGTGACGAAGTGGGCATGGAGGGAGGGCCGGACCCGGACTGCAGGCGGGGAATGCTCTGGGAGGAGGACAGGCAGAACCGGGAATGCCTGGCGTATTACAGACGGCTCATCCGGATCCGGCATGACTTTCCCGGACTGACAAAGGGGAAGATGGTGAAAGAGTATGCGGACGACCACAAGGGAGTCTTATACATGGAAAGAAACTGGCAGGGACAGAGCCTGGTTTTGATTTTTCATGTGAGAAAAGGCAATGTCTCTCTGCCGGGACTGAGAGGGCGCCGGAATCTTATCACAGGCGGGGATTTTTCGGGCCTGCTGGGGGATTATGAGGCGGCGTTGCTTGCGGATTTGCCGTGAAAAGTATCAGGACCTGCCTGCAAAGTCAGCCAGGGTGCCTCCCCGCCGTTACCACGGGGAGGCAGCAGAGAATGTTGTACAAAATATTTCTTCTTTTATCAGAGTCATCTTACGTTTCCAATGCCGGCTTTTTCCGGTGCGGCATATATCCGACCATTCTATTGCAGGAGCCGCTTCCGGATTTCCTGCCGCCTTTTTCAGTTCAGTCCCCGGTGGATTCCCGATAGATTACATTTGTTTCCGTGTGTATGGTGCGAAAATTCAAAGACGGTTCCCGGATGCGGGATACCAGCAGGTGTACCGCGGAAAATCCCATGATCTGGCTGTGGATATGAACGGTGGTCAGAGCGGGTGTTACCACGCCGGATTCGGGAGAGTCGTCAAAGCCGCAGAGCCAGACATCGCCGGGTACGGAGATTCCCATTTTTCTGAACACCTGCATGGTGTCCAATGCCACATAATCATTGGCGCACAGAAAAACCTCAGGCAGTGCCTCCATATTTTCGAAACATTCCGTCAGATATTCCCGGTAGTCGGAACTTTCCGGCGTCCGGATTCCTTTTTTATTACCAATAAGGCACCATTCCTCCCGGCAGGGCAGCCCGGTCAGGTACATGGCATTGCGGTATGCCATGTATCGTTCAAAGAAGGACTGGAAGTGGAGGTATTCACCGATGAAACCGATGCGCGTTTTCCCACGTCGAACCATTTCCTGCACCAGGCTGTGGATGCCGGTATATTCCCATGGGCGGCATCCTGATTGCCTTTGAGAATTACAATCCGATTCAGGGGGTGCTGAACAGTCCATGGGTTGGCTTTGCACATTTTAAGAGATTCCTGTCATCCCCTGATTTTATGAGCTACCTGGTCAATACCCTGAAGCTCAGTATCTACGGCCTGCTGTGGGGATTTCCCATTCCCATCCTCCTCGCCTTTTTGCTGAACCGGGTGGAGCGGGCAAGAATCAAGCGCAAGATTCAGCTGGTACTCTATATGCCGAATTTTATTTCGGTTATCGTACTCTGCGGTATCGTCAGGATCCTGTTATCCGTCACAGGCCCGCTGAACATGCTCCTGGGTACCTCAACCGATTTCATGACCATGCCGGAGGCGTTCCGTTCCGTTTACATCGCCAGCGGTATCTGGCAGGGAGCTGGATGGGGATCCATTATGTACACGGCAGCCCTGTCCAATGCCAGTGCGGAGCTGAAGGAGGCGGCAATCATTGACGGCGCCAATATTTTTCAGCAGATTAAGGCAGTGGAATGGCCGGCCATCAAGGATGTGGTCATTATCCAGTTTATAATGTCGGCGGGAAATATCATGAGCGTTGGTTTCGAGAAAGCATATGCGTTGCAGACGGATCTGAACATGCGTTCATCTGAAATCATTGCTACCTATGTATATAAAAAGGGGCTTCTGGACGGCGACTACGGCTTCTCCACGGCAGTAGGGCTTTTCAACACGGTGATTAATGTCATTCTTCTGGTGGTGGTGAACAAAGTCGTGGCCAGGATGAATGAGGGAAAGGGGCTGTAACATGGGAAAGAAAAAATTTTTCACGTATTCCTTACAGGATAAGATACTGCTTATGACGGGCTACATACTTCTGGGGTTATTCGTAGTGGCCATTTTGATTCCCATGATCTACATCGTGGTGGGTTCCTTCATAGATCCCATTACCCTGCAGAACAAGGGAATCACCTTTGACTTCAGCAAGTGGACGGCCACTGCATATCAGCGTGTCTTCGGCAATGCACAGATATGGATCGGATTTAAGAATGCGGTGGTTTATTCTGTGGTGTTTACAGTGATTTCCGTGTTCATTACGCTGCTGGCGGCATATCCCATGTCCAGGCCGGATTTTAAGGGGAGGGGTTTCTTCAATGTGATTTTCGTCATTACCATGTTCTTTGGAGGCGGTCTGATTCCCACCTACCTGCTGATCAACAATCTGGGCATGAAGAATACCATGTGGGCCATTGTAATACCGGGTGCCTTCAATGTGTGGAATATGATTATTGCAAGAACCTACTACCAGGGGATTCCCTCGGAGCTGCGGGAGGCGGCGGATGTGGACGGGGCGAACGAGGTGCGTTTCTTCTTCATGATCTTGATTCCGGTGTGTACGCCTGTGATTGCGGTATTGGCTCTGTGGCAGTTTGTAGGCATGTGGAACAGTTATTTCGACGCGATGATTTATCTGGACGATACGGCGAAACAGCCTCTGCAGGTAGTACTCAGGGCCATACTGATTCAGAACAAACCGGAGTCGGGTATGATTTCGGACATGCAGAGTACGGCGGAGCGGGCGCAGCTGGCAGAGCTTCTGAAATATGCCACCATTATTGTATCCAGTCTGCCGCTGCTGGTGATGTATCCTTTCTTTCAGAAATATTTTGACAGCGGGATTATGGTGGGGTCCGTAAAGGGATGAGAAAGGGGCCGGCATGTACGGGAGTGTGAGGCCGGAACTATTTTCTGAATAATATAAAAGCGGCTTGTACAAAGCGGCAGAAGGAGATAAAATGAGAAAAAGATATTGGAAACAGGTAATAACGGCGATTCTGGCAGCAGGCGCAGTGCTTTCACTGACAGCCTGCGGAGGTTCCGGGCCGGAACTGAACGACGGGACATTTAAGCCCATGGAGGAAGCACAGCTGCAGTTTCCTCAGCCGGAGGGAACCACGCTGACGGCTTTGATCAGCTATCCTGCCAATACGGAGGCGGAACCCAACAATCGTACCATCTTCAGGCGTTTGGAAGAGGAAACGAATATCCATATAGAATGGAATGCTATTCCGAACAACCAGTGGGGAGAGAAGATTCAGACTATCATGGCGGATCCGGGTTCCCTGACGGATTTCATCTTTACGGCAGGCTTCGGTGAGAACGATTTGCTGCGGTTTGCGGAGCAGAAGGTCATCATTCCCCTGGAGGAGTATATCGATGCCTATATGCCGAATTTGAAAGCCGTATTCGACAAGTATCCTGAATACCGGAAAATGACTACTGCCGCAGACGGGCATATTTATTCCCTTCCCTGGATTGAGCAGCTGGGAGCTGACAAGACGGCTATCCAGACAGTGGGAAATATGAGCTTTATCAATAAGAAATGGCTTGATGACCTGGGATTGGAGATACCGGAGACAGTGGAGGAATTCGAGGCCGTGCTGATTGCATTCCGCGACAATGCAGCCAAGCTTCGGGAGGATTTCGGGATTGAGGGCGATATCATTCCCATGTCCTGTATCGTAAACGACGGTGACCAGGATCCCAGTATCCTGATTAACAGCTTCGGGGAGGGTTATGGCGATCCCGACAGAGGACGGCATATTGCAGTCACCGACGACAGGGAAGTCGTCTTTACCGCTGCCATGGAGGGCTTTAAAGAAGGAATGAAATGGCTGCATTCCCTGGCGGAGCAGGGGCTGATCGATCCGGAATGCTATACCCACGAATGGTCCCAGTATGTGGCCAAGGGCAAGGCGCATCGTTATGGCGTGTTCTTCAGTTGGGACCCGGCCAACATTGACAACCTGGAGGACTTCGTCCCCCTGCCGCCCCTGGAGAAGGACGGCCAGCGGATTTTCACGCCACAGAACGGCTCTTTTACCAGCGGCTATGACAGGGGGCGCTGTGTGGTAACCGCGGCGGCGCAGCAGCCCGCTCTGGTCTGCGCATGGCTGGACCAGATGTATGATCCCTTCCAGTCGCCTCAGAATAACTGGGGGACTTATGGGGAGGATGACGAATTTGATATCTTCGTACTCGGAAAAAATGAAGCCGGTGAAGATATGCTCCAGCACGCGCCCTTGGGAAATGCATCGCCTGTGGAAGTAAGGGAGGCGGAAGCCGTAGGAGGCCCTCTTGCCATCCTGGATGAATATTACGGTGTATATGTAACCTGCCCGGATGACGCACAGTACCGCCTGGACTGGATTGAAGAGTACTTCACGCCCTATATGACCAGAAATTATGTGTATCCCAATGTGTTTATGAGTCAGGAGGACGTGAAGCAGCTGTCCGACCTGCAGGCGGATATCGAGAAGACGGTACGGGCCAGGAAGGCCGAGTGGATCAGGGACGGCGGCATAGACGAGCAGTGGGACGAATACCTCAAGTCCCTGGATGCATATGGGCTGCAGGATTATCTGGCACTGTTTCAGAAGTATCTGGATGCCTACTTTGCGGACTGATAGGGCGTGTTCCGTTTTATGGCTTCCGCTCTATGGCATGTGTTTTATCACAGCGTATTTCAGGGAGGCGAGCGGTGTGCCGGGGCGGCTATGCAGGACAGTGCCGTATATGGAGGCGTTGTTGCTGCGGAAGCGTAAATATCCGATTTGAAACAGAATATTACAAAGAAAAAGGCAGGTGGCATTTATGACGAGCCAGACATTGCGGGAAGCGAGAAAATACGAGGAAGCTTCCGAAAAAATGATATCCGGGGAAGAAAGACCGGCTTTCCATTTGACGCCCCGTACCGGTTGGATGAACGACCCTAACGGGTTTTCCTGGTACGGCGGAAAATATCATTTATTTTATCAATACAACCCCTACGATTCCCAGTGGGGACCCATGCATTGGGGACACGCGGTGAGCAGGGATATGCTGCACTGGGAATATGTTCCTGCGGCGCTGGCGCCTGACGGGGCCTGGGACAGGGACGGATGCTTTTCCGGAAGCGCCGTCACTCTGCCCGACGGCAGGCATCTTCTCATGTATACGGGAGTGGTTCGGGAGCGCCAGGCAAACGGCGGTTACGGCGAGGTACAGACCCAATGCCTTGCCGTGGGGGACGGCACAGACTATGTGAAATATGAAAAGAATCCTGTCTTGGACGAAAAGGATATTCCCGACGGCGGCAGCAGATACGACTTCCGGGATCCCAGGATGTGGCAGGAGGCGGACGGTTCTTATCGCTGCATTGTCGGAAACCGGGCGGCAGACGGCAGCGGACAGATTCTGCTTTTTACCAGTCCCGACGGCTTTGAATGGCATTACGTAAAAGTGTTGGCGGCTAACCGAAACCGGTTCGGGAAAATGTGGGAGTGCCCCGATTTCTTCCCGTTGGACGGAAAATGGGTGCTGATTACCAGTCCCCAGGATATGCTTCCCTCCGGCTTCGAGTACCATAACGGCAACGGCACCCTCTGCCTGATTGGGGACTATGACAGGGAAACGCAGGAATTTACGGAAAATACGGATCAGTCAATTGACTACGGAATTGACTTCTATGCGGCACAGACGGTTCTGACGCCAGACGGACGGAGGGTAATGATTGGGTGGATGCAGAACTGGGATACCTGCAGCTATCGGAGAAAGCATGACGAGGCATGGTTTGGGCAGATGAGCCTGCCCAGGGAACTGTCCGTCAAAGACAGCCGCCTGTACCAGAAGCCTGTCCGGGAACTGGAACAGATGCGGGCAAACCGGGTTTCCCATACGGATGTCACCGTTTCCGGCACGGTGGTGCTTGAGGGTATCAGGGGGCGCAGGATAGACATGGAGCTGACCGTACGCCCGGCGGAGGACCATGATATGTACCGAAAATTCTCGGTTTACTTTGCCCAGAACGAAACTTACCATACGTCTCTCGGCTTTTGCCCGGCAGAATCGGTGCTGGAGGTGGACAGGAAATTTTCCGGCTCCAGGAGGGCTGTCATCCATCAGCGGCGCAGCCGGGTGAATCACCGGGACGGAGAACTGAAATTGCGGGTTATCCTGGACAGGTTCAGCGCGGAAATCTTCGTCAATGACGGAGAGCAGGTTCTCTCGGCGGTCCTCTACACAGAGCAGGAGGCGGAAGGGATTTCCTTCGCTGCGGACGGCGCTGTGCGTATGGATGTGACGAAATATGAACTGGTATGAACGGAGTTTATGGAACCAGGCGGCATTGGAGCAGGGAGGATATACCGGAGTATCCGGAGCTTATAAGGCAATATTTGCCCTGACGGAAGTACTGTATCGTGATTACGTTGTCTTTTGAGCGGTGTAGAGCTGACAACCGGGATATGTTGATGAGATGCCATACCTTGCAGGAAGTGCAGGGTATGGCATTTCTGCGTTTGTTCGTTTTCCGGTGCGGGAGGAAGCAGCGGTGCCTGCGCTTGCGGTTCTGCGATTCCGCCGTTTGGGTGCCAAAGGATACCATTTGGGCGTAGGGGCTTGCGTATGGCAGCAGGGTTTGATAAGATGATTAAAATTCAGTTCCGCAAATCCCGTAACCGGGCATACGGCATTGAATAAAATTGCTTTCAAAGCGATGTGGTCATGTCCTGGATCTACAGGGTTGGAGGATTGGCAACAAATATTTTGAATGCGGCAGACAAAGCGGCGGGGAAGCAGCCGCAAGGGGGAGCGTATCGATGCCCAAGATCGGAATACTGTGTGACCGGGACGAGGAGAAAGAGGCGCTCCGGAATCGTATCGAAATATTAGCTGCCAGGGAGGGCTTTGACTGCTCCGTATACTGCCTGGACGGGCCGGGAGGCATGGGGCAGGACCCTATGAAACCGGAAAGCAGCGGGGCAGCAGGCACCGGGCAGGGCATTATGGAACCGGAAAGCAGCGGGGCAGCAGGCACCGGGCAGGGCATTATGGAACCGGAAAGCAGCGGGGCAGCAGGCACCGGGCAGGGCATTATGGAACCGGGAAATAGGGGACAGGGCAGCGCGGGAGCGGAAGGTTTGGGGCAGGAGTGCCGGGAACCGGAATTGTGCATCAGCGATTTTTCCTGCATGGTACTGTGTCATAGAGTCCGGAACACTGCATTTGCCTGGGCGGAAAAACTCTGGCGGCAGGAGCCGTCCCTCCCCATTATCTATGTCGCCCATAGGGCCGAGGATATCTTTGCGGCGTTGGGGATGCCTTTTTTTCACACAGTGCGGTATTTTGAACTGGAACAGGACCTGAAGGCGGCACTGCACAAACAGAGGAGGATGAAGGGGCCGGAGCCGGGGCGCATCGGCTTTACGAGAAACGGGCAGATGATGCTGATACCTTCCAGGGAGATTCTATATCTGGAAAGTGAGCATCACGAGATACGCCTTCATCTGGGGGAAGCGGTATTTCAGGTGAAGGAAACCCTGGCGCAATGCGAGGAAAGGCTGCGGGGCAGGGGATTTGTACGGACGGACAGGAGCTACCTGGTGAACATGTACCACATGCGCAGCCTGGAGCGGGAAAATGTGCTGCTGGACAATGGGGAACGCCTCTATGTGAGCCGCCGGAGATATCCGGAGGTGAAGCTTGCCTTTGAAAATTATATCAGGCATCTGGACTTTATCTGAAGCAGGCCGAAAACAGGCGGAAGCGATACTGCCCGGGCATATGGGATGCGTATCCGTACGAAACCTCAAAGGGATGTTCCGATGCCGGAAGCCTGGTGTTTTTATGTGAACGGGGAAGAAAAGATGGGTAGGAGAAGGGGAGGGATAATATGATCACTGTAGAGCATTTGAGAAAAGAGTTTACCTACTACAGGAAAATGACGGGAATCAGAGGTTCCCTGCACAATGTATTTCACAGGGAAACCCTGACGAAGGAGGCGGTTCGCGATATTTCCTTTTCCGTGGGGAAGGGGGAGATGATCGGCTTTCTGGGACCCAACGGGGCGGGGAAGACTACCACATTGAAGATGCTTTCCGGCATTCTGTATCCGACGGGGGGGCGGATAGAAGTGGACGGCTTCGTCCCCTGGGAGCGGAAAAACGAGTTCAAGCGCCGGATTTCCATTGTCATGGGACAGAAGAACCAGCTCTGGTGGGATTTGCCCGCCAGTGACAGCTTCTATCTGAATAAGTGCATTTTCGGAGTGGACGACGGGGCTTACCGGGATATTGTGACAGAGCTTTCGGAGCTTTTGGATGTGAAGGAACTTTTGAATGTGCAGGTGCGGCGTCTTTCGCTGGGAGAGCGGATGAAGATGGAGATTCTGGCAGCTTTGATTCACCGTCCGGATATTCTGTTTCTGGATGAACCCACCATCGGCCTGGATATCCTTTCACAGAAAAAAATCCGGGAATTCCTGAAGATATACAATGAGAAGCAGAAGACTACAGTTATTATTACAAGCCATTATATGGCGGATATCGAGGCGCTGTGTGACAGGGCTGTCATTATTAATCAGGGGATGCTTGTGTATGACGGGAAGCTGGGAGAGATTAACCAGATTTTGGGAAAAAGAAAGCTGCTTACCGTGAAGGCCTCCGCTGCGGTGGAAGCGGGAGCGTGGGAGGCTTACGGAACGGTGCGGGAAATCAGCGCCGCGGGAGCGGTTCTGGAGGTTCCCCAGGAGAAGGTGAAGGAAGTTCTGTCTGCCCTTCTGTCCGGCCTGCCGGTGGAGGATTTTACGGTGAAGGAGATTCCCATCGAGGAGGGTATTGCCCGCTTCTATCAGAAGGAGGTGGTGATGCCGTGAGCAGCTATCGTTGTGTGTTTCTGATGGGGGTGGAACAGGCACTGGAATACCGCGTCAGCTTTTTCCTCAGCATGTTAAGCGCGGTATTTCCCATTATCATCCAGACCACCATGTGGAACTATCTGTACGGGCATTCGGATGCAGCCGCCGTCTTTGGGTATCAGCAGGGAGAGATTCTGCTGTATACTCTGCTGGCGACCATTGTATCCCAGCTGGTGGGAACGGGGTTTGAGTGGGAGATGAACAGCGATATCAAGATGGGCGGGCTGAATAAATACCTGATACGCCCGGTGGGGTACAAGGGATATCAGTTTTTCCGGTTTCTGGGGCAGAAGGTTCCGAGGCTCATGGTAATCGGGCCGGTGATGACGGTGATTATCGGCGCGGCCTTCTGGCAGGGGCTGCCGGTGTCCCTGGGAAGGATACTGGCTTTCCTTGGAAGCCTGATCCTGGGCGTACTTCTGAATTTTTCCATCTTTTACTGCATCGGCCTGCTGGCGTTCTGGCTGACGGATGTGGACAAACTTTTCGGAACCATCAGCATCGTACTCACCGTTTTCAGCGGCGGCGTGTTTCCGCTGGATATATTCGGCGGCGTGGTGGAGATTCTGGTGAACCTTGCCCCTTTCGGCTATACGACACAGTTTCCGGTGAATATCATCAACGGACGGTTCGGGTGGGAGCGTATGGGGATGGGATTTGCCTTTCAGACAGGGTGGATTCTGGTGTTTGTCTGTCTGGGGGAGGCCATGTGGAGGCGCGGCGTTCGGCGGTATGCGGCTGTGGGCGGGTGAGTCCGGGCAAATATTGATTGGTATGAGCGCCGAGGCGCACAAGGGGATGTAAAAATGAGAAAATTTACACGTTATTTTAAACTGGTAGGCGTTCTGGCAAAATATTCGCTGATGTCCGCCCTGGAATACCGCATCAATTTCATCACGGGTATGACGGTGGAAATGGGGTGGATGATTATCAAGCTGCTGTATGTGGCGATTATCTATAAGGCGGGAACGAGCATCGGGATTCTCACGCCGGACCATATTCTGCTGTTTGTAGGAACATATGTTTTGATGACGGGGATTTATATGCTGTATTTCGGCAATTTTTGTTCGATTCCGGGAATGGTACAGCAGGGAGAACTGGATCTCTATCTGGTGAAGCCTGTTTCCCTGCAGTTTCTTGTGACCATGCGGCGGATTGAGTTTGCCTTCCTGCTGCCGAATTTAGTTGCGGGAGTATCTATGATCGTGACCGGCTGGCGGCTGGCAGGGCTGCCGGTAGGGCTGGTTCCCATAGCCGGATTCCTGTTTTATCTGGCCTGCGGCTGCCTGCTGACCTACAGCCTGTTCCTGCTGCCCTATATTCTGGGGTTTTGGATTATTTCCGTGGGAGGGATCTCGGATATCAGCGCAGCGCTGTGGGATTTCAACAATATGCCATCCATGATCTACGGAAAGAGGTTCCGGCAGATTGGGACTTATATCCTGCCGGTTTTTGTGATTACCAATTTTCCCGGTTTGTTTTTGATGGGAGAACTATCTCCCTTTGCCTGTATCTGGGGGGCGGGGGCGCCGGTGCTGTTCTTTGTGCTGTCACGGGCATTTTGGAAGGTTTCGATGAAGCGATACAGCAGCGCCAGCTCCTGACGAAGGGCTGTCTTGCCACCGCAGCCTGCTGCGTTACAAATTTCATGGGGCTGTCGCATTTAGAAATTCTACACTCTTCATGCGACAGCCTTATTTGGCTGTCGCAAAAGAGAAAAAATATTTATTGTTTTGCGCTTATTTTCCGGAGATGACCACCTTGTCAAAAGCCATGTAAGGCAGCACGGAATTGCCGTTGGCCACGGTTTCTTTGGAAATCGCCACCAGGTTGTTCAGCAGGTCTGCCAGATTGCCATTGATCATGGTCTCGCTGACAGCGCCTTTGATTTGGCCGTCTTCCACCAGGAAGCTGTTCTTTGCCACCCCGGAGAAGTCGCCGTTGGTACCGGGCTGTCCGCCGGAGAACCTGCCGATAATGAGGCCTTTTTTGATATTCCTGATCATATCCTCATAGGGTGTGTCACCGCCTTCTATCACCAGGGAGAAGGATGTGTTTTTGGCCGGGGCAAAGCCGGATTTGTTCGCAACATATAATGACAGCAGGAAGGATTTCAGGACACCGTCTTTGATCAGATCATAATCTTCGGCCCGGAAACCGTCTGCGGTATATCTTTGCCCGCAGACGATGCGGGAATCACCCGGCCGCATGGAAATGGTGAGCCGCTGGTCTGCCACCTGCTGCTCCAGTTTGTCCAGCCAGATGCTGGTCTTCTCCAGGATAACGCTGTCACTGGCAAAATTGGAAATGGCGTTGCCAAGGAATCCGCCCAGGCTGCCGGGAGTAAGTACAATGACGCCCTCAAATTTTCCTTCCATGGGAATGATGGAAAGCTGGGCTTCCGTGTCGCTTAAATCCTTTTCCAGGGAACCCAGTTCTATGAAGGGGCGGTCCAGCTTATCCGTGTAAATATCGCTGCCGAAGAAAGAGGTAGTGGTATCTCCTTCATGGGCGGAATACATCAGGGAAACGGAGTAAGCGCCTTTGAAGGTCTCAAATTCCGTACCGTTGGTATTCTGGTAGATGGTATGTGTCTTGTCATGGCTGACGATCATCTGTTCCATGAGGATTTTGGGATGCCTGCTGCGGATATTCTCCATCAGCTCCCTGGCCCTGTTAAAAAACAGTTCAATATCCGGCTCGTAAGCGCCTTCCCGGAAAATCTCGTTTTTCTGTCCGGGGGCGATGTCATAGCTTTCGTCTGCCACGCCGGATTCCGCGGACTTGATGCAGTCCGTCACGGCGCCTTCCACAGCCTCATCGTCAAACTGGTTCGTAAAGGCAGAGCCTTTTTTCTGATCCTTATATGCCGTGAGGGAAAGGCTGCGGTCAAAAAGGGTGCGGAACAGGGAGAATTCTCCCCCGTCTACGTTGAATTCATGTTTTTCTGTCTCTGAAACAGTGTACTGTGCCTTCTCTGCTCCGGCATCAAGCAACAGCTGTCTTGTTTTTTCGGCTATATTTTTAATATCTGTCATGTCAGCGACCTCCTATCATTACCTTGCAGCGAAGGGCAGGGCCACCCATTCCCACGGGCATTGGCTGCTTTTTGCCGCAGAAACCGGAACTTGACCATTCCACGGTATCCGATACCATATCCACGGTTTTCAGCATGTTAAAAGCCACGCCGGAGATAGTGGTGTCCAGAAGCGCCCGTCCCAGTTTTCCCTTTTTGATTTCGTAGCCCATATTGACGCCGAACATAAATTCGCCGGTGGTGTCTGCCTGGCCGTTGGTGCTGTTGATCAGGTAATAACCGTCATCCACGGAGGCGATGATATCTTCCAGCCTGTCCTTGCCCGGAAGGACGGCGGTATTTCTCATGCGGATCAGAGGCTCGTCTGAGAAGCCCCAGGCGCGGGCATTGCCCAGAGGCCGTGCGCCGAAATGCTGTGCGCTTTCCCTGTTGTGCATGTAGCCTGTCAAAATGCCGTCTTTGATGAGGACGGCGTCTTCCGCGGGCGTTCCCTCGTCGTCCAGATAGACCGGGAGCGGTGCGGGCCTGCCGAATGCGGTGTGGGCAAAGTCCACCAGGCTTACCAGCTCGGAAGCCACGCATTTGTTCAGGGAGGGACCGGCTACGGAGCCGCCCAGCACCAGGTCTGCCTCCACCGTATGGCCTACGGCTTCATGGGCCAGCATACCGGACATGAAACCGCTTAAGACTACAGTCTTGTAGCCGGCTTCGGCATAAACGCCTTCCCGTTTCTGCATAAGCTGTTCATACAGGGCGTCGATTTGGGGATAGAGCAGTGCCGGATCAGTGAAATTGTCGGAAAAGTTTCCCGCGCCGCCCAGGGGTTTGAAAAGCTCGATAGGGGTGCCGGAAGTGGTTTCCGAATTCAGGAATACATAGATATAGCTTCTGGGCGCACAGATATGCCCGCTGCAGCCGTCAGAGGTGCAGATGATTTTTTCCATGGAATCCTCTGAGACAATCACGGAACGGCTGGAGAGACCGGGATATTTCTCCGTGATATAGGCGTCCAGCTGGCTGGCAAATTCCACGTAGCGCTTCTGGTCCGTGTCCAGAATATCCCTGCCCCGGGAAATCTGGCTGCAGGGAATAACGGGCAGAGGTTCCTTACCCCGACCCACATGGCGATCCATAAAACCGGCGTTTTCCGTGGCTGCTTTCAGTACGGTTTCCGCCGCGTCGCCGGAGCATTCCGCAATGGAAGAGAAACCGTAGACGCCGTTTTCATAGACCCTGGCGCTGGTGCCTGAACTTTCCATCCTGGCGTTGCCGGTGAGATTGCCCTGAATCAAAGCAACCTGCCTGCTGCGGCTCTTCTGTTCCCTCAGCTCGGTGTGAACGCCGGGGGAAAAGAGAGATTTCTTGCTTGAGATATGATCTTCTAACATTTGGCTACCTCCTGTGTAATAGTGTGAATCAGAGTAGTACTTCCGATAAAACACAGTATAACACACATTTGTGTATTTGTATATTGCATTGTGAAATGTGTTTTGGCAATGGCGGCTGTGGATTACGGCTGCGTCAGGCCTTCCGGACGCAGTTCAAGTACCCGCTCACAGACCTCCCGGATGTATTTCCTGTCATGGGAGACACTGATGATAGAGCCGGGGAAATCGCGCAGCAGTTCCCGGATTACAGGGCCTGACAGGGGCGAGAAATTCCGGGTGGGTTCATCCAGGATCAGCACGTTCCGGTGTTCCATGCTCATTTTCAGCAGCAGCAGCTTGGCCTTCTGGCCTCCGGAGAGTTCCCGTATGGGGTGGTCCATCTCCTGCACCGTGTATTTCATGCTGCCGAGGTAGGTACGTATTTTGGTGAGTTCTTCTTTTGTCAGTGCCCTGGTGCGGTCCCGTCCCGCAGAGCCGTTTTCCGGAGAAGGGACGGTTTGCCTGGATGCCGGTTCCTGCGCTGCCTGTCCGGAGGCCGTGTCCGGGTTCAGGCTGCCGATGCATTCGGAGGGAAGCCGCTCCCAGGTGCGGGACAGGTAATCCACCGGCGTGCTGTCCATATCCAGAAGTTCCTCGTAGTTCTGGGGCATATAGGCGGCACGAATGTCGTTTCTGCATAAAAGCTGTCCGGCAATGAGCCGCAGGAGGGTGGTTTTCCCCACGCCGTTTTTACCGATAATGCAGATTTTTTCCGGTCCCCTGACCAGAAGGCTTATATTCCGGGACAATTCCTTTTCGCCGGCATTCAACAGAGGCAGTTCGTAGTCCAGGACCCGTTTTCCTGCGGGAATGCCTTCCCCCGGGGCAAAGCGGAAGAAGATGGCATCCTCCGTATCCGGACGCCGGGTCATATTTTCGGCCTGTTTTTCGAAACGCCGTTCCATGGATTTGACAGCGTGCATTTTCTTTTTCAGAAGCCTGGCGCCGGAGGGATTCTGCCTGGAGATGACGGCCTGCTGGTACTCCACCTTGTCGTGGATTCTGCGGAATTTTTCCTGCTGCTTTTCATAGGCTGCCTTTTCTTCCTGTGCAAGGCGCGTCTGCCGTTCCAGCCCCTTCAGGCGCTGCTCCACATATTCACGGTAGCCTGTGCGCATGACGCTGCACTGGCTTTCCGTCTTGCGCTTCAGCTGTTCCATGTGCAGGATCATATTGGCGGTGCGCTCCAGCAGCGTCTCGTCGTGGGAGATGTAGAGTACGGGAAAGGTGCATCCGTTGATGAAAGCCTCAAGCCACTCCAGCGTTTCGATGTCAATATCGTTGGAAGGCTCGTCCAGAAGGAACAGGCCGGGATGCATGCACAGGATCCGGAGCAGCTGTACCTTGATTTTCTCACCTCCCGAGAGCCGTCCCATCCGGGTGTCGCTGTACAGCAGGTCAACGGAGAGTCCCAGGCGGCCTGCCATGGCGGAAAGCTCCCGGTAATCCGTTTCCGGAAAAGCGGGTTCTTCGCATAAGAAAGTATAGACGTCCTTTTCCCGGTCCGCCGGGTCAAGCTCCTGGGGCAGATAGCCGCAGACGGAACATGTTTTTCGGATTTCTCCCGTGTATTCAACATAATCCGCCGCCAGGGACGGGTTATGGAGGAGCTTCAGCAGAGTGGATTTGCCGTTTCCCTCCTCGCCTATGATGGCGGCCCTGTCACCGTCGTTTAAGGTGAAGGAGAGATCCGTCACCAGGGGACGCAGGTCTTTTTTGTGATAGATGTTTAAATTTTTTACCTGTAACATAGATACCTCCTGTTGCCCCGGCGGATGCCTTCCCGCATCGGGCCACGGGCGCATTTTCCTGATTTTGCATGAAGAAATTTCTGCATGAAAAAAAGCTTCCGGCTACAGGTGTAACCGAAAGCAGACGCCGCAAACATACGCTATGATACGGGCAGAACAGGACCCCTTCACAGAATAAAGCATACGGACATAATCTCTATCAACGGTTACACAAAGAACAGGGACTGCCATGCCGTCCTGCCGAAAACTCTGTGTAAATTTTGCTGATAGGTTATTTCCGCATTGCTCCTCCTTCTGACCGGAACGTTTTGGTTGGAATGTTCCGCTGCCGAAAACGCCGTTACGGGAAACGACGTGTTGCTTTGTATACTCTACCACACTGGGATGGATTTGGCAAGTGTTTTTTTCGGCCCTCGTGATTTAATGGTAACTTTTTGAGAGAAAGGTTTTCCGGCGGATGGGAAATGCGGTGGGGAAGGAGCGGGGGAAGCTGTCAGCGGACTGCAAATACCCGGCAGGCGGGACAGGATTCCGGACCGCTGTGTCCGAAAAGGGGAAGAGAAGGCAATTGACAAATGACGGCCCATATTTTATGATGATAATCAGATTTGTTTGTATTATGAGGCGATTCAGCGGAAAGGCATTGAGAATGGATGCCGAGGGAGGAAAAGGGAAGAGGATGGAAGGTGTGCGGTTACGGAATCAGGCGGCCGGAGGGCAGCCGGCATGGCGGAGAGGCATCAGCGGAAGTACTGTGAAGATGGTGGCAGTAGCGGTTATGCTGATAGATCACATTGCGGCGGCGGTCCTGACCAGGCAGATTATGGCAAATGGCTTTCTGGATGTGATAGGCGGGACACAGGGCCAGATTATGGACTGGCTGACAGAGAATGGGGCATTATATTACGGAATGCAGGGTATGCGGATGATTGGCAGGCTGGGTTTTCCGATATTCTGTTTTCTGCTGGTGGAGGGGTTCCAGAGGAGCCGGGATGTGAGGCAATACGCTCTGCGGCTGGGTGTTTTTGCACTGATTTCCGAGATTCCCTTTGACCTGGCGATTACGGGCAGGCTTTTCCACGGCGGGTATCAGAATGTATATTTTACATTATTGCTGGGGCTGCTGGCTATGTGCGGATATGGTTATTTTGACAAATGCAGGCAGGGGCTGTGCAGGGAGCTTCCGGGGGTGCTGCGTATGTTCCTGACAATTACAGGGGGACTTTTGCCTGCGTTTTTTACCATGATGTTTATGGATGTGAAGCTTGAGGGAAGCGCCCGTGCGGTGACGGCAGGGGTGTTCTGTGCCGTTGCCGCCGTTCTCATACTGGCCCTGTACGGCCGTAAAAAAGGGTTCCGCCATGTACAGGCGATCTGTGCGGATATCACAGTGCTGGCGGTGATGATGCTCCTGGCGGAGTGGCTGTGTACGGATTACGGCGGAATGGGCGTGCTGACAATCACGGTTATGTATATCTTCCGGAAGAGCAGGGTGGCGGCCATGCTGGCGGGATGTACGGTACTGACGGTTATGTCCGTGGGCGAACTGCCGGCTTTTCTGGCGGCGGTTCCCGTTGCCCTGTATAACGGAAAGCGGGGGATGAAGATGAAGTATTTCTTCTATGTGTTTTATCCGCTGCACCTGTTCCTGCTGTATGTGGTTTCGGTGCTGCTGGGGCTGGGGGATATTGTTCTGCTGTGAGCGTGGAAAAACGATTTGGCACACGGCCTTTGGCGGCATGCGGCATATGAACATGCCCCGGGAAGAGGAAACGGGGGAGAGAGCGGATGCCCCTTATGGGGAAAACAGGAGAAAAGGGCGGCTGTCTGAGATGGCCGGAGAAGAAAGGGAGGAGAGATGTTAGAGGTATCGGATCTGACTAAAAAATACGGGAAAAACCTGGCGGCGGACCATATCGGCTTCACGGTGCCTGATGGCAGGATCGGGATTCTGCTGGGACCCAACGGCGCGGGAAAATCCACCGTAATCAAGAGCATTGCCGGATTGCTGCGGTATAAGGGGACAATCCGTATCCAGGGACGGGATGCCGTGAGCCTGGAGGCCAAGCGGCGGTTTGCCTATGTGCCGGAGCTGCCTTATATGTATGATGCCCTGACGGTGCGGGAGCATCTTGAATTTATTACCAGGGCTTACGGGGTGGACGCAGCGGAAGAGGAAGTGCAGCGTCTGCTTGGGAGATTCGAACTGACGGATAAGCAGGATAAGCTGGGAAATGAACTCTCCAAGGGAATGATGCAGAAGGTGAGTATCTGCTGCGCCCTGATTACTAAACCGGAGGTAATTCTGCTGGACGAACCCATGGTGGGGCTGGATCCTGCGGCAATCAGGGAACTGAAAGAGGTGATTCTGGAAAGGCGGGCGGATGGCTGCACTATCCTGATCAGTACCCACATGCTGGAGATGGTGAAGGAGCTGTGGGACGTGACCTTTGTGATGGACAGGGGACGAATCGTCGGGACTTATCCCAGGGAGGCGGTGGCGGACGAGGACCTGGAGGCGCTGTATTTTTCGGTGACGGGACAGGAGAACGGAAAAGACGGGAGGTAGCGGATGGGAGCGATGGGGTATCTTTGCCGGAGAATATTATGCAATCGGATAAAAATGGCGCTGCGGAAGCCTGTTACCTATTTTTACCTGTTGCTTTTGCTGTTTTATATGACGGCGCTTCCCATGTCATTGCGGATGACGGTAGAGGCCATGGGGGCGGATTCGGCCGGCGGGCTGGTGACAGTTCTGACAGTACTGTCGCTTTGGACGATTCCTGCGAATTTAATTGCCTTTTCCAAACGGAAAGGGGTGGTTTACCGCAACTGTGATGTGCATTTTCTGTTCCCGGCGCCGGTTGGGGCGAAGCAGGTGCTGTTGTATGCACATTTTAAGACTCTGACGGTACAGGTGATTTTGAACCTTTTTGTCATTGGGTACGGCAGGGTGATATTCCATGCAGAGGGCTGGAGGCTGGCTGCCTATTTTGTATTTTCCATTGTGGCGGAGAACCTGCTGGAGAGCAGTGTCATGCTGCTGCTGTACGGCTCCGAGCGCATGGGGGAGAGACAGCGGGGGATGGTGACGAAAGCTGCATACGGGCTTGCAGGGGTGCTGGTGCTTATGGGCATCCTGGCTTATTTGCGCGGCGGGCTGAGGCTGCAGACAGTGGCCGATTATCTGCATGGCGGCATGGTTCAGGCGGTACCCGTGATCGGCTGGTATATTGCGGTGCTGCATCTGCTGTTCCTGGGTCCTACCGCCGTGAATGTGGCGGGAACGGCCTGTTATTTTCTGCTGACGGCGGCAGTGCTGACGGCGGCGCGGAAAATGAAATGTTCGGGCGGCTTCTATGAGGACGCTATGAAATTTGCCGAAGATTATGAAGAGGTGCTGGAGAGCCGCAGGCAGGGCAATATCCAGAGGCGGCTGGGCAGAAAGCAGAAATTCGGCAGGGCGACAGTCTGCTGGCGCGGACACGGAGCCAGGGCGCTGCTGTACAGGCAGCTGCTGGAGTATAAGAAGAGCAGGTATTTTATATTTGACGGCAGTACGGCGGTGGCGGTGCTTGCGGGGGCGGCAGTGGCATTCCTTCATGTCCGGGAGGGCGGTTTCGGGGAACTGGAAGCGTTTGCGCCATTCATCCTTCCAAGTGTGTCGGCATATATCATCTTTGTGTTTACGGCTTTGAACGGGAAGTGGGCAAAGGAGCTTCTGTCGCCCTACACCTATCTGATACCGGATACGGTTTTCAGGAAATTAATAAACGCAACGGCGATGCAGCATGTCCAGAGCCTGGTGAATGCGTGCCTGATTATCCTTCCCGGCGCCGCTGTCATGGGGCTTTCACCATTGCAGACAGTGCTTGCCATTGTATTCCATGTGGTTTTGTCGGCAAATAAGCTGTATGCCCTGGCGGTGGCGGAAGCGGTATGCGGCAGCTACCTGGGCAGGTTGGGAAAGCAGCTGCTGCAGATGTTGATACAGGGCATGGCGGTAATGGCGGCTGTGACAGGAGGCGTATTGGGCATGGCTGCAGGGGGAATCCTTCAGGCTTATGTGCTGATGGATGTGTTCCTTGTACTCTTCACCGTTATTTTCATGGTGATTGCCATGTTGAATTTTTATAATATGGAGACTGCGTAAGAACGGCAAACAGCGGCAGATTGCGGCCTGCAGAACAAGGCAGGCGCGAGCCGGTATCCTCCCTGGCATTGACTTTCAAAGACGGGGGTGGTAAGATGTGGGGGACAGGAAATGTTCCGCCATTAAATTGGGTACGAAACAGGCTGGAAGGGAACTTTAAAAACGGTGACAGCCTGTGAAGAGAACCATAAATAAGGAGAAAACATGATTAACAGACTGATATCTAAAATTAGGAAAACCAATGCGCCGATTGTAGTGGGGCTGGATCCCATGCTGAAATATGTGCCGGAGTATATCCGGAAGGCGGCTTTTGCAGAGTGCGGAGAGACCTTGGAGGGAGCGGCGGAGGCTGTCTGGCAGTATAATAAGGGAATTGTGGATGCCATTTACGACCTGGTGCCGGCTGTGAAACCCCAGATTGCCATGTATGAACAGTTTGGGATTCCGGGACTGGCTGCTTTTCAGAAGACGGTGGATTACTGCAGGGAAAAGGGGCTGGTGGTGATAGGGGATGTCAAGCGGGGCGATATCGGCTCAACCTCAGAGGCCTATGCGGTAGGGCATCTGGGAAGGGTGCAGGTGGGGAGCCGCCTTTTAAGCGGGTTTGGTGAGGATTTTGTAACGGTAAATCCCTACCTTGGCTCCGACGGTGTGAAGCCATTTCTGAAGGTGTGCGCCGAGGAAAAGAAGGGAATTTTTGTGTTGGTGAAGACTTCCAATCCCAGCAGCGGGGAACTGCAGGACCGCCTGGTGAGGGAGCCTGGTGAGGAAGCAGCGGGAGGAAATGCAGACAGGCCGCTGTATGAGATGGTTGGCGGATATGTTGCGCAGTGGGGAGAACAGTGCATGCCGGAGGAAGGCTCCTACAGCTATGTGGGGGCTGTGGTGGGCGCTACCTATCCGGAACAGGGAAAAATACTCCGCAAGATAATGCCAAAAGCCTTTATTCTGGTACCCGGCTATGGTGCCCAGGGCGGAAAGGGTGCCGATTTGGTGCATTTCTTTAATGAGGACGGCCTGGGGGCAATCATCAATTCTTCCAGGGGAATCATTGCGGCATATCAGCAGGAGCAGTTTGCCGGCTTCGGGGAGCAGGGGTATGCGGATGCTTCCAGGGCGGCGGTGCTGGCAATGAAAGAGGATATCGCTGCGGCGCTGGCACAGCGGGGCTGATCTGGCTTTTACAAAACTTTTATATTCAGTTTATTGACAACCGTTGAATTATGGTACAAAATAAAATGCAGTGCGGTGGGCTTTCGCATGGAGGGAACCGGCAGGAGTCCGGTGGGTTTCCATGCCCTGGAAGGCCTGGGAAAGGATGGATTGGGATGACAAAAATTGACGTATTTTCCGGATTTCTGGGAGCGGGCAAAACCACTCTGATTAAGAAGCTTTTAAAGGAAGCGCTGGACGGCAGCAAGACGGTCCTGATTGAGAACGAGTTCGGTGAGATTGGTATCGACGGCGGTTTTCTGAAAGAATCGGGAATTGAGATTAAGGAGATGAATTCCGGCTGCATCTGCTGTTCCCTGGTGGGGGATTTTGGAACTTCACTGAAGGAGGTCATTGAAACATATGCGCCTGAGCGTATTCTGATTGAGCCTTCCGGCGTGGGAAAGCTGTCTGACGTGCTGAAGGCAGTGGAGAATGTGGCGGCTGACCTGGATGTGCAGGTAAACAGCGCGGTGGCTGTGGTAGACGCCGCAAAAGCGAAGATGTACATCAAAAATTTCGGGGAGTTTTTTATCAATCAGATTGAATATGCGGGAACCATCCTGTTGACCAGGACGGATAAGGTGAGTGCGGAAAAGCTGCATGAGAGCGTGAAACTGGTGCGCGACCATAATGACAAGGCTGTCATAATTACAACGCCGCTGGATGAACTGGAGGGAAAAGCAGTTCTGGAGACCATAGAGGGTGCGGATACGCTGGAAGATATGATGAAGGAAATGCTGGAGCATGCGAAGGAAGCGCATGAACACCACCATCACGAGGGAGAGTGCTGCGGCCATGGGCATCACCATGAGGAGGGTCATGAACACCACCATCACGAGGGAGAGTGCTGCGGTCATGGGCATCACCATGAGGAGGGTCATGAACACCACCATCACGAGGGAGAGTGCTGCGGCCGTGGGCACCATCACGAGGAGGGTCATGAACACCACCATCACGAGGGAGAGTGCTGCGGCCATGAGCATCACCATCACCATGCTGATGAAGTTTTTACCAGCTGGGGAAGGGAATCACATGTTAAATTTACCGGTGAGAGGATTGAAGGTATTCTGACAGCCCTGGACAGCGGGGAATACGGGACGATTCTCAGGGCGAAGGGAATGGTTCCTTCTGAGGACGGAACCTGGGTTTATTTCGATTATGTTCCCGAAGAGCATGATATCAGGACGGGGAAACCGGCGGTGACCGGAAAATTCTGTGTAATTGGTGCTGAATTAAAAGAGGATAAGCTGGAGGCGCTGTTCGGCTGACAATAAAATCTGTGAAAAGGTATAACGGGCGGCAAGGGTATTGCGGCATGTTGCCATAAGCATGGCAGGGTGTAAGGTATATCCGTGCCGCTTTGAGTACCCCAATCGGAAAGGCATGGATATTGGAAAATGAAACCTGTATATATGATCAATGGTTTTTTGGAGAGCGGGAAAACGGAATTTATCAGCTTTACCCTGGCGCAGAATTATTTTCAGGTAAGGGGTAAAACGCTGCTGATTCTCTGTGAGGAAGGGGAAAAAGAATACGCCCCGGCGCTTCTGGAAAAAAGCCGTACAGAGGTGGAACTGATTGAACGGGAGGAAGATTTTACACCGGCAAACCTGACGGCCATGGAGAAACGCCATAAGCCGGAACGCATCATTATAGAGTATAACGGAATGTGGAATTACAAAAATGCAAAGCTTCCCTGGTACTGGAATATAGAGCAGCAGATTACTACCATTGACGGTTCCACATTTCCCATGTATTACACCAATATGCGTTCGCTGCTGGCGGAGATGATTCGTAAGTCGGAGATGATTATATTCAACCGCTGCGATGCGGTCAGGGAGCAGCTGAATTCCTACAGGAGGAATATCAAGGCTGTGAATCCGGATGCGGATGTGATTTTTGAGGATTCCAATGGGGAGATTGACGAAATCTTTGAGGAAGATTTGCCCTATGATCTGAACCAGTCCCCCATCGTGCTGGACAATGAGGGGTATGGAATCTGGTATCTGGATTCCATGGACCACCTGGAACGGTATGTGGGTAAGACGCTGCAGTTTGTGGCAATGGTGTTGAAGCCGGAAAATTTTCCGAAAGGATATTTTGTGCCGGGGCGCATGGCTATGACATGCTGCGCGGATGATATGGCTTTCTTGGGATATGCCTGTGAATATGCGGGGGCGGACGGCTTGAAGCAGAAAGAGTGGGTGAAGGTGACGGCTACGGTGGCGAAGGAATACTGGGCGGATTACAAGGGAGAAGGACCTATTCTGCATGCTGTCAGCGTAGAGAAAACCAAAGCGCCCAGGGAATCGATTATCAGCTTTTCGTGAGAAAACGCAGGGAGATATTACGCTTTTCCAAAGGATATGACTGTACCCTTTAACAGGTATTTGACAGCGAAATTCCGGGCAAAATGTGAATATTTCGTTTCCGGCTGATAGGGGTGGGGGAGGTTTTGAAGTGGAAAAGAAGAATTCCGATGAAAAAGAGATACAACAGCTGAAAAACCGTTTCCGTGATCTGGCGGACAAATCTTTCAGACAGGGGATTTATACGTTTACCGGCTTTCTGGGCTTAAGCAGCCAGGAACTGTTCTGGCAGGAGGAAACAGGGCTGAAGTATGCCGGATACAGGCTCAACGGGGGATATGAAGGTGCGGAGCGGGTGTTGATACGCTTCGGCAGTGGGGAGGATCTGGGATACGAGACGGAATTTCCCATTGCCTGTATCCGGATTGCGCCGCTTGCACGGAAATTTGCGGATGAACTGTCCCACAGGGATTTTCTGGGTGCATTGATGAATCTGGGAATTGAGCGGGATACCCTCGGTGATATTAAAGTTGCAGACGCCCAGGCGTACCTTTTTTGTCTGGATTCCGTCTCCGAGTTTATTTGCGGGAATCTGACACAGGTAAAGCATACCAGCGTGAAATGCAGCCTGACGGAGGACGTCGGGGTACTTCCCACGGAGAAGCCGGTTCAGGTGATCCTGCATGTGCCATCTCTGCGGGCGGACGCAGTACTGGCAAGGGTTTATGACTTGTCCAGGGAGAAAAGCATCGAGCTTTTTCGGGCCGGTAAGGTCTATGTGAACGGCCGCCGCTGTGAGGACAACGCCCGGAAGCTGAAGTGCGGGGAGACGGTAAATGCCAGGGGATTCGGGAAGTTTTCACTGTCAGGGGAACCCAGGGAGACCAGGAAGGGCAGGCTGGCGGTTGAAGCGGAGGTGTTCCGGTGATATTCGGGGCAGATTATGGGCGAGGTTTTGAGAGGTTCTTATGTATTCATATACGGTGACACAATGGCTTTTCTTTTTTTATATTTACTGTTTTGCCGGGTGGTGTATTGAGTCGGCGTATGTATCCTTTATGGAAAAAAAGCTGACAAACCGCGGGTTTATGAGGGGGCCGTTTCTTCCGCTTTACGGGAGCGGCGCGATTATGATGTTGGTGGTATCCATGCCTTTCAGAGGCCGGATTATTCTGACATATCTGGCCGGCTGTGTGGGCGCTACCGTCCTGGAATACGTGACAGGCGTAGTCATGGAGGCGCTGTTTAAAATGCGCTACTGGGATTATTCGGACAAGCCCCTTAATTTTCAGGGGCATATCTGCCTCGGTACATCGCTTGCATGGGGGTTTTTGACGATATTGATGACGGAGGCGGTACATGTGCCGGTGGAGCATTTGGTACTTTCCGTTCCCGGCCGGCTGCTGACAGTGTTGACTTATGTGCTGACGGTGGGGATAGCGGCGGATTTTGCCCTTTCCTTTAAAGCAGCCATAGACATCCGCAATGTGCTGGTCAGAATGGAGCAGGTGAAGCGGGAAATGCTGCATATCCAGAAACGGCTGGATGTCATCATTGCGTTGACGAACCAGGGAATGACAAATTATAAAACGACCCTGGCGGAAAATGTGAGTACGGTGAAAGAGGAACTGGCCGAAGGCATGGGCATGTGCATCGAAGATGTGAGATCCGGTATTGAGAGCCGGCTGGAGACCGTTAAGAACATTGTGCTGACAAAGCCGGCGGAATATTTTGTGGGAATCAAGGAAGAACTGCTGGAATTGAAGACAAAATATGCCGTGAATGTCGCGGACAGAAATCGCCTCGGAAAAATCAGGGATTTTTTCCAGAGAGATATGATACGTTCCAATCCCAGAATGACTTCAAAGAAGTATGGCGAGGCTTTTGAAGAACTGAAGAAGAGAATGGCGGAGAAGAAGGACAAAAAAGATTGAGAAAGGGAGCGGTTTTTACCGCTCTTTTTTTACTTAAGGACTATCCGGGAATGGCGGGCATGTATACGATAAATCAAGTTTTGGTTGAATTCCCTCGAATATGCCTGCCTTGTATCCAATTTCGCTTTGGGTTATAATACAAGCAATCATATGCTGGACGTACACGCGGAGGACCTGTCCTTCGTCACGCTCTGGCCGGAGTCGGAAGACGGCTATGCCGCCTGGCTTGCGCCAAAGGACGAATACCGCCGTCTGTT
>CAJULV010000009.1:0-10509 GCA_910587555.1 uncultured Acetatifactor sp.
GGTTCAGCGCCAGTGTCGCGTCCGCATCATCCATATCAATATTCTTCCTGCAAAACGTCTCTTTTTCCTGCTCGGTCAGGCACCCTTCCTCCAAAAGAAAGTGATGCTTGCTGAATTCATCCGCAAGAATCTGGCAGATTTTTCTTCTGGCCATGGCATAATTCGTCTCCTTGATACTGGCAAAGCTGACCATAATCACCGGGTATGTCCCCTGCAGTCTGCGGTACTTCTCCTCCCTCCAGATATCCAGCCCCTCAAACAAGTCGCTCCTGCCGGCATATTCCACCGAAAAAAACTTCTCCAGCATATTCATGTTCAGGGTCTTCCCGAAGCGCCTCGGGCGGGCGATCAGCGTCACCACATCTTCCGACTCCCACCACTCCCGAATAAAGCCCGTCTTATCCACATAGAAGCAGTTTTTTATCCGCAGGCTCTCAAAATCCTGATTTCCGATGCTTACTGTCCTTGCCATATCTATGCCCCTATTCCTTTCCAACTCAATCTCCCCTCTATCCCTAAGTGAAGCCAAAAGACCTCTCTATTATTTTGAATTCACATATTTTTCTACTTCCTGAACAAAGTGCTTTGCATTTTTAAGCTGTTCTTCTGCCTCAACTCTTCCCGCCACATAGAAATCATCATAATCAGATTTTTCTCTGCAAAATGAACTCTCTTGTATGATAATCGCCAGACTCCTATTCAAAATTTCTGTTTTCAGTTATTCTTTTGAAAAAAATGCTATCACTCCTGAATGTTTGGATGAATCAAAGTTCTTCAGGGCATTAGCCGAACGCATTGCATGAAAGACCGCATAGTAAGACCTGTTTAAAGATGTCTTATACTGTCCTATCTCCAGGTTGCCCTTTGATGCCGATAGCATTTCTCTGGCTCTCGCCAATCGGTAACCCGCCAGTTCCTTCAGGCTGCTTTCCATAAAACAATTCCCTCCTTTTTGACATTCCGGTAAAAAGGAAGTACCTCCTCCCATTTCTTCATATTGGTCTCTTGTATATCCACGATTGAAAAAACTCTTTCATATCGAATGTCCATGTCCGCAGCCCAACTTAAGAAACGCCTCTTTGTCGCATCATCCATCTGACTCCTTACAACAATCGCAATATCGATATCGCTCTCCTGTGTTGCATCGCCCCTGGCCACTGAACCGTATAAAATAATCATGGAAATATTATTTCTAAAGATATCCGTCAGCCCCTGTACCAATTCCTCTCTCATCTCATCCGACAGCACTCCGTTCACCTCCACATTCAATTCCTGTATTTATTATACCCCTGCCAACACTATTCCACAATCAGATGTTTCAAAAGGGGCATTCAGAAGTTCTATATCACATTTTTCATTTATATTTCTCCATCAATGCCTCCACACTCTCATTCATCGGTAAATATTTGAAAAAATCCTGTAAAACTGCTGCGCTTCCGTGGGTAAGAATATTCAGCCTTGATTCATAATTCATCATATCCTGTAGAAGGGCTTTCCCGATAAAACAAGTTTCCGTTTCTCCATACTGGTACTCTGTAATTCTGGCTTTCATTTTACAGATATCGTTCAGCACACTTTTTTCATAATCGGCAGGAACCGTTATGATAAAATTCTGCCATGGCTCCAATATTTCTACAGCTGCATCATACAATGCTTTTTTCAGTGCGATCGGGACCAATTTGCGGAAATCTGCAGGTGTGCCCATTACACTGTCATAATCTGCTTCCAAAAAAGTTATCTTGACATCAATCACTTCGTGTCCCTGCGTCCCCTCATTCAATGCAATCCTTATCCCATCCATAACCGCATTCTGAAAAGGCTTCTCAAGATAACCATAGGAAACCAGATTTTCGTATTGAAATCCGCTTCCCAATGGCAGCGGCTCAACCTGAAACACCACTCCCGCATAATAAGGATTCTTCCAATCCCCGATTCTTATGGAACAATACCCCTCTTTGGTTGGATGTTCCTTGTAAATATTGGTTAAAGGTCCAAACGATATGTTTAACCCAAATCGGTTCTTTAAGATTTCTCCCATGATCTCCATCTGCAAAGGTCCGTACAAAGAAATGATAATATCCTCTGTCATTGAACTTACTTCAAATTTCAGCTGTGGGTCTTCCTGCCATAAGGTATTCAATGCATTCAATAACCGATACCTTTCATGATTGTCTTTCGCCACAATATTTGCATGGAATAAAGGTTCCTTTAGCTTCACCTTACTGTCATCCCCATGATTCCCGCCTATAACCGTGCCAACCTTCAGCAGCTCTTCATCATAAATAATTCCCACATCCCCGCACGCAACGCTTCTGGCAGAAATGATTTTTCCGTTTTCAAAATATGCCAGATTACGTACCAGCATTTTCTGGGATTCCTCATTCCTGATATACACATTTTGCCGGACCGTAACGGTTCCGCTGAAAACCCTGAAAAAAATGCGTTTTTGTCCTTTCTGGTCAAAATCCACCTTAAAGACATAGGCTGACAATTTATCCGTTTGGGGCTTAACATCTGCCATGATTTTTGTCAGCATGTCCATCAGGCTGGTAATTCCCTGATTTTTTAATGCCACTCCGCCCAACACGGGATATAATTTCCCGCCTCGAATCAGACGGATCAATTCTGTTTCATACTCTTTTGTGGTGATTTCCCGGGACTCATCATATTTTGCTAGCAATGTTTCCGATGAAAGCAATAATTTCATCCGGAGTTCTTCATCATCCAACGGGATATCCTCTATTTCTACCTGTTTCCCGCCTACTCCCTGATACCTTTGACATTCCAGGATTTCGTCTGTCAGCTTGGTTCTTATGGTTTTGATCAGGTCTTCATAATCTACCCCCATTCTGTCCAGTTTGTTGATAAAAATAACCGTTGGGATCTTCAGTTCGGAAAGCTTCCTGAAAAATAATCTTGTCTGGGGCTGAACCCCTTCCCTGGCAGCAATCACCAGTACTACAACATCAAGTACATGTAATACGCTTTCCACTTGGGACAAAAAATCAAAATGCCCGGGAGTATCAATCAAATTAATCTTCACATGATTCCATTCAAAGGATATCACCGATGACTTAATGGTCATTCCCCGCTTTTTCTCTAAGTCCATGGAATCCGTAACAGTCGTTCCATCGTCTACATTCCCCATTTTCCGGATACATCCGGCCTGAAACAGCATGCCCTCTGTCAGCGTCGTTTTGCCCGCGTCCACATGAGCAAGAATTCCTAAATTAATTACATCCATACTCTTTACCTGCCTTACGCTCTTACTTTTTGTCTGAATTTTTTTATCTATCCTGTACTTTATGTTTTTGATTCTCTAAAAATGGGTGCAAAAATGCCGCAGAAAGTATCCTTTAACTGTGGGTACTTCCTGCGGCTAGTTATGGGCAATCGAGTAGGGGAATGCTCTTCTCCGCTGCTCGCCGCGCGCCCTGTACGCCGCTTCAGCGGCATAATTCCTCTGTACGGGCCTGCGCATAAAAATAACACACCTCTTGAGTGTGCTACAACCGAAAGGTATAGAATTCACGAAAGGTTACCTGAAAACGGCACAACAATAAAGAGGTCTTACACCCCGATCATTGTCTGCACCAAATATGTAGTTTTAAGACATAATTACCTCATAAAAAGTAGTCATATTTTGTTACTCTCCTTTCACAATCTGCCAAAACAGATTGATTTTACTTGAGTGTAGCACATTCCGCGATAATGTTCAATAGGCAAATGAAAGTAAACATTTCCGAGAGCAGTCGTCATGTAACAGTTCAGACAGGGCGCTGAACTGTTACGTCGTCATGACACT
This sequence comes from uncultured Acetatifactor sp., assembly GCA_910587555.1. Classification (GTDB taxonomy): domain Bacteria; phylum Bacillota; class Clostridia; order Lachnospirales; family Lachnospiraceae; genus Acetatifactor. The sequence goes on from CAJULV010000009.1 coordinate 3,806, forward strand.
GCAGTCAGACAAAATTTGCCGGCTGCTCCCGTTCCGTCACCGCTGTCAGTTCCGCTGCTGCAGGAGTTGACACTGCAGATGACGCCTGCTGCGGAATCGCTGATTCCCCACTTCCTTAAACCATGGCGCTCTCTTGAATATAATCCTTCAAAGGAACACCTCACGATCTCTTCACATAAAGCCCTTTCACGCACTTCAGGCGGGAGTCCCGGCATAACCGTTTCAACCAGGCATCCATCTGCCCTTTTGCCACATGAAACGCTTCCGCCGCCTCTTCCTTCGTCATCCCCTCCCCGATATGCTCCATCACATACGGCGCAATGATAGGGTACAGATCCGTCTCCGTATCCGGGAGGCTTTCTGACTTTGTCCGGCCGGTTTCCGGTTTTGTCTGAACCTTTTCTTCTACTGTTTCCGGTTTTGTCTGACCGCTATCTTCCTTTCCGGTTTCCGGTTTTGTCTGAACCTTTTCTTCTCCTGCTTCCGGTTTTGCCTGAACCTTTTCTTCTCCGGTTTCCGGTTTTGTCTGACCGCTATCTTCCTTTCTGGTTTCCGGTTTTGTCTGACCGCTATCTTCTTCTCCGGTTTCCGGTTTTGTCTGACCGCTATCTTCCTTTCCGGTTTCCGACGCCGCCTGGCCGGCCTCCTCTGCTTTTGTTTCCGCCATCTCTTTGGCAAAAGAAAACAGATCCACCTGCTGAAATTTCTCTTCCTTTCTGGTCAATAATTCAAAAACAGGCGCTTCCGACAATTCATAGGGAACAGCCCCCTTTTCAATCAGCCTCCTATTCCCTTCATACCCCCCGTGGTTCCACACCAGGACTTTGGTCCATTCATTTTTCATAGCCTCTGCGGCGCCGGCCCATGTGCCGCCTTTATTATAGTCGGACGCAACTACAAAAGTCCCATATGAGGAAGCATAGATATACTTATTCCGGTTCATGGCCCTGGCCGCCGAAAACCCCACATCCGGCCTTACATCAGACAGCAGAAGGCATTTTCTGTTGACGACAGCGTCCAATATCTCTTTCTTCCTGATCTTGGAAATCAGAGAATCTGCCACAAAGGAAATTGCCGCGCTGCCGGATTCCACCGCAGCCTTCTCCGCAATGGAATCCACACCTTTCGCTCCTCCAGAATATACCACCAGCCGCTCTGCCGCTGCTTTTTCCACCAGCTTCCGGGCAAACTCAACCCCCTCCGCGTCCACATTCCTGGAGCCGGCCACACCGATGCCTATCTTTTTCGCCAGTCCGATATCGCCGGAATAAAAGAGGACAGGGGGCGTTTTCTTCTTCAGCCTGCGCTTCATCAATACCGGATAATCCGCATCAAACTGGGTGACGATGTCAATCCCTTTTCCCTCTAGCTCGTCCAATTGAAAGGCCACCGTTCCGGCCCGGGACATCAGACGTTTTATCCGCTCTATATACGCCTGGCTGCAGTCTGTCTCCCGCAGAAAACTCTGGCTGGGATCCATGACCACACTGGGCTGCTGTCCATGCTCTATCACGCTGTCCAGCAGTTCGTTCCATTCTTTCAATGTCAAAGGCTTATAAGCGTCATCATTGTTGATTCCCATATACGAACACAACAAAACAGCGCTCATGGAATTGTCCGAAAATTTCATCTACTCATCTCCTGTTCTGCCCGCACTGTTCGCCAATGCAAAAGGAAATACCTTCCCGCTCCCATGCCTCCTAAGCTTATATCCGCACACTGTAAATGTCCATCCGGAATCCACCATGTCGTCTACCAATAAGACATTTTCTCCAAGAACCTGATTCACTTTAAAAGAAGCTTCCGCATTCTGATGCTGACGGAAACTGGTGTTCAGTTCCTTCTGGCATACCGAATCCTGTACCTTCTCAATGGCTTCCGCATACCGCAGATGCATGCGTTCCGCCAACCTCCGCGCAAATCCCGGCACAAGATCCGGCCGCCGCAGGGAAGGAACCGCCGTGACCCATTTGATGTCGTTCTCTTCCACAAAGTCTCCCAGCAATTCTGCCGCCGCTTCCACCAGCCGATCGTCAAAATGACCGTCCTTGTACTTCCCCCTGATGATCCATTCTCCCCATCCTGAACTTCCGTAGCTGCTCAACACCCTTCCCGGCTCACACAGGAATTCCGGTTTAATTTTGTTGCGTTCATCGATAAAGACACTTGTGGGCCATTGTTTGCGGGGCTGAATCACGCCAAAGTCCTGCCGGACGAATCTCTGTGCCGTTTCCAGGGTTCCCTGTCGGATATCTGCCGAAACCAGCGGTCTGCCCAGACAGTTTGAACATCTGCCGCAGCTGCAGGCCTGGGGATCGTCAAGAATGTCCGCGATATATTTCATGTAGCACTTCGGGGTGTCAGTGAACTCATTCATCTGGCATAGTTCGTTTCTTCTAATCTCCGTAATTTTCCGGCTTTTCTCCATATCCGGTTTCCAGAGACGGGCTGTGGGACGATAGTAAGTCCCTTCTTTATAAATCGCTTTCTCAACTGTCAGATATTTAAGGCAGGCTTTTATTTTGGAAGATTTCATATTGATCAGCCTCTCCAAATCGGCCTGCTTCAAACCAGGATCCGGATTCTTCCGGATTGCATCCATAATCTCTGTCATCAGGTTTTCTGTCGGAAAGGCAGACTCAATGAAATAGTTGTTGATCCTGTCGTCCTCATCTCCCTGCATCAGAACAGCCAATGCCCTGTCAATTCCCCGTCCGGCTCTTCCGATCTGCTGGTAATAAGCCACCAAATTCCCCGGCTTCTGAAAATGGATTACGAAGCCGATGTCCGGCTTGTCAAACCCCATGCCAAAAGCCACCGTAGCCACCAATACCTTGATCTGATTGTCCAGAAACGCACTGACTATCTCCGCCTTTTTCTCCGTTCCATCCTTTTCGATATCCGCATAATAGCATTTGCTGGCAATTTGGTTTTCCTGAAGCCACTTATATACCAACTGGCAATCATTGACCGTCAGGCAGTAAATGATCCCTGTTCCCTTCAATTCCTCTATATGATCCACAATCCAAGCCAGGCGCTCTTCCCTTGTCCGCAGTTTGATGACCTGAATTTCCAATGACTCCCGCATCAGGCTTCCCCGGCTGACTGCCACATCCTCTCCCAGTTGGCTCCTGATATCCTGCACTACCCTGTCGTTTGCCGTCGCCGTCGTGGCCAAAACCGGGATATAGGGCGGGAGAATCTGAATGACGTCAACAATGCGCCTGTAATCCGGCCTGAAATCATGTCCCCAGTCCGAAATGCAGTGAGCCTCGTCAACCACAAACAGCCGAATCTGCAGAATGCCTTCATTGAGCAGCTCTTTGAATTCATCATTCGCCAGCCTTTCCGGCGAAATGATCAGCGCATCTACGCGGTTGTTTTTCAGCTCCTCCACCACGGCATCCCAATCATCCGTATTTTCAGAATTGATAGTCGCCACATGAAGTCCCAGCTTATCCGCCGCGGCGATCTGGTTATTCATCAACGCCAGCAGCGGGCTGATAATCAGGGTAATTCCCTCTTCCCGCGCTCGAATCATTTTGGTTGCAAGAAAATAGACCAGGCTCTTCCCCCATCCCGTTTTCTGGACTACCAGCATACGTTTTCCATCCAGCACTCCCTGGATTGCTTCCTCCTGGCCCTCTCTGAACTCTGCATCTTCGCCATAGGCAGCCTTTAATTCTCTTAACAATTCTCCCATATCTCCTTACCTCCCTGCAAGTAAACTTTCATCGTTCCTTATCTGCCAACAGAGCGTAAAATGTTGCCCATGCACTTGGCTGTCCGACTTTCTCTTCCGGCAGATAAGATTTTGTAAACGTACCCGACAGAATACCCCGTCCCATGCCATCATGATAAATATGCCATTGTTTTTCAGCACCCTGGAGCATTCTTCGAAAACAGGCCGGACATAGCTATTCATAAATCCTGTCCGCCAGAACGGTTCTGGCTTCCTCCCAGCCAAGCAGCATCTGCGGGTTTATGGACCACTCTCCGGCAATCTTCAGCACTTCCTCCTCGTCTATCATGTCAAACCCATCTTCAAATAGTTCTTCCTCCTTTTCCGCATAATGCAAAGATAAATTCTTTTCCGCATCGGAACGCTCCCCCATACATCCGAAAAGCTCCCCGTCCGCATAGGAATACAATCTGACTATTTTGTTCCGCACTGCCTTCGCAAAGGCATACCCATCCGACACCCTATGGGATGCGAAGCAGCAGACTTCCTGTGCCTGTTCTCCAATCCTGCCCATTACATCCACGAGCGCATCCACCTCCGTGAAATCCCACAGCGCATTTCCGATCAGGAAAACCCATCCGTCATACGGACCTGACAACATGACTCTGCTCTTCCATTTCTCTGTTCTCTCCGCCGATGCCTCTTTCCATCCTGCCTCCCGTACAAATTTAAGTTCGGGACAGCAGGAAAGAATCCTGTCAATGTCCGCCCCCTTTACCGCAAACCACGTTTCCTTATACCCGAAGCATTCTTCAATTTTTGCCATTTTCTGCACCTCCTTCTACAAAAGCATCTCCGCTATCCATTCACGCCGCCCCTCTGCGGAAAACAGATTGATGCCTTCTGTATGTTCATGGTCTATGGCCATTCGTCCGCTTCCTGTCTGCAATAAGGTCATTATACCCTAATTCAACTTATTTCTCAATCATTTCTTTTCGGCGGTCCACACAGACACTGCCTCCGGCGCACACCTCCATCGCATGGCATTGCTTTCGATTTTGCCTGCCAATTTCCCCACAGCAATCCTCAATTCCCGATAACCTTAAACTGCCGCACCTGATCGGAATTAAGGGCATGCAATCCCTCCTTTTCGAATTTACGAACTCTGGAAAATGCCACAAATAATTTGACAAATAACTACAACAGCGGTAAGCTTAATCAACAGGAGGTGGGAAAAGATGCCAGAATTACCGGATTTACAAATTTTTTCAAAAAATTTGATGAAAAGAATTGCTCACAGAAAAATTGTCTCAGCAGATGTTTTTAACGGAAGCCGCTTAAATATTACCGGAGAAACCGTGAGAACAAAGCTTCTTGAGACGAACATTACCGACATTGTGCGGAAAGGCAAGGAACTGTATTTTCAGCTGGAAAATAACGAAGTTTTAAGTGTGCACCTTATGCTCAGCGGAAGGTTTCATATCTGCGCACCGGAAGAAGTATCCGGCGTTCCCTATAAAATATTGTCCATAGGCTTTGAAGGGGACGAAGCGCTGGTTATCTCGGATTTCCAGGGAATGTGTAAGGTTACCTTCAACCCTGCCGAAACGGATACGCCGGATGCATTGGGGGAGACATTTACGCTCCCTTATCTGCGGAATGCGGTCAGGCGAAATCAGCGCAAAAATATAAAGGCCTTCTTAATTGATCAGAGCATCGTAAAGGGAATCGGCAATGCATATGCGGACGAAATTCTCTGGAAGGCAAATATTTCTCCCAGGTCAACTGCAGGGAAGATTCCGGAAGACAGACTGGCATCGCTGTACACAGCCATCTCCCATGTGCTGAAGGATGCCATCGCAAATATTGAACGCATATCGCCGGACATTATCAGCGGCGAGGAGAGAAGCTTTTTAAAAGTACATAATTCCAGAAAAAAATATACTGACGAAGGCGACAGAATCCTCATTGAGAAGATTGCCGCCAAGACGACTTACTATACGGAGAGACAGCAGCTGTTCCTGTAGGAGCGGCTGCCGCCCTTCTACATATCCTTTCCATGGATCATGATTGGGAAAAACTACAGGGCAATATCTACGCTGCCTCCTACCGCTGCGGGCAGGGATTCTGAGGCAACTTCAGCCGCCGTTCTCCCATCCGTCTGAACCGGTATCTCCACGCCCGCCAGCTGCAAGGACACGCCGCTGACCGCAGACGACTCCTGTCTTTCCTTTTCCATCTGGCTGAACAAGGCGCGCAGATACCTCATGTCAGCCTCCACAATCTCCCGCATCTCGTCTGCCCTGTGCTTCTTTTTCAGCCGCTCCAGATCTTCCGGATCCATATCCAGACATGCCGTCTGCTCCAGCATCTCCAGTTCGTTCTCCCGTGCCAGTGCTTCCATCTCCTCCTGGAGTTCCTGCATGATCTGTTTCATCTCCTCGGCGCTCATCTCATTGAGTTCAAAGCCCTCCATACCCCCGCCGGTTTCTTCCGCATTTTCCTCATCAAATCCCGGCTTCCATGGACTGCTACCGTGCTTCTCTATCTCTTCCTCCTGCTGCAGATGCTTCATCCGCTTCTTGGCAACCCGTTCCATTCGCTCCGCATGGCGGATAGCGGCCCTAACCTCCCTGTCATTGTACTTTCCGCTGGCCAGCTTTCTGCGCAGATTCACCGTCTCCGTCTTGGCACTGGCCAGGACTTTCTTTGCGCTGCCCGAGGTCTTGGCCTGGGTAATCATTGTGGAAATACGCCTTTGCTTATATGACAGCTTCTTCAGCTTCTTTAAGCTGGAACTGTGAATGGTAATTGTGCCCACGCTGGAACCGTCATGATTTTTTAACGTAATTTGCCTTACACCGGTATTCCTGTTCGTCTGAACCTCTATACTCATACCCCAACCTCCTGTTTTATTCCGCATCGTCCGCTCCGTTTCCCGGATATGGATACCGCATCTGCAGCCGCGCTCACCGTAACAATAGCTGTCTCCTACCACCCGGTGCCCGGATATGGATACCGT
>CAJULV010000009.1:10609-84753 GCA_910587555.1 uncultured Acetatifactor sp.
ATCTGCAGCCGCGCTCACCGTAAACAATAGCTGTCTCCTACCACCCGGTGCCCGGATATGGATACCGTATCTGCAGCCGCGCTCACCGTAAACAATAGCTGTCTCCTACCACCCGGTGCCCGGGTACGGGTACAGCCTGCACATCTGCCTCCTGTGAATATCGGGTCAGACGCTGCCTTACTGCCGCATCCCTGCGTCCTTTGTCTATATATCGTCTTTTTTCCAAGAAAAATAAAGTGATTTTACGGTTGGAATCTGTTTGCTGACTGCAATCAGGCCAATGCATGAAAAAAACAAACACCCCTGCCTTTTCCGAAATTTATCCGAAAAATACAGGGGTGTTTAGGTACACAACCAGGAACCTCACATCTTCCGTCAGGCCCTCGCAGCGCCGTCCACGGACAGAACCTCGCCTGTCACATAGCTTGCCATATCACTGGCCAGATAGAGGAATGCATTTGCCACATCCTCCGGCTCACCCACGCGTCCAAGCGGGATGGTTGCAATGAGAGGTTTGATCATTTCCTCCGGCAGTGCGGCCACCATGTCTGTCCTGGTAATGCCGGGTGCAACCGCATTCACACGGATATTATCTCTGCCCAGCTCCCTGGCCAGGGATTTGGTCAGGCCGTTTACGGCGAACTTGGATGTGGGATATGCCACGCCGGAGGGCTGTCCGTAGATGCTGACCATGGAACTGGTATTCAGGATAACGCCGCCTCCCTGCTCCTTCATAACTTTCGCAGCCGCCTGCGAACAGTAAAATACTGCATTGACATTAAGCGCCATGGTGCTGGCAAATTCCTCCGGCTTGTAGGTATACAGGCTTTCCCTGGCCGAGACACCTGCATTGTTCACGCAGATATCCAGCCTTCCGAAGGTCTCCTTCACTGTAGCTACCGCCTTCTCCACCTCTTCCGGCTTCTGCAGGTCAGGGCACAATCCGATAACCCTGTCCGCATACTCCGGATTTTCCGCCTTCAGCTTGTCCAGAGCCTTATCCACCGTCTCCTGCCTGGAGCCACAGATGGCCACGGACGCGCCGTTCTCCAGATACAGCTTCACGATGGCGTACCCGATTCCTCTTGTACCGCCTGTCACCATTGCAATCTTACCTTTTAATAATTCCATTTTTATACCTCCTCGTATTTATGATTGCGCATCTGCTGTTTTTACGATTGCACATCGTATTACGCTTCTGCTGTTTTTATGACTACGCATCGTATTACGCTTCTGCTGTTTTTACGATTACGCATCGTATTACGCTTCTGCCGTTTTTATGATAATGCATCGTATTACGCTTCTGCTGTTTTCACGTATTACCCATCATACTCCGCACCCTGGCTTTCAGAATTCTACCGGACGGTACTCGCTCAAATCCGGCACGAATGCATTGTCATAAAAGTCCATAAAAATACGGTAGCACTCTTCCTCCGTACACAATTTGCCCAACAGCCTGGTACCCTCCTCCTGAATTCCCAGTTCCACCTCAATGCCCTCATCCTGAACACAGGCCTGGACATAGCGCACTTTCTGCCGCGGCTCAGGGGCCGTTAGGATTACGAACTGCTCCGGGTCGTCAAACATATCTTCCAGATAAACTTCAATATCCACATCTTCGAAGTTTTCAGTCCTTCCGTTCTGGTTTTCCAACGTGAAACGGCTCTGTTCCGCTACATTTTTAAAAATGATTTCTTTTCCCATATACTCCTTCCCCTGCACGCTTATTCGCTGCAAAATCACACAGGCAGGTAACTGCGTTCTCCCCCTCTTCCGGAAACGGATTCTTTCCCATGCAGCCCCGCCGGACGGCGACGGCAATCCGCATCTCCGCGGACGCCCCCGGTACCGGCCATGTCCCCGCTCTGCGGTCCACCCGCAACCAGGCTGCCGGTTCAGACAAACAGAGTACACCCCTGGAGCCTGAACTGCTCAATCTTCCTGTCAATGTCCGCCACCGTCACGCCCAACTTCCCGGCCAGGCAGGCCTTGCATAGAAACCGTCTGCATCCCCGGTTGATAAACTTCCTGCAGGCGCCCACTTCGTTAAATGTCAGCGTCTTCCCGCACTGCACACAGCCATTGGTCCCCATGCCGCACCCGTCCTTCTCAAGATACTTCCTCACCCTGCAACCACTTTCGCCCGAAGCACCTCACAGTCAAAGGGCGCAAGTTCACGGATTAACGTGGAATTCTTTACTCTGAAAGCTTCCCCGCCCCATACATCCTTACACTCCAGCGTCATGCCCGTGCTGAACGGCAGCCCAACTTCGTCCAGGTTCAGCCTGGCGGCCGCCTTCTCCTCACTTAAGTTAAACAGCCCGATGGCAAGATCCCCGTTCTCCAGCTGCCTGGAATACAGGAGCATGTCTCCGTTTGTCCATGTACCGCTGAGCTTTACCGGCTGGCGGCAGGCCCTGTCCTGATTGATGCGTATTAAAGCCTCGTTGCCCAGGATATCCTTCGTGGCCTGGTTCATATTCCGGACGTCACACCCAATCATCAGGGGGGATCCCATAAATGCCCAGATGGAAAAATGTGTCTTGTACTGGGTGTCGCTGCAGCCCTTCAGCCCTACGTTTCCCTTTCCGTACATGCCTACAATCAGCATGTCCATATCGTTGAAGCATCCCACACCGTTGTAGGGGTGAAGCTTCTCCTGCTGCCTGGTCAAATCCTTCACGGACTCCCATGTATCGAAGATATCTCCTGTGGAACGCCACATGGATGCAGAGGTGCTTTTAATCCATTCATGAGTCTCATCCACTCCCCAGGAGCAGGCAGAAAACAGGATATCCCTGCCGCAGTTCTCCAGGGCAAGCCCCATCCGGCGGTACAGATATTTGCCGGGAATGATGGGGCTGTGGTAGCAGTAATCATACTTCAGGAAATCCACGCCCCACTCCGCAAATGTGGCAGCATCGGTAAATTCATGCTCAAAGCTGCCCGGATATCCGGCACAGGTCAGATTTCCCGCACAGGAATACATGCCGAATTTCAATCCCTTTGCATGCACATAGTCCGCCACTGCCTTCATGCCGTGGGGGAATTTTGCCGGATCCGCCACCAGACGCTCCTGGGTATCCCGCTCCTTAAGGGACCAGCAGTCGTCGATAACCAGGTACTCATAGCCCTTCCCCGGCAGCCCGCCGGCCGCCATGGCATCCGCTGTCTCGAAAATCAGCTGTTCATTGATGTTTTCTCCGAATGTGTTCCAGGAATTCCACCCCATGGGCGGTGTTAATTTCACCATATAATTGACCTCCGTCTTCTGAATAATACGCAATCCGCATGGAAGGCCTCCGAAAGCAGCCTGATGGGACGCACAACGTACCTGCGGCTTTCAGGCGCGATCTAACGATGTGCCCATGTGGTGCGGGAGAATAAAATCAGGATCGGAAATATCTCCAGCCTGCCCGCCAGCATGTCCAGCGTCAATATCAGTTTGGAAAAGGTTCCGTATGCCGCATAATTGCCGGTAGGTCCCACTAACTCAAAACCCGGGCCGATATTGTTGAAGCATGCCAGCACTGCGGACAGATTGGTTGTAATCGAAAAACCGTCTACCGAAATCAGCAGGAAACTCACCACAATCAGGATGGCATAAGCCGCCAAATAGGCGTTGGTATTCTGCAGCACCTTCTCGTCGATGGACTGGCCGTTTACGCGCACCACCTGCACCTTCTGGGGATGCACGATCTGCTGCACGCTCCTGCGCAGGCTCTTTAGTACCAGCAGTGCCCTTCCGCACTTAAAGCCCCCTCCCGTACTGCCCGCACTGGCTCCGATGATCATCAATACAAGCAAAATAGTTTTGGACAGCCCCGGCCACTGTTCGTAATCCGTGGTGGCAAAGCCTGTGGTGGTCATAATGGTGGCTACCTGAAACGCCGCATGTCGTACCGTCTCCTCCAGGGTATCATAGAACCCCTTCAGGTTCAGCGTGATCACCAGTACGCTTGCCGCCACCACCCCCAGATACAGGCGCAGCTCCTCGTCCCGAAACACATTCCGCACCTGCCGGATCAGGAGCAGGTAGAAGCAGGTAAAATTCACCCCGCAGAGCAGCATGAACACGGTACAGACATTCTGAATATAAGGGCTGTAGCCGGCTATGCTGTCATTTTTGATGCCGAAGCCCCCGGTTCCCACCGTTCCGAAGGCGGTACAGACTGCCTCAAACAGCGGCATCTTTCCCAGTACCAGAAACAGGATGTCCAGCAGGGTCAGCAGCACATAAATCAGATACAGGATGCGCGCTGTCTTCCTCATCTTCGGCACCAGCTTGCCCACATTGGGTCCGGGGCTCTCCGCACGGAGCAAATGCATCGTATAGCCATTGTCACCGCCGCCCATGGAGGAAACCGCAAGCAGAAATACCAGTACCCCCATTCCCCCAAGCCAGTGGCTGAAGCTCCTCCAGTACAATATCCCCTTGGGCAGCCCCTCCACATAGGGCAGGATAGACGCCCCCGTAGTCGTAAAACCGGACACAATCTCAAAGAAGGCATCCACAAAATTGGGGATAACACCGGAGATAAAGAAAGGCAGGCATCCCAGCAGGCTCATGAAAATCCAGCTCAGGCCCACACATGCCAGCCCTTCTTTGGCATAAAATTTGTTTTTGGAACCCCTGCAAAGCAGCATCAGCAAGCCGCACACAAGGATAATTGCCCCTATGGAGTACATAAAAGCCCGAACCGACGCAAATTCCCCTTCAAACAGGCTGATCAGCATGGCCGGCACCATAAAGACAGCCTCCACCATCAGTATTTTACCGATGAACCTTCCCATCATTTTATAGTTCATAGCAAGCCTCACTCAGATTCTGATATTGAAAATACAAACGCATGTTTGATCATCCATTCCCGCCGTCTGCCGGAAAGCAGCTTTCAGACAGACTCTAGGATTCGAATATATCGTTCAGCTGATAAATACCCTTCTCCTTGCTGGTAACAATATAGGCGATATCCCCGATGTTGAAGCAGGAATCTCCGTTGGGAATCTCCATCCTGGCGCCCTTGGCGATACACACTACCAGCACGCCCTTTTTCAGCTTCAGCTCCTTCAACGGCACGCCGCAGTGCTTCACTTTCCCGTCCACCAGGAATTCCATCGCCTCCGCCTGGCCGTCCGCAATGGTGTGTACGGTTAAGGCCGCGCCGGTCTGATTTTTCATGGCGCGGACATATTGCACAATGGTATTGCAGCACAGTTCCTTGGGAGAGATGACGCTGTCCAGGGACAGGTTCCCCAAAATGTCCGTATTTTCAATATGTCCCAGCTTCGTGATAATCTGCGGCACCTTGCAGCTCGCCCCGTAAAGGGAGATAATCATATTCAGCTCGTCCAGCCCGGTAAGGGTCACCACCGCATCACATCCGGATATCCCCTCCTGCTCCAGCAGCCTCTGATTGCTGGCATCCCCCTGGATAACACATGCGGAAGGCAGCTGGGCAGCCAATTGCCTGCAGCGCTCGGCATCCTGTTCGATAATCTGAATGCCGATCCCGCTGTTCTCCAGCTGTTTTGCCAGGTAATAGCTGACGCGCCCGCCGCCGCAGAGGATGGCACGCTTCGCCTTGTGTGTGATGATTCCCAGATTTTTCAGGAGAATCGTCAAAGTGTTGGTAAATGCAGTTACGAAAATCCGATCCCCCTCCCGAAGTACGAAATTTCCGTTAGGCGCTATGGCCCTGCCTTCCCTCAGCACGGCGCAGACCAGCGTCTTACATTTGACGATGCCGTACATATCATTCAGCGCCACATTGCACAGCTTGCTCTTGGCGTCAATCCGCAGTTCCACAATCTCCACACGCCCCTTCGTAAAGGTGTCGCGCTTTAAAAACCCCGGGTACTTCAGCAGACGCTCGATTTCCACGGCCGCCTGCCGCTCCGGATTCACCGCCATGGACAGCCCGAACATCTCCCTCATGGAAAAAATCTGCTCCATATACTGTGGATTGCATACCCTGGCGATGGTATGGATATTTTTATTCATGGCATGAGCCGTCATACAGCAGAGCAGGTTCACCTCATCCGCCCCCGCCATCGCAATCAACAGGTCCGCCTCCTTCACCCCTGCCTGCCGCAATACTTCCATGGAAGCACAGTTCCCCTGCACTACCATGATGTCGTAAAGTTCCTCACTGGATTCCAGAACCTTCAGATTGGAATCGATCAATGTCAGATCATCACCCTCGGCAGACAGCTGGCGGGTCAGCGCAGCCCCCACCTTGCCGTTGCCGGCAATTATTATTTTCAATGATATCAAACCTCGTTTCCTGCAATATTCAAGCGCATTCTCCGTTTTGCGGATCCTCTGCCGCCCGTCCCCGGACATGCTTCCGCCAGCCCATAAGAAGCTGCCGGATTCCCGCAGTAGCCCCGGAAGCTGTCCCTGCCTTTTCCTGCGGCAAAATCCTGCACTGGAAACGCCCACAGCACGGGCAGGGATATCTCCCGCCCGATTTGTGGGCCGCATTTCAATTCACGATTCTGCGCACATCCAGGATTGTCCTGTACTGTGCCTGGCTGACCTTGATTCCGCCGCTGGGATAAGGCCGGCTGTTGCTCGCATGGACAATCAGCCCATCCCCGATATACAGCCCCACATGCCCCTCATAGCAAATAATGTCCCCCGGCTGAGCGTTGCTGTAGCTCACGCTCGTACCGTTGCTCCTCTGCTGATAGGATGTCCTGGAAACGGAATATCCGAAATCGCTGAACACTCTGTAGATAAATCCGGAGCAATCCGCGCCGCCTGTCAGGCTGGTTCCTCCGGACACGTAAGGATTCCCCACAAACTGCAGCGCATACTGTGCAATCTGCTTTCCCGTGGCACTGCCGGGTGAATTCGTCACCGCGGATGAACCGCCCGAGGCGGAAGTGCCGCCGCTGCTACTGCTGCCGGAACCCGCATTTCCGCCGCTGCCTGCCGTTCCCTGTGCGGCAGCCTTGGCCTTGGCAAGATTGACCTTGTCCTGCTGCAAAAGCTTCTTCGCCGCCGCGGCTTGCTGCCTTGCTTTCTTAATCTCCGCATCATAATCAGCGGATTCCTGTTTCTTTTTTGCAAGCATGGTGTCCAGGCTCGCCTTCTGGCTCTTCAGCTCCGCCCTGTCCGCCTCCAGCTGCTGCCTGTCCGCTTCCAGCTGCTGCTTATCTGCCTCCAGCAGCGCCTTGTCTTCCTCCAGCTGGACTTTTTCGTCTTCCAGCTTCAGCCATAGGTCGTGGACCAGGTTCTTCGACTCGATATATTCAAGAAGCATGGAATTCTCGTATTCATGCACCTTCTCCACCATATCCAGCTGGTTCAGAATGTCGGAAAGCCCCTTTCCCTCCAGGATAGCATCCAGATAGGAGTCCTCGCCGCGCTCATAAATCATCCTGGCGCATATGGCCATGCTCTCCCGCTGGGAAGCCTCCCGCTCCATTGCAGCTTTATACTCCTCCTCAGTCTGTACAATCTGAAGCTGCTTCTGGGCAATCTCCTCTTCCTTGCGGGCGATTTCCGCTTCCTTCTCCGCGATTTCTCCTTCTTTCGCGGCAATCTCATCTTCCTTCAGGCCAATGGAGGCCATCATGTTCACGATCTCGGCGTTCAGGTCGTCAATCTGCTCCTGGAGGATGTCCTGCTCGCTTTCCAATGCCACAATCTGCTTGTTGATATTCTGCAGCTGGTTCGTGTGCTGGTTAATCTGTCCCTCGATATCGGAAACGCTGCTGGCCCTGGCAACCATGCCCAAATCCCTGTGAAAACCCATGCAGCCCGCCGTCAGGCTGCCTATCAATATGAAATTCAGTATTTTTTTATATTTTCTTCTCATAGACTTAAGCATACCACACTTCACGCCATTTTTCATCCATGAAAATATTAAGAAATTGTAAACTGTAAATTCTGGTAATCGTTCAGACAGCCCCTCTCGCGAAGTCAATATTGCGCCCTGTCTGAACTGTTACAGTTCTTACAGATCACAGTTCTTCACCGTCCTGGGGAAGGGCAGCACGTCGCGGATATTGCCCATTCCGGTGAGGTACATCACGCACCTCTCAAAGCCCAGCCCAAAGCCCGCGTGGCGGACGGAACCGAAACGGCGCAGATCCAGATAGAAGCCGTAATCTTCCTTATTCAGCTTCAGTTCCTCCATCCGCCGCTCCAACAGTTCCAGCTTGTCTTCACGCTGGCTGCCGCCGATAATCTCGCCGATGCCGGGCACCAGGCAGTCCATGGCCGCCACGGTCTTGCCGTCCTCGTTCAGTTTCATATAGAAGGCCTTAATCTCCTTCGGGTAATCCGTCACGAACACCGGGCGTTTGAATACCTCCTCCGTGAGATACCGCTCATGCTCCGTCTGCAAATCACAGCCCCAGGATACCTTGTAATCGAAGGCGTCGTTATGCTTCTCCAGAATCTCAACGGCCTCCGTGTAGGTCACATGGGCAAAGTCGGAATTCATCACATGCTCCAGGCGCTCCAGCAGCCCCTTGTCCACAAACTGATTGAAAAACGCCATCTCCTCCGGCGCGTTTTCCAGCACATAACGGATAATATATTTCAGCATGGACTCCGCCACCAGCATGTCGTCCTTCAGGTCGGCAAACGCCATCTCCGGCTCAATCATCCAGAACTCCGCAGCATGACGGGTGGTATTGGAATTCTCCGCCCGGAAGGTAGGTCCGAAGGTATATACGTTTTTAAATGCAAATGCATACGATTCCACGTTCAACTGGCCGCTCACGGTGAGGTTTGTCGATTTTCCGAAGAAATCCCGTGAAAAATCCACGCTTCCGTCGGCGTTTTTGGGAATGTTGTTCAGATCCATCGTGGTCACCTGGAACATCTCCCCCGCTCCCTCGCAGTCGCTTCCCGTAATCAGCGGCGTGTGTACATACACAAACCCCCTCTCCATGAAAAAGCTGTGAATGGCGTACGCAACCAGCGAACGCACCCGGAACACGGCCTGAAAGGTATTGGTCCTGGGGCGCAGGTGGGAGATGGTGCGCAGATACTCGAAGGTATGGCGCTTCTTCTGCAGGGGATAATCTGCCGTGGAAGGCCCCTCCACCACTACCTGCGACGCCTGCATCTCAAAGGGCTGCTTTGCCCCCGGCGTTTCCACAATGGTGCCGCTCACAATCAGCGCGGCCCCCACATTCATTTTGCGTATCTCTTCAAAATTGGGAAGCGCATCTCCGTACACCACCTGCAGGGCTTCAAAAAAAGTCCCGTCATTGATTATCAGGAACCCGAAATTCTTGGAATCCCGATTACTTCTGATCCACCCGCCGATTGTCACTTCCGTGTTTACATACTTTTCCCTGTTGCGATAAAGATCCTTAATATCTGTCAGCTGCATATTTCCCTCATTTCCGCACGCCTGCTGCCGGCGCGCTGCCATATTCTGAATTTGTCCTGAAAATATCTGTTATCCCTGCAGCAGGACTTCCTCTTTCCATTCTATATATACCACATTCGGACGCTCAATGAAAGCTTTTTCTTCATTTTTCCCAAAGAATACCCCGTCCAAACATATGAATATCCATATTTTTTGTTGCTTATCCATGGACATCTGTGCTAAAATAAAACAAAAATTACGTAAGGAGGCTTATCACTTATGAAGACCTGGATGATTGTGTTAATCGTCATAGGAGTAGTACTTACCGCACTGATCATCGCATTATACTTTCTGGGGAAAAAGGCACAGAAAAAACAGCAGCAGCAACAGGAAATGCTGCAGGCCAATAAACAGACCGTATCCATGCTGATTATTGACAAAAAGAAGATGCGGCTGAAGGATGCAGGGCTGCCCCAGATGGTTCTCGACCAGACCCCCAAACTCATGCGGAGGACCAGGCTGCCCATTGTCAAAGCCAAGATCGGCCCGCAGATTATGTCCCTGATCTGCGACGACAAAATTTTTGATTCCGTCCCCGTCAAAAAAGAAGTCAAAGCTGTAGTCAGCGGCATTTACGTCCTCAGCGTAAGAGGGCTGCACGGCAGGCAGGAGGCTGCGCCTCCAAAGAAAAAGAGCCGTTTCAAACAGGCCCTGGAGAAGGCACAGGAAAAGGCGGGCGCAAAGCCGCTGAAGTAGATGATACAGAATCTGAAATATTGCTGCGAACGGGACTGCCGGGGCGTCATTCCCCGGCAGTTTTTCGCGTCCCAAAATCACGGCCTATCCGGGCCGGGGCTACAGCAGGGCGAACAACCCCGCCCCGTGTGCGGACACCGAATCCCGCAGCACGCCCTCCGCAAGCTTCCTGTCCGTTCCGCTCCAGAGTTCCGTTGCTTTCCGGATACCCGCCGTCCTCCCGGCAAACTGTTCCACCGCTTCCGGCGAACAGGAAATCCGCTGCGCTTCCTCCCGAAAATTGAAAAAAGCAAGGTACTTCCCTCCCGTCTTCCCGTTTAAACAGCTCCAGATAGCGTAATCCTCGTTTTTCTCAAACCATATAATCGGCATTGGCATTCACACGGGCTTCGTTGACAGTCGTGTCATAATAGTCGTAGCTGTTCCAGCCCATGGGGGCTTTGTCCGTTACATATTTCATCGCTGCACCTTCCGCTTCACCGTTGACGACAGAGTTCCCCTACTCCGCTTTCTCTTTTTCTTTATCCTTGTCTTTATCCCTGTGGAAATATTTATCCAGTTCCTTTCTGGTATCCTCCGGCATTCCCTTTTTCACGGGGACTACCGCCGCATTTGCCATATCTCCGATAATGCGTACCGCAAATTCCACATTCCTGCCCATTGCCTTCTCGCTCAGCGTGGGAAGCAGGTCATGAATCGTATGTATGGATGCCGTCGCCGTCTCCCTGCTCAGCCCCAGGGCCGGAATCTCATTGTCACAGAACGGGGCGGAATCGCTGGAGTGTACGCCCACCCCTATCTTGGCGGAATAGCCCGTAAGCTTGCAGTACTGCTCCGCAAAGGTCTGCAGCTCCTTCTCCCCTGTTACGACAATTTTATTTGCCCCCAGGATCGTCCCGCACATATCAAAATTGAAGCAGAATACCACCTTCTCCAGCAGCTCGCTGTGCTGCTCCACATAAGCCCTGGAACCCAGCAGCCCCAGTTCCTCGCTGCCGCACCAGATAAAGCGCAGCGTCCTCCTGGCCGGATGTGCCGCAAAATGCCGGAAAATCGCCATCAGTGCCACCGCCCCGGTAGCATTGTCCCAGGATCCCGTTCCCAAGGGTACGGAATCATAATGGGCCGTAAGCACAATGCTCTCTTCCTTCAGGTCCTCCCCTTCTATTACAGCCGTAATATTTCGGCTCTCCGGTTCCGTGTCTTCCTGCTCCAGGGTAAGGCGTATCTTCTCCACTTCCTCGTCCACCAGCCAAAGCGCATCCGCAGCCGTAATAACAAATCCGGGGATGATCCCATTTCTGCTGAAATGCTCCCGCAGCCGCCTGGGGTACATAGAAGCCTCCTGGGCCGAAAAATAATATTTTCCCTGCATAACCAGAAACGCAGCCGCATTACGCTCCACCAGGCGCTTATAGACATCCTCATCCCCGAGACCGTTCAGCAGCACAGCCTTGCCTTCCAGAGAACCGATTCCCGCAAAATCAATCTCCGAGGCATCGTCCAGGTATACCAGCTCACACTCCCTGTCAATGCTGCCCGAACGCAGAAAAGGCACGCAGGGGATCTCCCGTCCTGCCGCCGTCACGGAGCATTTCTCCACCTTCGCGTCCGGAATCCGGAATGTCTCGTATTCCCCCCGGATGTCCTCCCTGCCCGCATCCCCGGCAGCCTGGCTGATTTCTTCCACAATCAGCTCCGCTGCCCGCTTCTCTTCCTCGCTTCCGCCCACACGGACAAAGCTTAACTCCTGTACCAAATCCATCAGTTTCTTCATATTCCTGTCCTCCTTGCACATCCCGGCAACGCACAAAACCGGAGCGCCATTTCCGATATTATGGCGCTCCGGCTTCTTCATGCACCGTCTGGAACCTGCTGTCTATCGATATTTTCATTATACATGGCTTTCCGGCAAATTGCAATAAAAAACCACAGGATGCTTCGTTGAAATACCCTGTCCCGTATTGGGCCGCACGGCGCAGTAAGTGGCGTCAGCGATAAACAGCAGCAGCAGTATAAGGCACAGCCCGATACGCCGATTCCGGGAGCTGCCCCGGTACAGCCTGTCATAAAACGGCAGCAGCAGGCAGACCAGCGCCGTCCCGCCCAGGCCGAACACCACTGCCCCTTCCAGACAGATTCTGCCGTTGAGATTCATGAAGTGCCCGCTGTAATCCCACCAGCGGCCATTCCAGATTTGCTCCAAAAACCAGCCGGTAAAGTATTCCAGCCCGGAACAGACACCCGCCGACAGCAAAAATACCAGCAGCGGCCTTCCTCGAAACCTCCGCAGCAGAAAACTCAGCAATAGCCCGCCCACACCATAAACGGGAAGGTACGGCCCTCTGTATACACCCCTGTTGATAAAGGCATGCTCAGTACACAGAAATAAAAGCACCTCCCAGAGCCATCCGATAAAGGCAACGGTGAAAAACAGCAGCACATAATAATCAAACCCATGAGATATATTCCTGTTCTTCATACCGGTTAGTATGCCCTGTACCGGCTGCCAATATGTTTCCTCCGGAAACTTTTCGGACCCGTAAAAAAGCACCGGCTTCCTTTCGGGACACCGATGCTTTTATTCTTACGTTATGGAGACTTCTGTTATTATGTAACAGTTCAGACAGAGTGCTGAACTGTTACGTTATCATTGCTTTACAGGTGAGCTTCTTTACTGGTTCGCCTTGTACTGCTCGTTCACCTCAGCGATAATGGTGTCATAGCCGTTATCGCGGATACGCTGAAGCTCAGCCTCAAACGCAGCCTTGTCGATGGCGCCGCAGATGTACTGGGTTCTTGCCGCATTTGCAGCCTCGTCCAGGGTAGCGCCCTCACTGCCGTATGTGGGAGAGTTCACCAGATAGGACAGGGCAGGGTTCATTACCGCATAGGGCAGAGCCGCCTCATATGCCTCGTTCTGTGCAGCATTGTACTTGTCAACCTGAAGGGGAACCCTTGCATTGGTTTCCTCGGTGGTAGGCAGGAAAGGAAGCATCTGGTTCAGTCCCAGATAGTTCTCCGCCAGGGCCTTGCCGTCTTCGGTGTTGTCCGTGTCAATCAGTTCGCCGTCAACCATTTCATAGTTAATGCCTTCCAAGCCGTACTGGGTCAGAATCAGCATCTCGGTATCGTTGAGCTTATCCAGCAGGGTCAGAGCCGCTTCAATCTTCTCCGGCGTATCCAGAGTGGTGGCGGACAGGGTGAAATATCCCGCATAGCCTGCCGTTGCAAGGGTACGTCCGTTTACTGCGCCGTACATGGTCATATGGGCGGGTTCATCCGGATTGACCACGGAAGGAGTACGTGTGGCTTCATCTTCAAAATACTTCCAAATACGCTTTCCGGAGTCAAGAACATCGATAAATACGCCGTTCTCGCCCTTCTTACATCCGTCGGACCAGTTATCGGTAGGCCTGCTGTGCCAGTCCGCAGGCATCAAACCTTCATCGTACAGGCTCTTAATGTAATCAACGGCTTCCATGTACTCGGGCTGCATCCAAACGGGTACCAGCTGCCCGTCAACCTCTGCCCAGCCGTTGCCGCAGCCGAACCAGGTCTGGATGATGTCAAAGGGTCCTGTATGCTTGGTCATTTCCATGCCGATGGTATCATCAACGCCGTTTCCGTCGGGATCGCCGTAGGTAAATGCCTTCAGCATCTCCTTCACCGCTTCCGGTGTGTTGGGTTCGGTAAGATTGTACTCATCCTTCAGCTTTTCAAACCAGTCGGTACGATAGCTTAAGCCGTTACGCCCTACCACACGGGTTCTGGGAATGGCGATCAGTTTGCCGTCTACAGTCAGGTTTGCTGCCACTTCCTTGGACATGCCGGACAGGTTGGGGTACTTGGCGCTGTCCCAGACATAGTCGTTCAGATCCACGAATGCCCCCTGCTTTGCCGCTTCCACCACGTTGGCCTTAATCGTACCACCCCAGGTAATGATGTGGGGCATGGTGCTGGGATTGGTCAGATACAGGGCGTTCTTGTCCTCCAGGGCATCGTTTGCCACCCAGGTCAGTTCTACGTTCACATTGGTGTAGTCCCTCACCTGGTTCAGGATCTGCTCCGCATATTCGCCTACATTGTTGCTTCCGGCATTTATGTCGATAACGCTGAAGTTGATGGTCTGGCGCTCTCCGGATGCCTGTTCGCCGCCGCTCTCTTCACTGCTCTCTTCGCCGCCTGTTTCCTCACTGCTGCTCTCTTCGGAGCCGCCCGCCTGGGAGCTGCTCTCCTCCCCGGAATTTCCTGCAGGCGCTGAACTGTCGCCGCCGTCACCGTTGCCGCAGGCTGCAGTACCCAGAACCATAGCCGACACCAACGCAAGTGCAAATACCTTGTTCAAACTTTTTCTTTTCATCTTTTCCTCCTTATAATGATGATTTATGATCACGGCGGCCGGGCCTCCCGGACGTCGGAACCAGCTTATATATCTGTAAGTACTTTCATTTGCCGTTTCCCCCTGCATTGCAGAAGTACTCAGCCTTTTACTGCCCCTACCATAACGCCCTTGGTAAAATACTTCTGTACGAAGGGATAGATACAGAGGACGGGTACCGTGGCGATAACGGTACATGCCATCTTCACCGCCTTGTCCGGGGGCGCCCCGTTCATATCATAGAAATCCATCACCGCGTCCGAGAAAGTTGACGACAGCAATATAATAGAACGAAGCTGAATCTGAATCGGGAACTTCTCCGCTGTCTGCAGGTAAATCATGGCGTTGAAATAATCATTCCAGAATCCCACACCATAGAACAGGGAAATGGACGCGATAACCGGCTTGGACAGCGGCAGCGCTACCCTGGTAAATATCTGCAGGTCGTTGGCCCCATCCATATAGGAGGCCTCGTCCAGTTCCACAGGCAGTCCCGTGAAAAACTTTTTGATGATAACCATGTTAAACGGGTTGATCAGGGCCGGCAGCACCAACGCCCAGTAGGTATCATACAGCCCGTAGGCATTGATTACCATATAGGAAGGAATCATACCGCCGGAAAACAGCATGGTCACGATTACCAGGTTCATAATCCAGTTCCTGCCCCGGAAATGCATCTTGGAAAGAGGATATGCGAAACTCAATGAGAAGAGCATACACATCACCGTTCCCAGGATAGTCAGGATAATGGAATTCTTCAGTCCTCTTAAAATATTGGCAGTCCGAATGGCATACTGGTATGCATTCAGGGAAACTTCCGTGGGAATGATGAAAAACGCTTTTTCCGTCAGCTCCTTCTCCGTTGCAAAGGAACCTGCCACCACATAGAGGAAGGGCAGAACGGTACTCAGTGCAATCAGTCCCAGTACTACATAAATAATGATATCCACAATCCGGTCCCCAAGGCTCTTCTTCACCTTGGCGCCTTCTTTTACCACATGCGCTTTCGCCATTATGTATCGCCCTCCTTTCTAATAGATGCCGCTCTCGCCGCAGGCCTTGGCCACCCGGTCCGAGATTATCACCAGTATCATACCCACTACGGATTTAAACATACCTGCCGCTGCAGAGAAGGAATACTGCCCCTGGCGGATACCTCTCATATAGATATAGGTATCAAACACCTCTGCCCTTGCCACATTCAGGTCGTTCCTCATCAGGAAAATTTGTTCATAGCCTGTATTCAGGATGCCGCCCACACGGAGAATGAACATCATCACGATAGTGCCGCGGATGGCAGGCAGGGTAATGTGCCACATCAGCCTCCAGCGTCCGGCACCGTCCACTCTGGCCGCCTCGTACAGTTCCTGGTCCACACCGGCCAGCGCCGCCAGGAATATGATAGTGCCGTATCCGGTCTCTCTCCAGATATCCTGGCCCACAATCAATCCCCAGAAGGTAGAACTCTTGGAGAGTACATCCCATGTGCTGCCCGTAATGTTCTTTATTATGATATTGATAATACCGTCCGACACATTGAACAGCTGATATGTCAGGCTGGCCACGATAACCCAGGACACAAAGTGCGGTATATAAACCAGGGTCTGTACCACCCTCTTGTACCCGCTGTGCCGCACCTCATTTAAGAATAAGGATAAAATGATGGGCGCCGGGAAAAACAATACCAGCTGCAGAAGGCTGATTCCCAGCGTATTCACCAGCAGCTTGGAGAAATCATTACCTGTGAAGAACTTGATAAACTGGCCAAATCCGCACCACGGACTGCCCCACATGCCCTGGAACGGACTGTATTCCTTAAAAGCAATGACCAGTCCTCCCATGGGAATATAACGGAACAGGATAAAATACAATACACCCGGCAGCAGAAGAAAATACAGCCACTTGTGCTGGAACATGTACTGAAGCGTACTCATCCTCTGCACCCGCATGGTCCGTCCATCCTCAAGCGTGATGTATCCCTTCTTCATTTTTGTTTTTGCCATACCGATCCACCTTTCTCTATGTACGTTTTATACGTTCGGGTTTCGTCATTTTGTCGGTTTTCCGTGTCATTTGCGTTTCCCGATAGTGCAATTTTAACCTCTTTAACAGATTACGTCTATAATCACTTTATTTAATTTTATTTTCGGCCTTCCGTTTTTCCACATTTTGTGCAGTTTGCCTGACTATAAATAAAAAATAATCACTTTCTTACTGCTTTATAAAACCAGAAAGAAAATGATTATTTTTGTAAAAAATCCTTATAAAATCACGAGATCCGCATACATGAAAAACCTGTCCTCCCGGACGGCAAGATAACTACGCTCACGTAGTCATTTTGTGCAATATGCACGCACGCCGCTCCGGACAGCCCCCGCTGCCCGCCTGCCGCCATGCCCTCAGAATATCCCTTCCGGTTCAGTACAGCTTCCGATACTTCCCGGGCGTCACCCCGGTACTCTTGCTGAAGAAGCGGATAAAGTTCTGGGCATTGGTGTAATTGAGCCTGACGGCAATCTCTGCCACAGACAGATCCGTCTGCAGTAGCAGGTGAATGGCCTCCTCCAGCTTATACTCTTCCAGATAGTCGCTGAAGGATTTTCCCTTCTCCATTTTGAGTACCTTCCATATATAAGTAGGGTGGACCCCCAGGGCATCCGCACACTCCGACAGGGTAATATTGCCCTTGCTCTCCCGGATCTGCTTCTCAATCTCCTGCATCATGGAATAGGAATTGTCCTCCAGAAGCACCGTCCTGGCCGCCAGAATGGGATCGATGAGCAGATATTTCATCTGGCGCCGTGCCCTGGACGGCTCTATGACCTCTATCATCTCGTCATAAAGCCGCCTCAGCCCGTTGGGATAGAGCTTCTCAATATCCAGCTTCGTATCAATGGCCGCCAGGAGAATGGCATTCACCATGCGCAGGATGTACACCATGGCCTTCTCATGGGAGTCCTCTCCCCGCAGCTCCTGGCTGAATTCGTCGATAAGCTTGTAGCACTGCTCCTTATCCATGGCCTTGATGGAATTCTGAATTTCCTTCTCGTACATCTGATTATAGGAATTTGCCCGCATGGTGGTACTGGACAGGAAAAAGCGGCAGTCCTCCCTGCCGGACCCGCCCCTTCCGGACTCGGTTCCCTCCTCCTGCGGCTCGCCTGCCGACATCCTGGTCTCCTGAGTCAGGGCGCTGA
Organism: uncultured Acetatifactor sp.; assembly: GCA_910587555.1. Lineage (GTDB taxonomy): Bacteria > Bacillota > Clostridia > Lachnospirales > Lachnospiraceae > Acetatifactor. The sequence goes on from CAJULV010000009.1 coordinate 28,279, forward strand.
TGCTCTCCCGATAAGCCGCCCGGATATGGCGGCTGCCGGTATGGGTGGCGCTGACCCCCATCAGGACACGGTAGCCGTAATGCTCCTCGGCAAAAGCCTGTATCCCGTCATGGAACTTCATAATCTGCTCCAGCAGAACCGCCTCGTCGTCCTCCCCGAACAGCCCGAAAATGGCGCAGGCATTGTATACAATGGGCATCCAGGTCATCTCTTTCAGCTCCGCAGGCAGCGCCTCCACCAGCTTCAGGCAGATGGCATCCTCATTCACATTGCTCTGGGTCTCGCTCTCGTCCCGCAGGTTCAGCACCACCACCGCGGAGGCAAAGTATTTGCAGCGCCGCAGATGCAGCCCCTCAAAGTACTCGCTCCACTCGTCCTCGGTGCGCACCTCCCCGCGAATCAGGCGCAGTTCAAACAGCTCCAGCAGCTTCTCCTTCTGCTGGTACATCATCGCTTCCAGTACCTGCCTGTCATTTTTCATATCCGCGAACCGGCTTGCCAGAAACTGCAGTTCGTTTCCGTCGATCTTCTGCTCTACCTCGGACACCCCCTGCACCAGCCTGCCCACCGGTCGGTAGATCGTATATGAAGTCATGAAAAAACAGGTGGCCACAATAATCAGGATGGACAGCAGGATCACCCCCGACAGCTTCGCGCCCGCAAACTGTCCCCGGTTCATGTCATAGCAGATATAGTATTCCCATCCCAGCACGTCCGACTGCCCGGCGGATATCATATAGTCAGATACCCCCCCTAATTTCACTTTCCTGCTCCTTCCCGCCAGGCTTCCCCCATCCCTCAGCTCCCTGCAGCTCTCCGTCAGCCGCTCGTCCGTGGAATAAACCGGCTCCCCCCGGGAATCCAGCACCACCAGCTCCTCGCTGCTGCCCAGCATCTGGCTGATCCACTTCTTCCAGGTGTTCATATTGAGATTGGCCACAAACAGGGCGTTGGGATCCGACAGCAGATTGGAGAAGCACATCACCAGGCTGATGCCGTCCTTCCTGACACTGACCTGATAAGCATAATTCTTCACCCTCTCAATCTCGGTCATTTCATTGTACAGCCAGTAATTTTTGTCCAGTACTCCCCGGTTCCTGTCAGCCAGTTCATAGAGTGCTTCGCTGTTCGCCACCTCATTGAGTGGAAATATGCCCGTGCTGCCCAGCACCCATCCCGTCCGGAAATTCGTGAGATAATAGCTGCCAATATAATCCATAAAGATCTTTTCTCCGGCCATAATCTCCAAAGCCGCCTTGCTCTCTTTGTAATCCGAGTAATGCAGCTCGTTTTCCAGAACCCATTTAAAATCATCCGAATCCACGAAAGAAATGTAATACTGTTTTAAATTATCCAGTCTTTCGTCTACCTGGCTCACAATCCGCGCTACCGAATTGTCCGCTTCCCTCCCGGCCGCTTCCTGGCGCTGCTCCTGATAATCCAGATAGATATACGCGGCAAAGGCAATCAGCATAATGCCCATCAGGCTTAAGATGCACAGATAAATCACATATTTATAGGGCAATCTGCCGATTGCCGATTTTATCTTATTCCACAAATCAATTTCTCCTGCTTTCAGTTACATCCGTTCCGTGTCCGAATCGAACCGATGCTTTTATTTTTCTGCTGTGTCGGCCGCTGCCTCATTTCGCTTTTCCGGTCTGTCGCCGCCCTGCAGCGCCAGCTCCGGCAGCACGTCACGGAAGTCCATATCGCCGGCATAGTAAAACTTCGGATAGCAGGGCTGGTTATAGCAGTTGTTCTGCCACGCCACACCGCAGCGATACTGGGTGTCATGCATCATGGTGAACAGCTTATGATCCGTAATCTCCGTATTCATGTAAATCCGGATGGCGGAATCGTCCGCCAGGCGCAGCAGCAGTTCCTCCCGGAAGTCCCCGAAGATATCCGCCACCAGGCAGGGATTCCCCTTGGTGCCGTTGTTTGTCATGGTGCCCTCCGGCATAAGCATGACGCCGTGGATATTGTCGTTGATAACCCCCGGCTGCGTAGTCCCGATATACTGCACCCCGTCCAGAATCTGCGTCGTCAAATCCCCCGCCCAGCGGATGCTCTGGTTGGTACCCAGGAGAGGAACCTGCAGCTTGTTCCCCCTGCAGTCGTAAGTATCGTTCACCCACACCTGCAGCCCCCTTGTATCCGCATCAATCTTGCCGATCATACACCTGCCCAGGTCCACGGTGGCATACTCCCCGAAGATGACCTCCCCGGTCTCCGCATCCCGAAGCGCATAGCCGTAGGGCACGGCCGCGCCGCCCTCAAATACGTTGAAGATCTCCAGTCCGGGCCGGTCAGGGTCGATATTTGCCACATGCATGGCATCCCCATGGCCGAATTTCGCCCTGACGCCGTCGGGCCTGGTGCCATAGCTGGAATACAGCAGAGAGCCGTCATGGTCGATAACCGCCGCACCGTAGATAATCTCCATACAGCCGTCCCCGTCCACATCCGCAGCGGCCAGGCTGTGGTTCCCCTGTCCCGCCAGACTGCCGTACACCGGGTCCTCCCCGCAGATGTCGTGGATTTCATCGTCCCGGAAGGGATTCTTCATGGGCACGAAGCCGCTGTCCACCGAAAAGACCTCTCGGAATTTGTTTTCGAAGAAATCATAGGCTACCATTGTAGTCCTGGTATAGTACCCCCGGCATATGATCAGATACGGCCGCTCTCCGTCCAGATAGGCCACGCCGGACAGGAACCTGTCCACCCGGTTGCAGGGTTCGATGCGCTTCAGGGCATAATCCCCCCACATCAGGCCGTCGTCCACGCGCCCCATCTTAAAAGGAATGGTCTCCAGCTCCCTGCCGTCCCCCGCAAACATGGTCAGATACTCCGGTCCCTCATAGATAAATCCCTCAAATGCCTCCAGGCGGTTCTTCTCGCTTCTGGAGGGTGCGTAGGTATGGATAAAATAATCTGTCAAAGCGTATGCATCCTCACGGTTGAGCGGATATTGATATTTTTTCCCGATCCCGAAACACTCCTCCAGCGTCCCGGGCCAGCGCCCCTTCACCACCTCCGGATGCGTCTGCCAGCGCATGAAAACCTCCGCCATATGCTCACGGTAATCGTCGGCGGAACACACAAAACTGCTCTCATGGGATACGCCTGCCCGTATATCCGCCTCCGGCATGGTGATAAAACGCTCCTCCAGCACGCGGCCGTCCGCCCCCCAGCGGGTCATCTTCGTCCCCGGCGCCGTCTTTACCGCCATCTCCGCTTTCCCGTCCCCGTTGAAATCATAGACCATGAACTGGGTATAATGGGCGCCCGCACGGATATTGACGCCCATGTCCAGACGCCACAGCAGCTGCCCGTCCAGCTTGTAACAATCGATATAACACTTCCCTGTATAGCCCTTCTGGGAGACGTCATGGGAATTGGAAGGGTCCCATTTGACGATATACTCATATTCCCCGTCGCCGTCCACGTCGCCTACGCTCATATCGTTGGCATGATAATCAAAGGATTCGCCCGCGGGAGTGACGCCCCCTGCCGGTTTCTGCAGGGGAATGTCCCAATAGGGATGCTGCCGGACGCTTACGCTGCCGTCACATCCTTCCCGGTATGTTGCCGCAGGCTTCTCCCCCGCAGCCGCACCGCCTTCCTTGCCTGCCCCGTCCTCGGCGGTTTCTCTTCCGTCCCGTACCGGAACCACACGATACCGGTCCGCCTGCGTACCCTCCCTGTCCAGGTAGTTGGTACTGTCCGTCACCAGCGCAATCCGCTCCCCGTTTCGGTAAACCGCGAAGTCCGTGCCGGTAAGCCCCGTAGCACTGCTGCCGGACACCTCCTGCCGGAACAGCCTCCAGCTCAGGAAGACGCCGTTCGCCGCCTTAACCGCCGCCAGGCCCCGGTTAAGCCGCTCCAGCTGCTCCCGGAATACCTTCTTCACCGGCGTGCACAGGATGGGGCTGGCCTGGACCTCCCAGCCATCCACAACTGCACAAACCTTCAGGTAATGGGGGATATGTGTGGCTTTATAAAGGGTATATTCCGTCTCCCCGATGTCCGCCATCAGCTTATAACGCATATAGGGCGTATCCCTGTCCGCCCAGTAAATCCGATAGCTTTCCGCATTGTCCACGGGCTGCCATCCTATGACTACATAATCTTCTTCAAGCGACTTTATTTCCAACTCCATGTTTTTCTCCTTTTGACCGCCAGCGCGTGTTTAAAATTCATTTCCGGTAAATGTGGAACCCGCTTCACCGCAGCAGACGGCGGGAACGGATTTTCAGGCACACTCCGGTGTAATAAATCAAATCCTGTTATTACGTTACCATATTTTCAGGAAATTGTGAAGTATTTTGTGCCCGTTTTCTCCCCAAAACCCGATTGCATGTAATAGTTCAGACAGGGCGCAATTTTGACTTCGCGAGAAGGGCTGTCTGAACTGTTACGATTGCACTTCCTCTCCGGATATGGTATCATAAAACGGTTTAGAAAGCATATTTACGCCCCGGTTCGCCGCGGGTCCACGGAGGAATACCATGGAAAAAAATTACGGAATCAAAAACGATCCTTTTTACCGACAGATCTTTAAACTGGTGCTGCCCATCGTCATCCAGAACCTTTTGAGCGCCGCGGTCAGCTCCGCAGACGTGGTGATGCTGAACTACGTGGGACAGTCCTCCATCTCTGCCGTATCCCTTGCGGCCCAGTATGCCAATGTACTCTTTATGGTCTTCTATGGGCTGGGCACCGGCGCCACCATGCTCTGCGCCCAGTATTACGGCAAGGGGGATATGCGGGCTATCCAGGCGGTGGAGGGCATTGCGCTTCGCTTTTCCCTGTGCTTCTCGCTGGCTTTCGCCGGCCTGGCGCTGCTCGTTCCGGAAGGCATGATGCACATCTTCACCAAAGACGCGGAACTGATTTCCATCGGCGCGTCCTATCTGCGATGGATGAGCGTCAGCTATCTGTGCTGGGGCATTACGGAAGTGTACCTGGCTGTCCTGCGCAGCATCGGCCGGGTCATGATCAGCACAGCCATGAATATACTCGCTTTTTCATTAAATATTATTTTAAATGCCGTATTTATATTCGGCCTCCTGGGCGCCCCCAGGCTGGGAGCCACAGGTGTGGCCATCGCTACCTCCCTGTCCAGGCTTATCGAGCTGGCCGCATGTTTTGCGGTGTCTTTCCTCAGCAAAGACATCAAGCTGGACTTCCGGTACTTATTTGTGAAAAATAAAGTACTGTTCTCCGATTTTGTCAGATTATCGCTGCCCGCCCTGGGAAATGATATCTCCTGGAGCGTGGCATTTTCCATGTATTCCGTGATCATGGGGCATATGGGAACGGATGCCGTGGCCGCCAATTCCTTTGTGGTTGTGGTGCGGAATTTCGGCACCATCCTGTGCTTCGGCATGGCCAGCGCCGGCGGCATCCTGCTGGGAAACCTCATCGGAGAAAACAGGTTGGAAGATGCCCGTGCAGACGCCGGAAAACTGATGAAGCTGACGGTCCTTGCCGGCGCCGTGGGAGGGCTGGTTGTGCTGGCCGCCACGCCCTTCGTGCTGCGATACGCCGAACTCACTGAGACCGCCATGCATTATCTGCGGTACATGCTGCTGATCAATACCTATTACGTCATGGGCGCCGCCGTGAATACTGCCCTGATTGCCGGTGTATTCCGCGCCGGCGGGGACAGCCGCTTCGGCTTTATCTGCGACACCATCGATATGTGGTGCTATGCCGTCCCGCTGGGCTTTCTGGCAGCCTTCGTGCTGAAGCTTCCCGTGATGTGGGTCTACTTTCTGCTGTGTACGGACGAATTTGTCAAATGGCCCTGGGTTATCCGACATTACCGCAGCGGAAAATGGCTGCACAATATAACCAGGGAGAATCTGTTTGAAGAAAGGAAGTGTGGGACATGACCGTAAAACACCGCCTGCCCGGGACAGGAAAGCTCTGGCCGGGGCTTGGACTACTGGGCGTACTGCTCACGCTGCTGCCCTGCATCCTACTGGGCGAAGATGCCGTCTATATCTATCTGGACCAGCTGGACGGGGAGATGATTGCCTATATCCTGCAGGCAAGGCATTTATTTCAGGACGGCACCATTGCCGAATTTATGAACGGCGCCTCCAAAACTGCGCTGACCGTCCCCGCGCCGCTGGCCCTGGTTCTGTTTTTGACGGAAAACTACTGCGGCGCCCTCTTTTTTATGGGTATGTTCGGGAAGCTGTGGGGCTATGCCGGAATGTATCTGCTTGTCAGGGAATCCGGCGGGGAGAGATGGATTGCCGCACTGACAGCCTTTCTCTACAGCTGCATCCCGTTCCTGGCGGTATACGGCCTGGCGGAATTCGGCATTCCCATGCTGTTCTGGTCTGCCCTTCAGATCAAAAAGGGAAAGCATTTATGTGTCTCCTTCTGTTACCTCATCCTCTATGCCCTGTGTTCCTCCCTTGTGCTGGTGGGCTTCGGCGTCCTGGGGATGGGCCTGGCCTGGATTCTCCTGAGCCTGCTTTCACGCCGCCGCACAGGCGGCAGGCAAAGCCTTCTGCGCCTGACAGCCTCCTGGTTTCTCCTTCTCGCCGTATATCTTGCGGAAAACCGGCTGCTTCTCAGCGAATTGTTCGGCACGGGCGAGAATCCGGCAACCCACAAATCGGAATATGCATTGGAAGCGCATTCCTTTTTCCAGGTGCTTGTAAGCGGCCTGCTGGAGGGTGTCCAGCATGGGGAGGGATATCACCTCCTGCTTTTGGCGTGTGCGTTAATCGCTGCAGCGGCAGGCTGTATCTCCGTGTTTTATCCCGGCCAGGGTGCCGTGGATTCCGTCCGAAACAGGCGGATGAAGTCCCTGCTGGCCACCATTGGCTTTTGTTTCGGATGGAATGTTTTCTTTGCCCTCCTGTCTGCCCTCTGGAGTTCCGCCCCAGGTATAAGCCTGCGCTCCCGCCTGTCTTTCCTGGGCGCCTTTCAGCTGGACCGGCTGCTCTGGCTGTCTCCCTGCCTGTGGTATCTGGCGGCGGCCTGCGGGCTGTCCGTCCTTCACGCCCTCTGCCGGAATCGCCTGCAATACGCGTTCTGCCTGCTTCCGGCCACAGCGGCTTTCGGCGCCACAGCCCTCTTCTGCCTGTACTCCGGCGAGTTTAAAATGAATCTGCAAAAGCTGATCCATCCGGATTACGCAATGCTCAGCTACAGGGATTACTACGCTGTCGGCGTCATGGAACAGGTGAAGGGCTTTCTGGACTCCCATACCGGAAAAAGCCTCGATGAATACCGGGTAGCCAGCCTGGGCATCGACCCTGCCGCCGCGCTGTACCACGGCTTCTACTGCCTGGACGGATATTCCAACAACTACTCCCTTGACTATAAAAGACAGTTCCGCCGGGTCATTTCACCCGAACTGGAGAAAAGCGAATACCTGCGGCAGTATTACGACGGATGGGGGAACAGATGCTACCTCTTCAGCTCGGAATGTCCGGGATATTATACCATTGAAAAGCACCAATTCTACTTCCAGGACTACAGGCTCAACGCAAAGGCGCTCTACGACATGGGCGGAAGATACATTCTCTCTGCCGCTTATATTGTAAACGCGGAAGAACAGGGCCTTACACTGTTAAACGAGACGCCCTTTGAGACAGATGACAGCTACTACGCCGTCTATGTTTATGAAATATCCACTTTCTGAATTTTCTCTTTAGATTCGAAGAAACAGTTGCGCAACTCTACCGGATGTGCCATAATATATTTTAGGTTACAGGGTTCGCGAAGCGGTTCCTGTAACAGACCTTAGGTTACAGGGTTCGCGAAGCGGTTCCTGTAACAGACCTTAGGTTACAGGCCCTTCGAAGCGGTTCCTGTAGCAGACCTTAGGTTACAGGGTTCGCGAAGCGGTTCCTGTAACAGACCTTAGGTTACAGGCCCTTCGAAGCGGTTCCTGTAGCAGACCTTAGGTTACAGGCCCTTTGAAGCGGTTCCTGTAACCCATACCAAGACCAGGCTGACAGCTGAAAGAGGTTGAATAAAATGAGCAACAATCGTAATTGGAGCGCTACCGGGGAGCAGATGAAAAGTGCCCTGGCAGAGGCTCTGCAGAGCGGGGACTTTAAGAATCTCAATGACCTGGTATCCCAGACCGTAACGGATGCCATGGGCGAAGTCGGAAAGCATGTATCTTTTATCAATAACGGAAATACGCAGAACCGTCCGGATGATGCCGACGGGCAATCCGGTCATACATACGGCCGTCACCCTCAGAATTCCCAAGCAAACATGCCGGTATGGCAGCAGCGGGCCCAGGAGCGCGAACGGAAAAAACAGCAGGAATGGCAGGCTCTTCAGCAAAGGCAGCAGGAACAGGCCCGGCGCAAAAACCTCCCTTCCATCAGAATACGGAAAGTAGGCAATGTGTCCAATGTCCTCTACCAGGTATTCGGAGGAATCGGCCTGGGCATCACCGGTATAGTGACCTTAATCCGTTTCCTTGCCCTCATGGTCGGCGAAACCACACTGGGCGGCTGGATCGCAAATCTGCTTTTCCTCTTCGGTTTCTACAGCATGGTTCGCTTGGGCATCGGACAGAAGAAACGTTTAAAACGTGCGGAGCGTTATCTGCAGCTCTGTGACTACAGAGTATACGGGCAGATTGAGAATCTGGCAAGAGGCACGGGAAAAAGCAAAAATTTTGTGACGCGTGATCTCCAGAAAATGCTTGACCTGGGCATCTTTCCCGAAGGGCATCTGGACGAGCAGAAGACCTGCTTCATGCTCAATGACGTGGTTTACAGACAGTATCTGGAAGCGGAAAATAACCGCCGTCTCCGGGAAATGGAATCCAGAAAGGCTCTGGAGGACAAAAAGCCTTCCGAACCGGAACAGCAGCCCGCGCCGAAGGTTTCCCGTGCGCAGGAATCGGAAATTCACACCATGGCGGACGAAGGCATGGAATACATCCGCAAGCTGCGTGACTTGAACGACAGGATTCCGGGAGAAGTCATCTCCGCCAAGCTCTTCTGCCTGGAAAACCTGCTGAAAGACATCTTTGAAAGTGTACGGCAGCATCCGGAGCAGACCGACCGCATGCACAAGCTGATGAGTTACTACCTTCCCACCACCTTAAAGCTGGTGGAATCCTATGAACGCTTCGACAAAGTCAGTTCCCCCGGCCCTGACATCATAAAAGCCAAAGCGGAAATCGAGAACACCCTGGACACGATTAATCAGGCATTTCGTGAACTGCTGAACAGCCTGTTCCAGGATACTGTATTTGACGTAACCACCGACGCCCAGGTCCTGAAAACCATGCTGGCAAAGGAAGGCCTGACCAGGGAAATGGATTTTGCGGGCTTTGACGGACGTCCGTAAACGCAGCCTGACATTTCCGCAATGCGGTATGGATAGCTGCAGCCGGATATTCGAGTGTATATAAAGACAGATGGAGGAATGATAAAATGAGCAATGATTTGGATGCAATGTTAAAGGAAGCCCCGTCCCTGACTTTTGAGCCCTTCGGAGCCCAGCCCCAGCCTGAGGCGCCCGCCGTACAGGAGGAAGCCCCTGCGGCTCCCGAGGTTGTGCTGACGCCTGAGGAGCAGAAAATGGTAAATGATTTTGCCTCTCAGATCGACATCACCAATACCCAGCTGGTTCTGCAGTACGGCGCAGGCAGCCAGAAGAAAATAGCCGACTTTTCCGAAAATGCCCTGAACAACGTCCGCACCAAGGACATGGGAGAAATCGGCCAGATGCTGGCAGGCGTGGTAGCGGAGCTGAAGGAATTCGACAACGAGGAAGAAGAGAAAGGCATCCTGGGTTTCTTCAAAAAGAGTACCAATAAACTAGATAACCTGAAAATCAAATATGACAAGGCGGAAGGCAATATCAACCGCATCTGCAAGGTGATGGATGAGCATCAGATTACCCTGCTCAAGGACGCCGCCATGCTGGATAAGATGTATGAGCTGAACCTGAATTATTTCAAGGAATTATCCATGTATATCCTGGCCGGCAAACAGAAGCTGGAACAGGCCAGGACGATAGAACTTCCCAAGCTCCTTGCCAAAGCCGAACAGACCGGACTGCCTGAAGATACCCAGGCTGCAAACGATTATGCGTCTATGTGCGAACGTTTTGAAAAGAAGATTTATGACCTGGAGCTTACCAGGACCATTTCCATGCAGATGGCTCCCCAAATCCGGCTGATTCAGAGCAATGATACCGCCATGTCCGAGAAAATCCAGTCCACTTTGGTCAATACCATCCCCCTGTGGAAGAGCCAGATGGTCATTGCCATAGGCCTGAACCATTCCTCCGAAGCCGCAAGGGCGCAGAAGGAAGTGACGGATATGACCAATGCGCTGCTGAAGAAGAACGCCGAGACGCTGAAGGTTGCCACAATCGAAACCGCCAGGGAGAGCCAGCGGGGAATCGTGGACATTGAGACCCTCACCGCCACCAACAAGACCCTCATCAGCACCCTGGACGAGGTCATGAAGATTCAGGAGGACGGACGCGCCAAGAGAAAAAGCGCCGAGCAGGAGTTGGTGCGCATCGAAGACGAAATGCGCCAGAAGCTGCTGTCAGTCAGCCGCAGTTCCGGGCGTATGTAAAACAGGAACCGCCGGAAACCCGCAAACGGCTTCCAGACAGCGCAGGAGCAGGCCATCCCTTCAGCCTGCTCCTCTTTATATCGGCGCCTAATCGTACAACGCCTGTCATGTTTCCCCTGGACAAGGGCATTCAAATCCTTTCCCTGCTAAAACGGCAGCATCACCTCCGTGACAAATATGCTCTCATCGCTCTTTCGGTTCACATATCCATGGCATCTATATACAATGCTGTCGATGCTCAAAATCCCAAATCCCCGGCTCTCCGACTTGGTGGAGCGGTAGCGGCCGCCTTCTTTTTTCATGCGGGTGCCATGAGAATTGCTTACGGACACATAGAGCTGCTCCCGAAATAATCCCACATAGATGCGCAGGAAGCGCTTCTCACCCTCCTGCTGGCTCTCGCAGCCCTCTATGGCATTGTCCAACAGGTTCCCCAGCAGGACACACAGGTCATAATCCGCCACCGGCAGCTTTGGAGGCAGCACCACCTTCACATTTACCTCGATTTTCTTCTCCCGCGCCATGGCAATCTTGCCGTTCAGGATGGCATCCAGCGCCAGGTTCCCGGTCTCTATAAACTTGCCTATGCTTGTCAATTCCTCATCCAGGCGCCTGATGTAATCGGATAATTCACGGTACTCTCCCATGTCCAGATGGGCTTTCATCACCTGGAGATGATTCTTGTAATCATGCCGCCAGGTCCGCATCTGCCGGTACATCGCCTGAACTTCCCCGTAATATTTTTCTGTCAGGGCACGTTGGGAACCCAGCTTCCGTTCCGCAAAATACCTGCCTATACGCCTAACCATAACTTCCCTTAATCCTTTATCCCTCTTCCCTGGTAATCGCCGCTTCCTCATATCCCCATATTCACCGCTGCGCTCCGGAAGCCGTGCCAAAATTCGTAACGGTTCAGACAGCCTCTCTCTCGAAGTCAAAATTGCGCCCTGTCTGAACTGTTCCCAAAATTCTGCTGTTCCGCACTTCCGCTGTCAGGCGCTGCCCCGGCCAAGCCAAAACCGCCGTCCGGGAACTCTTTACCGCCGGAGTCGCTGCCCGTATTCGTCCCGGGCTTCCACGGGAAGGCGGTCTGACGGATATAGGGGCGTACTGTCAAATGCCCGGCAGGCTGTCGTCCTCCAGCTTTCCCTTATGATACTCCATAAATGCCCGATACACTTCCTCCCGTTTTCCCCTGCTGACAGGGACCTCGGCTCCGTAATCCAAAAAGACCTGTACCCTGCCAATCCTGCGGATATAAGGTAAATATACCAGATAGGAGCGGTGGCAGCGGATAAAGCCTGCCCGCGGCAGACGTTCCGCCAGATCGCCCAGGCACATTTTCACTTCCCTGCACACGGCTTTCTCTCCGCTTTCAGGCACCAGATACAGCGCGGCGGTATGGGAAAAAGCTTCCACGTACAGAATACGGCTGACAGGAATCTTCCAGGCTTCCGCTCCCTCCTCCAGAAGCAGATACTCCTCCCTCTTTGCAAGCTCCTTCAGCGCCCTGTCCAGTACAGTCAGCAGCTTCCCCTCCTCTACAGGCTTCACCAGAAAATGGCATGCTCTCACGTCATATCCCTGGCTCATATACTCCGGCAGGCCTGTTACAAATATGATTACAACTTCGTCATCTTTCTCCCGGATTCGCCTGGCCAGTTCCATCCCGTTGATTTCCCCGCCCAGGTCGATGTCCAGCAATAGCAGGTCAAAATCCATCTTCTGGTTCCAGTCCCACAGAAAAGCTTCGCAGCTGTCATAGTCCTGTATCACTGCCGCCTGCCCCCGTTCCCTGCTCCACAGGGAAAGCAGGCGCCTCATATTCTTCGCCTGTGTCGGATTGTCCTCGCAGATTGCTGTTTTCAGCAGCATATCGTTCTCCTCCCGGCAAATCTTGCACAGCCAGTCTTCCCCATACAAGATTTCAAAAACCTTGCGTCAATTCTCCGTCAGCAGCGCCACATATCTCGCCAGCGCATCCTGCCATGCCGGAAGCTTCTCGAAGCCGTTCTCCGTCAGCTTATTATTGTCCATACGGCTGTTGGCCGGGCGCTTTGCCTTTGCGGCGTATTCCGCGGTCGTCACGGGAACCACATTCACGCTGATCCCTGCCTCCTGAAAGATAGCGCAGGCAAATTCATACCAGGAGCAGATTCCCTCATTGGTGGCGTGATAGACACCGTATTTGTCCGTAACCACCATGTCCGCCAGCAGCCTGGCCAGATCATAGGTGTAGGTAGGCGAACCAAACTGGTCGTTAACAACCCGTATGGTATCATGGGTTTTCGCCAGATTCAGCATGGTTTTCACAAAATTTTTGCCGTTAATGCCGAATACCCAGGCAATGCGGACGATAAAATATTTTTCCAGCGTATTTCTTACCGCAAGTTCCCCCTGATATTTTGTCCTCCCATATACGCTCTGGGGTTCGCACGCATCCTCCGGCTTCCAGAAGTGGGTACCTTCCCCGCCGAACACATAGTCCGTGCTGATCTGTATCATTTTGATGTCCAGTTCCTTACATACATTTGCAATATTCTGCGGCCCATCCGCGTTGACCTTCCGGCAAAGCTCCTCATTCTCCTCCGCGGCGTCCACTGCCGTATATGCCGCACAGTGAATCACGGCATCCGGAGCCGTCTCCTTGATGACCCTGTCCACACTGACGGGATCCGTGATATCCATCTCCTCAATATCCACCCCCACTGCCTCGATACCGCGCTTCGTCAGCTCGTTTACCACATCATGTCCCAACTGTCCCTTTACGCCTGTCACCAAAATCTTCATATTCTGCCTCCGCTTTTCTTATATCAGGACTTCCTTATCCCGGCGGCTTCCCGCTCCGGAACTGCTTTGTCAAAAACTCCCACACAGCCCTGTCATCAATGGGCACAAGCCTGCCCCTTCACCTGCCCCCTGTACTACACGGTTTATTCATGGCAGTGCTGTGTGATAAGCCTTAAGTTGCTTAAAGCAAAAGGGTGCCGTTAAATTAACCACACCCTCCTGCTTTTCATTTATACATTGAGCATATTCATTTGCCGTTTTCTGTCCCGTCTTCCGTGCATGACAACCGACATGTCTTTCCGGCCCTGTGCCGCTTCCTTCTATCGGTCCTGCAAAACGGGCGAAGCCTTTTCGGATCTCGCTGTCTCTCAGGCTTACTCCCTGGTTCCGACCAACGCCAGTTCGTCCGGATTCTCCGATTCCTCTGTTTCCGACGCATCGTCTTCCGCATCCTCCGGGTTGACGCTTATGCCTTCCCCGTCATCCTCCGGGCTGCCGCTTACGCCTTCCCCGTCATCCTCCGGGCTGCCGCTTACGCCTTCCCCGTCATCCTCCGGGCTGTCGCTCATACCTTCTTCCGGCTCCCGGGATTCATCATATACATCCCCGTCATTGGCGCCGCCGATTTCTTCTGACTCCCGGATATCTGCCCCCTGTTCAACGGAAGCTGCTTCCGATTCATCGTTTTCTGCCGCCCGAACCTTCTCGTTTTCATCCGTATTCAGCCGAATGCTGCGGTATCTCTTCATACCGGTACCTACAGGTATCAGCTTACCGATGATAACATTCTCTTTCAGGCCGATAAGGTTATCCACCTTACCCTTGATAGCCGCCTCCGTCAGTACCTTGGTAGTCTCCTGGAAGGATGCCGCGGACAGGAATGAATTGGTAGCAAGAGCAGCCTTGGTAATGCCCAGCAGTACCTGCTTCCCTTCGGCCAGCTCCTTGCCCTCCGCAAAGAGAGCCTCGTTCATGTCCTCATATTCCAGCACATCCACCAGCGTTCCGGGCAGGAACTCGGTATCACCGCTGTTTTCAATACGCACCTTTTTCAGCATCTGGCGCACGATCACTTCGATATGCTTATCCGCAATGTCCACGCCCTGAAGTCGGTACACGCGCTGCACCTCACGGAGCATGTAATCCTGTACGGCGCGGATTCCCTTGATCTTCAGCAGGTCGTGCGGATTGACACTACCCTCTGTCAGTTCATCGCCGGCTTCCAGCATCTGCCCGTCCAGCACCTTGATACGGGAACCGTAAGGGATCAGGTAAGCCTTATTCTCTCCTGTTTCCTCGTTGGTTATCAGCACTTCGCGCTTTTTCTTGGTATCGCGCAGCTCCGCCCTGCCGCCGAACTCGGCAATGATGGCAAGTCCCTTGGGCTTTCTGGCCTCAAAAAGCTCCTCTACACGGGGAAGACCCTGTGTGATATCATCACCTGCCACACCGCCGGTATGGAAAGTTCTCATAGTCAGCTGGGTACCGGGTTCACCGATAGACTGTGCGGCAATGATACCTACCGCCTCACCCACCTGGACGGCCTCGCCGGTAGCCATATTCGCACCGTAGCACTTTGCACAGATTCCCACATGGGAACGGCAGGTCAGGATTGTGCGGATTTTCACGGCATCCACAGGCTCACCCTTTTCGTTCACACCCTCGCTCAGAATCCTGGCGGCACGGCCGGGCGTAATCATATGATTGTGCTTTACAATCAGTTCCCCGTCCTTATCATAAATGTCTTCACAGGAATATCTTCCCATGATTCTGTCTTTCAGTCCCTCGATGGTCTCCTTACCGTCCACGAAAGCCTTCACCGTCATACCCGGAATCTCAGTCCTGCCTTCACTGCAGTCAATCTCCCTGATGCTCAGCTCCTGGGACACATCCACCATTCGCCTTGTCAGGTAACCGGAGTCGGCCGTACGCAGCGCCGTATCGGACAATCCCTTCCGGGCGCCGTGGGCGGACATGAAATACTCCAAAACGTCCAATCCTTCACGGAAATTCGACTTAATCGGCAGTTCGATGGTACGTCCCGTCGTGTCGGCCATCAGGCCGCGCATACCCGCCAGCTGTTTAATCTGCTGGTTGGAACCACGGGCGCCGGAGTCAGCCATCATGAAAATGTTATTATACTTATCCAGGCCTGCCAGCAGCACCTCTGTCAGCTTCTTGTCCGTCTCATTCCAGGTCTCAACCACCGCCCGGTATCTCTCCTCCTCGGTACTCAGGCCTCTCCGGAAATTGGTGGAAATCTGGTCGACGGTAGCCTGGGCTTCCTCCAGCATCTCCTGCTTCCTGGCAGGCACGGTCATGTCGGAAATGGACACGGTCATGGCAGCACGGGTAGAATATTTATAGCCGATGGACTTCACGTCGTCCAGCACCTCCGCTGTCCTGGAAGCCCCGTGGGTATTGATAACCTTCTCCAGGATCTGCTTCAGGCCCTTCTTGTCCACATGGAAATCCACTTCCAGCTTAAGAAAATTCTCAGGCACGGTCCTGTCCACAAACCCCAGGTCCTGCGGCAATATCTCGTTAAAAATAAAACGGCCCAACGTGGATTCTACATTTCCGGTAACCACTTCGCCGTCTGCGTTCTTCCTGGACACACGTACGTTAATCCTGGAATGCAGAGTACAGTATTTATTCTCATAAGCCAGAATGGCTTCGTTCACGCTCTTGAAGAACTTCCCTTCACCCAGGGCACCGGGCCTCTCCTGGGTCAGGTAATAAATGCCCAATACCATATCCTGGGAAGGCACTGCCACGGGACCGCCGTCGGAAGGCTTCAGCAGGTTGTTGGGCGACAGCAGCAGGAACCGGCATTCGGCCTGGGCCTCCACGGAAAGCGGAAGGTGGACAGCCATCTGGTCGCCGTCAAAATCCGCGTTAAATGCCGTACACACAAGGGGATGCAGCTTAATCGCCTTACCTTCTACCAGAATGGGTTCAAATGCCTGGATTCCCAGCCTGTGCAGAGTAGGGGCGCGGTTCAGCATCACGGGATGCTCCTTGATAACCTCCTCCAGCACATCCCACACCTGGGTGTCCATTTTGTCTACCAGTTTCTTGGCATTCTTGATATTCTGGCTGATTCCCTTTGCCACAAGCTCCCTCATTACAAAGGGCTTAAACAATTCAATCGCCATCTCCTTAGGCAGGCCGCACTGATAAATCTTCAGCTCCGGTCCCACCACGATTACGGAACGGCCGGAATAGTCTACACGCTTGCCCAGCAGGTTCTGGCGGAAACGCCCCGTCTTACCCTTCAGCATATCGGACAGGGATTTCAGCGCCCGGTTTCCGGGACCCGTGACAGGACGGCCTCTCCTGCCGTTGTCAATCAGGGCATCCACTGCCTCCTGGAGCATGCGCTTCTCGTTGCGT
The DNA here is from genome assembly GCA_910587555.1 of uncultured Acetatifactor sp. Taxonomy (GTDB): domain Bacteria; phylum Bacillota; class Clostridia; order Lachnospirales; family Lachnospiraceae; genus Acetatifactor. The sequence continues at coordinate 45,060 of CAJULV010000009.1, forward strand.
ACAATGATATCCGGTGCGCCCAACTCCAGCAACCTCTTCAGGCGGTTATTCCTGTTAATGATCCTTCTGTACAGATCATTTAAGTCAGATGTGGCAAAACGTCCGCCGTCCAGCTGAACCATTGGGCGGATATCGGGAGGGATTACCGGTATTACGTCCATAATCATCCAGTCAGGCATATTCCCCGATTCGCGGAAAGCCTCTATCACCTCCAGGCGCTTGATAATACGGGCACGCTTCTGTCCTGAAGAATCCTTTAACCCTGTGCGAAGCTCGTCGGCCTCCTCATCCAGGTTAATTGCCTGCAGCAATTCCTTGACAGCCTCCGCTCCCATGCCCACACGGAATTTATTCCCGTACATCTCCCTGGCATCCTGATATTCCTTTTCGGACAAAATCTGCTTGTAATCCAATCCCGACTCACCGGGATCCAGTACAATATAAGACGCAAAATAGAGTACCTTTTCCAGTACCCTGGGTGACAAATCCAGAATCAGTCCCATACGGCTGGGGATGCCCTTGAAATACCAGATATGAGATACCGGAGCCGCAAGTTCAATATGCCCCATGCGCTCTCTGCGCACACTGGCCTTGGTAACTTCCACACCGCATCTGTCACAAACAACGCCCTTGTACCTGATCTTCTTATATTTACCGCAATGACACTCCCAGTCCTTATTGGGTCCGAATATCTTCTCACAGAACAGGCCGTCCCTCTCGGGCTTCAGTGTTCTGTAGTTAATGGTTTCCGGCTTCATTACCTCGCCGTGTGACCATTCCCGGATCTTCTCCGGTGAAGCCAGACCAATTTTAATGGCGTCAAATGTCATGGGCTGATATGCAGCCGCTTCATTTTTGGTTTCTGACATGATTGGCACTCCCTTCTATATCTTTACTCATTTATGCATCGTGCTAAAGCAGCGCGCTTCTGCAGGCTGCTCCGTTTCGTCTCAGCCTGCAGCCGCCGTCACTGTCAGAATTCATCGGCATTGTCGAATTCATCGGTTTCCGACCCAAATCCCACGTCACTGAAATCATCGTCGTCGTCATCCTCATCCTCCGAATCGATGAATTCACCGCTCTCATCATCATACTCCTGGGCCTGATACCCCATCTCTCCCAGAGAGCCGTTATCATAGTCATCGTACTTACGGTCATCGCCCATTTCGTAGCGATAATCCGTATCGCCGTAATCGATGGTTTCCATGATCTCGACTTCCGTCTGGTCTTCGCGGAGAACACGCACGTCCAATCCAAGCGCCTGCAGCTCCTTCAGCAACACCTTGAAGGATTCCGGAATACCGGGTTCCGGAATATTGTCGCCCTTGATAATCGCTTCATACGTCTTCACACGTCCCACGACATCGTCGGATTTCACTGTCAGGATCTCCTGCAGCGTATAGGATGCGCCGTAAGCCTCCAGGGCCCAGACTTCCATCTCTCCGAAACGCTGTCCGCCGAACTGCGCCTTACCGCCCAGCGGCTGCTGGGTCACCAGGGAGTACGGACCGGTGGAACGGGCGTGAATCTTGTCGTCCACCAGATGGTGCAGCTTCAGATAATGCATGTGCCCGATGGTAACGGGGCTGTCAAAATACTCTCCCGTCCGGCCGTCTCTCAGGCGTACTTTGCCGTCGCCGGATATTTTCACGCCCTTCCACAGCTCCCTGTGTTCACGGTTGTCGGACAGATACTGCAGTACTTCAGGGCGAAGCACATCCTTATGCTTCTCTTCAAATTCTTCCCACTCCAAATTGACATAATCGTTTGCAAGATTCAGTGTGTCCGTAATATCCTTCTCGTTAGCGCCGTCAAAAATAGGCGTGGCCACATTAAAGCCCAGTGCCCTGGCCGCCAGGGACAGATGTATCTCCAGCACCTGCCCGATATTCATACGGGAAGGCACGCCCAGAGGATTCAGCACGATGTCCAGCGGACGCCCGTTGGGCAGGTAGGGCATATCCTCCACCGGCAGCACCCTGGAAACCACACCCTTGTTGCCGTGACGTCCTGCCATCTTGTCGCCTACGGAAAGCTTTCTCTTCTGTGCTATATAGATGCGGACCGCCTGGTTCACACCGGGAGAAAGTTCATCGCTGTTCTCCCTTGTAAACACTTTTGCGTCCACTACAATACCATATTCTCCATGAGGAACCTTCAGGGAAGTATCACGCACTTCTCTTGCCTTCTCTCCGAAAATGGCTCTCAGCAGCCGCTCTTCGGCAGTCAGCTCCGTCTCCCCCTTCGGCGTAACCTTGCCGACCAGGATATCTCCGGCGCGCACCTCCGCACCGATTCGAATGATACCCCTGTCATCCAGATCCTTCAGCGCATCGTCGCCCACGCCGGGAACGTCACGGGTAATTTCCTCGGGTCCCAGCTTGGTGTCACGGGCTTCCGCCTCATACTCCTCGATATGGACAGACGTATACACATCATCCTGAACCAAGCGCTCGCTCATGAGAACGGCGTCCTCGTAGTTGTATCCCTCCCAGGTCATAAATCCAATCAGCGGATTCTTACCCAGGGCCAGCTCGCCCATGGCAGTGGAAGGGCCGTCCGCAATCACCTGTCCCGCCGCCACATGGTCTCCCTTGAACACAATGGGTTTCTGATTGTAGCAGTTGGACTGGTTGCTGCGCGCAAACTTGGTCAGATGGAACTCCGCCTTCTCTCCGTCGTCATAGGTCATACGAATCAGAGCCGACGACACATAATCTATGGTTCCGGGCTTCTTCGCAACCACGCACACGCCGGAGTCTACAGCCACCTTGGGTTCCATGCCGGTACCCACCACAGGCGCTTCCGTGGTCAGAAGCGGCACCGCCTGGCGCTGCATGTTGGATCCCATCAGGGCACGGTTCGCGTCATCGTTCTGCAGGAACGGAATCAGGGCCGTGGCAACGGAGAATACCATCCTGGGCGAAACGTCCATGTAGTCAAACATGGAGCGGGGATACTCGGAAGTCTCGTCCCGGAAACGTCCGGAAACCGTATTTCTCACGAAATGCCCTTCCGCATCCAGCGCCTCACTGGCCTGCGCCACATGGTAATTATCCTCTTCGTCCGCCGTCATATAGACTACGTCATTGGTGACAATGGGATTCCTCGGATCCGTCTTGTCTATCTTTCTGTAGGGAGCCTCAATGAAACCGTATTCATTGATTCTGGCATAACTGGCAAGGTAGTTGATCAGTCCGATATTGGGTCCTTCAGGTGTCTCGATAGGACACATTCTGCCGTAATGAGAATAGTGTACGTCACGAACCTCAAATCCGGCACGGTCTCTGGACAGGCCTCCGGGTCCCAGTGCGGACAGACGGCGCTTGTTGGTCAGCTCTGCCAGCGGGTTGTTCTGGTCCATAAACTGGGACAGCTGTGAGGAACCGAAGAATTCCTTTACGGCCGCCGTCACGGGCTTAATGTTGATCAGAGCCTGAGGCGAAGTCTCGTCCGCGTCATGGGTGGTCATACGCTCACGCACCACCCTCTCCATTCTGGATAAGCCGATGCGGTACTGGTTCTGGAGCAGCTCGCCCACGGAACGGATACGCCGATTGCCCAGATGGTCGATGTCGTCATCGTTTCCAAGCCCATACTCCAGATGCATATTATAGTTAATGGAAGCAATAATATCTTCCTTGGTCACATGTTTTGGCACAAGTTCATGCACATTCTTCTTGATCGCTTCCGCCAGCTTCCCGGGGTCATCGGAAAACTCCTCCAGGATCTGAGCCAGGACCGGGTAATAAACCTTCTCCTTAATGCCGAAATCATGGGGATCACAGTCTACAAAGCTGGTAAGGTCAACCATCATATTGGAGAGAACCTTCACATTCTTCTCCTCTGTCTGAATATATACAAAGGGAACCGCCGCATTCTGAATGGCATCCGCCAGCGCCATGTCTATCTTTGTACCCTCTTCCGCCAACACTTCGCCGGTGGAAGGATCCACTACGTCCGCCGCCAGGATATGGCCTCGAATCCTGTTCCTGAGCGCCAGTTTCTTGTTAAACTTATATCTGCCCACCTTTGCAAGATCATATCTGCGGGGGTCAAAAAACATGGCGTTAATCAGGCTCTCCGCGCTCTCGACGCTCAAAGGCTCCCCGGGACGTATTTTCTTATACAGCTCCAGCAGGCCTTCCTGATAGTTCTCGGCGGTATCCTTTGCAAAGCTGGCCTCAATCTTCGGCTCGTCCCCGAATACCTCACGGATTTCATCGTTGGTCCCAATCCCCAGCGCACGAATCAGCACGGTCACGGGAACCTTACGGGTTCTGTCCACACGCACATAAAAGACATCGTTGGAATCCGTCTCATACTCCAGCCACGCACCCCTGTTGGGAATCACCGTACAGGAATACAGCTTCTTTCCCAGCTTGTCATGCCCTATGGCGTAATAAATGCCCGGGGAACGTACCAGCTGGCTTACGATGACACGCTCAGCTCCATTGATCACGAAAGTACCGGTCTCTGTCATCAGGGGAAGGTCGCCCATGAAAATCTTATGTTCGCTGATTTCTTCTTTTTCCTTATTATAGAGCCGTACAGTCACCGTTAACGGTGCGGCATAGGTAGCATCTCTCTCTTTACATTCCTCAATGGAATACTTCACATCATCCTTGCTCAGTTCAAAGTCAACAAATTCAAGGCTTAAAGATCCACTGTAGTCAGCAATAGGAGAGATGTCATCAAAAGCTTCCTTCAGTCCTTCCACCAGAAACCACTGATAGGAATCCTTCTGAACCTCAAGCAGGTTCGGCATTTCCAATACTTCATTCTGACGCGCATAGCTCATACGCATGACTTTGGTGCCGGCAACTGGACGTATTCTGTTTTTCTCCATTGACATTTCACCCCGTTCTTTCTGTGCAAAATCCAGTCTTTCTCAGCGGTTGTCCTCTGGCCGCCGGGAAAGCCTTTTTACACTTTTATGCCCCGTACCCCGGATGTGCAGAGTCCTCCGGAATTTCCTCCCCGGAAATACCACAAAAAAACTGCTCTGTTTCCTGAAGCAGGCATAATAATGCATTCTTGTATACCACCACGGCTTGCGGTTCACCGCACAATAATGCACTTTCCATAATAACACAAATTGGAAAAGAGGTCAAGTTAATTTTAGAAAATTTTAGGAATTCGGATATGATGTGCATAGCAGTCAAAACAGCCAAAAAGCCGTTCCCGCTGTACCCCAGATAAGAAAAGACAGCTTTCCATGGATGAAAACTGCCTTTTCCTTCGTATGTCTCTGATTATTTCACGGTAACCTTTGCGCCGACTTCTTCCAGCTTCTTCTTTACTTCTTCAGCCTCGTCCTTGCTGATGCCTTCCTTGATTACCTTGGGAGCACCCTCAACGGTATCCTTAGCTTCCTTCAGGCCCAGTCCGGTAATCTCACGGACAACCTTGATAACCTTAACCTTCTCGGAACCAACCTCTGTCAGTTCTACATCGAACTCGGTCTTCTCTTCCACTTCCTCTGCAGGGCCTGCTGCTGCAACTACAACGCCTGCTGCTGCGGATACGCCGAACTCTTCCTCACAAGCCTTCACAAGATCATTCAACTCTAATACAGTCATCTCTTTGATCGCTTCGATCAGTTCCTGAGCTGTCAATTTAGCCATTTTATTATCCTCCATTTTCTGATTTTTATTTTCTGCCGTCGCCGGGGCTGCCTGCCCTCCTGTCCGCGGCGGCCTACGCGTCTCCGGAGGCGTACGCCCTTACCGGCAATGCCTGCCGCATCAGCCGTCCCACGGGATATCCGCTCCCGAAACAATATTGCCTTGCACTATGGCAAATCCAATCATGCTTCCTTACTCTGCAGGAGCCGCTTCAGGCTCTGCCGCAGCTGCCTCGCATGCAGAAGCGCCGCCTTTTTCCGCCAGCTGGTTCATTACGCGGGCGAAATTGGTAATCGGACTCTGCAGGCTGCCAAGCAGCTTGGAAATAAGGACTTCCCTGGAAGGAATGCTGGCGATAGCCGCCATTCCCTTTGCATCATACACGGTGCCTTCCACCACGCCTGCCTTAATCTCCAGCTTGTTGGCGGTCTTCGCGAAATCGGTGAGTACTCTCGCCGGAGCCGTCGCGTCATCTGTGGAGACGGCAATCGCATTGGGGCCTTCCAGATAGGGAGCCAGGCCTTCAAATGCCGTACCCTTGAATGCGAAATTCATCAGGGTATTCTTGTACACCTTGTAGGTGATGCCTGCTTCGCGCAGGTTCCTGCGCAGCTGCGTATCCTGCTCAACGGTAAGTCCGCAGTAGTCTACCAGTACAACCGATTGGGCGTCTTTCACGCAGGCGGAAATCTCATCCACAATGGGTTTCTTCAATTCAACCTTTGCCATTTCTTTACCTCCTTATAGATTTTGTGCCGATAAAGAAGCTGCTGCACGCTGCACCCGCAGCATGACAATCCATTTAAAAACCCCTGAGAATACGGAAGTCCTCCGAAACAAGCCTGGGAGAACTCCCCGGGAACCGGCTGTACCTCGAAACCGCTTCCTTTCACTCAGGGGGATAATCGTCAAATGTGCGTCTCGGTGTATTCCGATATTACATCGGCATACCCTCCGCCGCCTTCTTCTCCTCGGTAGGATTTACGTCGGAAATACATTGCTTCCGTATCCGCCGGGCGGCTACCGGAACATGCTCCCAACACCTACTGTCTTCGGCCTGGTTTATAACCATTGGAATCATACCATAAGGAGCCAACATAAGTCAACCCCAAAATAAATATTTTAAAACTTTGCAACATTCAGCTTTACGCCGGGACCCATGGTGCTGGTCAGCGTAATGCTTCTCAGGAACTGTCCCTTTACCGCACTGGGCCTTGCCTTGACGATGGCATCCATCAGCGCGTTAAAGTTCTCCTGCAGCGCCTCGTCGGTGAAGGAAACCTTTCCGACGGGTACGTGGATAATGTTGGTCTTGTCAAGCCTGTACTCAATCTTACCGGCTTTGATATCCTTAACGGCCTTGGTTACATCCATGGTAACGGTACCTGCCTTGGGATTGGGCATCAGGCCCTTAGGTCCCAGGACTTTACCGAGGCGTCCCACTACGCCCATCATATCGGGGGTAGCAACCACTACGTCAAAATCCAGCCAGCCGTCCTTCTGAATCTTCGGAATCAACTCCTCGCCGCCTACATAGTCGGCGCCGGCAGCCTCTGCCTCGTTTACCTTGTCGCCTTTTGCGAATACCAGGACCTTAACCGTCTTACCGGTTCCGTTGGGCAGCACCACCGCGCCGCGGATCTGCTGCTCTGCATGACGTCCGTCACAGCCTGTCCTGATGTGTACTTCAACAGTCTCGTCAAACTTTGCCGGCGCAGCCTTCTTCACCAGGGCGATGGCGTCCGCCGGATCATATAATGTCGTGCGGTCCACCAGCTTTGCGGCCTCCGCATATTTCTTGCCATGTTTCATACTTGCACCTCCTGTCCGCTTCAGCGGACACTACTTTCTACCCTCCAGGTTCAAACGACAACCTTTCGTTGTCTCCCAATTCATTCATACGGCGTATTCTGCAACCGAATCCGTGTATACGGCTCACTCTGCCGCGCCGGAAGCAGGCGGAATCCAAACGCCGTCTCTATTAAATCCACATAAAGCCGGATGTTACTCCTCTACGGTGATGCCCATGCTGCGCGCCGTCCCGGCGATCATGCTCATGGCAGCTTCCACGCTTGCCGCATTCAGATCCGGCATCTTCAGCTCGGCGATCTCCTGAAGCTTCGCCTTGGAAAGAGTGGCAACCTTCGTCTTGTTGGGTACTGCGGAACCTGATTTCAGGTTGCAGGCCTTCTTCAGCAATACGGCTGCCGGGGGTGTCTTCGTAATGAAACTAAAGGATCTGTCCGCATATACTGTGATAACCACAGGGATGATGACATCACCTTTGTCTGCAGTTCTTGCGTTGAACTGCTTTGTGAATTCAACAATGTTCACGCCATGCTGTCCAAGTGCAGGACCAACCGGCGGTGCCGGTGTCGCTTTGCCGGCAGGAATCTGCAGTTTGATATAACCTGTTACTTTTTTTGCCATTTTGGCACCTCCTAAATAATGTGGTAAACCGGCGCAGGAATTTTATTTCCTGCTCCCACGTTCCGACGCGGCACCATAACCGCCCTTCCCCGGCCGCTGCCGTCCCCCGCTTGCGCAGGATGCCGTATGCGGAGCCAGACACAGGCAATACCGCCGCGTGTATCCCACCGCCCTTTCCGGGGCGGAAAATACCGTTTTTAAAGTTTCCGAACCTCTGCGAAACTGATTTCTACGGGAGTCTCCCTGCCGAACAGCTCCACGTTGATGGTAGCCGTCTGCTTGCTGTAATCCAGCTTCTGGACGACGCCGATGGTGTCTTTCCAGATTCCCGCCACAACGGAAATACTGTCTCCCTCCGCAAAGTCAATGGAAACATTTTCAGTCTTGATGCCCAGAGGCTTCATCTCCGCCTCCGTCAAGGGCACCGGCTTGCTCCCCGGCCCCACGAAGCCCGTGACGCCCCGGGTATTCCGGACAACATACCATGTGTCATCGTTCATCTCCATATTGAGGAGCACATAACCAGGAAACATCTTCTTCTGGACAGTCTTCCTGGCACCGTTTTTCATCTCTATTACATCCTGCAGGGGAACCCTCACTTCCAGAATCTGTTCTGCAAGGTGCTTGTTGTTCTCAATGGTCTTCTCAATATTGGCTTTGACTTTGTTTTCATATCCCGAGTAGGTATGCACCACATACCATTTTGCCTCTGCCATAAATCACCCTCGCCCTAAATCGATGTAATGAAGTTCACGCCGTATTTCGCAACATAATCAATAATCGCAATCAGAACCCCTACCACTACCGAAATCGCCACTACTGCAACAGACTGTTTGATGGTGGAATTTCTGTCCGGCCACATAATCTTCTTGAATTCAGTCTTTACCCCTTTGAAAAAACCGGGCTTTGCTTTCTTTTCCGCGGAATCTCCCATTTAGACCATACCTTTCCACTTCCCGCCCCAAATGCCGGAAGTTATTTTGTTTCCGGGAAACTAATTTGTCTCCGAGGAGATTATTTTGTCTCCTTGTGTGCAGTATGCTTTCTGCAGAATCTGCAATACTTACGGACTTCCATCCTGTCGGGATGGTTCTTCTTTTCCTTGGTAGTATTGTAGTTACGCTGCTTGCACTCGGTACAAGCCAAAGTAATTTTTGTACGCATTTTGCTACCTCCACGTATTCTTTTATCGGCCTTCGTTTTGAGCATAAAAAAAAGAGCTAAAAGCTATTCTCGTGTCCTTACTATATCATAGCCGCGGCTTCCCGTCAACTGTTTTTTCCGCAATTGCGGATATTTTTCTGTTGTTTTTCTGTTTTTTAAGTCCTGTTTTACCGCCCTGTTTCTGCCCCGTTTGCATCATATGCGGCCGTTCGGGCAGAAACCGGGTCGTCGTCCTTTTCTCCGGAGCCGCGCCGGAATCGGACCGTATGCCCTATGACATGGCAGGCTTCCAGACATGGCTCCAAATCTCACAGTGCCGGGGTCTTTTGCCGCTTCCCTACAGCGCCTTCCGCAGCGGCAGTGCCTGGGCCATCTTTGCCATGGGCGACCTGTAGAACAGCAGGGTAAGCAGGTATTCCGCCAGGATGCCGGCCGCAATCAGGCAGAATCCCGTCAGCACAGCCCTTCCGAAGGTCATATCCAGGCCCTGGAGCCAGATATGCATCCGATTGCCCCAACCCTCCCACATCCAGTTCACCATAACCGGGATAAAGAGCAGCGTGGCCAGCACAAAGTGCTTGTAGCAGAGTCCGCTGTAAACCATCAAAAACACCTGGGACATCGCCAAAACCACCAGATTCAGGTATAATTCCCCCGCCTGCTGCGGATTCCTCCGCTCCAGCAGCCCGCAGACCAGAACCTCCGCCAGATATATCACTACCATACTTGCCGCGTTGACCGCCGTCGGGACTACTGTCTGCATCTTCTTCCTCATGGGCGAGGCCAGGACCATATTCGAGACGCTCAGGGAATACAGCAGCTGCAGGGGAAGCAGGCCGATACATATCCAGAAAAATCCCCCCAGCGATCCGAAATCCCCTCCGTCCCCGGTAACAGTCAAGATCAACCCCGACAGGAAAAAGAAGCCTGCCTGTATGCAGGTTGACTTTATACCGTATGCATAGCGTATCATTTTCACTCCCTTTTTCAGTTCATTCATCATAATAGCCTCCCTTCACCTTTTTCATGGCAGCCCTGACAGCCACAATGCTGATGCCGCCTCCCGCCGCTGCCGCCAGCAAATCAAGCAAAAAAACGGAATTCGACGGATACCCCAACAGCATCGGGCAATATATGCCCGCCAAGCCTGCCAGCATCATGGTTCCGTAACCCAACATCATGTTAATGTAAACCGTACTGCCGTACCTTGACAGAAATGTACCCAATACCGAAAACGAGTAGGACAGCAGCACCAGATACCCCAGAAGGCCGATTTCCTGCGCCGTTTCCCCGGCACTGATAAAATTTATGGCCAATGCGGGCATTGCCGCCGCTCCGCCTTTCACCCTGCCGATGAGGAAATAAGATACCGAAGCCACAGCCAGGGCAGTGAACAGTTTCCGGATCATGTCTGCCGTCAGCGCATTGCTCATAACCGCCATCCCCCGTCCCGAACACTTCAGGTAATCTATCTTCTCCGAATCCTTCGTCTGAATCCCCCCGAACAGCCAGCTGTCCGAGAAAACCTCCGTCAGCACCAGAATCATCAGCGGCAGCACCAGTGCCAAATCCCCTATTTTGCTCCCTGACCAGGCAGCCACTGCCACCAGGCCTGCCGGTATCAGTCCCCATACGGCTATCCGATAAGGAATTGACGTAAATACAGTATAACTTCTCAACATACTTCCTCCTATATTTTCAGTTTTGTGTTTGCCTTCATCACCGCAACGCATATCTGGGAAAGGCCGGGCGTCTCAAAGGCCACGTCCATCCCCGCCAGCTTCTCCATGTCCTCCGCAAGGCAGATGCCCTCAAATCCGTAGGCGCTCCTGCTCATGGAAAGCAGGATGTCCCTGGCACGCTCCGCATCCGCCGCCTCTCCCTTCACCGCAATATATTTTTCCTTCAAATCCTCCACAAAGCCCTCCTCCACAATGCTGCCGTGTTCCATAATCAGGCAGTAGTCCGTCACGCCCTCCATGTCCGTGATATTGTGGGTGGAGAAAAAGACCGACCGCTCCCCGTCCCCCTGTTCCAGATACCCCCGTATCATATCGCAGAGCTTATCCCGCATCAGGGGGTCTAACGGGGACGCCGGCTCATCCAGAATCAACAGTTCCGTGTCCCTGGACAGCACTGCCGCCAGCATCAGCTTCATCCGGTTGCCGTCCGACAGCTTTTTCACCTCCCTGTAAGCGTAGCCGAAGCCGGCCAGGCCGCTGCTGATGCCCAGTTCCCCGCAGAATGTACGGAACCTGTCTCTGTGAAAATTGTCAAACAATATCCCGCTGATCTCCTCCACCTGCCTAATCGTCCACTGGGGCAGGAAATAGCTCCCCGGCCCGGTGTATCCGATTCTCTCCTGCACGCTGCCGTCAATCCCTTTCTCCTGCCTGCCGAAATAGTTGATTTCCCCTTTGTAGTCAAGGCGGATGCCGGCCAGCAGGTTTAGCAGGGTGGTCTTCCCTGCCCCGTTTTCCCCCACCAACGCGGTGGCAAAGCCTTTGGGAAGTTCCAGGCGGGGGATGGAAAGCGCAAACCCTTTATATCGCTTCTGCAGATTCTGTGCCTGCAGGATGTTCTCCTGCCCTGTCACTCCGTAATTCCCTGTATGATTTCCTCTGTCATTCCGTTTATCCTTCACTTTCTGCCTCCTTCTTATTCCCTTTGTCTCTCTTCTTATAGCCTGCCGGATGCTGCAATTTGCTCCGGTATTCCCATATACGGCACACCTTATATCAAGCATCCTCCATGCGCAGCAAAGCCTCCAGCGTCCCACGCAGCTCCTGCTCCGTCATCCCCGCAATCTGCGCCGCCTTGATCGCCTCCTGCAAAGCCTCCTCCACCCTGCGCAGATGCTGCTCCTTCAGCATTTCGCTGTCCTGGGCGTTGACATAGAAGCCCTTTCCCTGGGCAGCGGTAACCAGTCCTTCCGCCTCCAGCAGCTCATAGGCCTTCATGGTGGTGATCACGCTGATCTTCAAATCCTTCGCCAGCCCCCGGATGGAAGGAAGATACTCCCCTTCCTTCAGCTTGCCCGCCAGGATATCCGTCTTCAGCTGTTCGGCAATCTGCTGGTAGATCGGTACACCCGAATTCTGCATTAATTTCAATACCTCACCGCCCTTCATCTGTTTATATGTTATATATACACCATAATCACTTTTCTGTCAACACAAAAGAGCGGATTTCAAAAATTTTTTTCACAAAAAAAGCCCAAAGAACGTTGACCGCAACGTCTTCCGGCTTTTCCCGCACTTCCGTTCAATGAATATCCTTCCTGCCGTACTTCACATAGGCGGCGGCTATCCCGGTGACCCCCATAACCATGCCGATAAACACCAGCTTCCCGTCCAGCCTGCCTTTCGCCGCAATATCGGCCCCCTCACTGAATCCGAAGGGCGTTATATATTTCAGGAGCCCTGCCGATTCCGCAATATTGGCAGCCAAATTCAGAAAGTACATGATTGCTGCAATTCCAAGCCCCACACCCGCAGCCCCTTTTCTCATAAATGCCGAGACGCCGAAACAGATACCGGCCAGCTCCAGCTGCAGCAGATAACAGGCAAGGTGCAGCAGACTGATTTCCTTCCACGGAACCGCCTCGCCCACAGCGGCCACGACCCCCACGGAAACGGCGTAAACAATCAGGTTCATAGCCGTAACCTGGGCCAGTACGGCAATCAGCTTCCCGGTAATAATCCGCCTGCGGCTGACGGGATGGGCCAGCAGAAACTCCGCCGTCCCTTCCTTCTCTTCCTTACTCAGAATTCCCACCCCGCAAAGCGATGCAAAAAAAGCGCCGCCCAGCCCCAATACATTACCGCATTCCACGGCATAGAAGCCGATAAGCGTACCGAAATTCAGCCTGTCCATGCCGAATGCGGCAGTAAAGGAACCCATGGAGGAAAAAATATCGCTGATATCCCCCATCTCCCCCTTCATCTCGGGGTATAAACACACGCAGACCGCCAGCAGGCATCCCACGGAAGCCGTCCAGATTAAAAATGCGGTTCTGTCCTGTCTCAACTCGTGTCTGACAAGCGTCATACAATCTCACCGTCCTTTTCGTTATTGTTTTTCCCATGCTCTCCACGATTGCCATTTATCCGCAGGCACTTCCCGGCATTCCCTTCCGCCAGGTCCCGCTTTTCCCTGTCATTCACTGTACGCCCGCGCTTCCCACACACGCTGTCCGCATGGCTGCCCTCACCGCCGCCCGCCTCATAGTAATGCAGGAATATCTCCTCCAAATCCGGTTCAGACACGCTTAAATCCAGTACCTGGCCGGAAGCCAATGCCTGCAGCAGCAGGTCCATACTGCCGTTGTAAAGAAAGCTGACGGAACCTGCCGCCTCTTTTTTATCCCGGATGCCCTTAAGCCCCTCAAGGGACACTCTGCCGTGAACGGTTACACGCCTGGCATTGGTACGGGCAAGCGCCTCCACACTGTTGCAGGCAATGATTCTCCCCTCCCGGATAATGGCTGCCCGTGAACAATTGCGCTGTATTTCGGAAAGTATATGGCTTGACAGGAAGATCGTCGCCCCTTCCCGATGCCGTTCCCCAAGAATATCGAAAAACGCACGCTGCATCAGCGGATCCAGGCCGCTTGTAGGCTCATCCAGTATCAATAAATCAGGCTTATGCTGCAGTGCGCAGACGATTGCCACCTTCTTCCGGTTTCCGAAGGAGAGTTCATCCACCTTCCTGTCAGGCTCCAGCTGCAGCCGTCCGCACAGCCTGCCCGCCTCCTCCCTGCAGTCGCATCTGCGCAGCCCGGCGGAGAGCTTCAGCACATCCCGCACCTTCATGCCCGGATAGAAAACCGCCTCGGAGGGCAGATAACCTGTCCTGCCCAGGATGCTTTCCCTGCCCTGCACAATATCCTGCCCGAAAATCCTGCCGCTGCCTCCTGTGGGAGAAATCAGCCCCAGCAGCGTGCGTATGGTGGTGGATTTGCCCGCGCCGTTGGGACCGATGAATCCAAAGAATTCCCCTTCCCCTACCGCCAGGTCCAAATCAATGATACCCCTGGCTCCGCCGTAATATTTTGTCAGCTTCTCAGTCTCAATCGCATTCATGTTTTCTCACCTTTTTCTCAGATAGACACTTTTCCAGAAATCCATAAGCTTTGTAAAATCCTTTTCCATCTGCTCCGTATCCACATTTCCACGCTGCACCATCTCCCAGAGATACCCCTCAGATGCCCAATACATATCCCGATACATCATGGGGATATCCAGTCCGGGTATAAACTGCTCCGGGTCAAAGTTCAGGCGCGCCCTGTCGGCTTTCAGATTAAAATGTCTGTGATAGCTTTCCTGGATGGCCGCGTTGATTTCCCTGTCCGTTTCATAGAACGCCTTAATAGTAAAGCCTGCCATATCCGGATACTGCCGGATAATCTCCATTTTCGCCCGCATCCCCCGCTTCATGCTCTCAAATAAGTCCCTCTGGCTGTAGCAGTCATGCCGGGTCAGGAATTCTATGGTGACTGCGGCGCACTTTTCCCACAGAAAGAGATACAGCTCCTTCTTATTATGAAAATAGTGGAACAGCAGGGATTTGCTGATTCCTGCCGCCTCCGCAATCTCGCTCATGGGGCTGTTTTTATAACAATTCCGGGAAAATACTCTGTATCCGGCATTGATGATTGCCTGCTGCTTCTCCTCGGGCAGCAAAAAGAACCGTTCGTTCATAACATCACCTCCGTTAACCGCTCCGGTTCACTTCCTTACATGTAGGATAACCCTGTTGACCGATTTTGAGAAGCCCTCATAAAAATATCTTTCCTCCTCCCTGCATGATAGGAATCCCTTGACATACCATGTATTTATGACATATGATGATGTTGTGATACTGCGGATTGCTCCGCATCTCATGCTCCCGCAAACCTAAAACACTTCACACTCATTTTTCTACATAATGGCTGGCTTTTCGGTGTTTTTCGGGCCAAAAGTTAAAAATCCGCCTGCAGGCGAGCTTACATCAGGTTCTGGGGCTTTTTATCCCGGTGTCATATGATAGTTGTAGTATCCTTAACATTCACAAAAGGAGGGCATTATGTCAGTTTACGAATTAAGAAACAGCACAATTTCCGTAAAAATCGACAGTCACGGTGCGGAACTGAAATCGCTGCAGCGGCTGGACACCGGAACCGAATACATGTGGTGCGGAGACGCAAAATACTGGGGACGCACCTCGCCGGTCCTCTTCCCCTTTGTGGGCGGTGTCAAAAACAGAGAATACAGGGTCAAAGGAAAAACCTACTCCATGGGCCAGCATGGCTTTGCCAGAGATATGGATTTTACGCTGCTGTCCCAAAGTGACAGTGAAATCTGGTTCGAGCTGCGCTCCGACGAAGAAACCCTGGAAAAATATCCCTATGAATTTATTCTCAGGCTGGGATACCGCATTGCGGGAAATCAAACGGAAGTTATCTGGCAGGTAGAAAATCCGGGTACGGAAGTACTGCATTTTTCCATCGGCGGCCATCCCGCCTTCAATTGCCCCATCGAGGCAGATACCAAACAAAACGAATGTTTCATAGACTTCGGAAATGTGGACGAAGTCGCAAGCACCAGAATCAGCGAAAACGGGCTGGCAACCAATTTCACGGATGTATACGGACTTACGGACGGAAAACTGGCTCTGCGGGATAACCTTTTTGAGCACGACGCGCTTGTAATCGAGAACAGCCAGACCGATACCGCCGCTCTCTGCCGAAAAGACGGCACCAGGTACGTGACCGTCGCCATGGAAGCGCCGCTCTTCGGCATATGGTCGCCTCCCGGCAAAGAAGCGCCCTTCGTGTGCATAGAACCCTGGTACGGCAGATGCGACAGCGAAAACTTCGAGGGCACCCTGGAAGAGCGGCAGTGGGGAAACCAGGCCGCACCCGGCGAGACCTGGAAAGCCTCCTACACAATCGAAGTATAAGGCGGCATGCTGCGGAACTATAAACAGCAGCAGCTCGGCTGGCGCACATAGAATTTGCGGACGCTGTTCTTCGCGGCCCATAATTCTATGCCGAGTTGGCGCCAGACGGCATGCTGCGGAACTATAAATAAAGAAAGGCAGATTATAATCATGGACAAAATAGAAGAAATCAAACGCCAGTACCAGGAAAACCAGATCCGAATGATAGATTTTAAAATGACGGACATCGACGGCCGCTGGCGCCACATCACCATCCCTGTGGAACGCTTCGGCGCGGATACCTTTACCTACGGCATCGGCTTCGACGGCTCCAACTACGGTTACGCCCCCATTGAAAAAAGCGACATGGTGTTCCTTCCGGATCCGGATACCGCTTATGTGGATCCCTTTGCCTCCGTGCCTACCCTGACCATGTGCGGCAATGTGTGTACCATCGGAAAAGGCGAGAACAAGCCCTTTGACCAATATCCGAAAAACGTAGCCTTAAGTGCGGTAAATTATATGAAAAACACCGGGATAGCGGACAGAATGGTCATCGGGCCTGAATTCGAATTCTACCTCTTTGACAGCGCCCGCTTTGAGGTCACTCCCAGGCAATGCGGCTACCGCATCGACACCAGGCAGGCGGACTGGAATCACAGCCTGGACACAACGGGCAACAACGGCTATGAAGTCTCCCACAAGGGCGGCTACCATATCTCTGCCCCCCAGGACGTGGGATACGATCTGCGCAGCCGTATGTGCATGATGATGGAGGACTGGGGCATCCGCGTAAAGTACCACCACCACGAGGTAGGCGGACCCGGCCAGATGGAGATTGAGGTTGAGCTTGCCGACATGCCCGACATGGCGGACAATACCATGATCATCAAGTACATTATCAAAAACCTGGCGGCACAGGAAGGCAAAACCGCCACCTTCCTGCCCAAACCCATTTATCAGGAAGCGGGCAGCGGCATGCATGTACACATGCTGCTGATGAAGGACGGACAGCCCCTGTTTTATGATGAAAACGGTTATTCGGGCTTAAGCCGGACTGCTCATTATTTCATGGGCGGGCTGCTGCGGCATATCGCCTCCCTCTGCGCTTTCACAAATCCCTCCACCAATTCCTTCAAGCGCCTGGTGCCGGGATATGAAGCGCCTGTCACTATCGGCTACGCCACCTCCAACCGCAGTGCCGTCATCAGAATTCCCGCTTACGCCAAGTCCCCCGAGACCAAACGTTTCGAGCTGCGCAATCCCGATGCCACTGCCAATCCCTACTACGCCTACGCGGCAATCCTGATGGCCGGGCTTGACGGCATTGAAAACCAGATTGACCCTGCCGCAAACGGCTGGGGTCCCTATGACTTCAATCTCTACACCCTCTCCGATGAGGAGCAGAAGAAAATCAAGGGCCTGCCCAAATCCCTGGGCGAGGCGCTGGATGCCCTGGAGGCCGACCATGACTATCTGACCAAAAACGGCGTCTTCCCCCAGCGGCTCATTGATATCTGGGTGGCAAGAAAACGGGCGGAGTTAAAACAGATGGAGCAGATTCCCAATCCCGCGGAATTCAAAATGTACTACGATTTGTAGTCATCATCCCCTTGCCAATACCTTTCGCCTGTGTAATTTTGCGGGTTTTGGACTGGCGGAAGCGTCCCGTTCCGGCTTCCGGGCAAAAATAACCCCGAGACAGTATATTGGCAGAATATTTTTGAAAAAACTCTCGGGTTTCCTATTGATTTTTATATCGTTTGTGCTAAAATAAAGGTATGGGGCATTAGCGCAGTTGGGAGCGCGCAACATTCGCATTGTTGAGGCCGTGGGTTCGAATCCCATATGCTCCATGCCGAAGGGCTGTCACATCATGGTTCTCCTGATCATAGATGCGGCAGCCCCTTTGATTTCCAACGGCATCTTCTTCCCCGCTCAACGCGCCGGAATCCGCAGCACCTGCCCTATGCTCAGCATATCGCTGCTCAGCCCGTTCAGCTGTTTGATGGCATCCACCGTAGTGTCATATCTCCTGGACAGCAGCCAGAGCGTATCGCCGGGACGCACCGTGTATTCAATATAAGGCGCGGATTGAACCGACGGTATTTTCAGCACCTGCCCTACATTGAGCAGATTGCTGGTAAGGCCGTTCAGCTGCTTGATAACGTCCACCGTAGTCTGAAACCGCTGTGCTATCAGCCACAGACTGTCCCCGGCGCGGACCACATATTCCCGCACACCGCTGCCGGTTCCTCCCGAACCGCCTCCCGGCTGGCCTGTTCCGGGCACATTCTGCCCTATCCCGCGATACACCTCATACAGCTTCTTCCAGGTTGCCGCGCCCACGATACCGTCTGCCAAAAGCCCCGTGGCACGTTGAAAAGCCAGCACTGCCCTCTCCGTCGCGCTCCCAAAAATGCCGTCCTGGGACGGTGCCGGAACCGTCGGATAATATTCCGAAACAACATCCAGAAGATATTGCAGCGTAATCACGTCCTGCCCCCCGGAGCCACGGCGCAGTACGGCATTGGGCGGAACTGTCCCGATTCCCAGGGTAATTCCCTCGCTGTCCAGCTCCGCCAGCCTGGTGACACCGGCATAAATACGGGAAATCTTATACCATGTGGCCTTCCCCACGATACCGTCCGCCGCAAGCCCGAATATATTCTGGAATTTCGTCACAGCCGCCCTGGTGCTGTCCCCAAAAGTCCCCGCTGCATCCGTAATCGCGGGAATAGCCGGATAATTCCTGCGGATTCTGTTCAGCCAGCTCTGTATGGTTTCCACATTCAGTCCCGTACTGCCCACCCGCAGCGCCGTGCCCGGATAGGAAGCAGGAACATTTGCATAGGCATCCGCCTCCGTTATTTCCACGTCATCCGGATAGTAATTTCGCAGAATCTGAATGGGCGTATATCCCCTGTCCGCCAGCGTGACCGTCCCCCATTGGGACATTCCGCGGCAGGTAACCGTCGTTCCGTTGCAGAAGGAAGTAAAATAGGGCGCGTTCTGTCCCCTCCTGCGGACATATTCATTGAAAATATCATCTGTCACCCTGCTGATGGAATCATAAATGGGCCTTCCGTATACAAAATTCTGGTCATAGGCCGTGCTGTTGGTAATATCGTAGTCATATCCGCGGCTTCTGTACCATTCTGTGAAAATCCGATTTAAAGCAAACGTAATAATGGCATAAATATTGGCTCGCAGCGACGCATCAGGCCAGGTCGGATATATTTCGCTGCTTGCCACATTTTTCACATAATCCGGAAACGATAACCGTACGTTGGAGGCATTGGAACCGGGCGCTCCCAGATGCACGGTGATGGGATTGGGTATAATTACCTGGCGCAGAATCCGTTCCCCTTCCGTGCCGGTTTCCGGCGTGTCGATATTGTCCGCTCCGCTTCCCGGTGTACTGCCGCCTCCCATGACGGCATTACTTTCTGCCCCTGACGCGGCGTTCCTCCCCATGGACACATTGCCGTCTGACGCGGCGTTCCCTTCCTGCGCCCGCGGTTCCTGCATTGCCACTGCCGGCTTCCCGATAAATAATCTCGTCTCTGCCGGACGACGCTGCCTGACCTCCATGGGCACAAGCTCCATCGGCAGGACCGCCGTCTCTCCCTCATAGACAGGTATATGGGACACATAGAGCGTATTAAACCCGTTCCCCTGTGCAAGTACATTATAACTCCTGTAAGGTAATCCCGCATAATACGGATTCTGGGAGAATCCCTTATCCAGTGTCTCCAGCGGGACCTTCTGCGTCTCTCCGCTTTCATCTGTCATCAGGTGATAGAGAACCTCCCCCTGCTCTCCCAAAATTCTAACATGGACGCCCTTCAGCGGAACGGCGTCATGTGCAGTCCGCACCTGTACGAGCAAATATCCGATTGCCATAGCCGGTATTCTCCGTTCTTCTCTCAACTACAGGATATGAAGCTTTGAAAGCAATCGTTACACCTATGCGAAAATATTTTGCTGAGAATCCGGTTGCGCCGACCTCCATTCTACAGTACAATAGGGAAGAGGAGGTTATATCATGAAAGTATTAATGATCAACGGAAGTCCCCGTGTGGGCGGCAACACTTCTATCGCCCTTGGGGAAATGGCAAAAATCTTTGCAGAAGAACAGATTGAAACGGAAACCATCCAGATAGGCGGCAGGGATATCCGGGGCTGTATCGCCTGCGGCAGGTGCGGCCAGCTGGGAAAATGCGTCTTCGACGATATGGTAAATGAAATCGCCCCGAAATTTCAGGAATGCGACGGACTCGTGGTGGGCAGTCCCGTATACTACGCTTCCGCCAATGCCACTTTGACAGCCTTTCTTACACGGCTTTTCTACAGCACCCATTTCGATAAGACCATGAAGGTCGGGACCTGTGTTGTCGCCGCAAGGAGAGGCGGGCTGTCCTCCGCCTTTGACGGGCTGAACAAATTCTTCACCATAAGCGGCATGCCTGTGGCTTCCAGCCGATACTGGAACAGCATCCATGGCAGAGAACCCGGACAGGCTGCACAGGATGCGGAAGGGCTTCTGACCATGCGTACCCTGGCAAGGAATATGTCCTTTCTCATGAAGAGCATCGCCCTGGGAAAGGAAACCTACGGGCTGCCCGTGAAGGAATAACGGTACCGGCATCCAAATATAACATTATACCAACACTTCATACCTTCCATATCATAAATTCCGGCATTTTTCCGATATATATAATAACCGTATCTTTCCGGCACAGGTTCTGCCGAAACCTGGCCGGCTGTCTCCAGAGAACTGCTTCAGCTGCAGTACCTGCGTAAAATCTCGGTAAAGGAGGACAATGCCATGGACAGCAACATGATAAATGCCGGCTATGCCCGCGGGACCGGTTATGACAATTCGCCGAACCCTTCCGTGAATTCCAGTGAAAAAACAGAAAGCAGCTTTGCGGACTTGATATCGGAAAAGTACCTGTTCTCCACAAAGGACATGACGCTGTCGGAATACAAATTATATTTTCACGAAAAAATGAATTCCCTGTATACGCATCCCTCCCAGAAACACCTCTACTGGTTCGTGGATATCACGGATGCCGCATACAGGCGAATGCAGAATGACCCTGCCTACGAACAGCGGGTCCTGAACTTCCTGGCCCAGGCGAAATCCACCAATTACGGAAGGCATGCCCCCCGATTCGCCTTGATCCACATTGATGATACCTGGGAAAAATGCTATGAGTTCACCTATGGCACACAGGATGACGAACGCGCAAGACGCGCCGCCCGAAAACGGCGCCTGGAGGCGGAGCGCGCCAAAAAGGCAAGACGAAAAAAGCTCCTGAAAGAATATCTGAAGAAGAAAGCACAGGCCAAGCGGCTCCAGGATAAACTCCTGAATCAGCGGATTTCAAATCAGAGGCTGGAACACGCCCGTCTCCTGAAGTCCTGGAACGAAGACCGCCGGCGGATACAGGCCTCCCATGCCTACGAGGCAAACCTCTTCATGCTGAACCGGCGGGCACTGCAGCTGGAATCCGAACCGCCCCAATAAACCGGCGCAGCATCGCCATTACCCCGAAGATACCGTATCCGCTTCCGTCTTTTATTTCCGTGAATGCATGTGCTTCCTATCGTTTTCTGCCCGCTCGACAGATATGCCTGCCTAATGACAGCTCGCCCACAAGTATATCTGACCACGGAGCCTGTCCACGCATATCTGTCTACGGGCCACGGCGTCTGTCCACGCCGCGTTGTCAGGGTCGACGCCTTTGCCCGGGAATCCCCGCAAAGGGCCGGATTTCATCCCTTCCCAAGGCTCCACAGATTCCTGATCTGATACTGCAGTTCCTCATAACTCCAGGTTTTTCCGCTGGTACTCCTGCGGTTGGGGTCGTTTACCAGGAAGCCGTCTTCGTCATAGCCTCTGATAAGAATGAAATGTCCTGTGGTGGTAAAATCTCCGGGACGCATACTGCATACAATCAGATTACCGCTATCAAGCGTGTTTTTCATCATTTTTTCATCCAGCGGAAGTTCTGTGCCCTCCAGTCCCAGCCTGGCCGCCCCTTCCGTCCAAAGGCTCCAGCTGGTTCCCTGTTCCGTATAAAAACCGTTGTCATATGCAAAATCCGCCATATTCCTGGGCGTCATGTCCGTATCTTCCGTAAAATACAGATACGCCATCTCCATACACAGAGGACCGCACCCGGCAAGGCCTATCATTTCCCTGCCGTACGAATCATATCCCCATCGCCTGTCCCACTGCATCAATAGCGGTACTTCCCCGCTGACGAAATCTTCCGTCAGGTCAATGGGCCTGCCCATATATTCCTCTCTGTCCGGGTAACTCCGTACATACTCCAGCGTCTCTTCATTTTTTTTCAGAAGTTCATTCAGTATTTCTGCCGCTTCCCCAAAATCCGAAGTCCCGGTTTCCACAGACTGCAATACATCGTATCCCGCCGCACCCGCACTCCCCTGCGCCTGCGGTGTATTCAGGCTTCCGGAAAACGCACGCAGTCCCTCATTAACCGTAACTGCCATCCACATACACAGGGCAAGCCCAACCACCCCCAGAAATAAATGCTTTCCCCTCTGCCGCCTGCGCCTTCCGGCCTTCTCCCCGGCGCGAATCCGCCCTCCCTGCTCCCGGCTGCCTCTGCAGTACCGTGCATCGATCCCCGTCTCCCGTTCTCTCTGTCCACGGCTTCCGCCATTACGGGCTTCGATCTGCCTCCGGTCCCTTCCTACGCTCCGGCCTTCGATCTGCCTCCGATCCCTTCCTCCGGTCCGGCCTTCGATCTGCCTCCGGTCCCTTCCCTGATACCGGTCTTCAAACCACATCTGTGTATTTTGCTGTCCCCGGCTGCTTGTCCGCGCCCGACTGACCTGATTTCCAACCATCTCCTGCCCTCCTGTCTTTTTCTTTATTATAAAGGCAGCAGGAGTCCCGGATTTTATGATTCTATTGAAAAAATCCTAAGATTTAGTAAATTTATCAGAAATGACGGAATCCTTATACCCCAGGATCTCCGTGTATCCCTGTCAACCGTTCCACATCCATCTTCCCACTGTCGCGAAACAGCAGATATCCGGTTCCGTTATAATACTCATACCCGGAAATTTCCCGTTGTCTCTCCCTTTTTCCGTCCTCTTCCGGCACATTTATTTTCGCACCGATGGGATATTGCTGCACCATCTCCAAAAAAGATATCATTTTTCCGGCCTGTCCTCACATAATTTTTCTATTCTACAGAATTTCCGATTTCGGAATTTTTATACAGTTTCCCATGGGCAGGCCGCTTTCCCCCGCCCAAAGCGCCGGAAGGTCAGGGGAGCCGCCTGGTCCGTCACGGAAATACAAAAACCACAAAAGAAACAGGACAACTTGTCACGGATTATTTTGACTTTACGCGCCAAAAATGCTATAGTATATGGTATAATGTTTATTGCATTTCGAAGGTGAACGTAGTTATGGCAAAAAGACAAAGGCAAAATAAATCCGGCCGCGGAAGTACATTGATTGTCTCCATCATTCTGACTTTTATTATATTGGGAACCGTGGTCTATACTCTTGCAGGACAGATTTCATCCAAAATGTCCCAATCCGCAATCGACAATTTAAGCGAAAGCCTGGGTCTGCTCCGTGGAACCATCCAGGCAATTCTTCAGACGGAAGCGGAATTCCAGAAGCTCATTGCCCAGGAACTTTCCCTGCTGGAGGACCCGGAAGCTTTTGTGCGCTCTTACAACCCCAATAAGACAATGGGCAAGGTGTCCATTATCCCTGCGGGAAAGAGTACGGGCATATGCAATACGGGGGAGGTCTTTACCACAGACCACCTGGATTTTTCCTCCAACAAGGAAGTGGACGGCCTGCCCCTGTCCGGATCGTATTTAAATGACATGGGTACCTGGGCCTATACAATTTCCTGCCCCGTGGTAAAGGACGGAACGCAGACCGCCACCCTCTATATAGAATATATATACGATTCCCTGGACGAAGCGCTGCCGCCCAAATTCTACAACAATAATGCCACCCTGTACATGATGGACGCCAGAAGTGAACGCTTTGTGCTGAAGCCAAAAGGAATCGGGGAGCGAACCGCCGGACATATCAACCTGCAGGATTTTTATAATGCAAACAGAATACTGGAACCGGAGGTTCAGTCCATGGTATCCGAAAGCATCCGAAACGGAGATCATGTGATGTTCTACCACAATGTACGTGACAGGGAATCCCTGATCTACATGTGGGCAGTAAACGACGGCGCTCTCTATCTCATCGGGTATGTCCCCATCGATTCCATCCAGCAGGAGGGCAAAGCCGTAAACCAGAACATTATTATCGTGGTAGTGGTGATGCTGGTTGCATTTCTGATATGCTGCATCCTGTATTTTCTGAACGAACGTCAGAAAAGCCATATCCTGAAAGAGCAGGCTCAGGAGCGGGAGCTTCACAACCAACAACTGACGGAAGCGCTCCAGGCCGCGCAGATTGCCAGCAGTTCCAAGACCATGTTCCTCTCCAATATGTCCCATGACATCCGTACCCCCATGAATGCCATACTGGGCTTTACCACTCTGTTGGCCAAGGAGGCGGACAATCCGGTCAAGGTACGGGAATACACAAAGAAAATCACCGCTTCCGGTCAGCATCTTCTGGGGTTGATTAACGACGTGCTGGATGTGTCCAAGATCGAGAGCGGAAAAGCCGTACTGACTATGGGAGAGTTTACTCTGGACAACATGATTTCTTCCATAGACGCCATTATCCGTCCCATGGCAAAGGTAAAACAGCAGAAATTCGATGTCACCGCCAAGGACATCAAACACGAACGCCTCATCGGCGACGAGACCAGAATGAACCAAATATTGATCAATCTTCTCTCTAATTCCGTCAAGTATACGCCGGAAGGAGGACATATACAGCTGCGCATCATCGGCTTGGAACAGCGTTCCAACCAGTTTGAGCATCTGAAGATTGAAGTGGAGGATAACGGCTACGGAATGACCCAGGAATACCTGGAAGTCATTTTTGACGCTTTCACCAGAGCCGAGAACAGTACCACGAATAAGGTCCAGGGAACCGGGCTGGGCATGGCCATCACCAAAAATATCGTGGAGCTTATGGGCGGCACCATACATGTGACCAGCGAGGTAGACAAGGGCACACTCTTCACCGTTGAACTGGAGCTTCGCATTCCGGACCAAACATCTGACGGACAGTTCTGGGAGGAACACGGTATTCGGCGGATACTGGCGGTGGATGACGAACCCTATATTCTGGACAACATTCGGATCCTGATGAAGGATACCGGTGTCGTCACGGATGTTTCCGCAGACGGCGTGGACGCCCTGCTTCAAATTCGGCAGGCCCTGGAAAAAGGCGATACCTACGACCTGATTCTGATGGACTGGAATATG
Organism: uncultured Acetatifactor sp.; assembly: GCA_910587555.1. GTDB lineage: Bacteria > Bacillota > Clostridia > Lachnospirales > Lachnospiraceae > Acetatifactor. The sequence goes on from CAJULV010000009.1 coordinate 70,613, forward strand.
CCGGGGATGAACGGAGTAGAAACGGCCCGGGAGATTCGGGAACTGGCGGGAGCCGGCATTTCCATCCTGTTTCTTACCGCCTGTGACTGGGAATACATCAAAGAAGAAGCAGAAAGCATCGGCGTTGACGGTTTCCTGGCAAAGCCCTTCTTCGTATCCGCCCTGAAAGAAAAGCTTACGGAACTCGGTTCCGGTGAAGCTGCAGCGATAATGCCTGCGGATGCAGCCGCTGACAACTGCCTGAAAGGACGTCATTTCCTGGTGGCTGAAGATAATGAGATCAATTCCGAAATCCTGACGGAGCTTTTGCGCGGAGAAGGCGTCTCCTGTGTGGTGGCCGAGACCGGACGGCTGGCCGTGGATGCCTTTATTACCGCGGATCCGGGTACCTATGACGCCATTCTGATGGATGTACAGATGCCGGTTATGAACGGCTACGATGCCACCAGGGAAATCCGTTCTCTGGACCGGGCGGATGCCGCTTCCATTCCCATCATCGCCATGACCGCCAATGCTTTCGCGGAGGATGTGAAAAACGCTCTGGATGCAGGGATGAATGACCATATCGCGAAACCTATTGACATCGAGATTATCAGAAGGGTACTGGGCAAATATCTGCCTTCATCCGGCCTGGACCCGACAGCGCACAATACATCTGCACCGCAGGATACCTGAACACCAAAAGCAGAAATGTATACCATATAACAAGTGGGCATTTCTTCCATACAGAGCAGTATCCGCCTGAAAAGCATAAGTCAGGTGCTCACGGTTTTAGAAAGCAGTCAGAAAGGAAACAGACATGAAGAAGAAAAACAGAAAGCTGGCAGTGATTTTATTGACAGGCACATTGCTGATGGGGGTGTCTGCCTGTGGAAAAGAGCCGCGTGTGGACAAAAACCTGATTTCCAACTCAGACGATGCCAAAAGGATAGTCAATATGTTCACGCCTATGGAGAAATCCAATCCCAACGCGGAAAACTCCGCCAGGACAGCGCAGGAGCTGACCGTTATTGCTGCCGAAAAGGCTCTGGGGGTACAGGTGGAATACAGGACCTACACTGCGGAGAACCATCAGGAGAAAACCTATGATGAAGTACTGGTGGACAGGGCACGCAATAATATGGACGATATCTATCTGCTCAATCCGGATACACTGATGCTGCTGGGTTCCGAAGGCCATCTGGCAGACCTCTCAGGCCTTGAAAATGCCAAGAACCTGCGCGAAGTGGTGTTGGTTGCCAATACAATAGACGGAAAGCTGGTAGGCATTCCTCAGGAGGTCGCAGCCTACGGCCTGTTTGTAAACAAGGATATGTTTGATCGTTATCACCTGGAACTGCCCAATACGCCGGAAGAATTTCTGGAGTGCTGCCGGGTATTCAAGGAGAACGGTATTGAGACGCCTGTGGGCGCCAATCGCTGGTGGCTGGAAACCTTTGTGCTGGCCCAAGGTTTTGCGGATCTGTACAACGGCGGCAATACAGAAGCGGAAATCGACGCCATCAACAGCGGAGAAGCGAAAATAAGCGACTATATGCGTCCTGGTTTCGAGTTTCTGAAGGAAATGATCGACAAGGGCTATATCGATGCCGAAAAAGCCTATGTTTCCGAAGCCATCGATGCCGAAGGACCGGATTTTCTGGCCGGCAAGACGCCCATCGTCATGGCTTACTGGGGCGCTGCCATTACGGAGACGGCTTACGGAAATCCGGATTTCAATATGCAGGTAATCGGTTTTCCCAGCAGCCGGGGACAGATGCCGGTGGTTCCCCTCACCGGTTACGGAATCAGCGCAAACGCGGAAAATATGGAGGACGCAGTGGCAACCCTGAATTTCATTATCTCGGATGAGATGCTGCAGCTGTATACCGACAATAACCAAGTGATCTCCCCCTCCAAAAACGTGAATGTAGATTGTATCGATGCCTTAAAGCCTTTGAACGACATCATCAACGAAGGCGTCTATGTCCTGGGTTCCAATGCCAATATGAAGGTAGAGCAGTGGGGCAACACCTGCCTGATTGTACGAAAACTATTAAACGGCGCTTCCGTAGAGGAATGCATGGCGGAATTTGACAGGCTTCAGGAAGAATCCCTGAAACCGTAATCTCCTTTCTCGCGCAGCCCCATACTTCAGGATGCCTTTCCTGTAAGCATGATGCCATGTTCTCCTCCGCCAAATATAAGCATAAGCTGCTGAAAAGCCAATGCACACATTTCTGTGAACATTGGCTTTTCTTTTTACAATCTCTGAAATTCTGTATTATCCTTTATCTTCTTTACCTCTCAGCTTCCTGACTGCTTTCTCGGCAATCAGGCACTGCCCATGTTCCTTCAGCCGCAGCACCTGGGACTCATCCGCCGCATAAAGGCTTCCAAATTCCATGGCCTGGACACATGCCCTGCTGTAGCGCTCATAGGAGGCACGGCCCATCAGCAGATACAGATAGTAAAGTCCGTCCATTTCATACAGGCTGCTGTCCACCATCAGGTTCGAGGGAAGCATGGCGGCAAATTCCATAATCCTGCCGATTCCCGAGAACGCAAATACCGCAAAGCTGGGCTGGCTGACCTGCTCCTGTCCGTCTCCGGCTTCTTCTCCTGCAGCCTGCCGATTCTCCTTACCTTCATCGGTAGCCGCATTATTTCCGCCGATTTTCTCCCGTGTCCGCTGCAGAATACGCTTCATTTCCTTGAGACACTCAATAAACTGATCCGTATCCCGAGTTTCCGCGTCCCTGTCGGAAAAAGTAAGTATCAACCCCTGATCCGGCAGCAGCATAATCTGCAAATCAAAGGCAAACTTGGGAGGCTTATACCCCACCTCTTCCTCCGCCTGCTCAATGATATCCTGCACGACTTCCCTTGCTTTGTCGCTGCGCATAATAAAATCCTTATAGTCAATCTCATACTCTTCCATCTCCTCATTGGACAGGAAGCATTTTACCGTTTTTTCATCTACTCGTTCTATTCTCATATCATTATCCTCATAATAAGGAAATGTCTGCAAACGACAGTTCCTAAGGAACATACAATTCCTGATGCCAGGCGATCGGCATAAAGAAACACTTCAGCTGACATACTTATGATACCATGATATTCCGAATTTTTCAATTATATAAGTTTTCCATTCTGAATATTTTTTATACATTTCTTTGTTCAAATTTTACACTTAGGATCTCTTTTTTCCCTTCAGCACCACAACGGCCATTACCACCACCCCTACAAAGATCACAATGGCAATCACTACCACACTTATGATGATCCAGTCTGCCTTTTCCTTCGATGCCATCTCCCCTGCATCCTCGTTTCCCGGCTCTTCTCCGGACCCCGCGGCGGAAATAATGGAATCTTCATCCGACGCTTCCGGCTCGTCCAGACTCTCCTCCGGCTCCGTCACAGGTTCGGACGCATCCGGTTCCGGGGACGGACTGGCAGATGTCTGCGGCGTGGCGCTTGGCTTTGGTGTCGCTTTGCCGGTTCCCCTGCCGGGTACTTTGGCAGATGTCTGCGGCTTTTTACTGCTTCCGCTACTCTGGGAGTTGTCATCCGTATCCTCCCAGCCGGGATTCCAGTCTGCATTGGGATCATCATCTGTATCTGTATCATCCGGTGCCGGTGTTTCCTCCGCTGCAGGAGGTGTCTGTTCCGGCTGTGGTGTCACCCCAGGCTGCGGCGTCTGTTCCGGCGGCGGATTCTGTCCCGACGGCCCAATCAGTACGGCTCCCGGAACCTCCACCGATTCCATCGGTTTCAGCTCCTCCCCATAGACATACTGAAGAGAATTTTCCACCACACTGACGGTTCCGTCTACTGCATTTCCGCTGTTATCCCGCAGGATTATCTTACCGATGGTGAGAGCCTCCGTGTTCTCCGCAAAGAGCGCATCCACCCCCGCCATATAAATATTCAGTTGTTTCGCATTTTCGTCATAGCGGAATTCCGCAATTCTGGCGTTATTCTGCCCAAATTCAAATTCTACCTGCGCCGCTTCCGCAGAATCCACCGTCAGGCTGAACTGAAGAGACGAAATCTCCTCCTTCGCGGCGTGCTGGGAACGGAGCGTTACCGTCCCCGTCCCATCCAGCTCAAATCCGTCGCTGCCTTCTGCCTGCACCTGTATGGAAGGCAGAAATGCGAATATAAATACTGCTAAAAATACGGCCAAACTATATTTTCTCATATTTTATCCTTTACTTCGGCATATTTGCGCGATCCAGTGTCACTTCCGGCAGTACCGACGGCATCGTTTCAAACAGGCTGTCGCTGACAAGCCTCTGCCCTTCCTGTGTCTGGGCATTGTTCACCCGGTAAAGCTCCGCACGTACCTTCGTGATTTCGGAGAGATCCGTTCCGGCCTCCACCCAGTAAATCCAGGTGCCGTTCTTCACATCCGCAATATTACCAGTCTCAGGCACATCCGCAAGGATAATGGAATCCGCCTTGACTTCTACGTCGTTGCCGGTACCGGAAACCGCGCCTACATTATTGCCGTCCTGGTCAAACAGGAGTACCGAATTGTAAGCCGCATTGCCCTTATAGGATCCTGCAAAGATAATGGACCCTGCCGGAATGATGTCGTCCGCTCCGTCTCCGAACCGGAATTCCTCCTTAAGCTTTCCGATTACTACATATTCGTCGCCTGCCGTTCTCCTGAAGTCCACATTGTCACCGGTGACGCCCAGCACATCCAGTTCCGCAATGGATACTGTGCTGCCCTTCGCCGGCTTCAAGATCAGCTTAACGGCATTTGCCTCATAAGTACTGATATACTTGTCGTCGGAATTGGCAAAATGGATTGTCTGCACAGCCTCCGTTCCAAGTGTCCCCGTTGCTACACTGACAGGAACGCCCTCACCATATACAACAATCTCATAGCCGACTCCCGCCAGTCCGGACCCGCCGGTAATCTTAAATCCGGCCACGGTTAGGGTCTTATTGAAATTCAGCGTGATTTCCGGTGCCGTTGTTTCTGCTGTCGCCGTAAATATCGTATCCGTCTGATTGTCGATCAGATTATCCCGGGCATAAGTCGTCTCGTTCTCCGGATCGCAGTACTGTATGTTATTACTGCTTCCCGAACCGGTCTCTCCCTCAACCTTCAGATTCATCGTGCTGACCGTCCAGAACGCCTTATCCAGGCTGCCGTCATGCTCTATCTTCACGGGAGCCAGTTCCTTCACTGCCGAACGGTTCAGGTACTGGTCAATCAGCGTAATCTTGTAGAATACGGTTCTGTTATTGATGGTAGCGATAATATCCGTATAGGTAACGGTCTCTCCTGTGACAAAGCCCACAGGCTCCTCCTGGACAGCGCCGCCTTCATACATACAGCGCACAATCTCATATCCCAGCACATCTTCTTTGGGTATTCCCTTGGAACTTAAATTGATTTCTACTTTATTTGCCTCCGCAAGCTTCGCCGTGACGGCATCGCCCACAGCGTCTACCTTACCTTCCGTTCCAAGTATGCTGCCCGTCGCCTTATTCTGCACACGGTAAGCCCTTGCCTCATCGTTGACATAATAGATCGCCCGTGTTTCCACAGGGAACTGCGCCGCATAACTGATGGTATCCGCATCCGGCGTCATTCCCCAGCGTTCAAAGAATGACAATATATTCTTCTCTGCGGCCGCACAGCTCAGGCGCATCAGTTTCTGATCACTGTCACCTTTTGTCAAGTCCATTGACACACCTCCCGGTGCCGGCGCTTTGGACGGCGTCCTGGAATACGTATCCACCCTGGCAAAGAACAGGTTCGCAAGCTGCTCCTCGTGGTTCTCATATGTCCGGAAATTATATCCCTCGTCATATGCCAGGTGCAGCTGCCAGTACATGCCAAGCTGCGTAAATACGTTGGAAGCTCTTCCCTTGGAATTGGATGTCACCTTCTTGTACACGTTCTCATATTTGAAACGCACACTGTCATTGGTTTCCTTCGCCTGGGCCAGCACAGCGAAGTAGTTATTTGTGATCTCCGCCACCGCATAATGGTTTTGGTTGATACAGTGTCCGATCTCATGGGCAATACCCCAGCCAAAGTAATTACCGCCCTGATATCTGCCCAATTCGTCATAGACAAGCGAACCGCAATTTACCATACCGGCTGTAGATCCCCATCCGATACCGATGTGGTTGCCGGAAGCATACATAAACGCTCCCGCGAACATCCTCTGATAGCGGATATTCTGATGGCATGCCGGAATCCTGTCCACAACAGCCTCCGCATTGGCATTTAAGCCTTTGTGCTGGTAGAAAAGATACATCATATCTTCCATGGCTTCCATTGACTTCAGGATCGTCCTGGCCCTGGACTCCGTATCTGTCCCGTTCTTCGCGGAACCTGCCCAGATTTGCTGTGCCGGCAGTGAGAACATCATGGTATCCAGCATAATATCGGAAGCGCCCAGAATACAGGTCTGATTGTCGAACTTGCGTTTATTCACCCATTTGTTATTTGAATAGTAATGTTCCCTCTCATGGGTGTCTTCCATCTGGCTTACATACGTTCCGAGTTTCTCCACATATTCCACTGTCTTTGCCATTCTTGCCGCTTCGTCTGTCACATGGTACAGATCCAGAATGGGTACATGCACACCGCCGCTGACACGGACTGCGTACTGGTCATTTGCGTTATTTCCTGTATACTGCACATACAGCGCACCGCCGGACTCGTAATCCAGATCCCAAATCTTGGGAACCGTAATTTCATTTGCCCCTACTTTCAGTGCAATCGCCCCGCTGAACATTCTGGCGGCTTCGGAATTGTACTGGGTTGCAACCAGCTGAAGATTGGTGGTATCCCCGGTTCTCTTGGTATTATGCCCCACATAGACTACAATCTTATCTTCTGCCGCTGCCGTAACGCCAATCGGCTGCCATGCATTCAGCCCGCCAAAGCCTCTGCTCCCATCGCTTCTTATGGTGTTATGAATTCTCACCGGCTCGCTCAGCCCTACCGCATTCAGGATATCTTCCGCATTCTTCAGTTCGCGCTCCAATATCTCATAATCCGGATGCAGCTCGCCGCTGACTTCATCTACCGTATTGATACGCTTCCTCAGCTCGTCTATTGTCTTCTGTGTTACCTCCGGCTTCAGGACTAAGTGAAGATCATCCTGATAAAGCGCCATGATATCATCATACACAGAATCATAGTAATAGAAATAAACCTCGGAAATGTTAATCCCTCCAGTTCCCCAGTAATTTCTCGCAATACCAAACTGAATCTTTTTCGCTTCCACTGCCCTGGGAAGCTTTACCATATAATATGCTTTTCCGTCTTTATCTGAGCTGGCACTAAGCCCCATCTGGTTTACACTATATGTCAGCTCTCCGTTTTCATCCCAGCACCGCACACTCACATAGTCATAACTCCTATACTGTGACGTCACATCGTGGAATGCAAATCGATCTATCGTATAGGTTTCATCAAATTCATATGTCAGCCCATGACGGCTCTGCATCTGATTGAATCCGCCTTCATCCCAGGTATCAGCGAAATAATGAGACGCCGGCTCATGGTCAACTGTCCCCCAGGCAGTATTGGACTCCGTATCCAGAGGGCTGTCAACCATTGATCCCTCTCCCCTGTAAGTACTGATAATATGCGCACCCTTCTGTCCGCTCTCTCCGGTGTTAATCAGCTTATACTTCGGCATAACCGCCGCTTTTGCATCCGTAGTAATCGCCAGGGCAATAATAGACGGACCACTCTCGCCAAGCTCGTTTACACCCGTCACATATACCTGGTATGCGGTCAGATCTTCCAATCCGCTGATTGTGTATCTGTTTTCCTTGATATTGCCGGCAATTTTCCGGAACTCTTCTTCGCCCTCCTTTGCCTTGAAATACACATTATAGGAAACGGTATCCTCCATATCCTTCCAGGACACAATAATGCTTCTGAACTGCCCTGCCGCATTCACAAAATCCGGAGGATCCGGCGGTCCGCTGGGCTGAGGTATGGCCTCCACGGTATCGCCGTAACCACTGCGCCATGTACCGTTGGCCGCCTGGACCTTCAAATAATACTTCTCATAGTTAGTCAGCTCATCCTTCATATAAGAAGTAATATCCAGTGCATTGCCTCTCACCGTTATCGTCTCAACTTCCTTGCCCTCACCTTCCTGCCAGATGGCAACTTCATATCCGGTGACATTGATGCAGGGATCCCAGCTCAGGCTGATCTGCTGGCTGCCTGCAACGGCTGTCAGATTCTTCGGGATATCCATCTGGGGTTCCGGTATCCTCTCCTCCATACCGTTGACGAACTCTACCTTGGAGATCTCCGCCAAATTACTGCTCTGCCTGGTTCCCTTGATAATCAACGTCACCCGCTTCACCGCAACCTGGCTGCCCAGAAACAGCCTGATATTCCCCTGGGCATCCCGCTTGGCCTCTACCGCGGACTCCTCCAGCACCAGGCTGAGACCGTTCTCCCCTTCTATGGTAAACTCTTTCTCTACCGGCTGCTGTTCAACACCGTTCTCGTCCAAATATACAATGTTCACCGCCATTTTTGTGACAGGATTGTCACTCTTGTTGCCGATGATAATTCCGTCCATTGCCGTAGCTGCCTGGCTGCCGTCAAACTCGAACTTCAGGGAAACAGGGCATTCCTCCGAAATGGCTTCGCCCCAAACCTGCTTCAGGGTAACACTTCCGCTGTTTCCCAGAAGTGCCTGCAGGTCACCCTCAATCTGAGTCCCGTTTCCAGCAGACGGCGTGATAACTGCCCGGGGAACGGACTTTTCCACCCCTGCCTGCATATCTCTGTGGTCGTTATAGGTCTGGGCAAAATACTCCAGATCCGCAAGATTTACCACACCGTCACCGTTTAAATCTGTCAGCCCGGAACCTGCTTTCCGGTCAACGGCATCCACCATGGCAGTCTTATCCGCCTCATTTATCACACCGTCATTGCCTGCCACGTCACCGATGGCCAGCACGCCCGGATGCGCCACCCCTGCTTCATAGGGGATACCCTCCCGGAATCCGGTGGTCAGGTTTACCGTATACGCCCTGCCTTCCACCCTGACCGTCTGTGTATAGGTGGCATATCCCTGGGCCGATACCGTCAATGTATACTCACCGTCCGCAAGTCCCACAAATTGAACGGTACTCTTTGCAGCGCTGCCCCCTCCGATCTGAATGACATCGGACCTGTCGACTCCGCTGCCTCTCAGTGACACCTGGAACGCTGCGGACTTGTATAATGTCTGTGCCATGCCGATGGACACATACACCTCGCCTGTGTCCTGGGGAATATCTCCCATGGATACCGCTTTCCCCGCGGCATTGCCGATACCTGCGGCATCACCATTCACCGGCGGCTGTATTTCCGCACCGGTTCCCGCTCCCGGTACGGGGTTCCCGCTGTTTTCCGGTTTTCCCGTTCCTTCGGTACCGCCGGATATCTGATCCTCAGGCAATCCCGAATTTTCCGAATCCGAATCAGATACGGACCCCCCCGGCTGCGTTGACGATTCCTGCTCCGTCTCCGCCGCCCGGGTTCCATTGTCAACTCCTGTGGCATATGCCATGAAACCTGTGCTGACAATCAAAATAACCGCCAGCAGAAATGCTATTTTTCGTTTCATGCTTTTGTCCTCCCGATTTTATACCTTCGATTACTGTATTCTCTCCCTCAAGAACAGGAGATTTTATATTATACACAACTCATTCCTTTCTGTAAATAGAAAAGACGATATTATAAAAGCTGCCGCTCAATCCTGCTCCAGCACATCAAATGCCGTCCCGCAGGCCCAGGGGCTTCCGATATCGCAGCGCCCATGGTGGTATCGGCGGGATATGGCTTTTCCCTCCCCTTCCACCACATTCACTTTAATCCGGCTCTCTCCCGCCCGGGTACAGCCGTCCAGCAGCGCAATCAGCGCATCCACATCCGTGTCCTGTACCGGCTTCTGTTCCGGGATGTACGCTCCCTTGTTTTCCGCCGTTTCGCCCATGTCATTCACCACCTCTCGGAAATACACTTTTTCTTTCCGGCTACATTCAACAGTGTTCCGGCAAAGGCGTACCCCTGGGGAAAAAAACCAACAGCGTTCCGTCCCTTACAAAGATACGGCTCTCTTCCCCCATAAATTCATTGCTGACCCCAAACGGGTAGTCATTGGTCAGGAGCGCGTCCTCCAGGCGGTATTTTAAACCTTCCAGATAAACTCCTGCAGATTGTTCCGAATGGGAAAAAACTGACACATAGCCGGACGTCCCTTTCGGGAATGTCAAATTTTCGTTCGTCACCGCTGTGATAACGCTGTCCTGTCCAAACAGAAAACCCTGTATCCCTTTCCGGGACATGCCCGCAAGCATCTGGAGGTTTGCCATTGTGTGTTCCGGGCGTCCGCCTGTCCCGCAGTAAAGGAAAAAACGCCTGTATCCCGCCCGGATTCCCTCACGAACGGCAGCCAGCATGTCCGTATCGTCTTTTTCCGGCTTCAGCGCGATGACATTCGGATGCTGCGGAACATAACGAAGCGTATCGAAATCGCCGATTACCAAATCTATATGTACGCCTTTCTCCTCCAAAAAACAAAACCCGGCATCCACGGCAATGACGAAATCGTCCCCACCCGGCTCAAAGTCCAAACCGTAGTTCTCGCCCGCCCCTACTACATAACATATACCCGCTTTCATATTCACCTCCTGCCCCCGTATATTCTTTCTCCGCTCCCACGCCCCGGCCAGGCCTGCAGCGCCCCGGAAAATACACTGGCCAGCCAGGCAGATTGCCCCTATCCAGTGACGAATGTCCGTCGTGATACTTCGCCGACGACATCCTGAAAAAGACACCTGCCAGGCAGATTGCCCGACCCTGGTGACGGATGTTCCTGCCGCCTCATGGGCAGCCTCCCGGAAATGACAAAAACAATGCCGTTCCAGTACTCAAACATCGCTGAAATGGCACAAATAATACGTAAGAAGACGCAAATGGAGTCATCGCTCCCGAAAATCTCAGCACACGATATTGTATACGATTATTTTCACATACAATATCATGTGTATCATTTTCTTCTGCGCCGACCCCGTTTTTAAAAAAATTTATTAAATTTTTATGACATGCCGATTTTCTGCCGTCAAGATATTGCCGCCTAATCTGCTGCCCTGCTTATCTCCTTACACCATCTCCAGTCCACAAACTGTCTTAAGCCGTCATACCATCCTTTTCTTCCTGATACTTCCAGTATATATTACACGCAGGAATTTGTAAAGTATTTTGCGGAAATCATTCTACAACTTCCTCCCCATCCAATTTGCAGCCTTTTCGTCCCGTTTCGTTCAATATTCAGAATATTATACCGAATTTTCTTTCTCGTCGCTGCCATTTTGGATAAAATCCACCAGCAGTTCTCCCATTGCGGCTATATCATACATGTTTTCCACCGTCCTTTCTCTCCTGAATCTCCTGTACGATCCTGTTATAGGCTTTCTTATTCAGGCGGTAGAAAAATAAAACTGCCGCTGTTATGATCCACAGCACGCCGGGAACCGTGGTAAAGGAATGCTTGATCACAGCCAGCACTGCCGGATTCTGCTGCTGGTTCGCCACATATCCGAAGCCTCCCAAAACACCTGCCAGCACAGAGGTCCCGATGGCCATTCCGATCTTATTTCCCAGAGAAATAAACGCATACTGGAAACCGTCATTGCGGAGTCCTGTTTTCCACTCCCCATACTCCACGCAGTCCGGTACAATGGCGTAGATTGCCGTGTTAAACCCGGAAAAGAAAAACTGTGCCAGACAGGAAAACAGGTAAAAGGGAACAGGTGAACTCCCAACCGTGAAAAAGTACATACAAAACATGCTGATCCCGGTAAACAGCGCAAACAGGGAAGCGGAACGCCCTTTATTATTTGTCAGCCGAAACACCACCGGGAAGCAGGCAGCGCCGATGATGGACGGGATGATGATAAAAAGGGAGAAGGTGCTGAATAATGCCTGATTCCCCTCCACATATGTAAAGTAGTAGAGCGCATCCGCATTTCTCCCATAAAGCGTCACCCCGAACAGGAACTGCCCTGCCACTGCAATCAGATACGGCCTGTTTTTCGCAACAGCGGACAACTGTACTTTCAGGGGCGTTTTTTGTTTCTCCGGCACTTTCACAACTTCCTTTGTTTTTGCAAAACAGAAGATATGGCATGCGGCAAAAATGCACCCGTATATCACCGCGATCAGAAGATATCCCCTCTTGTCATTCCCCTTTCCAAGCGCTGCAATCAGGGGAACCGTTATGATATTGATAATGCCGATGGCCACCATGGCGCTGACGGAACGGAACGTGTTGATTTTCGCTCTCTCTTCAATATTCTGCGTCATTGCGCCGCACAGAGTTCCGTAAGGGATATTGACACAGGTATAACCCAATACCAGAATGCAGTAAGTCACTGCCATATATATGATTTTTGCAGCAGATGACCAGTCCGGATGCGCCCAGAAGGTCAGCATCAATACCAGAGCTGTCAGCGGCGCTGCAATCAAAAGCCACGGGCGGTATCTCCCCCACCTGGTATCGGTCTTGTCGCTGAGGCCGCCGATCACAGGGTCGTTGACCGCATCCCAGAATCTCGAAAACAGCATCAATCCTGCCACCGCGCTCATCCCTATCCCAAAGACGTCCGTATAGAATATCATCAGGAAGTTCCCCACAAACATCCAGCTGAAATTACATCCCACATCCCCCATGCCATAGGCGATCTTGCTGATCAATGGCACTTTTACATTCGTATTCTTCTGCTCCATTACAATCCACCTCTCCAGCTATAAATACCGGCAAACCCCGTTTTCTTTTGCCCTCCTGGACATTTCCTCCATATCCGTTTCATTCCCTCAGCATAGGTCGGCGCCCCATTCGCGCTGCCTGCTCATTTTCGCATGCCTCAACCGCAGCATCCCCCAGCTGTAAGGACGCCGCTCTCCGCGCAGCCCCTTTGTGATTCTTCCGTAAGCATCCCCCCAGCAGTAAGGACGCCGCCCTTTCCCCTGCCGCCTCATCCACTGTCTGGAACGCAATCTGAAATCCAAGGGGTTCATAGAAAGCGATAGTTGCTTCCAGATCATTTGTAAGAATCCCCCGGAAACAATCCTGTGTGCAGTTTCCGGGGGTTTTGTCTATTGCACTCTGTCTACTCGGCAATGCGTATCACTGCTTTTACAATATCGGCTTTATTGCTCACACTGTAGTCCATGGCCTTCTGCACCTCGTCAAGCCCGAAAACATCCGTCACGATACCTTTCAGATTTACCTTGCCTGCCGCAACAGCCTCTATGGCCATGGGATAGATATGGCGGTAACGGAACACTGTCTTGAACGTCAGCTCCTTATCCAGCGCAAGGCTCATGGGCAGCGTCATTTCCCCGCTCTTGCTGTAACCTACCAGCACGATTGCCGCGCCTTTCCTGGTCATATGGATGGTCTGCACTGTGGTTATCTGTGTGCCTGCGGTCTCCACTGCCAGGTCGCAGCCTTTTCCGTCCGTCAGCTTCCTTACCTCTTCCACCGCGTCTGCCTGCGCTCCGTTAATGACGCCGTCTGCTCCCAGTTCCAACGCCTTCTGAAGGCGTTTTTCCATGATATCCACCACATACACTTTTGAAACGCCCATTGCCTTCAGAGCCATCATTGTCACCAGGCCGATACAGCCTGCCCCCATGACCACCGCTGTCTGTCCTGCCCTTGCGCCTCCCTGCATGGCCGCATGGAATCCCACTGCCAGAGGCTCGATCAGTGCGCCCTCCATGGTGCTTACATGATCCGGCAGTTTATAACAGAGGTCTGCTTCGTGGGCCACATATTCCTGAAATACCCCGTCCACCGGGGGCGTTGCGAAAAAGACCACATCCGGGCAGAGGTTGTAATTCCCTGTTCTGCAGAATTCACAATGACCGCAGGTCTTGCCCGGCTCCAGCGCAACCCTGTCGCCGACTTTCAGGTGCTTCACATCCTTCCCCACTTCCACCACGGTTCCGCCCGGCTCATGGCCAAGCACAAAGGGCGGCTTTACCACATAGTCACCGATGGCCCCTGTCTCGTAATAATGCAGGTCGCTGCCGCAGATTCCTACATACTCCAGCTTGACAAGCACCTCATTGTCTTTTGCTTTCGGGATATCCCTTT
>CAJULV010000010.1:0-7915 GCA_910587555.1 uncultured Acetatifactor sp.
TGTTAGTAAAAATTTTATCACACATATTTATTCCTGCTTAACATTTCTTGCTTTGATAAATTATCTGATTCAGCTTATATTGATAAAAAACATCCCTGCATGTCATTCACTTTGAATCAAAATAAAGATAAAGCAATTCTATATAAGATTCTTTAGTATTCTTAAATATACCCCCATGCAAACCTTTCGTTCCATAAGGTAAAAAAACAACTCTTATTCTCTTTATTTTACCTAAACTCCTGTTCCTTTTCGTCCTTATTTGTGATATGGTTCTCCATATCATACCTAAGTGCGTAAACTCCTGCGAAAACAGCACAAATATTACCCCTGTTCTGCCTTCTACAACTGCATACAATTTCGCATTTACTTATGGTATGGTGCTCCATATCATACCCAAGTGCAAAAATCTCGTAATATTATTTCAGACAGAACACCAAAAATGCTCTGCCTGAAATATTTAACTTATTTCTTTCAAGTACGTTTCTGCTGTTTCTTCTGTCAGACCAAACTTTTCACAGATTTGTTTCAGAATAACGTCACTTGATATTTGTAGCTCTTTCAGGGTTAAAATCATAGCTGTAATTCCTTTATCAATTCCCTTTTGAATTCCCTTCTGAATTCCTTTCTCCTCCACACCTTTGCTCAAATTACACATAAGCGACACCTCACTTTCCAAGGCTAAAGTCATTTTAATATGAAAATCTTCCTCCAATATCTGGCACTTGTCCTGTGAACCTGTCTCCGTGGACAGAAGCACATTCAACAGTTTCAATAAATCCGTACCCGAATCTCCCTCTTTTCCAAGACAGATCATGACAGCCGCCATCAAATCATAATCCGCTTTTCGTTCCTTTACACTGCCCGCCAGATTTTCTTCCGCAATGTAATAACGGGTAATGCTGTTTTCACGGCTCTTTGGCGGATTCATGCAAATCCATATGCTGTATACTTTTTTGATATTCTCATAGTGGGAATTTGTAAACTCTGTTCCATATTGGGCGGAAATCATCCGGCTGCAGTAATAGATTCCCCTTTTTATCAGCGGATAACCCAGATAAAAATCATTCTGGGCTTCCAGATTGATAATCAAACGAATCAATTCACCGGATACAGAGCTGTTGCAAGAAAGCGGATATCATAGGTAACTGTCCCCTCCGTCAGAGAAGAATCTTCATTGCCAATTCCCTGTATCATAGAAACGCGGTTGGATTCATCCGGGGCAACTGCCACTTCGCCCACCTGCGGTGTGCCTTCAATATATTTTTCCGCAATCTCTTCCACATCACAGTCACGGTATTCTTCCAGGCAGTTCTTCATAATCCATGCCAGAATAATCTTCTCCGAAAGCAGCCGCTTGCAGGCCGCATCATAACTGGCTTTCTCATCAGCCACACGGATGTTTTTCGCTATGGTAGTATCTGTATTCATGGCCTCACCTCCTGCTTTTACTGATATTTTATCATATTTCATACGAACAGACCACTATATTTTTCAGTCTTATAAAGTTTCAGTAAAATCCGGACTTTTCAGTCCATCCATATTGTCTTGGACTTTTTGGAATAAGCCCTGACCGTTCTGACGGATAAATTCTGACAGCATCCAGAGATTGTTCAGCCCATGGAAGACACTTACTGCGAATCAAAACACTGTTCCTTCCCAGTTTCCCGAACAAAGGAAACACAACCTTTTTCTCTGAGCCTGCGCAATACCAGCTCTGCCGTATAATCCACAAATAATTGATGTTCTTCTCTTGATATGGTAATCGGATTCACGATATTTCCATCCACTTCAGGTATCTGACCCATGATCCGAATCTTTCGCACAATGCAGCCATTGGGCAGATAATCAATATAATCCGGAAATTCTTTCAGAGGTATGATTTCTGTCAGATATCCTGAATCTGGATGCTCTTTCAAATACTCCGCTTCTATTGTATTAATCTCAGCCATCCGTATATTTTTAGGAATTATTATTCTTGCAGAATTCCAGTCCTCAGGATAGCATTTTACCTTTTCCCTCAACTGTTCATCCGCATATATTCTCCTCCACACTGCTTTTACCCTGTTTTCATCATGAATAAACTTTTGAAACACTGCATCTGTAATCAAATGTGAATAATAACCTGCCAGAAATGCACAGTGTTCCTCTGATTTTATTTCACCCTCACGCTTCCGCATATACTCTTCATAGAACAAATCACCATCAGATATGGATTTTCCTTCTCCTTGCATCCAATGGGTAGTCTCGCGGGATGGTATAAACGATGTCCAGTCTTCATTCTCCACATTGCAGTCAGGAGCGATATTCCCAACACAAAACCCACGCCTGTCCAGTCCTTTTGCTTTTTTCATTATCTGGTCAGCAATCATCAAATGCGTCACCCAGGTAGCCATGTATATCACCTTTCTGTCTTTGTTAAACTCTACTCTTTATCTACCACTATTACCTCTATCCCTTTTTCTCTAAATAGGTTCAATTCCTCATCCTGTATATCCCAATCTGTAATCAGCATATCCAATCTTTCAGCCGGACTAATACTTACAATAGAGTCAAATCCGATTTTTTCTTTCGGAAACAAGCCGATTTTTCTCTTTGAGCTGTCCATCACAGCATTGAAAAAGGGGATTGCAGATGTTTTTTGAATTGACAAACCGAAATCAGGCGAAATTGCCGCGGAACTGATAAAGCATTTATCCACCCGCAGCTTCTTTATGGTATCTATTGCAATAGCATCATAACAATTCCCTTTTTTATCCATTTCTCCGCCCAACAATATAACGGAAACATTTTCCCTGTCCCGCAATTCTTCCGCAATGATAATAGAGTTTGTAACCACCCTGACCTTTAATTTATCAGGCAGATTTTGGGCCATGAAATAGCAGACCGTTACAGGAAACAGAAAAATTACATCATTATTTTCAATCATTTTTAATGCCTTTTCAGCAATCAGGAAATAGTTTTTCTTCACCTCCCCATAATCTTTAATTGTTGAATGGGCCGGTCTGGAAGCAGCAACCTGGCGCATCGGCAATGCTCCGCCATGAGTCCTTTTCAGCAATCCCTTTTCCTCCAAAATTCTCAAATCACGTTTAGCCGACTCATAACTGACTGCAAATTTTTCCTGTATATCCAGAGTACTGATACTTCCATTTTGCTTCAACCACTCCAAAATAGCCTGATGTCTTTCTTCAATATACATATATTTTCCTCCCTTCCTTTGAACATATTACCATTTTCATTAACGTATATCAACACTTATTACCCGTTTAAATATATTATGTTATCAAAAGGTAATCTTCTGACTATACTCTTTTATAAATGAAAAACCCCATGGGAGTTTAGGACTTCCATGGGGTGATGCGTTTCTTCTGATAAATTTGTTCGTTTCCTTTTACTGAAATGTTTGTTTTCTTTTATCAAAAACCAACGGCAAACCTGACAAAATCTACAAACCAGTGCATACCTGCTGCCATTTGAAGATTTTTCTTCTTCATCAATAATGCCATAGGCAAACCAAAGAACACACTATTCAATACACACATGATAATTGCCATAATAGGTGATTTTACAAACAAATCGGGATAATGGAGCAGTTCATGCGGTACAACTAATAAAGCATAAATATATACCTTTATTTTATTTTCTTCTTTCCCAGAAAATATGAAATATGTATATGCCAATAAGAAAAAATGGAATATTACTTCTTCCGCTATCGCAGGCTTCAACGCAAAAACAGCAGAATGCAAAACATTACCGAGCCTTATCTGGCCAGTAAAAGAAAAGTACAAAACATTCAAAAATGCCAATGGAATAGAAATCATGGCACCTATTCCAAAATATCGAATACTTCCGACAATATTGATATTTAGGGAAGCATTTTCCACATTGGCCAATTCAAACAGCCTGCAACCTGCATAAAATGTGGCCGTCACACAAATGCTCGTAACAATAATGTCTGCCGTTCTGGGATCCCGAAATAATGAAATCAGGCATACTGCCCCAAGTAACAAAGCTATAACCGCCTGTCTCCATTGAAAAACCCTGGTCTTAATAATATAGTAAACAGCCAGAAAGAAACTCATAACTTCTGTCCAGTTCCAAATTCTGGACATACGATTATAGTAATGAGGAGTAACCCTCAGAGGCAATGCAATTCCGACTATATAAAGCAATGCAAACGCGCCCCAAAAAGCAAAATAAAGCTTCCCTGGATTTGCACCATTCCCACTGCCATGCATTTGCTTTATCCGCTTAACACTTTTGTTATCCATATCAGCTTATCCTCCTCTGCTAACAACAGCTCAACACATATACTTATATGACTTTTCGCATTTACTTATGGTATGGTACTCCATATCATACCTAAGTGCGAAAAATCTCGTAATAATATTTCTTTCAAATAAGACCTTCCAGCATCCAGAACAGGTTCAGAATTACACCAGTTATTATTCGTATTCTGGCAATATTGTAAAATTAACTCCTTTCCCGTCAGCCACGCCTACATACATATCATTTGTTTTTTGTCCAATCTTCAGATAATGCTCAATGACAAACTTAGCAGTATATGGCATCTCCAATGCCGATAGTTCCGAAAATGTAAACCATCTGCTTATCCCTTCCGTTGATACAATGTGATCCCCCGCCTCATTGTTCAGCTCCGCAAAAAAATAGTAATTCTGGCGAATTTCTCCTTTCATTCTCCGCAAAGTAACATATCGCAGCAGCAGATTCCTGATACCACTTTCACTTATTCCCAATTCCTCTTTCAGTTCTCTTAATACACATGCTCTTGGGTCATTTAGTTCATTCTCTTCAAAATGGCCTCCTGCGGCTCCAACCCATGTATCACTCACAACGCTGCCGTGCTGCCGGAAAAGCAATAGAATTTCATCTCTTTTTGTTATGTATAAAGATGTCATGTTCCTCAGTTTCTCATCCAATTCCATACTCCCTTTCCAGGAAAATGTATAATTTCCATAATATAATAATTCATAAACATATTAATTATAGAATCTGTACAAACTCAACTGTTTAATAAACGAAAAGTTTTACACAAAGTGAAACAAATTCGGAATACCACCACCAAATGTTTTGACTGCCATTCTATACATTGCCTTTGCATGGATACGGTCATGCCAAACAAACCGCCGCAGTACTTTCCGCAACGACCATTCTTCGTCATAACTGCCCTGATAGACAGTATTCTTCAAAAAATCTGGCTGCTCTTCCAGTAATACAAACCCTCGTTGCCGGCATTCTACAATGGTTCCCTCGTGTTCAGTCTCAACACCAATCTCCCCAAAATAATATTCATTGACATTTTTTGTATGCTCATACATTTCAAATGCCGTGCGGGGAACTTGTCCATAGAAAGTCTTCCGAATTGGCAGACAGCTTTTGTTCTTATCAGGAATTATCTCATACAAATCCAAAAAATTCTTTGCGGATTTCAGTGCAAGTGCTTTTAATTCTTCGTATTCCGATCTTGACAGAGGCTTTTTTTCTTCTTCAAAGAGAACATCTGAATCTGCATCCGAAACCATAAGTACGGAAGCCTTCTCCTGTACGATTATTGGCTCCAAAGAATCGGTGACTACCTCACCTTTCCATTTCAGATAAGACATCACCTCTCTTTTCATCTTTTGAAGAGCAATATCTTTTGATTCGCCACGCGTATATGCTCCAACAAAGTTGTCGGCATACATAATACTGTCATCGCCATTGTGCTCCCACACACACCGTATTTTCATAACTACCCCCACTTAAATATTGATGTATATACGCACGCAAGGCATACATACATTCCTCTTCTCTCGATTCTGGCATATGGAATTTTCAAAGCTGTTTACCCTGCTTCCTTCTTGTTTTCATTAAGATGATTCCGTCTGACAGATCCACAAATTAGATATATTTATCTGAAAACAACCTTTTATCCACTTTCCATATCTCTCCTAAATTTTTGCTTTTCTGCACTTCCCAGCCTTCCTCAAAACTTCGCCCTTACTTGTGATATATTTCCCCATAACATGCCTAAGTGTGATAATTTTCATAGTATTATCTTAAAACAACTTTTGCCAACCCTCTATTTCCCGCCTAAATCTTAGCTTTCCTGCACTTTCTGGCCTTCCTCAAAACTTCGCCTTTACTTATGGTATGGCGCCCCCTGTATAATACGAAAAGCCCGGTAAACCTGCTCTGCCAGGATCACCCGCATCAGCTGATGCGGAAAGGTCATGTCTGAAAAGCTTAAGGCCATGTCTGCCCTCCTGCGCACGGACTCATGCAGGCCCAGGGACCCCCCAATGACAAACACAATATGGCTGGTTCCCTTGACCGCCAGGCCTTCCATCCATCCCGCAAACCCTTCTGAAGTCAGGCGTTTCCCCTCAATCTCCAGAGAACAGACAAAGGCGTCCTCCCGGATTTTCTCCAGAAGGCGCCTTCCCTCTTTTTCCCTGATCTGCTCCTCCAAGGCCGCACCTGCCCCGTCAGGCGTCTTTTCATCCGCCACTTCCAGGATTTCCAGTTTGCAGTATCTGCTTAACCGTTTCTCATATTCTGCAACAGCGTCCCTGTAAAATTTCTCCTTTATTCTGCCTACACATGCAATGGTGATTTTCAAATTGTTCCCTCACTATGCGGATTCCCGCTGATACTTTTGACTGTCACACTGTGGTTCAGCTGTTTTCCTCATCTGCACCGTAAACCATCTCATAGACGGTGTCATCAATGAGCTTTTCCAAAAATCCCTGGTCCAGATTCAGAAACTGATGGTTCAGCTTTGCCTTGATGGCCTCAAAACGCCTGAAATAAAGGATTTCCATAGATGGCTTTTCCTCAATTCCAATCTGCTGGTCCAGATCTTCCTTGCGAAGGTTTTGCCTGCACCAATCCAGGAGAGCCGTTTTAACAGAATTTTCCGATTCCGCGCTTTTTTCAAATATCAGGGCATTTTTCATGGATATGATGCCGGCTACCAGAAACAGGATAAATACGGCAGCCATCACACCATAGAACAGATAGGCATTACTGAAATGCAGAGGAATCATTCCTGTGATTCCCAATATCAAAACAGCGATTCCAAAGCCTCCCACCGCCATTAAAACCCATGCGGAAGAGCGGTTTTCACTGGCACGCTCAGCATTATCCCGATACGGAATCCTGCTGCTTTCACCCTTTCCCCTGCTTTGGGACGCCCCCGCCTTCTCCTCCGCTGCTTCGGAAGAAAAATCAGCAGGCTGTTCCGCCTCCAGCCGCACAAACGTCTCCTCATCCACAAGCACACTTCCGCAATCGGCACATACCGAAAAACCTTCCCTATACTCATTTTTGCATTTTGGACACCAAGGCATACTGTTTACCTACTTTCCTCTTCTGAATTGAAACAGAACAAAGCTGATATTATTTAGACGTAAATTCATAATCCATGCAGGCCCTGTTACAGGTAACGCTCCGCACGTATTTTCCTGCTTCCACATGTGCCGGATGATTCTGGTAAGCCATCAGCGCATCCAGCGTCTCAAACGTGGAAATTAACGCAATGTCACGGTTGCTGGAGGACAACTGATTCTGAACCACCTGAAGCGCAACCGCTCCGGGAACCAACGCCCTGATAGGTTCCAGCAAGGCCTTCATCTTCTCTGCCGCTTCCTTCTTCTCTTCTCCGGAAAGCCCCTCCGCAAAATCCCATAATACAATATGTTTTACCATAAAATTCTCCCAAGTCTTTTAAATATATCAATATATTTCCAGGCCGGCTGCTTCCAGCCAGCCCGGAATGCCTTTCCGACTCCTCATGGCTGGCCATGGGTGCTGCATTACCTACTGCTTAAGTATTCGTCTATCCCTTTCGCAGCCGCCTTCCGACTCCTCATGGCTGGCCATGGGTGCTGCATTACCTACTGCTTAAGTATTC